>NZ_BAAAFA010000006.1:0-289896 GCF_039523295.1 Colwellia asteriadis | reverse complement strand
TGTTCCGCTTATAAAAGCTAAGAACTTAAGTAAAACATCAATAAAGTGAGTGTTCACACAAATTGCATGATAACTAATTGTTAAAGAAGAAGATAAGAGTCACATTCGCTCATTATCATCGCTACTGGTAAGTAGCGTGCTTGTTGCCGTAGCCCCGAAGCAGGATGCGTATCATACGCCTCCGAGTTTTGATGTCAACCTTTAATTTAAAATTAATTTTAGAATCATTTAAAAGTAAACGTTAAGTGGCTTGTTTATTCGATAAAACGAGCAGATAAGCTATCAAAACAGTTCTTTCAGGCTTCTTTTTAGCTGAACCCCTTGGAACTGGAGCGCATTGTAGAGATTTTTGATTATAGGTCAATACTTTTTTTTATTTTTTTGAAACTATTTTTATAGTCGGTCAATACACGTTCAATCCGGCCATATATCATTCGATATTGACTGATTATTTGTGTGCTTAGGTTATCTGTATTACTGTTTAGTTTACTTTTTCAATGATATTCAATTTATTAGATAGGAATAACTAATGTCACATACCAATATCCGCCCTTATAAAGGCATGGTCCCTATTACAGGCGCTAACAACTATATTGATAACTCTGCTGTTCTCGTTGGTGATATTACTTTAGCCGAAGATGTTAGTATTTGGCCTTTAGTTGCTGCCCGTGGTGACGTAAATACGATTACTATTGGCATGCGAACCAATGTTCAAGACGGCTCAGTATTGCACGTTACTAGAAAAAGCTCGCATAACCCAGCAGGTAACCCATTGATTATTGGTGATGATGTCACTATTGGTCATAAATGTATGTTGCATGGTTGCACACTAGGCAACCGTATATTAGTCGGTATGGGCGCTATAATTATGGATGGAGTTGTTGTAGAAGATGATGTATTTATTGGTGCGGGTAGCTTGGTACCACCAAATAAACGATTAGAAAGTGGTTTTTTGTATGTTGGTAACCCAATAAAGCAAGTAAGACCGCTTAAAGAAAGTGAGTCTGCCTTCCTTAAGCAGTCTGCTATTAATTATGTTGAATTGAAAAATGACTATTTAGGTGAAGTAAATTAGGGCTATTTCATATTAATATGTATAACATCGCCTTCAAGCTCGTTTTTCTCTAGCCATAATTCGGTTATTTCTTCTAAATCATACTTAGTGCAGCTATTAATTTCTTCTAGCTGCTTTAACTCTATTGAATGAAAGTAGATAGTTACCTTCTGTCCTGATATAAGCCCTGTAAAACACCAAGCGTCTTGAGCCTCATTAAAAATAAGATCATCATTAAACAATATTGATTGATTCATTATATTCGCCTTTATGATTCAGACTTAAGTGACTGTCTTAATTTATTTATAACTGGGTCAACTTCAGGTTTAGTGCTGTGCCAAAGCTGAAAGCTTTCTGCTGCTTGCCCAACTAACATACCTAAACCGTCGAGTTTTTTATTGGCGCTATGTTTTTCAGCCCAAAGTATAAAAGGCGTTTTAGCTTTACCATAAACCATATCGTAGCAAGCTGTATGTGAGGCAATAATAGAAGACGATAATGTAAACGTTTGACCCGACAAGCTAGCAGAGGTTGCATTAATAATAATATCAAATGGTTGCGCTGACTCTTCTGTAAGCTCACATGAAAATAATTTATCATTATTAAATTGCTGACATAATTCACTTGCTTTGCTTAATGTGCGATTAGCAATAGTGATACTCTTAGGACTCTGGCTTAATAATGGGAGTATAACGCCTTTCGCTGCACCACCTGCACCTAATAGCAATATCCGACTATTTTCCAATATAATATTATTACGAATAAGATCCTGAACTAACCCTTCGCCATCAGTATTATCACCGTAAATTTTACCATCTTTGATTGTTAAGGTGTTGACTGCGCCAGCTAAACGAGCACGTTCAGTTAAGTGATCAGCAATACGTAGCGCTTCTTCTTTAAAAGGCGCGGTAACATTAGCGCCCTTTCCACCCTCTTTAATAAATGTTTGAATGGCTGAAGTAAATTCACCTAGCTCTACAAATTTAGCTTGGTAACTAATTTTCTTATTAGTAGCGACAGCAAAAGCATGGTGAATAAAAGGCGAGCGAGATTGTGCAATAGGGTTACCAAAAACACAGTATTTATCTAAATTTGACGGTTCCATAAGCATTTATATCGATTTATTAAGAGCTACAGCCTAACTGAATCACTATCTTATAGAAACAAAAAAGCAGTAATAACTTACTGCTTTTAATTAATTACATGTAATAAAAAACTCTATTAAAATTTATAGCCAAGCATTACTGAGTAAACCATTGGGTCAATATCAACAGAAGCGCTACCAATACTATCTCCGCCAACATCAAAGGTGGCTTTAGTATTGATATCAATATATCGAGCAGAAGCGTTAATAGACCAGTTATCAGTTAGCTCATAATCTGCGCCAATTTGTACTGATAAACCAAACGAACTATCTAACTGTAAATTTGATAAGCCTAAAGTTTTAGGTGCAGCTTCAAACTCTTCTTTAAAGAAGTGAGTATAGTTAACCCCTAAACCGAGGTAGGGCTTAAATGCTGAACCGGTATCGAAATAGTATAATGCGCTTAACGTTGGTGGTAAGTGAGTTACTTCAGCTAATTTGGCGCCGTCAACACCTAGAGCATTATTTGGATCATGAATAGTAATGTCGTGAGTAAAAGGAGTTGCCGCCAGTAGCTCTACCGCCCAGTTGTTATCAACAAAATAAACGAAGTTCAAACCTAACTGAGTATTGTCATCTACTGACAAAGATAAGCCAGCAGCATCACTACCACCTAAATATATAGGTGTTTTACCGCTATCAGGAGCAACCATAGTTGCGCCACCACGAATCAGAATATCGCCAGCTTGATGTGCAAAGGCAGCTGTAGAAATGCTTGATAATAATGTTAATGCTAATAATGTTTTTTTCATGATGAGTGTCCTTAATTAATTTAAGGACATCATAGTACTCACCGCAAAAGGGACGTTGATCCAGCGCAAGTTTTATCAGTGCAATTGAGTAATTAAGGTTTATTATTTGATTTCGATCAACAATAGGTTTATTGAGTTGAACTTTTATTAAACAGTAAAAGCACTAACCTCTATATACTTGCCCTGTGATGCCATCAATAATAGTTGAAGCGCTGGCTCTACCTAAAGTATTTGTTTTAATCAAACCATCAAGCTCTGTAGGGAATTGCTCCAGTACTTGCTGCCAGGTTAATGCTGATGGTTGACCTGAAAGGTTGGCGCTGGTTGAAACAATGGCTTTATTAGTTTGCTTGCACAATGCAATAACATCAGGGTGTTGGGTGATACGCACAGCAATAGTACTGAACACACCTTTTAATAAGGTTGGCACACTTTCTTTTGCAGGAAGCACTTGAGTTATGGCATTAGGCCAGCGCGACAAAATAATAGTCATTTGTTCTGAAGTGATAACGGATTCATCAATGTATTTTTGTACTTGGCTATAGTCCCCTGCTAGCAAGATGAGTCCTTTATCTATAGAGCGTTGTTTCAACTTTAATACTTTCTCAACCGCTACGCTATTGTCAGGGTCGCAGCCTAAACCGAAAACGCCTTCAGTAGGGTAAGCAATAACCCCTCCCTGAAGAAGAGCTTCAGAGGCCTCTAATATTGATGGCGATAGTGAAGTAACTGACATGTTGGTGACTCTATAGAGCGAAAAATTATCTAATTATATCGCTTTTACTTTATAGGTACATTTTTTTTGCGGACAACTTAACACTTCTCCACTAGCCATAGTACGCTTGATTAAGACAGGCCATTGGCACTCTGGGCATGTTTGCGCTACCGGCTCATTATTCAGTACGTACTTACATTTTGGGTAGTTATCACAAGAATAAAACGTTTTACCAAAACGGTTGGTTTTTTCTTTTAATTTACCTGATAGCTTTTTACTCGCGCACGATGGACAATCGACATCAATATCTTCATGAGTTTGGCTGTCTTCAATATGATGGCATTGCGGATAATTAGTACAACCAATAAACATACCATAGCGACCTTGCTTAACCGCTAACTGAGATTGACATAGTGGACATTCGCTACCAGGAAGTACTTTATCTTCTACACGTTCATGTTCAACGACAGCACGCGTAAATTGACAGGTAGGATAATTTGAACACCCCAAAAAAGCGCCTGATTTACCATTTTTTATAGTAAGTTCAGAGCCACACTCAGGACAAACCTGGTATGCTTTTTCTAAAGCATGTTCATGGTGGGTAAATAAAGGCTTATCAGCTTTAGTCATTAGGCTAAAATAGTGCGAACTATGGTTAATAAATAATGCCTTATTATGCCACAGCTATTCGATAAAAAATATCACCACTACCGTTAGCCTAAAACTAATATGGTAGTGGCATTAATACAACCTAATAGTAAAGTTTAGTGTAAAGGACCTTCCGGCTCTTCGAAGACTAAGTTTTCCATTTGTGAGTATGCACTTTCATGGCCTGGAACATTAAACAATACCATTAAAATAACCCATTTAAGGTCGTCCATCGTGAAGTACTTAGTATCTAGCTCCATCACTCTATCGATAACCATTTCACGGGTAATAAAGTCGAGTACGTTAACCTGCTCTAAAAACAGAATAAAGCCTCGACTTTGCGTATCAAGTAGTTGCATTTCTTCATCGGTATAAATACGAACGGAGTTTCTCGCTACACGCGTAATATACGGATAAGCGTCTGTATCTTGCAAGGCAGCAAGCTTTTCTAACCACGTTAATGCTTTGTATATTTCATCTTGATGGAAGCCGGCTCGTACCAGTTCATCGGTGAGTAAGTCATGGTCAACCATGGTTTCAGATTCACTCTGAATATACGTTTCAAATAGATACATTAATATATCAAACATAATTGCCCCCTTTACTTACTTATTACACTCTTATATAGCCACCTGGCACTGCAGTTATCAGGCCACTAAGCTCAAGCATTGTTAGTCGTGTAATAACTTCCTCTACGGGAAGTTCGCTACGTGAAACTACTTTATCTATTGGTGTAATTTCATATCCCACACTAGCCAACAAATTATCATTGCACAAGTCTTTTGATGGACTTTTTTCATTAGGTTTTTTGCTTGCGATCACTACTTTAGGTTGCTTTGTATTAACGTAAGTTGAGTTACTCTCTTTAGAGTATAGACTAGACTCCGTCATCTCCATTAGTTCATCTATTATATCGGCAGAATTTTCAACTAACTTAGCACCTTGTTTAATTAACCAATGACAACCTTTAGCTTGTGGGTTGTCGATAGAGCTCGGTACTGCAAAAACTTCACGGTTTTGCTCTAGTGCGCACCTTGCTGTAATTAACGAGCCGCTTTTTAATTCGGCTTCAACGACAACAACGCCCTCACTTAAACCACTAATTAATCTATTTCGTTTAGGAAAGTGCCCTGCTCTAGGTTGAGTTGCAGGATAAAACTCACTAACAATAAGCCCATCGTTTTGCAGTATTTCGCTCGCTAAATCGCGATGCCTTGTTGGATAAACAATATCTACACCAGTCGCGACAACCGCTATAGTTTTTCCTTGTATGGCTAAAACACCTTGATGGGCAGCAGCATCAATACCAATAGCTAACCCACTGTTTACAATATAATTTTTCTTAGTTAGTTGCTGCGCAAAGTCAAAGGCGGTTTCACGCCCTTTAATGGTTGAAAAACGACTACCCACTATAGCAACTTGTTGTAAATTTAATAAACTAGTATTGCCTTTGGTGAAGAGCACTAATGGTGGATCATAAATTTGTTTTAATTGTGCGGGATAGTAAGCATCATCAAATGAAATAATATCAGCATTAGCGTTACCGCTCTGCTCAATAATTTCATTAACTTTAGACCAATTAGGGTAATTGAAAGCACTAAGGTGTGTGGCCGATAAGCCATGAGCGCTTGTTAAGGGCGACGATTTACTCGATGAAGCAAATAACGACTGTAAACCGTAGTCATTAACCAAGGTTAGTTTTTTGTGAGTTGCTAACCTTGGTACTAATTTTAATGCTAACCAATAGTGCGTTGTTGTTTTAGTCACTTGTCTTCTCCCTAAGAACAAGTTTACGCAGAACTATAAGCGCTTATGCTTTTATTATTTTATGATTGTGGTGAGGTAATAATATCCTGTAACCTTGCCGGCTTAGTCGTTTGTAAAATAAGCGCTAGGCTGGCTTTTTCATACACTCTGAATATCATCATTTTTCCTAAATCTTCTTCAGGCATTATATAGTCAGGATCAGAGTTGAGCACTTTATTAAAGCTTGATGCTTCAATTTCGTAAACAGGACCATTTGACGTTTTTAATACTTGTGGGCTAGCACGCTTAATTGATAATACATCGCCCATTTTAGCTTGTTTTTCACTACCTAAGTTAACCATAACCACTTCAAACTGACCAAATTCACGATTATCACTGACGGCTTTAATGATTGAACCTTTAAGTGATACATCACCCGCTTGCATTGAAAAATTTGCTGGTAACAGCTGCCCTTCATTCACAGGTAAAACCACATCTCCAGCATGTATTTCGCGTTTAACAGCATTTACTTTTAACGTTGCAGGTGTTTTTTGACTCATATTACCCGTAGTAATCGCTTGCGCAGTACCGACAATATGCATGTAGTAACCAACAGGCTCTTCTGTTTCAGGGTCAATTAACTCTTCACCTTGACTGTAGATGGCGTAGGTTTTAGCAAGATCAAGATCTTTATTTACATAAACTTTAAAACCATCCGTAGACATACGATAACCTTCATCGCTACCTATAACATGTGGAGCAGTTTCAATTTGCTCCTCTGAAAGTAATGAGTCATAGACAATATAAGGTGCAACAACTTGTAGCGGTAACATCTTAATTGAGTCATCGTTTTTAAGTTCTGTACGAATTGTAGGTGTCCACTTAAATGCCTGCTTTTGTGCAGTCCCTGCTTCTTTAGTCGTTGAGGCAACCACTAACATCGGTTCGCCTTGCTCATCAAGCACTAGGTTTAAAACATCACCAGGATAAATTAAATGAGGATTATTAATTTCAGGGTTTAATCGCCATAATTTAGGCCATAACCAAGGTTGCTGTAAAAAAACACTAGAAATATCCCATAAGGTATCACCCTTTTCAACAATATAGCTTTTAGGTGCATTATCATTAATTTTAAGTTGATCAGCCAAAGAAACTAAAGGAGGAGTAAATAGAATCAGTGAAAGTAGTAATTTTTTTAGCATAAAGCTTGTTCCTTTTTAAGGCTTTTATGGTAAAGCACTATGATTAATGTAATTAAATGGCTAAAATTAAAACATAACACTCTAGATGAATTATCGCTAACTCTTTTATCAATTATGACTATATTAACCGTTTTACGTTTTCCTGATCCACGCTTACGCACAAAAGCGAAACAAGTTACTGAAATTAATGACAGTATCACCACTATCATCGATAACATGATTGCCACTATGTACGATGAAAAAGGTGTTGGTCTTGCTGCAACGCAAGTTGATATTCACCAACGTATTGTTGTTATGGATACTTCTGAAGATCAAAATGAGCCTATTGTACTCATCAACCCTGAAATAATCACACACAGCGACAGTACCTCTATTAATGAAGAAGGCTGCCTCTCTGTACCGGGTTGTTATGCAAAAGTTGACCGACACGATACTTGTACGGTTAAAGCATTAGATCGTCACGGCAAAGAATTTACACTTGATGCGACTGATTTACAAAGTATTTGTGTGCAACATGAGCTTGATCACCTTAATGGCATTTTATTTGTTGATTACCTATCACCACTAAAACGTCAACGCATTCAAAAGAAATTAGAGAAAGAAGCTAAATTAGCCCAATAAAATAACATTCACTTAACTATTGAATATTATTATCTAAATACATGACCCACAGGATACTCTTTTGTCGAAACCTTTAAATATTATTTTTGCTGGCACACCTCACTTTGCTGCAGAACACTTAGCGGCGTTACTGGCGTCTGAACACAATGTTGTTGCCGTATACTGTCCGCCAGATAAACCTGCTGGGCGCGGGAAAAAAATGACAGCTTGCGCAACAAAGCAGCTAGCACTTGAAAATAACATCACCGTTGAACAACCCGTAAACTTTAAAGAAACGAACGAACAAGCCATATTAGCGCAATACAATGCTGATTTAATGGTTGTGGTTGCCTACGGTTTATTATTACCTGAAGTGATTTTAAATACACCGCGTCTAGGGTGTATTAATGTACATGGCTCTTTATTACCACTATGGCGTGGGGCTGCCCCTATTCAGCGCTCATTAGAAGCTGGAGATGAAAAGACCGGTGTCACTATCATGCAAATGGACAAAGGTTTAGATACCGGTGATATGATTTTAAAAGCTGAGTGCCCAATAGAGATAACGGATACTAGCGCTAGTTTATATGAAAAACTTGCCCAAATAGGACCGAGTGCATTAATTGAAACTATTGCCATCATGGCACAATCATCTTATCTGGCAAGCGAACATAATATCCCACAAGATGAAAACCTAGCAACGTATGCGAAAAAGCTCGAAAAAACAGAATCTGAGCTTAATTGGCAGTTAAGTGCCACTGAACTACACCGAAAAATTCGTGCTTATAACTCTTGGCCTGTAGCACAGTTCACTGTAGAAGAGTCTGACACTAAACAACATAGTATTCGAGTATGGCAAGCTTCAGTAAAAGCATTACAAAGCAGCCAAACAGCAGGAACTATTATCTCAACAAGTAAAGACGGTATTGTTATTGCGACGGGCGACGGTGCATTATGTTTAGAGGTATTGCAACTACCCGGTAAAAAAGCACTGCCCGTACAAGACATTCTCAATGGCCGCAGTGACTGGTTTGTCGTTGGCAGCAATATTAATAAATTAGGCTAAGATTATGACCTTAAATATCCGCGCACTTGCTGCCAAATGCTGTTATGCCGTCATTGACCAAGGTCGCAGCCTTAATGATGAACTACCAAAACAACAAGATAAACTTATCGGTAAAGACAAAGGCTTATTACAAGAAATTTGTTATGGTGTTTTACGCTACTTACCTGAATTAGAAAATGATGTTCGCGGTTTAATGCAAAAGCCTTTAACAGGTAAGCAACGTGTATTTCATTTTTTATTACTGGTTGGTGTTTATCAAATTAAATATATGCGTATTCCTGATCATGCAGCGGTTAGCGAAACAGTTGCCGCTACTAAAGTACTTAAAAATAACCACATGAAAGCATTGGTTAATGCCGTATTGCGTAACTTTGTACGTGCCCGCGACGAAAGTGCAGAACAAGTAGAAACTCAGCAGCCTGATCCAATAAAATTTAATCATCCTGGTTGGTTTATTAAAAAACTACAAGCAGGCTACCCTGAACAGTGGCAAAATATTTTAACCGCTAATCAGCAACGACCACCAATGTGGTTACGCGTAAACGCACAACATCACACTAGTGAAAGCTATCAAGCTTTATTAGCGCAAGCAGATATTGACATTGCTGCTATAGACCCGCTCTCGCAGGCAATTACGTTAACTAAAGCAATAGATGTCAATAAACTGCCCGGTTTTGAACAAGGCTGGGTTTCTATTCAAGACGCTGCAGCACAACAAGCGGCGCGCTTACTTGACTGTCAGCCCGGCGATAATGTTTTAGACTGTTGTGCTGCCCCAGGTGGAAAAACCTGTCATATTCTAGAGCAAACTCCTGATATTAAAGCTATGACTGCTATTGATATAGAGGCTAGCCGCTTAACTCGTGTTGAAGATAACCTTGCTCGTTTAAACTTATCGGCACAAGTAATAGCCGCCGACGCAGCAAAAACAGACTGGTGGTCTGGTGAGTTATTCGATCGTATTCTATTAGATGCTCCTTGTTCTGGTACTGGTGTTATACGTCGTCACCCTGATATCAAATGGTTAAGAAAAGCCAGTGACATTGATAACTTAGTACTTTTACAACAACAAATATTAGCTAATATTTGGTCTTTGTTAAAACCTGGAGGTACGTTACTGTATGCAACTTGTAGTGTTTTACCACAAGAGAATGCTGAACAAATAAAGCAGTTTGTAGCGCAAACAGCAGATGCCAAACTTGTTTCAATCAGTGAACCTCAAGCAAGCGCTGAAAATATCGGCTGGCAAATATTGCCAGATGAAAAGAATATGGATGGTTTTTATTACGCTAAATTAGTTAAAACACACTAAATTACCTGAATCGACCAAGTTAAATAAAATAATAACGAGTGAGAGTTATATAGCACATGAAAATAATTATAGTAGGTGCTGGACAAGTTGGAGGAACCTTAGCGGCAAACCTTGTTGGCGAAAACAATGAGATTTCCGTTGTTGATATTAACGGTGAAAAATTACGTGAGTTACAGGATAAAATGGATTTAAAAGTAGTCGTTGGTCAAGGCTGCTATCCTGAAGTTTTAAAAAATGCCGGCGCTGAAGATGCAGATATGGTTATTGCCGTAACTAGTGATGACGCTACTAATATGATCACCTGCCAAATATGCTCTTCGCTTTTTAATACCCATAAAAAAATCGCTCGTATTCGCTCCAATCAAATTTTAAAGTATTCAGAGCAACTGTTTCACAAAAAGCATGTTCCGGTAGATCATGTTATTGCTCCCGAAGAGCTTGTAACCCGTGATATCGCTCGTTTAATTGACTACCCTGGCGCATTGCAAGTACTCGAGTTTGCAGACGGAAAAGTCAGCTTAGTCGCAGTTAAAGCCTACTATGGTGGTTTATTAGTTGGCCATGCTCTATCAACCTTGCGCGATCATATTCCTAATGTGGATACTCGTGTTGCGGCCATTTATCGTAACGGTAAACCGATAAGACCATTAGGTACTACGGTTATTGAAGCTGATGATGAAGTATTTTTTATTGCAGCCAGTGTGCATATTCGCGCGGTAATGAATGAGTTACAAAAACTCGAATCTGCTTACAAACGCATTATGATTGCGGGCGGTGGTAATATCGGCGCAGGTTTAGCGCGTATATTAGAGAAAAACCATCAAGTTAAACTGATTGAACGCTCGGCTCAACGGGCTGAAGAGTTAACTTCAGAACTTAATGATACCTTAGTTTTTCAAGGAGACTCTTCTGATCAAGAACTATTGACTGAAGAAAATATCGACCAGTTTGATGTTTTTATTGCCGTAACCAATGATGATGAAGCAAATATTATGTCGTCATTGCTAGCAAAACGCTTAGGCGTACGTAAAACCATGGTATTAATTCAGCGTGATGCTTATATTGATTTAGTGCACGGTAGTACTATTGATATTGCAATATCACCTCAGCAAGCAACTATTTCAGCACTATTAACCCATGTAAGGCGCGGTACCATTGATAATGTGTATAGTTTGCGTGGTGGGGCTGCTGAGGCGATTGAAATTGTCGCCAAAGGTGATGAAAAATCTTCTAAAGTTGTCGGGCGTGCGGTTAAATCAATTAAGTTACCACCAGGTACAACTATAGGCGCAATTGTACGTGGTAATGAAGTACTTATTGCCCACTCTAATACGCTTATTCACGAAGAAGATCATGTTATTTTATTCTTAGTGAATAAAAAATACATCAGCGATGTTGAAAAACTATTTCAAGTTAGCGTTATTTATTTTTAATTATTTTAAATACTTACCAAACATGTATATACAACAAGGTGTATTGTATATACATGTTTATAAAAGGCTATTAAGCCTTCCAAAATGCCGGCGTGAAGAGTACTAATAAAGTAAATATCTCTAAACGACCAAACAACATAGCAACAATCAATACCCACTTACTCATATCATTAATACTCGCGAAATTAGCAGCAACCTCACCTAAGCCTGGACCTAAATTATTAATACACGCAGCAACCGCTGTAAAGGCGGTTATATCGTCCATACCAGCGGCTAATAGTAATAACATACATATAACAAATACCGCTGCGTAGGCAGAGAAAAAACCCCAAACAGCTTCAACAACGCGATCAGGTAATACTTTACGACCTAACTTAATACTAAAAATAGCTTTAGGGTGTACTAGCTTGTTCAGCTCTCGTAACCCTTGAAGATAAAGCAAAGTAACACGCACCACTTTCATACCACCACCAGTACTCCCCGCACAACCACCAATAAAGCTAGCAAAAATAAGTAGCATAGGTAACAGCGTTGGCCAGTCTGCAAAAGATGTTGTGGTAAAGCCTGCGGTAGTGCTAATAGAAACTGCTTGGAATAATGCTTGGTCTAACGCTTGATCGGCATCTTGATAAACACCAGCACTCATTAATACAATAAAACAAATCAGGGTCAGAATTACCTGAATAGCAATAAATACTTTAAATTCAGGATCATATATATAACTTTTTAAGGAGCGACTTTGCACTGCCGCATAATGTAGTGCGAAATTAATACCTGCAATAATCAAGAAAAACACACAAACCAAATTGATTACAGGACTGTTAAAGTAACCCATGCTAGCGTCATAAGTTGAAAAGCCACCAATAGCTACGGTTGAAAAGGAATGACACACCGCATCAAAAATCGACATACCTGCCAGCCAATATGCAACGGCACAAGCAACGGTCAACCCTAAATAGATATACCATAAATGTTTTGCGGTATCGGCTATACGTGGCGTCATTTTTGAGTCTTTAACTGGCCCAGGGGTTTCGGCTCTATAGAGCTGCATACCACCAATACCTAACATAGGTAATACCGCAACAGCTAAAACAATAATACCCATACCACCGAGCCATTGTAATTGCTGGCGATACCAAAGTACCGCATGAGGTAAGCCTTCTATATTTTGTAAAACGGTAGCACCGGTTGTAGTTAACCCTGAGAATGACTCAAAAAATGCATCAGTGGTAGATAAACTTGGTTGCTCGAGCAGAATGAGCGGAATAGCTGAAAAGCTTGCTAATACTATCCAAAATAAAACAACGATTAAAAACCCTTCTCGAGCCCGTAAATCTGTTTTTTCATGACGATTAGGGTACCAAGCTAAGAACCCTGTAAAAATACAACCTAAAAATGCCATTAAAAAAGGTACACCGCCGCCATCACGATACACTAACGAAATTAATGCTGGCGGTAACATGGTGACACTTAACAGTGCAACCAGTAAACCAATAATTCGAATAATATTTTTATATTGCACTGATTTATATTCTTTTTATGTAATGTTGTTATAGGGTTAGGTTATCGTGTTATTTTCCGATATAAGCACTAACTGCCCGACTGACATAGTTTGTAACTGAGTTTGCATTAATAATAAATTATCTGCTGGGATCGCTAAACGAAAAAATACTTGCTGCTGATAATCTTGAGCTAATACTTCTCCGTTAAACTGCTTTAGTACATGCAAAACATCATCAACCTGACTATATTGACATGCTAAGGTTTTATGCACCATGGCTATTTTTATTTTTGACTGCAAAAAAGTTAACGCTTGTCGAACACTGCCGCCATAAGCACGCTGTAAACCACCGGTTCCCAGTTTAGTGCCGCCAAAATAACGCACAACAACCGCACAAACTTCGCCTATACCACCACCTTGTAGCACAGATAGCATAGGTTTTCCCGCGGTACCGCTAGGTTCGCCGTCATCTGAAAAGCCATAACCTTGGCTATTATCCGCGGCTTTGGTTAAAAAGGCATGACAATGATGACTAGCTTGTGGGTGTAACTGCTGTAGCTCTTTAAGCATAGACTTTGCTTGGGCTATGGAAGTACAAGGACGTAAATAACAAATAAAACGACTGCGACTAACAATGAGTTCGTCTTCAACATCATTAGTCGCAATAAGGTAGGACTTGGTCACAATAAAAAATAGACCTTATTCAATAAACGTATGGGCTCAGTTTACTTTAAACAAAACCCATACTCGATAATTAATACTTTGAATTGTATAAGATTAGTTAAGATCTAAATCTCGGGTCATATTTTCATTATGCGATTGATGCACAATAATATTATCTTCAATGCGAATACCACCGAATGGACGCATTTCATCAACTTTTTGCCAGTTAATTTGATCAGAATTTTTAGAGGCTTTTAAATCCCCTAGCAATGAGTCTATAAAGTATAAACCGGGTTCAATGGTAAACACTTGACCACTTTCAATAACACGTGATGTTCTTAAAAATGGATGTGCTTCAGGGCTGCTCACGTGAGTGCCTCGTTCATCAGCCATAAAACCACCAACATCATGTACTTGTAAGCCTAAGTGATGCCCTAAACCATGCGGGAAGAAGGTAGAAATAATACCCGACTCTACCGCAGTATTTGCATCAACATTAATTAAGCCAAACTCATTTAATACACCGCCAATAGCACGGTGAGTATCTACATGTAAATCAGCATAGCTAACGCCAGGCTTTAAGCCGTCAACAGCATTGAGCATCAGCTTATCCATGCGAGCAATTAATTCAGCAAACTGGTCTTGTTTGAATGAATACGTACGTGTAATGTCAGCGGCATAGCCATTAAAGTTAGCACCCGCATCAATTAAAAAAGAACGATGGGCTGGCGGTGCAACTTTATCTAAAGTCATATAGTGCAAAATAGAACAGTTTTCATTTAACGCAACTATGTTGCCGTATGGCGTATCATTAGTGCTATAACCGATAGAAGTTAAATAAGCCTGTTGAATTTCAAACTCACTTTTACCTTGTAAAAAAGCATCGCGTGCTGCTTTATGCGCGGTTACCGCTAATATATTAGACTGACGTAAACACTCGTGCTCATAACTGCTTTTGTATGCTCTATGGTAATGAAAAAAGTTTAAAAGTGGCTCTGGGTTAATCGTTTCAAAACCGAGCGCTTTAGCAACTTCAATATGACTACCAATATAAGCAAAACCTTTTTTATCGTAAGGTAATAGCTTATCTACTTCACTCGCTTTGGTGAGTATTTTAATGGTAAAAAATTCATTCCAATAATCATCGGTTAATGGCGTTACTTTATGCCAAAAATCAACTGGTTGGTAATAAATAAGTGTTGGCTTGTCTTCACCATTAATAATTAACCAAGAGTTAGGAATATCTAATAACGGTAGCCAATATTTAAAATGTGGGTTCACTCTAAATGGGTAGCTATTATCATCAAGAAACGCTTTAATTTCTTGGCCTGAATGAATAACTACTCCTTCTAAATTTTCACGAGTTAATGCGGCTTTACTGGTTTTTTGTAATTGCGCAATATGAGCTGGGTAATGAGTCGCTAGGTTAGCGTGTAATGTTGTCATTTAACGTAGTCTCCAAGAATCTAGTCTTAAGATATTTGCCATATCATAGCATATACCAATAAACTCTCGCCATTTCTGCTGGTTACAGTAAGCGAGAGAATAACTATTTTGTGCATAAAACTTTGCGATAATAACCCTCAACTCTACCTAGCTTTTTAATCTCCAATACTCATATTAATGACCTCATCAAAAATCAAACTGATCTGACCGGGTTTATGTTGGTATATTTCCTGATAAGCCAATACACTTTTCACATAATTACGTGTTTCGTGAAAGGGAATTGCTTCAATCCAAATATCAGCTGGTAATGGTTCACTATTAGCTAACCAACGCTTCACGCGATATGGGCCGGCGTTATATGCAGCCGTTGCTAAAATATGATTACCTTTATTCTGTTCTAATAAAATACGTAAATATTTAGTCCCTAATTTAATATTATTTTCGGCATTAAATAAGTACTTGCGACTAACACTACCCCGCTTAAGCTGCTTCGCGGTACCCGGCATTAATTGCATAAGCCCCCTTGCCCCAACTGACGATTGTGCATCAGACATAAACGAGCTTTCTCTACGCGTAATTGCTTGCGCCCAAGCTGGGTTTATTTTTTGCTTTAAGGCTTGTTCACTAATTTCTTCACCAAAAGCTTTAGGAAATCGCAAAGCGACATCATCCATATAGCCTACTCTAGATAAAGTGAATATTGCGCGATCAAACCATTGATTTTCATTGGCAACTTTGGCGGCAACTAACTTTTCTCTATCGGTTAACTTAGCAAGCCAAAAATTCCATTCTCGACGAGCTTGGTGGTAGCGTTTTAAGTGAAAAAACTCAAACGCACGTTTAGCTGCGGGATAATTTATCACCTTAAGCTTTTCTTCTTTCGTAATAGCTAACGGCTTATTTTGTAAATTTACCGACGCCTTAGCATGACTCGCGGCTAAAAAACCATAATAGTGTCTTTGCTGAGCCAAGCTATTCATCATAGTATGACCTTGAGCGGTTTGTTCGGTTTCAATTAACGCGCGTGCATACCAATATTGCCACTGTAAATTACTATGATGACTTTTGGGCAGTTGTTTAAGCACCTCAACAACACGTTGCCAGTCTTGTTGCTTAAGTAAATCTGTTAACTGCCATTGAAATAATTTGTCATCTAAACGTTGTGGATCAACTAAGGCTAGCCACTCACTCGCTGCTTCATGATTTTTACTAGCTAATGCTAGAGCAAACTTTTGAATAACTTGTTGTTGCTGCGCTTCGCTAAAGTTAAATAGCGGTAATGCCTTTTGATAAGCGTTAATTGCTCTATTTTGATCTTTCCAAATAAAGCGCTTAATACCGTAAAGGTAAATTTGTTGCTCTTTCGCTGATTTTTTAGGGAAGTTTTTAAGTCGTGTAACTAATGAGGGGTCGCGTCGTACTTTATGCCATAGCTTACCCAAGTACTGTTCTTGTTTAGGTAATAGGCCTGTTAAATAAGGTAATAATGTATGCTTACCGCCATCAGCTGCTAAAGCGATACGTTGCCAAACAATATCATCGGTTCTGTAACCAGCGGCTTGCCAACGCTCAAATAGGGGGTCGCATGCATCGTCTTGCGACTTACCGACTAACCACAATTTAGTAACTTTGGGTAAAATGTCTTTTTCAGGCGTGCCAGCAGCTAATGAAAATTTGTAATTTTGACAGGTTAATTCGGCATTAGAGGTTGGTTTAAAAAACTGTAAAAAAAGCGCACCTTGTTGTTTTTTAGCTAAATATTGCAGCCAACGTTTTCTTAACGACCAATCCAATGGTGAGCCTTCGTACTTATTTAAAAAATCGTCTATGGCTTTAGCATCACTCAAACGCATGTTATTTAATAAACGTCTTTGATCTAAATACGGCTGTAACGGGTAATAATGTAATTGGTTATACAGTTTTTTATATTGTGGACTACTACTTTTTGACGTTAACTTTTCTGCTTTAATAAAAAGCTTTTGTTGTTCCCTGTCGGTCGATATTTTTAACTGCTCACTGGCTTGAGCGACAGCTGAGCTTAGTAAACAACTTACTAAAACCCCTTGCCAAGCTAGTTTTTTCACAATAAATTTCACTTAAACTCCATTCTTTGATTAACTCTCGCTACTTAATTAAATTCACTAGCCTACTGAGTATAGCGATTTGCTTAACTAATCTATAGTGAATAGTAGTATTACCCAACTGCTTTTAGCGATAATTTAAAAATAATTTAGGTATAATTAACACTATCACTTATTTACTTTACTCTTTTTATTTCTATGTCTGCTGCAATTTTTGAAAATACCGACCATGTTTTAGACGCCCTTGGCTTACGTTGCCCTGAGCCCGTAATGATGGTTCGTATGCACATTAGAAAAATCGCCAGTGGTGAAACCTTATTAGTACAATGTGATGACCCTTCAACCACACGTGATATTCCAAGCTTTTGTCTTTTTATGGAACATGAACTTGTTGCTAAACAAGTTGAAACCTTACCTTATTTATACGTAATAAAGAAAAACTAACCCAGGGGCTGTTGATCTTTCGAGATTATTTTTGCAGCTTTTTGTTAGGCATTTATACAAGGCAGAGCCTTTGTAATGTAGTTATTCAGGACAATAAGCTCCTGCATTGTCTAATAAACTACATCCATGTAGCGTTACCTAAAAAGGTGATAACGCAGTAAAAATGACCAACAAACGCTGTCCGAAGGATTCGGCTAAAAGCGTTTTACTCTTTGTTGAACAGTATTTGCTTAGAATGACTAGGCAACACACTGTCCGCCGTGATTAAAACGCTTTTATCTCGAACAAAATTTAACCGCGAAAGGTCAATAGCCCCTAAGCAATACTGATATTTACTACATAATATATTCTGCAATTTGTAAGTGAATATGTACTGACGGAACTTTCCATTTTAATCACTGCCATAATTAATACATCACAAGTCACCGACTTTTACCTCAAGTTCTGGTTAGTTAATAAAATGGAGTTAAATTAATGAGATTTATTAAAAATTTTTCACTGCGTCAGTTTTATCAAAACAATAAACAACTATTTTTGTTTATTCTATTAATGTCTGTATTTAGAAGTGCTTTTGCTGATTGGTACACAGTACCTACGGGCTCAATGCAACCCACCATTGAAGAAGGAGATCGTATTGTCGTGAATAAAATGGCTTATGATTTACGGCTGCCCTTTAGCAACGTGTCATTGTTAAATACTGGTGAGCCTAAACACGGTGAGATTATTGTTTTTGAGTCAAAAGCCGCTAATATGCGACTAATTAAACGAGTAGTTGGTTTACCTGGCGATACTATCGCCATGAAAAATGAAGTGCTGTATATCAACGGTATTGCGCAAACATATCAGCGAAGTACTCAAAACAATAATTTAGACAGCAATAGTTCACAAAACAATCATACTCAAAACGCGGTAACGTTACTTAATGAAAATTTAGTGGATATAACACATCAAATTAAAATTGATAATAATGCTAGCAACCAATTAAGTAGTTTTGGCCCAGTTATTGTTCCTCAAGGGCATTATTTAGTACTGGGTGACAATCGCAGACATAGTGCAGACTCACGTGTTTATGGTTTTGTACCGCGAGAAGAATTAAAAGGTAAAGCCACCGCAATTGCTTTTTCTGTTGATTACGACAATTACTACTTACCTAAAAAAGAACGCTTCTTTCAAAGCCTGTACCTGTAGTGTAAGCGGTTAAAAAACTCTGTGTAAGTCGCTTATTATAAGCCACTTACACAATACTATTTTTAGCTTTTAAACCAAACAGAAACCTTAAAGTATTTGATGGTTTAATCATAAACCAACAAATTCCGCTGGTGACTAAAAGCGACAAAACAAAAAGAACAATAAGCTTTAACAATATTGGTGCTTGCCATGCGATAACGTAATAGCCTATCACCACAATCACAGTTTGATGAAAAATGTAAAAAGGGTAAATCAACTCATTACTTAGGCTTAACCATCTCGGTGTTTGGGTAAAGTACGACTGCGCATAACCTAAAATAGTTAAAAAAGCAGACCATGCAACTAAGCAACAAACCAGCCACCAAATAGACCAGCGCATATTCAATGACAAATATTCACTCAAGTCAGGAGAATAGTAATACGAGTAAAAAAGTACCGTACTAAATACTAATAACATTAAATTATAAAATCGTTGTTCATATATTGCTTGCCAGATAACCTTACTGCGGACAAAAAGCATACCGGCAATAAAGAAGAAAAAATAGAAAGCTGAAGAAGATAGGTTTTCTATCTTGTTATCGTCACCTGGAAACGTTAACGAAAAATACACTTTTATGATTATTAACAATATTACCAGTAGGTACAGACCTACGTTGTGTTTTGCTAATGTTTGTACAAAATTAACTATTAATGTACCTACAGGCGAGTTAAACAGTTTATTTAATGGGATAGCAAGTAAGAAAAATACAAAAAGGTACTC
The DNA here is from genome assembly GCF_039523295.1 of Colwellia asteriadis. Lineage (NCBI taxonomy): Bacteria > Pseudomonadati > Pseudomonadota > Gammaproteobacteria > Alteromonadales > Colwelliaceae > Colwellia > Colwellia asteriadis. The sequence continues at coordinate 270,141 of NZ_BAAAFA010000006.1, read as the reverse complement.
TATAAACCAAAGGTGATTAGTTTCAAATTTTAAGGCAAGTGCTGGGTATTCTTGCCAACATGATTGCATCTCAGCAATATTTTCAATATAAATTTGTGGAGGGATCACTACTAAAGAGCTAACCAGAAGAGGAATAAATAACCTTAAAAATTTATCCTTAATAAATTTCACTACCGTGACTTTAGCTAGCAAAATGACAGAGCCGACACCTGAAATGAAAAACAGTATTGGTAGTCTAAACTGTTCAAAGTACACCATAATATCATCGAGTAGCTTACTCGAGTCGTTATTCATAATGTGCCAATTATCGCCATTAAAAGGCATACAGACATGGTGAAGGAATACGGCAAAAATCAATATCACCCGTAACCAATCTAATTCAGAAAACCTTACAGCGCTTTTCAATTCCATTTAATAACCTTAAAACTTATCAGGTGCACGATCTGTGTGGCTTATCTTATAACGCCATATTAAGCGGTAAAGTTAATCAGCTATAAATATTCAGTTTAAATATTTACTATATTCTTCTTCCCGTTGACAAAAAATGAACCCAATCTTCACGATTCCTTTTTTTACTTTCATTTACAGCACGCTGGTAATCATAAGGAACTTTAATATTTTGAACAATCCATTCAGAGTCAATTTTCTCAACTATTGAGTATGACGCATGATGATTAAAATTTTCCATAGAATGAAGCACTGGCTCTTCGTCTGTGTATGCTTGCAAACCAACGCTTCCAGGATTAACAATAAGTTGACCAGTACTTAAACTTACGGATCTAGGTGTATGAGTATGACCACAGCATACTAGCTTAGACTTTTGACCTGCAAGTAAATCTATAATTTCACTATCAGAGCGAAGTAAAGCATAACCTTTACTCACATCTTCTAATAAATAAATTAAGTCACTTTTAGGAGTACCATGACAAAAATAAACATCCTCATTTACTTGTTTATCAAAAGGTAGTGATTTCATCCACGCTAATGGCTTAGAGCCTAAGTCGTTCAAAATGAACTGCATGGTTGGGTTTAATTCTATTTCTTCTTCTGTAGATTGGTATATTTGACGATCTTGATTACCTGAAATTGTAATAAAATCATGTTCCATTAAAAGTTCATAAGTAAACTTGGGAGCAACAGGGCCATATAGAATATCACCAAGGTTTGCTTTTAAATCTACTGAGTGCTTTGTTAAGTCTTTAATAACAGCATCTAAAGCAAAAACATTACTATGGATGTCTGATAATACGGCAATCTTCATTGGGCACTCTTACCTCTTAATAATTTCACTGGTTGAAAGACACACGCCCTTAACATGAGAACACCTATGTTTAGGTTTATACCTCCTTAAAACCACTCAATTTTTACCATTATTTCAATGAGTTATCAAATAAATTACCCTTTCTCTTTTCGACTTACATCAAGGCAACAAAAAGGCCCGCTAATGACACTGTAGTCACTAGCGAGCCTAATATAACCGAGTTAAGGTTAATATAATTTTTGCTAATTTATGCCGTTACTTGTGCTTTTTTTAGCATAATAAAAAGGTTGTCTTTTAAGTTTAAGCGCTCTTTTTTCTTACCTTCTAAATATTCATCACTTGTATTTTCAACACCCTGCTCGATACGGTGAACTTCTTGATCAATATCATGATACTCGGCAAATAAACGCGCAAAGTGATTGTCGTTCATTTTAAGGTGATGAATTTCGTCAGTAAACTCTGGAAACTCGTGGTGTAAATCGTGTTTTTCTAATGTCATGTTTTTCTCCTAATCATTCTTTTTATTTTCTCAGTGTTCTTTTTAAATTTATTACTCGCGTTTTTACTTATACCGCACAGTGAATACAAGTTGTTGTATAAGGTATGGCATTTAACCTATCTGGATTAATTGCCTCTTCGCATTGGCTACACTGGCCATAAAGTCCCTGTTCTATTCTACTGAGTGTATCGTTAATAAGCTTAAGTTCAGCTTTTGCTTCATGATGAATTTCATCTAAAACATCGTCATTTTCTGTTTCGGTCGCTTGCTCTGAAAAGTCTTGTGAACGTCCTTTATGAAAATCAGCCTCAATAGCACTAATGCGTTTACTTAACTGCGCTTTCTTCTCATTGAGTAATTTAGCTACCGCTTTGGTAGTAATAATTTCTTCAGTGCTCATAGTTACCTCACTAACATCTATGTCGTGTTATTTTTGCTCTATAAACACTGTACGCCTTTGGTTAATTGAGTTGTTGATCTAGCTCAACAAATAAACCATCTGATAGCTTATTTCCTCACTTTTCTTCAGGCATAAAAAAAGGCCATGTTGCCATGACCTTTTCAGTTTATTTAACGGTTATGCTACTGGAGCACTGAAATATCGGCAATAGCAAAGAAGCTATTTCTAATTTCGTTAAGTAAGGTTAAGCGGTTAATTTTAACTGCTTCATCATCACTCATCACCATAACATTATCGAAGAAGGTATCGATAGGTGCTTTTAATGCTGCTAGTTCAGTTAGTGCGGCCTGATAGTTTTTATCTGCCATTAATGGCGCTACTTTTAAACTTATTTTTTGGTAAACATCTGCTAAATCGCGTTCTGCTTGCTCACTTGCTAATTCAAGATTAAATACTTGATATAGCTCACCGTCAAATTTCGCTAAGATATTACCTACACGTTTATTGGCTGCGGCTAATGTTGCTGCTTCAGCAAGTTCACCAAAGTAAGTTACCGCTTTGATACGTTTTTCAAAATCAAGTGGTGCACTTGGCTTTTTAGCGAGTACAGCTTGAATAACGTCAACACTAATACCTTGCTCTTGATAGAAAGCACGGAAACGACCCATGATGAAGTCAAGCACATCGTTAGCCGTGTTATTGTTTACTAACTTGTCACCGAAAAGTTCGATACTCTTGTTAATAAGCGATAACAGGTCTAAATCAAGCTGTTTTTCAATAATGATACGTATACAACCAATTGCTGCTCTTCGTAGCGCAAATGGGTCTTTATCGCCCTTAGGTGGCTGATTAATGCCAAAGATACCAACAAGGCTGTCTATTTTGTCACTAATGGCAACTGCACAACCAATATTAGCTTCTGGTAAGCTGTCACCAGCAAAACGTGGGCGATATTGATCTTCTAATGCTTGTGCTATGTTGTTATTTTCACCATCGTGTAGTGCATAGTACTTACCCATAGTGCCCTGCACTTGTGGGAATTCTAATACCATTTCAGACATTAAATCTGTTTTACTCAACAAACCTGCTCGGTAAGCATCTGCTGAGTTTTCACTTAATTGCTCGGCAATGTATTGGCTCAGTGATGCTATACGTTCAGACTTTGCTTTTAGTGTGCCTAATTGCTTTTGGAAAAGCACGGATTCTAAGCTGGCTAGTCTTGACTCTAAACTTTGCTTTTTATCCGTTTTAAAGAAAAACTCTGCATCAGCTAAACGCGGACGAATAACTTTTTCATTACCAAAGATAACCGCGTTAGGCTCTTTTGATTCAATGTTGGCAACAAAAATAAATTTGTTAACTAGCTCACCCGCTTTATCCGTTACAGGAAAATACTTTTGGTGATCTTTCATTGAGTAAATTAACGGTTCAGCTGGTACATTTAAAAAATCTTCATCAAATGTACCAACTAATGTTACAGGCCACTCAACTAAAGCCGTTACTTCATTAAGTAACTCTTCATCAATTAATGCTACGGCACCAATATTTTGTGCTGCTGCTTCAATTTGTTTAACAATTTGTGCTTGGCGCTCACCAAAGTCGACAACTACGTGTGCTGACTTTAATACCGCTTGATAGTCATTAGCATGTTCAAGTGTTACTAAACCTTCACTATGAAATCTATGACCTTGTAATTGATTGCTTGAGCTAACACCAAGCGCTTCACCGGCAATAATATTACGGCCAAATAGCATAGTTAATGTATGCACAGGACGAATAAATTGAATACGCTCATTACCCCAACGCATTGGTTTAGCAATAGGTAGTTTGTTTAGCGCTGTTGTTACCATGTCAGGAATAAGCTCTTCAACGCTTTTACCAGCAACGGTTGCGCGGTAAAGCAACCACTCGCCTTTATCAGTAGTTAAACGTTCTGCTTCTTCTACCGTAATACCGTTTGAACGTGCCCAACCTTGTGCCGCTTTACTGGCATTACCTGCATCGTCAAATGCTACATTTACTGCTGGACCACGTTTTTCTACGATTTTATCTTGCTGCTTAGTAACCAAATCAATAACTTGAACAGCTAATCGACGTGGTGTAGCAAACCATTTAATTTCACTATAGCTCAAGTCACTACTGTCTAACTGGGTTTTAATGCCGTCATAAAATGCTGTAGCTAAAGTTTTAAGTGACTTTGGTGGTAATTCTTCAGTACCAAGTTCAATAAGGAGTGTTTCTGTGGTCATTATTTCTCTCCTTTCGTTGAGCTGTCTTTGCATAAAGGGAAACCAAGTTCTTCACGTTTTGCATAATAAGCCTGCGCACAAGCTTTAGATAAAGTACGTACACGTAAAATATAACGTTGGCGTTCTGTTACGGAAATGGCATGACGCGCATCAAGTAAGTTAAAGGCATGAGAGGCTTTCATTACTTGCTCATATGCCGGTAATGGTAAGTTTGCCTCAATTAATTTTTCGCTGTCTTTTTCACATTGATCAAATTGCTTAAATAAAGCATCAACATCAGCATGCTCAAAGTTATAAGTTGATTGTTCAACTTCATTTTGGTGGAAAATATCACGATAATAAACGGTACCTAATGGGCCGTCTGTCCACACTAAGTCATAAATACTATCTACATTTTGAATGTACATAGCTAAACGCTCTAAGCCGTAAGTAATTTCGCCAGTTACAGGCGTACACTCTAAACCACCTACCTGTTGGAAATAAGTAAACTGCGTGATTTCCATGCCGTTAAGCCAAATTTCCCAACCTAAACCCCAAGCACCTAATGTTGGCGATTCCCAGTTATCTTCAACAAAACGAATATCATGCACTAAAGGGTCTATACCTAGCTCTTTTAATGAGTTTAGGTAAAGCTCTTGGATATTTTTTGGTGATGGTTTTAGCATTACTTGAAATTGATAATAGTGCTGCAAGCGATTTGGGTTTTCACCATAACGACCATCAGTAGGACGACGACATGGTTGTACATAAGCACTGCTCATTGGCTCAGGTCCAATTGAACGTAAGAAAGTCATTGGGTGGAAAGTACCAGCCCCTACTTCTAGGTCTAATGGCTGTACTATTACACAACCTTGACGTGACCAATAGTCTTGCAGCTGCAAGATTAGGCCTTGAAAAGTTTTACTGTTGTAAGTTGTCATGGTTTTTAAATTCACTTTTATCTAAAGTTGTTTTCATCACAGAATGTTATCGATTATAGCGTTACTAGAGTATTTAATCTAATCGATAACATTATCAAATTGTACTTAAAAAAACGCCCGATACGATGACCGGGCATATTAAACTTTATTTATTTTAGATTAAACATCTAAGTTAGAAACACGTAATGCGTTATCTTCAATAAAGTTTCTTCGCGGCTCTACATGATCACCCATAAGTGTTGTGAATAACTGATCAGCAGCAATGGCATCTTCAATAGTCACTTGTAGCATACGGCGAGTTTCAGGGTCCATAGTTGTTTCCCAAAGTTGCTCAGGGTTCATCTCACCTAACCCTTTATAACGTTGGATATATTGACCACGTTTTGACTCTGCCATTAACCATTCTAATGCGTCTTCAAAGCTTGATACCGGAGTAGTTTTTTCACCACGTTTTACATACGCGCCATCTTCCATTAAGCCATTTATAGATTCATTCAGTGATTGAATTGATACGAACTCTTTTGACTCAATAAAATCATAACCACAACTATAAGGCGTATCGATACCATGTTTACGCACATTAAATTTAGGGTAATAAATATTACGCTCAGGATCGAGTTCAACAGTTACGGTATAAATAGAGCCATTACCATCTTGGTTTTCAAGTTGAGAAATCAAACTATGAGTCCACTCTTCTACTTTAGCTTTATCATTAAAATCATCTTTATTGATAATATTGCTATAAACCATTTTCTCAAGAATATCTGCAGGGATTTGTCTTGATATACGTTTAATAGTTTCCATGGTAGCACGGTACTGTTTAACTAATTGCTCTAAACCGACACCAGAAATAGCAGGAGCTTGTTCATTAACATGTATAGATGCACTATCTAATGCTAAGGTAGTTAAGTATTCAGTTAATGCTTCGTCGTCTTTTATATAACGCTCTTGCTTACCTTTTTTAACTTTATAAAGTGGTGGCTGTGCAATATAGATATGACCACGTTCCATAATTTCTGGCATTTGGCGATAGAAAAATGTCAGTAATAGAGTACGAATATGAGAACCATCGACATCAGCATCGGTCATGATGATAATACTATGATAACGTAGTTTTTCAGGGTCATACTCATCTCGACCAATACCACAACCTAGCGCGGTAATTAAAGTACCAACCTCTTGTGATGATATCATTTTATCAAAACGTGCTTTTTCAACGTTAAGAATTTTACCTTTCAATGGTAATATTGCTTGGTTTTTACGATTTCGTCCCTGCTTGGCTGAACCACCAGCAGAGTCCCCTTCCACAATATATATTTCAGAAAGTGCAGGATCTTTTTCCTGACAATCAGCTAACTTACCTGGTAAGCCAGCAATATCTAAAACACCTTTACGACGAGTCATTTCACGAGCTTTACGAGCCGCTTCACGTGCTCTTGCTGCATCAACTATTTTCATAATAATAGTACGAGCAATAGCAGGGTTTTCTAATAAGTATTCACCTAACTTCTCACCCATTGCTTGCTCAACAGCTGTTTTAACTTCTGAAGAAACTAGCTTATCTTTAGTTTGTGAAGAGAATTTAGGGTCTGGAACTTTAACTGAAATAACTGCAGTTAAGCCTTCACGAGCATCATCACCCGTCGCATTAGTTTCAGTATTACCACCTTTTTTAGACTTATTTAAACCTTCTTTGGTCATATAAGAATTTAAGGTTCTAGTTAATGCTGTTCTAAAGCCACTTAAATGGGTACCACCATCCTTTTGCGGGATGTTATTAGTAAAACAAAATATATTTTCTTGGAAACCATCATTCCACTGCATTGCAACTTCAACGACGATGCCATCTTCACGTGCTAGATCAAAATAGAATATTTCATCATTTACGGCCGTTTTATTGGTATTTAAATAATCAACAAACGCTTGAATACCACCGTCATAATGGAAGTGATCTTCTCGGCCTTCTTCACGTTGGTCAATTAAACGAATAGAAATACCTGAGTTTAAGAATGATAATTCACGAATTCTTTTAACTAAAATATCGTAATGAAATAATACGTCAGTAAAGGTTTCACTACTTGGCCAAAAACGAACTTCTGTTCCGGTGTTTTCACTTTCACCTACAGCCGTTAATGGTGAAACTGGTTCACCCATATTATAAAACTGTTCGTATAGTTTGCCGTCTCGTCTGATATTTAGTTTCAGTTTTTCACTTAATGCATTTACAACAGAAATACCAACACCATGTAAACCACCTGAAACTTTATAGCCTGAGTCTTCACCACCAAATTTACCACCAGCATGTAATACTGTCATGATAACTTCTGCTGCTGAAACACCTTCTTCTTCATGAATTTCAGTTGGAATACCACGGCCATCATCTTTAACAGATACTGAACCATCAAGATGAATGGTTACTATTATATCTTTACAGTGACCAGCTAATGCCTCATCAATTGAGTTATCTAGTACTTCAAAAACCATATGATGTAAACCGGTGCCATCATCTGTGTCACCAATATACATGCCTGGTCTTTTTCGTACTGCATCAAGTCCTTTTAGTACTTTAATACTGGACGAGCCATAATCATTTTCTACTGTCATAGTTTTAGCCTATTCACTCATTGCTTTTTAGTTCTAAATTGGTATTTGCTAAATGTACCTGCAAAATGCATTTTATTTTTCAACAACATCACCCTGTTTCACGTGAAACATTTTATATTTATCCTCTTTATTGCTACCTGAATTTTCTTCAAATAACGATATAAAAGGAGCTAAAACATTTTCCTCTATTGCCGTAATTATAACTTGGCAATCTAAATGATTAATTGCTCTAGCCAATGATAAACGAGAATTAACATCTAACTCTGCGCCAATATCATCAATTAATAAAATTGGTTTTACTCGATTAACTCTTGAAATTAATTTTGCTTGAGCAAAAGTTAACGCCAGTAAAAACAACTTTTGTTGTCCTCTTGAAAGCTGAGTATCTATAACTTGCTTCCCTAAGAGAAATTTAACATCAAACTTATGTGCACCATATAAGCTATAACCATAGCTTTTTTCACGCTCAAAATTTTTATCTAATATTTCAGATAATTCTTTTGCTTGTGGCCACCCTTGTAGATATTGCACATTAACTAAATCAACAAGCTCTGGTAATAATAACGCTAACCAAACTCGTAACTCTTCAATAAGGCTCTCTACATAAGTCTGTCTCACATGAGCAACTTTAACAGAGAGCTCACAAAAAACAGTAGACCAATAAGACAGTATTGCTTTATCTGTACCTGATCTTATACACGCATTACGCTGTTTAAGTACCCGTGAAAACTCTCGCCATTGATGAGAGAAGTCCTGTTTCACGTGAAACATTCCTAAATCAATAAAACGTCTACGTTCTTTAGGACCACCAAAAAATAACTTAAAGCTTTCAGGTGTAATGATTTGCACGGCTATATTACTAGCTAAATCAGATAATCGCGTATGTCTGTCGCCATTAATCTTAATATTTGTTATGCCTAAGCGTATATCCTTACTCAAACCTAACTGTAAGTCATTGTTATCCTTAACACTTACGGTAAAAACATCTTCATTGTAACACGCTAAATGTTCTATTTTACTGGTTCTGAATGACTTGCCATGACCAATAAAAAAAATAGCTTCTAATAAACTACTTTTACCGCTGCCATTATCTCCTAGAATGAAGTTTAATTCTGGGTGTAGGCTTATTGACTTGGTAGCTAAATTACGAAAATTTTGTACTATTAATTTAGCTACACTCATCTAATGCTATGGCTACTATAAACTAATTACAGGCGCATAGGCATAACTACATATAATGCCTCACCTGAATTGCTGCCTTCAATAATGACACTGCTATTAGCATCTGCTAGCGTAAATTTAACACTTTCATCTTTTATCGCACTTAGTACATCAAGTACATAGCTAACATTAAAACCTATTTCTAAATCATCATATGGGAAGTTGATTTCAATTTCTTCTTCAGCCTGTTCTTGCTCTGGGTTGTTCGCAGTAATTTTAAGTAATGAATGACTAAAGTTAAGACGTACACCTTTAAATTTTTCATTAGATAAAATAGATGCGCGTGATAACACTTGTCTTAGCTGGTCTTTATTCGTTTCAAAAACTTTGTCACCATTACGCGGTAATACTCTGCGGTAATCAGGAAAACGGCCATCAACCAATTTACTAGTAAATGAAAATTCTTGATCAATAATGCGGATATGATTTGAACCTAAAAATACTTGTACTTCTTCTTCAACCGGAGACAACAGTCTAATAATTTCTAAAATACCCTTACGCGGTACAATAACTTGTCTTGTTGGCAACGCTAACGAATCATTACTTATTTTACAAATAGCTAAACGGTGACCATCTGTAGCAACAGAGCGTATTTCATTACCCTCACTTTCTATCGACATACCATTTAAATAATAACGAACATCTTGGTTGGCCATTGAGAAATGGGTACTTTCTATTAAGCGAAGTAATTCAGATTTGAATAATTTAAATTCAACATCGCCCTGCCATTGCTCTATATTTGGGAAATCGTTCGCTGGTAATGTTGAAAGAGAGTAACGACTACGCCCTGAAGATAACTTAATAGTATCTTCACTGGCTGAAAAAGTTATCTCTGAGTTTTCAGGTAAGCTCTTACATATATCAAGCAATTTTCTCGCCGGAATAGTTACTTTTCCATCTTCGCCTTGGTTATCAATTATGGCAGATGACACCATTTCAAGTTCTAAATCTGTAGCGGTTAAGGTAAGTGATTGACCACTTACTTCAAAAAGAATATTACCTAGAATTGGTAATGTACTCTTGCGCTCGACAGCACCTGAAACCAATAATAATGGTTTTAGTAACAATTCCCTATTAAGTGAAAACTTCATTTTTATACCTATGTAAGTATTAAGTTTTATTATTATGACGAAAGCGTTCTGATTAAGTTTGAATAATCTTCTTTAATATCATGCGTCTCTTCTCGCAATGATTTTACCTTACGACAAGCATGTAATACAGTAGTATGATCTCTACCGCCAAAAGCATCGCCAATTTCTGGCAAGCTATGGTTTGTTAATTCTTTAGATAATGCCATTGCTATCTGTCTAGGTCTAGCAACAGATCGGTTTCTTCGCTTAGATAATAAGTCAGCCACTTTTATTTTATAATATTCAGCAACAGTGCGTTGAATATTATCAATAGTCACCAGCTTATCTTGTAGCGCTAAAAGATCTCTAAGTGCTTCTCTAACAAAATCTATGGTAATAGCACGACCAGTAAAATTAGCATTTGCAATAACGCGGTTTAAAGCACCCTCAAGCTCACGAACATTTGATCGTAAACGCTTAGCAATAAAGAAGGCGACTTCATCGGCTAAGTTAATACTGCTTTCTTGCGCTTTACGCTTAAGAATGGCAACACGTGTTTCTAATTCTGGAGGCTCTATCGCTAAGGTTAAGCCCCAGCCAAAGCGAGATTTTAAACGATCATCAACACCGTCAATTTCTTTAGGATAACGATCACTGGTTAGGATCACTTGTTGATTACCTTCTAATAAGGCATTAAAAGTGTGAAAAAACTCTTCTTGAGTTCGTTCTTTACCAGCAAAAAATTGAATATCATCAATAAGTAATGCATCGACACTACGATAATATTGCTTAAATTTTTCCATCGCATTATTTTGTAGCGCACGCACCATATCTTGAACAAAGCGCTCAGAATGCATGTAGGCAATTTTAGCATTAGGTTTATTGAGTAGTATTCCATTACCTACGGCATGTAATAAATGGGTTTTACCTAAGCCCGTTCCACCATAAATAAATAATGGGTTATAAGCGGCACCAGGATTATCGGCCACTTGAGAAGCAGCAGCACGCGCAAGTTGGTTTGATTTACCTTCAACAAAGTTATCAAAAGTATAATTAACACGAACATTGGTTTTTTTAGGAATATTACTTTCAGGCTCTGAAGGTTTTTCTGAAGTGACTTTAGGAGCAAAAAGCGCTTCATTAGTATTATTTGAATAATTAGCAGGGCTACTACTCGCACCAACACTGCTTTGATCTATAGGTTTACTACCAACATCAAAACGAAGTAATAAAGGATTAGAACTTTCGTTTATGGTAAGTAACTCATTGATACGATTTACATATTTGTCTCTAACCCAGTCAAGCACAAAACGATTAGGTGCATATAATGTCATGATGTTTTCATCAATAACGCACTGTAATGGGCGGATCCACATACTAAATTGTTGAGCAGGCAACTCTTCTTGTAAAACAGATAGGCAACGTTGCCAAGGTGAAAGATCCAACCAGAACTCCAAAGGTAAACAAATATTTTTATTATCTTCGCTATTATCTATGGAGTTATCCACAAGTGCAATATTGACTTTTGATATTTCTTTATTTATTAAACACAAAAACAAACAAGTTAATATATAACAACAACTTAAAATAAAAAATATGCTTGTAAATATCAAAGAAAAAATCAATAGTGATGATGACTTTTTAACCTTGTTATGAGAATAGTTATTAAGTTAATAAAACAGTAGTGTGATAAAACTGTGGATAGAGTACCAAATAAACTAAAATAGCTAAGATCCTTAAAATAAAATGAGGATCATCGTTAAAATAGGTCGTATAAACGATTGACAAATAGTCAAGCAAGCTTTAATATTCGCCCTCTTTTTTTAGACCTGTGTGCTCAAACGGCTGTTTTGCCAGGGCAACAACAACCGACGGATTAGCGTAATGAAAAGAACATTTCAACCTAGCGTACTAAAGCGTAAGCGTAACCACGGATTCCGTGCTCGCATGGCAACTAAAAATGGCCGTGCTGTAATTGCTCGTCGCCGTGCAAAAGGCCGTGCTAAGCTTAGTGCTTAATCACTTCTTGTTTTCAAGACTTGATAATAAGGTAGCCTAACTATGGTTACTTATAAATTTAATCGGGAGTCACGTTTGTTGACTCCCGGTCATTTTCAAGCGGTATTTTCTGAACCTACTCGCTTTGGCTCTCGCCACTTTACTTTGTTAATAACAAAGTCTAAAAAAACTCCCTCAATTGTTGATAATAATTCTACGGCAAATAATCGTTTAGGATTAGCTATTGCTAAAAAACGTGTAAAACTTGCTGTGCAACGAAATAGAATTAAACGACAAATCAGAGAAAGCTTTCGCCTTAATCAGCATAATTTACCTGATATCGATATAGTCGTTATGGTAAAATCTGGTATTGATCAGCTTGACAATAAAGCTATTAACCAAGAATTAGAAAAAATATGGCGAAAAATAATTCAACGCCACAAAAACTAATAATAACCATTATAAGAGGCTATCAACGCTTTATTAGCCCATTATTAGGCTCTAATTGTCGGTTTCAACCAACCTGCTCTACCTATGCTATTGAAGCAGTTAATCGCTTTGGAGTATTAAAAGGTTGTTGGTTAGCAGCTAAACGTATATTAAGATGTCATCCACTTAACGCAGGGGGCGATGATCCCGTGCCAACCCAAAAAAAAGAGAAGTAATTTTATGGAATCCCAACGCAGTCTACTTTTTATTGCGCTTATGGTTGTTACCTACTTACTATTTAGTCAGTGGCAAGCAGAAAGAGCTCCTGCTCCCCAGCCTGTAACGGTCAGTCAAGAACAAAACAATACTGATCCCAGTGCTGACTTTGTGCCTGAATCATCAAGTACGCTAGATAATATTACTCAACCTTTGGCGGTAAGTGCCAAGTTAATTACAGTTGCTACTGATGCCTTTACTGTAAAAATTAATAGTCAAGGTGGTGACATTGTTGAAGTTAAGCTAAATAAATACGACACCGAGCAAGGTAATGGTATTCCATATACGCTTATGCAAAATGGTGATCGTAAATATATTGCGCAAAGTGGTTTAACAGGTGCTAATGGTGTTGACCGTATATCCGTAGCTCAAGGTAAAGGTCGCCCTATTTATACAAGTGCACAAAGCAATTATGAATTAACAAATGATAGCTTAAGCGTTGATTTAGCATTTCAAGATGATAATGGCTTATTTGTTATCAAACGTTTTACTTTTAAAGAAAACAGCTACCGCATAGATGTTGATTATATTGTCACTAACAATACTGCAAATAGTGTATCGGTTCAGATGTATGGTCAATTAAGACAATCTACTATTGTTTCTGAAGCAGCTAGCATGATGTTACCTACTTACCGTGGTGCTGCATTCTCTACAACTGAAGACCGTTATGAAAAATATGATTTTGACGATATTCAAGAAGCCAACCTAAACAAAGCTACTACTGGCGGTTGGGTTGCTATGCTTGAACATTATTTTGTATCTGCTTGGGTACCTAATGCTGCAAGCACTAACGAATTATATACAAAATACAGTAACAGCCATGAAGCTGTAGTTGGTTTCAAATCTCCTGCAATTACAATTGACGCTGGTCAAGAAGAAACAACTTCTGCTATTTTTTATGTGGGCCCTAAAGATCAATATGTACTTGACGATATTGCTGAAAACTTAGGCTTAACAATTGATTACGGCTTCTTATTTATGATCAGTAAGCCATTGTTCTGGTTACTGTTAACTATACAAAGTTTTGTGGTTAACTGGGGTGTGGCAATTATCATCATTACCTTAATTGTTAAAGGTGTGATGTACCCATTAACCAAAGCGCAATATACTTCAATGGCTAAAATGCGCGACTTAGCACCTAAAATGGCGCAACTAAAAGAGCGTTTTGGTGATGACAGACAAAAAATGTCACAAGCCACAATGGAAATGTACCGCAAAGAAAAAGTAAACCCAGCCGGTGGTTGTTTACCATTGTTATTACAAATGCCAATTTTCTTAGCGCTTTACTGGGTATTTTTAGAAAGTGTTGAATTACGTCACGCACCATTTGTATTTTGGATTCAAGATTTATCAGCAATGGATCCATACTTTGTACTACCTATTTTAATGGGTGTAAGTATGTACGTTATGCAAAAAATGCAGCCGATGACTATTCAAGATCCAATGCAACAAAAAATAATGCAATACATGCCTGTAGTATTCTCAATATTTATGGCTTGGTTCCCGTCTGGTTTAGTACTGTACTGGTTAATCAGTAACGTAGTTTCTATTGTTCAGATGAAAATTATATTTAAAGGCATTGAAGATAAAAAGTTAGCTAACGCAAAATAGCTACTTTATAGCCCAATCTAATTGCTGATATTAAAGGCGACCATTTGTATAAAATGGTCGCCTTTTTCTATTTGGATTTTTTATAGTAAAATATAAACAATTCGATTACTTAAATCACACTAAGCAGCCCATGACCTCTATTTCAAAGCAAAGTACAATTGCAGCACAAGCAACCGCACCAGGACGTGGTGGTGTTGGTATTATTCGCGTTTCAGGCCCAGAAGCCAAAAACGTAGCACAAGCCGTATTAGGCAAAATTCCTGAAATAAGAAAGGCTGAGTACCTGCCCTTTTTAGATGAAAACCAACAAGTACTAGACCAAGGTATCGCTTTATACTTTAAAGGGCCAAACTCATTTACCGGTGAAGATGTTATCGAGTTTCAAGGTCACGGTGGCCCAGTAGTATTAGATATGCTTTTAAAAGCAATATTAAGCCTACCTAAAATAAAAATGGCAAAGCCAGGTGAGTTTAGTGAACAGGCGTTTTTAAATGACAAACTCGACCTTACACAAGCAGAAGCAATTGCAGATTTAATTAATTCAAGCTCAGAGCAAGCAGCCCGTTCAGCGCTAAACTCACTGCAAGGTGAATTTTCCAAATTAGTAAACGACATGGTAGAAAGTATCATTCATTTACGAATGTATGTTGAAGCTGCTATTGATTTTCCCGAAGAAGAAATTGACTTTTTAGCTGATAAAAAAATAGTAACAGATTTAAAAAACATTATTAGTAATGTTGAAAAAGTACGTAAGCAAGCGCAACAAGGCAGTATTATTCGTGAAGGTATGCGAGTAGTTATTGCCGGTAAACCTAATGCAGGTAAATCAAGTTTATTAAATGCCTTAAGTGGCAAAGAAAGCGCCATAGTTACCGACATTGCAGGTACTACTCGCGATGTACTCGCTGAACAAATACATATTGACGGTATGCCATTGCATATTATTGATACCGCAGGTTTACGTGATAGTGACGATAAAGTAGAGCAAATAGGTATAGAGCGCGCTTGGCAAGAAATTAAGCAAGCTGACCGTGTTTTATTAATGGTAGATGGCAGTGAAAACCACAGTGTCGTTGAAGACGAGCAAGATATTAAAAACTACTACCCTGAGTTTTTTGAATTACTCCCTGAAAATATTGGCTTAACCTTAATTCGCAATAAAGCTGACGTGAATAACAACGACACTGGCTTTCAACAGTTCACCGATAGTGATAATAAAGATCATACTGTTATCACTTTATCAGCCAAAACAGGTGATGGCGTAGATAGCCTAAAAGAGCACTTAAAAGCAATCATGGGTTACCAAGGTAGCGTAGAAGGCAGCTTTATGGCCAGAAGACGTCATTTAGCCGCTTTAGACAACACACATCAACACTTACTTACCGGGTTAGAACAATTAGAATCTTATGTTGCTGGTGAAATACTTGCTGAAGAGTTAAGAATTTGCCAACAAGAACTTGATCAAATTACCGGTGAATTCACCAGCGATGATTTGTTAGGAAAAATATTTTCATCGTTCTGTATTGGTAAATAACCTGAGCTTGAGTTAGTTAGCCAACTCCCCCTTCAATAAAACGCTTAAACTATAAAACTCGCCCTGAATTAAACTAAATTCAGGGCTTCCCTCTTAACAATGCTCTTCATAAAAAGTTAAATAACCCGCTTGTTTATCACCCTTTAAGTAATACAATAGCTGCAATTATTATTACTCAAAGACCCTTATTATGAGCTCAATTCAAATCATTGTTGGTAGTATGTTAGGTACTAGTGAATACGTTGCCGAAGCATGTGAAGAAACATTAAACGCACTAGATCATCACGTTAATGTTCACCTAAAACCTGATCTAAACACCATAATTTCAGAAACTTTTGCTGAAAAAAACAACGAAAATAACATTTGGATCATTTGTACCTCCACTCATGGAGCCGGCGACTTTCCTGACAATATTGTTCAATTTGTTAGTGATCTTAAAGAATGTGATCAAGATCTATCCACCGTTAAGTTTTTAACTATTGGGATCGGAGATTCAAACTACGATACCTTTTGCTACGCCGCTAAAAACATAACAAATCAATTAAAATCAATAGGTTGTAAAGAAATAGTAGCAATTAAAGAGTTAGATATGTCTTTAGATATAGATCCAGAAGATCTTGCGCAACAGTGGATAAAGCAAAATAGCGATCAACTTTAGATCAGTTACACATAACTTACTAACAATTTACGATCTAAAAAATATCTATTGTGGATAAAACTGTGATCAAGCAGTTATTTTTCTATTATTATTCAGTGTATGAAATAAAAAAAATATCACCCTGTGTATAAGTATCCCTTTTGATCAGAGCTTATTTGCCAACTGATCAAGGTTTGATCACAACATTAAGTGATCTCTTAACTATTAATATCTAAAGGAAAATATCACTTACCCACAGAAATAAAGGATCTTAATAGTAAATAACAATAAGATCTCTATAAAGATCTCTTTTATATATTAAAGATCTACCCCGATCTTTTTTTACGTATTTGATCGTATCCCTAGAGAGAAAAAAACGGTAAAATGTGTCTCCTTAATTTTTAAGTGCTTTAGTTTTTAAGCCAAGTTTAGCCAAGCAGGATTTTTATTTTATGTGGTATCAAGAGTCTTATGACGTCATTGTTGTTGGCGGTGGACATGCAGGCACAGAAGCCTCGTTAGCAGCAGCACGTATGGGCTGTAAAACCTTACTACTGACCCATAACATTGACACCCTTGGACAAATGTCATGTAATCCAGCCATTGGTGGCATTGGTAAAGGCCATTTAGTTAAAGAAATAGACGCCTTAGGTGGTTTAATGGCTACGGCGATTGATCATAGCGCTATTCAATTTAGAACATTAAATGCCAGTAAAGGCCCAGCGGTACGCGCTACCCGTGCTCAAGCTGATCGTATTTTATATCGATCGTTTGTACGTAACGCATTAGAAAATCAAGAAAATTTAACTATATTTCAACAGCCTTGTGATGATTTGATCTTAGAGAATGATCGCGTTGTTGGTGTATCAACCCAAATGGGTTTAAAATTTAAAGCAAAAACTGTTGTTCTTACCGTAGGTACTTTCCTTTCAGGCCAAATACATATTGGCTTAAACAACTATCAAGGTGGTCGAGCTGGTGATCCTGCAAGTATTAACTTAGCCACTAAAATGCGTGACATGCCATTTAGAATGGATCGATTAAAAACAGGTACTCCACCAAGACTTGATGCAAGATCATTAGATTTTTCAGTAATGGAAGAACAACCAGGTGATGATCCTAGACCTGTATTTTCATTTATGGGTTCTCAAAAAGATCACCCACAACAAATATCTTGTTATATCACGCACACCAACGAGCAAACCCATCAACATATTCGAGATGGTTTAGATAGATCACCAATGTATACCGGTGTTATTGAAGGCGTTGGACCTCGTTACTGCCCTTCAATTGAAGACAAAATAACGCGCTTTGCCGATAAAGATTCACATCAAATATTTGTTGAGCCTGAAGGCTTAACCACTCACGAAGTTTATCCTAATGGTATTTCAACGAGTTTACCTTTTGATGTTCAAATGAACTTAGTGCGCTCAATCAAAGGTTTTGAAAACGCTTTTATTACTCGTCCAGGCTATGCCATTGAATACGATTACTTTGATCCTCGTGACTTAAAACAAAGTTTAGAAAGCAAGTTTGTTGAAAATCTTTATTTTGCAGGACAAATTAACGGCACAACCGGTTATGAAGAAGCTGGAGCTCAAGGGCTTATTGCAGCCACCAATGCAGCTAACCGCGTAAAAGAGCGAGATGAGTTTCTATTAGGACGAGATCAAGCCTATATGGGCGTTCTAATTGATGACTTAGCAACATTAGGAACCAAAGAACCTTATCGTATGTTTACTTCACGTGCAGAATACCGTTTATTACTGCGTGAAGACAATGCTGATATTCGCTTAACCGAAAAAGGTCGTGAAGTTGGTTTAGTTGATGATGCTCGCTGGCAACGTTTTAATGAAAAAATGGAAAATATTGAATTAGAACTACAACGTTTACGTTCAACATGGGTACAAAAAGATCATCATAATGTTGATCAAATTAATGAGTTATTAAAAACACCTATGAGTAAAGAAGCGAGTATTGAAGATCTTATTCGCCGCCCTGAAGTACGTTATAACGACTTAGTTAAAATTGAAGGTTTAGGCCCAGCGATTGAAGATACACAAGCATCAGAACAAATAGAAATTCAAATTAAATACGCAGGTTATATTGATCGTCAGCTTGATGAAATCGCTAAAAAACAGCGCAATGAAGACACTATGATCCCGCATAATTTTAATTATCAACAAATATCAGGCCTTTCAAATGAAGTTGTTGCAAAACTTCAAGATGCTCGACCTGAAACTATTGGTAAAGCATCGCGAATTTCTGGTATTACTCCGGCAGCAATTTCGTTATTATTAGTCTACTTAAAAAAACACGGTCTATTACGTAAATTAGCGTAATAGCAAAGGTAGGGGCGAACTGCACTGGCAGTTCGTCTAATATAATATGACGTTAACAGAACAACTAGAAACGCTGATTAGTAGAACCACACTGTCAGTATCAACAGAACAAATTAACTTACTTATTCAATATGTAGAGTTACTCCACAAATGGAATAAAGCTTATAATTTAACTTCTGTACGTAATCCTAGCGATATGGTTGTTAAACATATTATGGATAGCCTAATGGTTGGTGAAGTATTGCAAGGCGATAACTTTATTGACGTTGGTACAGGGCCTGGCTTACCAGGGATACCTTTAGCTATTTTATTTCCTGAAAAAAACTTTGTATTGTTAGACAGCTTAGGTAAGCGTATAACCTTTTTAAGACAGGTTGTTTTTCAACTTAAACTCGCTAATGTAACCCCCGTAAAATCTAGAGTTGAAGAATATCAGCCAGAAATACCATTTGATGGCGTACTTAGTAGAGCCTTTTCTTCCTTAAATGATATGGTAAGCTGGTGTAAGCATCTTATTGCTTGTGAACAAGGACGATTCTTTGCCTTAAAAGGACAATATCCTCACGATGAAATTACGCAATTACCTGATAATATTGAGTTAGTTAAAAGTTACGAAATACATGTACCTGACTTAACTGGTGAAAGACATGTACTCGAACTAAAAAAACTAGCGTAAAAATAACAATTAAAGCATAAATTATAGAGGCGCTTGTGGGAAAAATAATAGCGGTTGCAAACCAAAAAGGCGGTGTTGGCAAAACAACAACCGCGGTTAATTTAGCAGCATCCTTAGCAGCGACTAAGCGCAAAGTACTTTTAATTGATTTAGATCCTCAAGGCAATGCTACTATGGCAAGTGGCGTTGATAAATATGAAGTTCATGCCACCTGTTATGAATTATTAGTTGAAGAAAAAAGTGTGCAAGAAGTGATGGTAGAAGAAACCTCTGGTTTATATCATCTCATTTCAGCCAATACTGATGTTACTGCGGCAGAAATTAAACTTATGGAAGTTTTTGCCCGTGAGCAGCGACTGAAAGTAGCGCTAGCCCCAGTAAAAGACTATTACGACTTTATTATTATTGACTGTCCTCCTTCACTTAATATGCTTACGGTTAATGCGATGACTGCAGCAGATTCAGTATTAGTACCTATGCAGTGCGAATATTATGCATTGGAAGGGTTAACAGCACTTATGGACACCATTAGTAAATTAACGGCTGTCGTCAATGATAAGCTGCATATAGAAGGTATATTAAGAACGATGTACGATCCTCGTAATCGTTTAGCGAATGATGTATCAGAGCAATTAAAACGTCATTTTGGTGATAAAGTTTATCGTACCGTTATTCCGCGTAATGTCCGTTTAGCAGAAGCACCAAGTTTTGGTGCACCTGCTATGTATTACGATAAATCATCTACGGGCGCTAAAGCATATTTAGCCCTTGCCGGTGAAATTATACGTAAAAGTGAACAAGCCAAAAAAGATCAAGCAACAGCACAACCCGCTGTTAACTAGCGCAAAGGAAAATTATGAGTTCAGTAAAACGAAAAGGTGGAAGTCGTTTAGGTCGCGGATTAGACGCGCTTTTATCAACAGCACCTGCGCCATCAGAAAAAAACAGCACTAACACTGAAAATAATGTAGAAGAAAATTCAGCGACGCCAATCGTAGAAAATGAACTACGACAATTAGCGATTGATAGCTTAGCACCAGGTAAGTATCAACCACGACGAGATATGTCGGATGATGCTCTTGAAGAGCTGTCTTTATCAATTAAAGCACAAGGTATTATTCAACCAATTGTTGTACGTGCTATTGCTGATGATCAATTTGAAATTATTGCCGGTGAACGTCGTTGGCGTGCAGCAAAGTTAGCGCAACTAGCCATTGTACCTTGCTTGGTGAAAGACGTACCTGACGAATCAGCCGTTGCTATTGCGTTAATTGAGAATATTCAACGTGAAGACTTAAACGCAATGGAAGAAGCGATTGCCTTGAATCGTTTATTAAATGAGTTTGATTTAACGCATCAAGAAGTTGCTACCGCCGTTGGTAAATCACGTACAACGGTTTCTAACTTACTACGCCTGAACAATTTAAATGATGAAGTAAAAACATTTTTAGAAAATGGCGATATTGAAATGGGTCATGCTCGTGCTTTATTAGCACTTGAAGGTGAAATACAAACCACTACGGCGCAAACAGTTGCAACTAAAGAATTAACAGTTAGAGAAACTGAAAATTTAATTAAACAAATTCAAAATCCAACAGCAGCTAAAGAAGTGGTTGAAAAAGATAGAAAAACTATTGAGTTTGAAGAAAATTTAGCGAGTAAGTTAGGCGCTAAAGTTGCGATAAGTCATAATAAAAAAGGTAAAGGGAAACTTGTTATTTCTTACGCTAATTTAGCTAAGTTAGAAGAGATACTTGAAAAAATAAATTAGTCAAAAATAACATGTATTTAACCTGTTTATAATCAATAACTAATTTAAAAAGACCTATAATAGATTTTATAGGTCTTTTTACTTACTAAAACTAGAAATAATTAAAAGCTGTAAGTTGCTTTAACGCTGCCGTTAATTGGAGCGCCATAGAAGCCAACATTTTTTAAACTAGTGATATATTTTTCATCAGTGATGTTGTCAATATTTGCTTGAATTGCAAAACTTTTTGAGACATTCCAGCGAGCAAATGCATTAACAAGTAAATATGAACCTTGTTTTACCACACCGGTTGCATTTTCGGTTTTTGATTGCCATCTACCACCTAAGCCCACCATTAATTCAGGCATTGTAGGCAACGTGTAATCTAGCGAGAATTTAACGGAATTTTTTGGCTCCCATGCACTTGTGTTTTCGCCTTCGGCATCTTCTATATCCATATATGTATAGGCAAAAGTAGCATTAATATTTTCAGTTAATGAACCTATTACTTCTAGTTCTACCCCTTCTGACTTCATTGTAGTACCTTCATAATAAGTCTTACCTAAGTCATTTATTCCGGCTCTTACTGCAATATTATCTTGCTTAGCACTGAAAAGAGCAAAGCTAGTAAGTACAGCATCATCTAACCACTGGCTCTTTATACCAATTTCATAGTTAACGCCTTTACTAGGGTCTAAATACTGAAAGTTATAGTCATATCGGTCTTGTGGTTCATAAATATCTGAATAACTGATATATGCATTCATATCTTCAGTAATTGAGTAAGTTGCTGCAAGATAAGGACTAATCTCACTCTCTTCATTATCAACGGAGCCACCAGAATTGTAACCTTCTCGGGTATAATCAATGGCATTGAAACCTGCGATAACAAATAAATCATCATTAATATTTAATTTAGTTGAACCAAAAATACGTAGTAAAGTTACGTCTAAGTTTGCAGTTTCAACTTGTTCTTGCCATATTGGTTCGGGAGTTAAATCTAATGGATAAGGGAAAACAGGATTAATACCGTAAGCAGGTGTTGTTGTTTTATCGTATGGGTTATTAAAAGATAGATCGTTACTTTTTGATATGCTTGTGCCAAACATTAACTCATGTGTTTGATTAAATAACTCATATTGCCCTTTTGTTGTTAAATCAAATAAGTTAGCGCTAAATTCACCATCGTAGCTACCAACAGAGTTTCTTGTCACCCTATTGCTTTCACTATTGTCTAAGCCAGCCACATAAAATAACTTACTATAGCTGTCAGATTCTTGTCTGTTGTACGTTGTTTTTATTTCCCAGTCATTATCGAATATATAAGAATACTCAACAAACGCGCTTATATTTTCTGTATCCCATATTGTCCAGTCTTGAGTTGGACTCGTACTTACATCATAATCACCTTGTGTTCCATCAGCATACGCTAAAGGTAAACCACCCCACATAACGCCATCACTATTTGCATCTTGATATGAAGCCCCAAAAGTTATTGTTGAATTGTCAGTAACTTGACCATCAACAACAACAGATAAGTAGGCATGGTCATCTTCTAAACCATCAAGGTATGATTCAGAATCTTCTAAAACAGCAACAGCACGGGCAGCCCAACTGCCACTTTCTGTTAGAAATAAT
The DNA here is from genome assembly GCF_039523295.1 of Colwellia asteriadis. Taxonomy (NCBI): domain Bacteria; kingdom Pseudomonadati; phylum Pseudomonadota; class Gammaproteobacteria; order Alteromonadales; family Colwelliaceae; genus Colwellia; species Colwellia asteriadis. The sequence continues at coordinate 247,026 of NZ_BAAAFA010000006.1, read as the reverse complement.
GAATAATCGGCTTGTAAGCGTTTAAGCGCATCTGAACCTAGTGTTAGAGCAACCTCCCCTTCATTTTCATTAGTTGGGCGTTTACGTACATAATTAATGGTACCTGCGGCATTACCTACCCCGGTTAATTGCCCATTAGCGCCACGAATAACTTCTACTTCTTCATAGCCGTAACTTTCCATTACGCCAGTTACAAGACCCCAATCATTAGGTAAGCCAATACCATCTATTTGAGTGCTTTTAATATCAAAACCGCGAGCAGTATAACGAGTACGGTTAGTTTCACCTTGCTCAACGGTAATCCCTGTTGCCATCTTCATAACATCATTAATGCTATTAGCAGCAAAGTTTTCAATTTGTTCAGAGCTTATAACGCTAATCGATTGTGGTGTTTCGTTAAGCTCCATTGTTAACCCTGTAGCGCCTTTACTTACACGATTTTGACGTACACCAACAATTGAAATGCTCTCTATTTTCTCATCATTTTTTTTAATATTTTCTTCTTGTGATGATTCTTGCCCATAGGCAGGAAAACCCATAGCCAACACGAGCGAAGACAGTGCAAAATGGAGCTTAAATTTCATGATTACCCTTAATTAATAATATTACGGCTTAAAATAATTGGCGATATTATATAGGAATAAATCCAAAACTGTAAATGATAGTGATTATCATTTTTCTTCGTGTTTTATGGGTGTGAATTGTAGAAGAAATAGTTTAATACTTAAACTCTTTTCATGCTAAGTGATAAGGTATTAAATTGGGATATGCTGGTATGAAAAAGAGATTATGGCGCACCCTACAGGAGTCGAACCTGTGGCCTTCGCCTCCGGAGGGCGACGCTCTATCCAGCTGAGCTAAGGGTGCTTATTGAGGATATTACTTACAGCGAGTAATAGTTAAATTACCGATATAACGCTTATTACCGCAAGCGGCGCAAATACTATAACCTACCGATAAATTTGTCTAGCTAAGATAAATATATTTGCCCTACTTTCTTTCACTTGCTTTACTATAACCTCTCGATATTCAATTATTTGTCGCAATAATGTACGTTATGGGCTTGGTATTATAGTTAAAACTGCCTAAAGTTATGGATACGCTATTGAACCTGTTGGTCTTATGTGAATTATGAAAAAATTTCTTGGTTATCTTACTTGTAGTCTATTGATATATTGTTTTTTTTCAAATATTAGTCATGCCCAATCTTATAAAGTTAACGCAATAAAAGCGGAGCCTTTTATTTATGAAATTAACCGTACAGGTAAATTAGCATTTAAAAGAACGTTGAACCTTTCATTTAAAACCAGTGGCTTCTTAGAAGAATTAAATGTTGATGAAGGGGATCGCTTTTCTGCAGGACAAATATTGGCAGAGCTAGATGCTTTTGAGTTAATCGCTGAAAAAAACTCTACTTACGCAAGTTTATTACAAGCAAAACAAAATGTGCAGCGCACAGAATTACTCTTAGCAAAAAAGCTTAGCTCACAACAAGCACTCGATAACGCTAAAACCGCGGTTGAAACTACTCGCGCTCGCTATAAAGTTGCGCAATATAATTTAACTAAAGCACAGCTTATTGCACCTTTTAATGGTGTTGTTTTAAGGCGTTTTACTGAGTTAGGTGAGTTACAAAATCCAAGTCAGACAGCATTACAATTAGCAGCATTAACCGATAACTTAGTTGCTAGAGTGACGGTAACTACCAATGAGATAGGTATGGTGACACTTAATCAAAAGGTTAATGTAAACTTGACTCCTTATGGAAAAGTTACGGGCTTCATCAGTAAAATTCCGGTGATTGCTGATCAAAGCAGTCAATTATTTACTTTAGAAGTACTATTACCCGATATTGATGCCACAAAAGTTGCTGTGGGTCAGTTTGTTGATGTAATGATAAATACTAAGAGTGAATATTATACTTACCGCTTACCTATTGCCGCGTTAAACAGTATTGATGATGAAGGGAATGCATTAATAACACTGATTAACAATGATAATCAAAATGAATCTTCGCCAAACCACTATACTCAAGCTTTTAAAATTATTAAATTAAGTAATGATTATATTTATTTAGCAGCTCAAGCAGGCTCCCTACCCTTATTTGTGGTAACTAATGGCTGGCAAAAATTACTTAATGATTCCGCAACTGAAAGTATTACAACTAACACTTCGGCAAGCCATGAGTAATTTATAATGAAACTGCCTACTTTAGCGATAAAAAACGCACAGTTTACGTTAACCATTGCCTTACTTTTAGTGCTTGTCGGTGTGGTTTCTTATTTAAATATGCCTCGCTCTGAAGATCCGCAATTTGATTTACCCGTAAGTATTATTGAAGTGGTTTACCCTGGAGCGTCACCTAGCGATATTGAAACGCTTGTAGTAACCCCCCTTGAGCAAGAAATTAACGATATTGAAAACATTAAAAAAATAGAATCAAAAATACATGACGGGGCTGCACGGATCACAATTGATTTTTTACATGGTACCAACTCTGAAGCGGCTTTTAATAAAGTAAAACAAGCTGTATCAACCGTACGTCCAACCTTACCTAGCGGGATTGCTCAATTACGCGTAGTAAAAATTACCCCAAGTGGTGTCGCTATTATGCAGTTGGCGTTATGGACCGATCCTGTTGACTATAAAACCATGGAGTTTCAGGCCAAACTACTTGAAAAGCGTCTTGAAACTATTGCCAGTGTTCGTAAGGCTGATATTTGGGGCTATCCAAGACAAATTATTGCGGTTGATATTAATTTGGCTGCTTTAAAGCAATATGGTTTAGCCATAAGTGATGTTAATCAACTTTTAGAGGGGCGTGCACTTAATATTACTCCAGGGTTCGTTGATGCCAATATACGACGCTTTAACGTTAAGGCTAGCGGTAACTTCACTGAGCTTGCTGATATTGAAAAAACAGTGATTACAAGCGGCGAATATGGCGTAGTTAGAGTAACGGATATAGCTAAGGTGGGTTTTGCTGATGCGGAGCCTGATTACTTAGCGTATTTTGATGATAAGCCAGTTATTTTTATTACTGTGGAGCAACGAGAGAAAACCAATATATTTTCACTAACTAAAGCCATAGATACTGAGTTACAGCGCTTTAAAGAAACCTTACCAGCAGGAGTAGAACTGACAAAAATATTTCAACAAGCTGACAGTGTAAATACTCGGGTTAATGGTTTTTTTAGTAATTTAGTTCAGGGTTTAGTGATTGTTGGGATATTAGCATTACTCTTTTTAGGAGTGAGAGAGTCTTTAGTGGTTATCACCGCTATTCCAGTTTCTTTTCTTATTGCTATTGGTTGGTTAGATTTTAGTGGTTACGGCTTGCAGCAAATGTCTATTGTCGGGCTTATTATTGCGCTAGGTTTGTTAGTCGATAACGCCATAGTGGTTACAGAGAGTATTCACCAAGAGAAAAAATCAGAAAAAAATATCAAGCAAGCAGCGGCTAAAGGTACAAGTAAGGTGGCTTGGGCTATTTCAAGCGGAACGATTACCACTATGCTGGCTTTTTTACCTATGTTGATGATTCAAAGTAATACCGGAGACTTTATTCGTTCTATGCCAGTAACGGTTGTTTTAGTGCTTTTTGCTTCGTTACTTGTTGCTTTAACGATAACACCGTTGCTCTCAAGTAAATTACTCGCTTATCAGTCAAAAAACGTTGAAGATAAAGGGTTTAAAACTTTACAGCATTACGTTAATCGCTTTGCTCATGGTAGTTACGTAAGTTTCTTAAGTAAGCTAATTAATCAACGCTTTTTAGTGATTGTTGCTAGCCTTATTTGTTTAGTTATTATGTTGTCTTTATTTGGCAAAGTGGGTGTCAGTTTATTTCCTAAGGCTGAAAAGCCGATGTTGCAAATTAATGTCATGACCCCAGAAAACTCATCGCTTCAATACACTAATGAGGTTATGCAGCAAGTCAGTGCTCATATGAAGCAATTTACTTTGGTTGATAAAGTGGCGTTGAATATAGGCAACTCTAACCCGCGTATTTATTACAACGAAGTGCCTAAGCGTGGTATGGCTCGTTTAGGTCAAGCGTTAGTAACACTAACTCATTATGATACTGATGAGGTGAACCAATTAGTCAGTAAACTACGCGAAGATTTTAATCATTGGCAACAAGCTGAAATAACCGTAAAAGAATTCACTCAAGGCCCTGTTACCGATCAAGTGATTGCCATTCGTTTATTGAGTGAATCCCTTACTGACTTAGCACAAGTGGCTAACGATTTAGAAAATAAAATGCGACAAACTCAAGGGGTGGTGAATATAGACAACCCTATTGGTATGGCAAATACCGAGCTTGTTTTAGACATTAACTACCAACAAGCTGCCTTAAGCGGCGTTAATATTCACCGTTTAGACACATCAATAAAAACAATATTGTCGGGTACACAAATTGGAATGTTTAATGATGTTAACGGTGAAGACTACCCTATAGTGGTTCGCCGAAATAATCCTGATATTAATGGTTTATCGGCGGTTGAAATAATCAATAATCAAGGGGTTGCCATACCGTTAGAGCAGTTAGCTACTCTTGAACTTAAAAAAGCAGGTAGCGATTTTTTTCATTATCAAAAATTACGTATGGCTAAAGTTTCTGCCGATGTGGCAACCGGACACTCTGTTGGAGTGTTAACACAGCAGTTAGTTGATTATTTAGAACAATATAACTTACCGCTGGGTATGCATTACACTTTAGGAGGTGAGGAAGAATCAAGACAAAAAAACTTTGCCGGTTTAACGCAAATAATGCTAATTACCGCTATTGGCATATTTGCGGTATTAGTACTGCAATTTAAATCTATTTTACAGCCCATTATTATTTTTAGCTCTATTCCATTTGCCATGGCAGGCTCTATTATTGGTTTATATATTACGGGGCTGTCTTTTTCGATGATGGCATTTGTTGGCTTAATTAGTTTATTTGGTATTGTGGTCAATAATGCGATTATTTTAATTGATTGCAGTAATACTAATTTACGTTCAGGGCTTGATAAAAAATCAGCCATACTACAAGCAAGCTCAACCCGTTTTACCCCTATTTTACTAACCACATTAACAACCATTGGTGGATTAATACCGTTAACGCTATTGGGTGGTGTATTATGGCAACCTCTAGGCGTAGTATTAATTTCAGGGCTTTTTATTTCGGCGTTATCTAGCTTTATACTCGTTCCTATATTGACTGACGTTTTCACAAAAAATACAAATTTAAAGGATTACTAAACATCGGTTGTGTGTTTATTAGTAGTACCTAGGGAGTTTTCATGGAAGTTATTGGCACATCAGGTTATTTTCTCGCGGCCTGTGCTTATCTTATTTTTATTTTATTATTGCTGGCGGCAGGTAATAAAGCCTTATCTGGCCGACTAATACTATTCACTGCAGTGCTTACGTTATTTTCAACCTTAATGGCTGCATTTCACTCCTTAGGGTCTTATTCATTAATTTTTGTACTTGCTATTGAAACCTTTAAATTAGCGGCTTGGTCGGTATTAATATTAAGTACCCAAGAAAATTTACAAAATGTTAAAGCGCTGGTTAGTAATAAAAAAGTTAAACAATATTTACTTATTTGGGCTGTATTATCACTGGGTTGTTGGGGAATGGCGTTATATGTTCCCGATAGTACTAAATACTTATTTTCATTATTTTTATTACTGAATTTATGGCTATTGGTGTTGTTAGAGCAACTCTATCGTAATGCTGACGTTAAAGTTAAGTGGGCGCTTTGGTCTTTAGTGATAGCGCTTGGCATGATCACTGTATTTGATTTTGTGTTATTTGCACAAGCGGCAATGGTTAATCAACTCGACTTTTCTTATTGGTATGCGCGAGGCTTTATCATAGCGATAGGCATGCCGCTTATTCTGATAAGTACCCGACGTATTAAAGACTGGTCGGTTAATGTTTTTGTTTCAAGAGAAGTGGTTTTTTATAGCTCTATGCTATTAATTTCAGGGATTTATTTACTGTTATTAGCATTAGCTGGTTATGTTATTAACTATGTTGGTGGTGCTTGGGGTGAAGTAATCAGTATTGCTTTTATTATTTTGGGCGGCTCAGTTTTAGCGGCATTATTAATAACAGAAAAACTAAGAAGAGAAGTTAAAGTATTTATTACTAAACACTTTTTTGCTAACAAATATGACTATCGCGCAGAGTGGTTAAAGTCGATAGAACAGCTTGAAATAGGCGCTAGTGATGATTTTTATCAAACCGCGACGCAAATTATTTGCTCTTCATTGAATATTCATCAAGGTGCGTTAGTAAAAAAAATAGCGAAAGGAAATTATGAATGTCAGTATCAATATCATTATACACTTGCGGCACAATTGCACTACTTAACAGAGGTAGATGATTTTTGTCAGCAACACGGCTGGATTATTGATGTCCGAGAACTTGCTATTGTTGAAAAAAGCTACCCAGGTTTATCAATAGACTACGAACAATTTAACTCTCAAAACATTGATATTATTATTCCTATTTTTATGAAAAAAGAGGTTTATGGGTTCTTTTTACTCGCGATGCCAGAAGACCAAGGATTATTAAACTTTGAAGATCGAGATTTATTATTCGCCTTATCTAAACAATTAAGTAACTATTTATCGTTAAATGAGGCTAATGCACGCATTGCCGAGTCTAAGCAGTTTGATGCTTTTAATCGTATGTCTGCTTTTTTGGTACATGATTTAAAGAATATCCAAGCACAACTCGGGTTGATTAACAGTAACGCTATACGTCACCGTAATAATCCAGCATTTATTGATGACGTTTTTGAAACCATTGAATCAGCAAACGAGCGACTTGATAAAGTTCTTAATCAATTAAGAAATAAACAAGTTGCTGAATCTGAAAAGAAAAAAATAAATATTGCGGAGGTTATCCGCCAAGTTATTTCACAGCGTAATATTCAACTACCTACTGTATCTATAGAAACACTTATTGATAGTACGATAGAAATAGACCTAGAGACATTTTCATCGGTATTGAATCATTTACTACAAAACGCACAAGAAGCGACAAATGAAAATGGCTGGGTTAAAATAAACACAGAAATAATAGAAGGAAACCTGCATATTGCCATTATTGATAATGGTTGTGGTATGTCAGCTGATTTTATTAAACAAAGACTATTTAAACCATTTGATACCACTAAAGGTAATGCAGGTATGGGAATTGGTGTATACGAAGCCAAGCAATTTATTGAAAGTATTGGCGGTAATATGCAAGTCACTAGTTTTGAAAATAAAGGGACTATTTTTACGTTAAATATCCCGACAATAACAAAAGATTAATAGACAAAGGAAGTAGCGTCGCAATGGAAAAGTTATTGATTGTTGATGATGATATAGGTATTCAAAAGCAACTAAAGTGGAGCTTAGCAGATTACGAGGTTGTATTAGCTGACTCAAGACAAAGCACTATTGCTGCAGTAAGACGCCATGAGCCTAAGGTAGTTACTTTAGATTTAGGTCTACCACCTGATGCTGCTAATGCCAGTGAAGGGTTAGCAGCACTTAAAGAAATATTAGAAATAGCGCCACATACTAAAGTGATTGTTATTACGGGTAATGATGACCGTACTAATGCATTAAAGGCCATTGAAATGGGCGCGTATGATTTTTATCAAAAGCCTGTAGATTCCGATATTATCAATGTTATTGTTTCAAGAGCCTTTAGTTTATCTACCATAGAAAGTGATAACCGCAGCATGAAGTCTGTAGCGGGCTGTGAGAGCGGTATTATTGGTAGTAGTGAGAGCATAGACCGTTTACGTGTTATGGTGCAAAGAATTGCGCCTACAGAGATTACAGCGCTATTGCTAGGTGAAAGTGGTACGGGTAAAGAAGTGACCGCGAAAGCAATTCACAGTGTTAGCAACCGTAGCAAAAGTCCTTTTGTTGCCATTAACTGTGCCTCTATTCCTGAAAACTTATTAGAAAGTGAGCTCTTTGGTTTTGAAAAAGGCGCTTTTACCGGTGCTCATAAAACCACATTAGGTAAAATAGAATGTGCTCAAGGCGGTACACTATTTTTAGATGAAATTGGCGATATGCCTTATCAGCTGCAAGCAAAGCTATTACGTTTCTTACAAGAAAAAGTAATAGAGCGCTTAGGCGGTAGAAAAGAAATCCCGGTTGATGTTCGTGTTGTTTGCGCTACCAACCAAAACTTAGAAGAAATGGTCGCTAATAAAACATTCAGAGAAGATTTGTTTTATCGTATAACAGAGATAACACTAAATATTCCGCCGTTGCGTGACAGAGATGAAGACGTACTTATTTTAGCTAACTTTTTCTTACAGCAATATGCAGCTGAATATAAAAGAAATGTTAAATCGTTTGCTAATGATGCCATGTACGGACTAAAAAGCCATCGTTGGCCAGGTAATATCCGTGAGTTACAAAATAAAGTTAAATCAGCGGTAATTATGAGCACCACAAATCAAGTAACAGCCTTTGATTTAGGCTTTTTTGATAAAGAAAATGCTGAATATGAATTATCATTGAATTTACGAACAGTGCGTGAGCAGGCTGAAACGATAGCAATTCAAAAAGCTTATGCATTAACTGAGGGGAATATGTCAAAAGCGTCAGAGCTTTTAGGTATTACACGCCCTACTCTTTATTCGCTTATTGAAAAGTATGGAATAGCGATTAACGTATAGTTAATTAAAGGGAATATAAATTCCCTTTTTATCCGATAGAAAAAATAGCAAGTTTTTGAGTCAGAAAGTGTTTAGCTTTCTGACTCTTTTGTTTGTAATTCAGCGTATTGCTTACTTTTTTGCTTAAGTAATTTATCTATATAGCGTGTCATTTTTACTTTTTCTTGAATAGTCGTTTCTAATATTTCTTCGACTTCACGTAAAACATTTTTAATATGTTCAACGTTTTCACTTGAGTTAACAACCACTGGCGTTGTGGTGTTATTATCAAAAGCCTCATTTGGGTTACCGTTTAAAGAGCCTGTTAATTCAACTGACATTTCTTCGGCAACTTCATTAATTGCGGCGCAGCTAATCGTGTTTAATTCTTCTAAAAAGCCAAATAGTAATAAGCGATCGACAAAAATATTAATTTTTCGTGGTACACCCAGAGTTTTCTCAAAAATCAATTGAAAAGCATCATCAGAAAAAAGCGCTTCTTTATTACAGTTAGCTTGCTGTAATCTATGATTAATATAATTTTTAACTTCATCTACATCTAAGGGCTTTAAGTGAGCTGAAGCAATAATTCGTTGTCTAAACTGCTCCATATCAGGTGCCGAAATAATTCCCTTTAGCTCCTCTTGCCCTAACAGAAAACTTTGAATAAGTGGTTTATTATCTAATTGAAAGTTAGATAACATACGCAGCTCTTCAACGGTCTCAGCAGGTAAGTTTTGTGCTTCATCAACTAAGAGTAAAGCGCGCTTTCCTTGTTTGTTGAGCGTAATTAAAAAGTTTTCAATCGCTTGTAAAATATCAGCTTTATTATTACTTTTAACATTAATTTTAAACTCTGATGCGACCAATTCAAGTAGTTCTTCAGGAGATAATTTAGTTGTAACTAATTGTGCAGCAACAATATTTTCATCACCAAGGTTAGCTAATAAATTACGTGCTATAGTGGTTTTACCCGTACCTATAGGGCCAGTTATAACAATAAAGCCCTCCCCTTGATCTAGGCCATATTGTAAATACGATAACGCTCTTTGGTGGTGGCTTGTCGCAAAGAAAAATCGAGGATCTGGGCTTAATTGAAATGGTCGTTCAGTAAAGCCATAGTAACTTTCATACATATTAAAAATCTTTTGTTATATTGATAGAGGCTCTGACTTCATTATAGGTTCTATCAATGACCGATGACTCCCTATCTAGAAATCTTAAGGTAAAGAAAGCACTTAATGATGAAGCTAACTCTCGAGAATAAGTCGTTGATATCGATTTATAAATATCTTTTTGTCGGCTGCCATTAGGGTTATTTTTATCGAAAGTATTTTCACTGTAGCTCACTAGAAAGTCTAATGCACTTCTCGCGCTAGTTTTACGAGATATTTTAAAGTCAGCTGTTATATAGTCATCAATAATATGCGTACTTAACGCCTCTCTTTCTCTCGTTGAGGCGGTAAATTTAAATGAAGTACGTGAAAGGTTTAGTGTTGACGTCCAAAGTAAGCGCTTATTTAAAGTAAATTCATTATTTTCAACAGGCACTAAATTGTTGAATGCCACTAATTGATAATTAGTAGTATCACTAGGTGGTTGTGCTGCGGATAAGCAGTCGCTTGATGCTGTATCTTGTGAAACTGGTGATAGACACCAAAAATCGCCTGACTTTTCTTCTTGATAAGAGTATCGGTCAAATATTTCAATAGTTTCAGTATAGTAAATAAGGTTCTTTAGGCGTTTAGTTTGATGTGTTAATTCAAAGTTATATGAATCGCCAAAAAAGCGCTGATTGTAGCCAGCTTTTAATGAAGTTCTAGCGGAAGGCTGCCAATCAACGTTTGCTGCAAGATAGTCATCACTATTATCATTGCCTTCTTGTACGTAGTTGTATGAAACATCTAACGTAAAGTTCTTGGTCGCTAACCACTGAACACCTGGGCCCCATGATGGCGTAGTGTCAGGGTTGGTAGCTGGAATGTTTCCTGTAATCCTTTCATTATAATAGCGAATAAAAGGATTAAGTCGCCAAGAGGTTATTGCCCCTAATTTACTTTCTAAACTATAGTTCTCACCCTGTAAGCTATTATTTTTAAGGTTAGAGAAATTGCCAGTAATTTGCCAAAAAATAGCCCTAGCTGCGTTACCGTTTTTACTATTTAGTATCGCAGTATACCCGTTACTATCACCTATATTATCTTCAGATTCTGTTACGCTGTAGATTATTGATGAATCTAGAATATGATGACTATTTTGAATATTATACTGCAAACCTGCACTATGGATCTGTCGTTGTACGGTATCGCCAGACACTAAATCAGCAAGGCTGTTATTGCTATTACTCTGACTTACATTACTAATGTCTGAGCTAATAATAAGCTGAGGGCCTGATGACCATAGTGAAAATAAACCTTCAAGCTGCATGGTTTGAAAGTCATCATTTAAATCACTGTTATGACTGTATGCCGCTAGGGTTTCTGTGCCTGAAAATGAAATTAAAGCATCTTTAGATTGAAAATTAGCATCAAAGCCAAAAATCAACTGGCTAACAAAGCTTGATGTTTGCTCTTGCTTGGTTAGTTCTACATTATCACTAAAGGTCTCAGTGAAGCCTAAAGATGGAACAAAAGTCCACTCTCCAGCTAGTGTTGTTGGTGATAAGATAAAGCAAGCAGCTAAAAGCGCTGGTTTTTTTGCCACTTTATTTATTTTTTCTACCGTAGCCATAACCGTAATAGCCATAGACATCCTTTTTAGACCTGAGTGTTTTGTTCATCACTATGCCAACAGCTATATCTTTATTGAGCTGTGAAACTGCATTTTTCACGTCATCAACTTTAGTTTTAGACTCTTCAACAACAACAATAGCTTGTCCAACTAAGTCAGATAAAACTGGTGTTTCTGTTACACCGATAATAGGTGGGCAATCAAAAATAACGATACGATCTGGGTAACGTTCAGCTAACTCTTTTGCTAGCTTAGCCATACGTTCACTGGCTAATAATTCATTGGTTAAATGATGAGGTTTACCTGCTGGAATAAGTTTTAGGTTATCAATATTGGTACTATAAATAATATCTGATAACGATGTTACCTCGGCAAGTAAATACTCTAACAACCCTTTTTTGCTTTCAAACTCTAATTCTCTATGAAGACTTGGGCGTAATACATCCGCATCTACTAACAACACGGTTTTATCTTGTTCTAAAGCAATACTAAGCGCCAAGTTAATAGCTATATAGGTTTTACCTTCATTGGGGCTTGAGCTGCTAACCATAATGAGGTTGCTATGGTTTAATGTTTTTGCTGCAAGACCAAAGGCATTATTGATTAATTTACGCTTTATATGGCGAAACTCTTCTTGGATATGGTGGGTACTATTCGCACTATAAATAAAGCCGCGTTCATTTAAGCGCTCACCATTTAGTATAATTTTGTCTTTCTTTACTATGTTTTCGCTGGCGACGGTTTGTGGTGATACCACAACAGTTTCTTCTATTGCGTTATTATCTTTAGTGTCGTTAATATTATTTGATTGCTCAGCTTGTTTTTGTTTAGCCAAGGCTTTTTCAATAGTACTCATGGCTAAAAAATCCTTTTAAGTGGTGCTTGAATGGCGTCAGGAAATAAAAAATAACTAATAAAAGCACTTAACACTAACAGTAACATGATGTTTGAGGCGATAAATATGAAGGTCTTTTTTCTATTCCAGTTTTGTAAACCCAGATTTGCATTTGCTGATACAACACCAAAGATAGGCACACCAGTGACTTTAGCTAGTTGAGTTACCGAGGTTGCCACAGGAGATAATTGGCTCATTAAAAATGATAAAGCAACACCAGTACCTAAACCTAATACGGTGACAACGCCAAATAATACAAATCGCGCAGGACCTGAGGGTTTGGTTGCTGCTCGCGGTGGGTCTATCACTTTAAATTGAATTTTATCCGTGGTTTCATTAGCTTCTTGGGCTAGTTGTGCCGTGGCACGTCGTGATATTAACTGTAAGTACTCTTTATTTTTAAGTTCGTAATCGCGTGTTAATTCTTTAAATTTAGCTTCTACTTCAGGTAGGGTGTGTATTTTTCCCTCAAGATCAATAACCTGTTGGTGATAGTCACTTGCTCTAACATTTAAAGAGGCAATTTGGTTTTCTAAGGTATTGATTTGAATTTGCACTTCTTGAATAACAGGGTTGGTACTTAATCGGTTTAATGTACCGTCATCACCTGAACGTAGTTCAAGATATTTTTTAATTTCATCCGAGCGTTGTTTTTTTAAATGAGTAAGACTACGAGTCACTTCAACTACATCGGGGTGTTTGTCGGTATAGCGTAAAGATAAACCGTCAAGTTGAGTTTCTAGTTCACTAATACGATCATCAAAGGTAGTTTGTATTGAGGTTTCTGATTTGATTTCATTACCTTCGGTCGTTTTAGTATTAACAGATTGTGATAACTGTAGTTTTGCAGATTCGAGCTGGGTCTTTTTTTCTAATATTTCCAGGTTTATTGCTTTTAGCTGTTCTTTACTGCTATTGAGTTTATTGTAATAACCGCCTGATTGACCCGGTAAAACGTCACTATTTCTTTGTTTGAAGTTAGTTAAACGCGCATCTCTTGCTAATAACTCATTTTTACGGTCTTTAATTTGCGCATCTAAGAATTTTTGAGCACTGTCAGAATCGTTACGAGTATCACCCAGCGTATTTTCAATAAAAACAGTTAGTGCGGACTGTACAATGTTTTTAGCCATCTCAGGATCTTTATGCTGAATAGATAAAGTATAAATGTTCTCTCGACCACCACTTGAAATTTTAATTTTTTCTTTTAATCCTTTAATAATAATTTCAAACTCTTCAGGGGTATTGGCTTGTACGTCAAGATCAGTCATACGAGCAATTCGCTCTAAATTAGGTCGGCTTAATAAGGTTTTTACCATTAAGTTAATTTGGATGTTTGGATTGGTTTCAACAGTGAGTCCTTTTAATAAAGGGCGTAGTAGCGATTGAGTATCTACATAAACACGAGCTTCAGATTTATAAACATTGGGCATTATTGATACTAAGTACCAGCCAACAGGACATATAAGCCAAGTCGCAATAATAATATAACGACGTTTTAGCCATATACCCTTAAGATAATCAATAATGTCTTCAAATACTTCTTGCATTCCTAACGTTTAACTCCATGTTTTTTATATGATAAATAGCAGAAAACCCTTGGGTCTTTCTGCTAGGCTTGCTTGTAGATGGTTACTAAATGATTAAAACCACGCTTCAGGTATAATAATTATGTCACCAGGTAACATATCAACATTGGCGCTAATTTCGCCGTCTCTCAGTAAATCGTCAATCATTATTTCGTATTGTTTTTGCTTACCATTCTCTACACGAATTAATACGGCATCATTACCGTCAGCAAATTCAGTTAAACCACCCACTTGAATCATAACGTCAAGTAAAGACATATTCTGAGTGTAATTAATTGCTTGGGGTTGTGCTGCTTCACCTATAACACGTATTTGTTCGCTAAAAGGGCCAACAAAGCTTTGAACGGTTACCGTTACTATCGGGTCACGTAGATAAGTTGCAAGAGTTTCTTCTATTGAACGAGCTAGTTCTGTGGGGGTTTTTCCTGCGACTTTAATGTCTTCAACCAATGAGGTGGTAATCATACCATCAGGTCTGACAACAAAAGAGCCTGAAACTTCGGGGTTACGCCAGACAAAAATATTAAGCACATCACCGGCACCAATTAAATATTTGTATGAATTAATATCTGTAGTAGTTGAGGGCTGTACGGTTGCGGTAGGTAGCGTATTTGAACTACAGCCGCTAAATAAAGCAGCAGTAATAAGCACCAAGAAAACTTTGGCTGTTTCGGTAAAACGTATATCCATGGTTAATACCTTCATTTTGACGTTAAATTTATTTTTTATTCAAAGCCTAATTGTATGGCATTTTTGCTATTTTTAGCAATTTAAATTAACCAATGTAAATAAACAATTAACATTGGTTATTATTTTGTTAGAATAAGCGTCGTTTTTAATCGGTAAATGGTTACGCTGTAGTCATTAGTTAGAGGGAATCAGACCGATCATGTCTAGTTCAAAATTTCGAGATTTATCCGCCGGAAGTAAGTCACTAATTATCATCGAACAAATACTGTTTGTTAGCGCATTATTTTTAGCACTTTATTTTAATGAGTGGTTAGGGTTAGTTGAACATAATAATATACCTAACGGTCTTTTATTATTGTACGCCATTATTTTTGCGTTAATTAATCAATTAAGTTCTTTAGCCTTAGGACTTTACAACTCTAAATTAAGAGAGAGCTTTCGTGGCATATTTCGCAGGATGCTAATGTGTGTAGCCGTAGGATTTTTTGCTGCAACATTAATCAACCCATTTTACGGAGCATATCATTTACCTATTGAAGTAATTGCTATCGCCTCATTATTTAGTGTCGTGCTTGTTAGCTCATTTCGTTATTTAACGTTTAAAATAGATTTTTTTGGTTTTGGCAAGCGCCGAATCTTAGTGGTTGGTGCAGGACAGCGAGCTTCAATTATTGAAAAGAGAATGCGCCGAGATGTCGATAGACAAGACTTCACCGTTCATGGCTTTATTGTTATGGAAGGTGATTCTGAGGAAGGCATTAGAGAAGAGACACGTATAACACTTGATGGTTCATTAGTGAGTTATGCGCTTGAGCATGAAATTGATGAAATTGTTGTTGCTAGCGATGAGCGACGTAATAACTTACCTGTTGATGAATTGTTTGCATGTAAAATTCGCGGTATTGAAATTACCGAAATATTAGACTTTATTGAGCGTGAAACCGGTCAAATAGCGGTTAACCTGATTTACCCTAGTTGGGTAATATATTCTAATGGCTTTGCTTCTAACAATCACCTGCGCAACACCTTAGATTGGGTGTTTAATGCTTTTATGGCGTTAGGTTTATTATTAGTGACCTGGCCTATTATGCTGCTTACGGTCATTATAATTAAACTAACAGAGGGAATGCATGTTCCTGTCTTTTATCGTCAAGAGCGTGTTGGTTTAGATGGCGAACCATTCAATATTATTAAATTTCGCAGTATGCGTTTAGACGCCGAAAAAAATGGTGCGCAAATGGCTAGCGAAAATGATAACCGTATTACTAAAGTAGGTAATTATTTACGTAAGTATAGAATAGATGAACTACCTCAAATTTATAATGTATTGCGTGGGGATATGGGGTTTGTTGGTCCAAGACCTGAGCGTCCAGAATTCGTGCAACAACTGATTAAAAACATCCCTTATTATAACGAGCGTCATAATGTTAAGCCTGGCTTAACTGGTTGGGCACAGTTGAAGTACCCGTATGGTGCAACTGAGAACGACTCACTTGAAAAATTAAAATACGATTTGTATTACATTAAGCATCGTAGCTTTCTATTAGACTTACTTATTTTAATTCGTACCGTTGAAGTAGTCTTGTTTGGCAAGGGGCGTTAAGTACATGCAGTCTAATAGTAATATTGTAGATACGTTAAACGTGCCTCAAAAACAAGTAATGACAGTCGATGTCGAAGACTATTTCCATGTTTCTGCTTTTGAGAATGATATTCAAAAATCAGACTGGAAAAACTTAGAGCTACGTGTTGAAAAAAATACTTTTCGGTTATTAGAGTTGTTTGCTGAAAAAAATGCCAAGTGTACCTTTTTCACCTTAGGTTGGGTGGCTGAACGTTGCCCTGAACTAATTAAAGCAATCGTTAATGAAGGTCATGAATTAGCAAGCCACGGCTATGCTCATCAGCGTGCGACTGAAATGAACCCACAACAATTTAAAGATGATGTGGCGAAAAGTAAGCAGCTTTTAGAAGACGCTGCAGGGCAAGCCATCATTGGTTATCGCGCACCAAGCTTTTCATTTAATGATACCAACACTTGGGTCTATCAAATACTGGCTGATTTAGGCTTTGAGTATAGCTCAAGTACTTACCCGATTGAGCATGATCTATATGGTGTGCCTGAATGGCCAAGGTTTATATATAATCGTCCAGAGGGTATTTCAGAGATCCCCGTTCCAACAGTACGAAAAAATGAACAAAATACTGGTATTGGTGGCGGTGGTTATTTTCGTTTGTATCCTTATTGGTTATCGAAAAAACGTATAAATAACTATTTAGCAAATGAGCAACAGCCTTATAGCTTTTATTTTCACCCGTGGGAAATTGATCCAGACCAGCCACGTATTACGAGTGCCTCAATGAAGTCTAAACTACGTCACTATATCAACCTGTCTCGTATGGAAGGCAAAGTGGCGCGTTTATTAGAAGATTACCAATGGGACACTATGAAAAGTGTTTACTTGGGCAAGTAGCTGAGCAAACGTACTTATATGTCGTAATGATCGTTTAATCGAATAACTATCAGTTAAAAATAGAGAATGGAAACTTGAATATTAACAGCCAAATAAAAACCCTTACTTCTGATCAAGCTTGCGCTTGGGATGCTTACGTTAAAAATAATCCGCAAGGAAGTTTTTTTCATTTAAGTGGCTGGAAAAAAGTCATAGAACAAAGTTTTAATCATCCGTGCTATTTTTTGTATGTTGAAACAGAAGGCGTTATTTGTGGCGTTTTACCTTTAGTTGAAGTTAAAAGTAAATTATTTGGTCATGCACTTATTTCAACACCTTTTTGTGTTTATGGTGGTGCAATTGCTGACTCTCCTGAAATTGTGCGAGCGTTAGAAAAAGAAGCTTGCCAGTTAGCCGATAAGCTATCGGTTGATTATCTTGAACTTAGATACCAAGAAAAACAAGACTCCGATCTGTTATTGAAACAAGCGCATAGCACTTTTGGTTGTGAACTTGCTGAAGATAATGAGCAAATATTAGCGAATATTAAAAAGAAACAACGTGCAGTTATTCGTCACTCATTAAAAAATGAGCTTAACTTTTCGCTATCATCAGGCCATGAAAATTTAGCAGATTTCTATGAGTTATTATCTACTAGCTATCGTAATTTAGGTACACCAATATTTAGTAAGAGTTTTTTCACTCATATTATTGATGTTTTTGGTGAGGCTATCGATATTGCTGTGATTAAAGATAAAAATAATCAATTATCGAGTGCGGTAATGAATTTTTACTTTAATGAGCAAGTATTACCTTATTACGGTGGTGGTAATGACAGTGCTCGTGGTTTAAAAAGCGCTGACTTCATGTATTACCAAGTAATGTGTAATGCCAGTGAGAAAGGTTATCGTTGGTATGATTTTGGTCGAAGTAAAAATGATAGCGGCCCTTTTAAGTATAAGAAAAACTGGGGGATGGAGCCTAAGTCAGTGTACTACTATTACCACTTAGTTAACGCACAAGAGCTACCTAATTTAAGTCCTAACAACCCAAAATATAAATTGTTTATTCAGTTGTGGCAAAAGCTACCTTTAAAAGTTAGTCAGTTTATTGGCCCATTTTTATCTAAGTATTTGGGTTAATAGTGATGAGTAAAGAATCGCAACCTCATTTCGCTAATAATAAGGTTTCAGTCAAAGAGCCATTATTGTTTCTTTGCCACCGTATTCCGTTTCCGCCAAACAAGGGCGATAAAATTCGCTCGTTTAATATTTTAAAGAAGCTGAGTGAAACTTATGCCGTTCACTTAGGTTGTTTTATTGATGATCCTTTCGATAAGCAATATGTTGATGGACTCAATAAATATTGTGCTTCTGTCTTTCACCTTGATCAAAATAAAACCTTTTCGAAAATAAAAGGCTTATCAGGCTTTTTTACTGGCAAGCCCATAACACTCCCTTACTATTATGATAAACGTATGGCGCAGTGGACCTCTGCAATAGTCGCTGAGCATAAAATAGCAAAGGTTTTTGTATACTCTTCCTCTATGGCGCAATATTGCCAAGAAAGTCGTTATAGTGCGTTAGAGCGTGTGATTGACTTTGTTGATGTTGATTCAGATAAGTGGCGTCAATATGCACAGAAAAAACAAGGTGTCGCTAAGTGGTTTTTTAACCGTGAATATCGTTTATTAGCACAAGTTGAAGATGAAATATGCGCTGAATTTTCTCACAGTTTGTTTGTTTCTCCCGATGAAGCAGCATTATTTAGCGCACGACAACCGATAGCACTGCAAAAGTCAGTACATGGGGTGCTAAATGGTGTCGATATTGACTTTTTCGATCCACAAGCAGACTTCTCAGCAGAAAGCCTAGTACCTACCGTACCATTTATTAGTTTCACGGGCGCTATGGATTACTGGGCGAATGTCGATGCAGTATTGTGGTTTGTTAAGTACGTTTGGCCGTTTATTATTGCTAAAAACCCACAAGCTATCTTTTGTATTGTTGGCGGTAACCCAAGCAGTGAAGTGTTAGCATTGGCGGAGCAGCCTGGTATTGTTGTTACTGGCCGAGTACACGACATTAGACCATTTATTGCTAAGGCAACTTGTGTTGTTGCGCCTTTGCAAATAGCGCGAGGTATACAAAATAAAGTGCTAGAAGCTATGTCATTAAATAAAGCTATTGTGGTAACCACAATGGCGATGGAAGGTATTAACGCCAAAGAATCTAGCGGCGTTGTGATTAGTGATGAGGCAAGTGTATATGCCCAAGCTTGCCTAAAATATTTAAATGACAGCGCAGTCAATTTAAGCAATCGACAGTGGATAATAGACAACTTTACTTGGGAAAATACATTACAGCCATTACAGCAGTACTTTTCTGCAAAGGACATAATTGATGAGTAATTTAACCGGTATGACAATACGTGATAATCGCTTTATTGCTATGTTTGCATTGATTATTGTTGTGTGGGCGGTGCTCTATCAAGATGCGTTATTAAGTATGGAAGCTATATGGGCGCGCTCAGATACGTTTGCACATGGCTATTTTATTCTTCCTATTAGTTTATGGTTACTTTGGCGTGATAAAGAAAACTTACTTAGTAGCCAAGTTAAACCAAGTTGGTTGGCACTACCATTTTTATTCGGTTCACTTTTTGTTTGGTTATTTGCTTATGCAGCAGATATTAATGTTTTAGGGCAGCTTTCGGCGGTTGTTTCATTAATTTGCTTAACTTGGTTTATGGTGGGTAATAACGTTGCGTGGCATTATAAATTTCCATTAGCTTATTTATTATTTGCTGTACCGATGGGGGAAAATTTAATCCCTTGGTTACAAGACGTTACCGCTTGGTTCACTGTATTTTTCCTTGACCTTAATGGTATTCCTTTTTATCAAAATGGCCTTTATATTGAAATACCTACAGGTATGTTTGAAGTTGCCGTTGCTTGCTCGGGAATTCGTTACTTAATCGCTTCTGTTGCCGTAGGTACCTTGTTTGGTTATTTAACCTATAACAAAACCTATAAGCAAATATTGTTTGTGCTTTTTGCGATGATACTACCTATTTTAGCTAACGGAATACGAGCGTATGGCATTGTTGCTATTGCTTATTATTCTGATATGAAATATGCCACAGGAGCTGATCATTTAATTTATGGTTGGCTGTTTTTTGGTTTTGTTATCATGTTAATGTTTTGGATTGGTGGCTTTTTTGCCGATAAAGCCCCAGAAAAAACCTCAGATAACAATGCTGAAGCTGTAAACGAAGAGGGTGATAAAGCCAATAAATCGGCAACAATTAGTCGCTCTAATTATTTACTTTATTCAACTACCTTAGTTATTTTATGTGGCACTCTATTTACATTACGCTCAATACCTACGGTAGATTTAGCGGTAGAGCAAAAGCAGCAGGAAACTAGTAATTCAAGTTGGGGTATAAGCTTTGTTGATGCGATAGAAACTCGTTATGGCGTTATTCGTGGTGCTAATAACGTAAGTGTTGAAGCTTTTAAAGCGTTATACGGCAATAAACAAACCCAAGGCGAATTAATTGTTTGGCAAAATGTTACTCATAATCACGATTTGTGGACCATAGCCTCTCGCAAAGAAGTCATCATTAATAATGAACCTGCAATGCTCGTAAACTTACGCAATAGCAGAGGCTTTCCAAGAAGTTATCTTTACCAATATAAAATAGGTGATTACTTTACGGTTAATGCTAATAAAGCCAAATTAATGCAAGCATGGAATAGCTTGACTCAACAATCGGACTTTAGTGAAATTCGCGCAGTTTCTGTTAGTGGTATTACTGATCTTGAAACAGCAGAAAAAACACTTATTGCGGCATTCAATAAGCAAAGTGAATTATTTAAGGACGAAAGTGGTGAGTAATAGTAAGCCGATTATTGCTCACCTTATTTATCGTTTAGATATTGGTGGTTTAGAGCGGGTAATGCTCAATTGTATTAACCAAATGCAAGATGAGAATTACCAACATATTATTATCTCGCTTACCGATGCCAATAACTTTGCGCAAGCCGTAGATAACCCTGTCACTGTACATTGCTTGGGTAAAAAACAAGGGAGTGACTTAGGTATTCATTTTAAGTTGTTTAAACTATTAAGGCAGCTTAAACCGCAGATATTGCACACTTATAATTTACCAACAATTGAGTATCATCCTATTGCTTGGTTAGCTGGCGTGAAGGGGCATATTCATGCAGAGCATGGCCGCGATATTGGAGATCCACAAGGACTGAATAAAAAGCATAACTTTTTAAGAAAAATAATGTCGGCTTTTATTCAGTGTTATGTCTGTGTAAGTGAAGACTTACATTCTTGGTTGGTTAATCATGTTGGCATTACTCAGAAAAAAACGCTATTAATTCAAAACGGCATTAATACCGAAGTTTTTAATATTACTAAAACACCAAGCAAGCAGCTTCGTTTTGCCATTGTCGCGCGTATCACCGCAGTAAAAGATCATGCAACCTTATTAAAGGCTTTTTTATTACTCAAAAACGACATTGGCATTGATGCATTGCCACAGTTGGCCATTGTTGGTGATGGTGAACAAAGAGTAATACTTGAAACGTTCTGCCAAGAACATGAATTAAGCAACGTTGACTTTTTAGGGGCTCGAGATGATGTTGCACAAATACTCGCCAATACCGACGTATTTGTTTTATCGTCAGTGGCCGAAGGTATTCCTATGACTATTCTTGAAGCCATGTCAGCAAAAACTCCGGTGGTATCCACCAACGTTGGTGGTATTCCAGAAGTGATTACCGATGGTGTTGAAGGTTATTTAGTGGAAAAAAGTAATCCTGAAGCACTAGCTCAAGCTTTAAAGCGTTACATAAAACAACCCGAACTCATTATTGAGCATGGCGAAAATGCCCGAAATAAAGTGCTTACTAATTTTAATGAAACAAACATGGTTAATGCGTATTTGCAGCAATACAAAACGCTAGTTAAAGGACAATAAACGAATGTGCGGTATTACCGGTTTTCTCCACCTTGCAGCTGAAAAATCACTAACTGAAGCGTCAGTTAATCAACAATTATTAGCGCAAATGAATCAGGCGCAATTTCATCGTGGACCAGACGAGGGCGGCGAGTATTTAGATGAACATGTTGCACTAGGGCATCGTCGTTTATCCATTATTGACTTATCAACAGGTCAACAGCCAATGGCCAGTGATGATGGCAACTATGTGCTTATTTTCAATGGCGAAATCTATAACTTCAAAGATACCCGTATTGAGTTAGAGCAGCTTGGACATGTATTTCATAGTCATAGTGACACTGAAGTCATTCTACATGCATACATGCAATGGGGCAGTGCTTGTGTTGATAAATTACAAGGTATGTTTACTTTTGCCATATGGGATAAACAAGCGAAAACGCTATTTATTGCTCGCGATCGCTTAGGGATAAAACCATTATTCTATTCTATTATCGAGGGCACTTTATATTTTGCGTCAGAACTGAAAAGTATCACGTTAGTACCCGGGTTAAATAAAAAAATTGATGCAAAGGCTATCGAACAATATTTTGCTTTAGGCTATGCCGCAGAGCCGCATACTATCTATCAACAAGTGGCTAAATTACCTCCTGGACATACTATCACGCTACAATCCGGTAACTTGACACCTGTTATTGAACAGTACTGGGACGTGAGTTACGCACAGCAAATTAATATGTCCGAAGACGATTATATTGCCGATATGGAAAAACAATTTAAAGGCGCAGTTGCAAGTCACATGATGGCTGATGTGCCACTAGGCTCTTTTTTATCAGGAGGCGTAGACTCAAGTGCTGTTGTCGCCATGATGTCACAATTGTCTAATCCTGAAACCTTAGATGCTAATCAAGACAGTGACACGAAAAAAGCAGTTACTACTTGCTCAATAGGGTTTGATGTTAAAGATTATAATGAAACCGATTTCGCGCGCGAAGTTGCTGCAATGTACCAAACTGACCATCACGAGCAAATTGTTGCCAGCGATGATTTTGAGTTAGTTGATATTCTTGCGGGCTTATATGATGAACCTTATGCTGATAGTTCTGCTATGCCTACTTACCGTGTCTGCCAAATGGCACGCGAAAAAGTTACTGTTTGTTTATCGGGCGATGGCGCAGATGAGTTATTAGCGGGTTATCGTCGCTATGGTTTGATGATGAACGAAGAAAAAGTACGTTCTATTTTACCTTATTCGGTACGTAAGCCTATTTTTGGTACCTTAGGTAAAATCTACCCTAAAATGGATTGGGCACCACAGTTTTTACGCGCAAAAACTACTTTTCAATCATTAGCAATGGACACCGCCGAAGGCTACTTTCATGGCGTGTCATTATTAAATGATGCTCAGCGCAAGGCATTGTTTTCTGATGAATTATATCAAGAACTAAAAGGCTATACCGCACTTGAAGTGTTTAGAGAACACCAAGCCAACTTTGATGGTAATGACCCATTATCATTGATTCAATATTTAGATATTAAAACCTATTTAGTTGGCGATATTTTAACAAAAGTTGACCGTGCAAGTATGGCGCACAGCTTAGAAGTGAGAGTACCGTTTCTTGATCATAAATTTGTAGAATGGTCCGCTAAAATTCCAACAGCATTAAAGCTTAAAAACGGTTGTGGTAAATATATTTTGAAAAAAGCGATGGAGCCACACTTACCACACGATGTGCTTTATCGTAAAAAAATGGGCTTTAGAGTGCCATTAGCTGACTGGTTTAGAGGACCGTTAAAGCAAAAACTACGTGATACTTTGTTGAGTGAACAAATGCATAACAGTGGTTTATTTAATATGAACACCATTACTCAATGGTTAGATGACCATCAATCAGGTCGACGTGAATATAGCGCACCATTATGGACATTATTAATGTTTGCTTCTTTTTATAAACAAGCTGAAGCAGCATAGAAGGTACTAGAAAATAATGAAAGTTTTACATGTATTTGATCATTCAATTCCACTACACAGCGGTTATACCTTTCGTAGTCGCTCTATTTTAAAGCAACAACAAGCATTGGGTATAGAAACGTGCCATGTTACTAGCCCTAAACATGGTAATGACCAAATTGAGGTTGAAGAAGTAGACGGGCTTAAATTTTATCGTAGCGCACCTATTTCAGGGGTTATGTCAAAACTACCCGTTTTAAATCAGCTGGCGTATGTTGCGCCTATGGTTGCGCGTATTTTAGAAGTTATTGAAATCGAAAAGCCTGACATTATTCATGCTCACTCTCCAGCATTGAACGGATTAGCCGCATTAAAGGCAGGGCGCAAGTCTGGTTTACCGGTGGTTTATGAAATTCGTGCCTTTTGGGAAGATGCAGCGGTTGACCATGGTAGCTGTAAAGAAAACGACTTACGTTATCGCTTAACTCGTAAAATGGAAACCCATGTTGTTCGTCATGCCAGCGCCGTTACCACTATTTGTGAAGGCCTTAAAGGCGACTTGATTAATCGTGGCTTCCCAGAAAGTAAATTTACCGTTATTGGTAATGCCGTTAATATTGAGCAATTTGATGTAATAACAGCGCAAGACAAAACCAATAACGCTGATCTTGCTGAAACATTAGAGCTAACAGGTTGCGATGTGCTGGGGTTTTTAGGCTCTTTTTATGCCTATGAAGGGCTAGACTTAGCGATTAAGGCAATGCCAGCAATACTGGCTCACAATCCTAAGGCACGATTATTATTAGTAGGTGGTGGCCCGCAAGAGCAAAACTTAAAGCAGTTAGTAACGCTATTAGGTATTGAAGGCAAAGTTATTTTTACGGGTCGTGTCGCCCATAGTGAAGTAGGTAAGTACTATAGCTTGGTCGACTTATTAGTTTATCCGCGTAAACCTATGCGCTTAACTGAATTGGTAACACCGTTAAAACCATTAGAAGCTATGGCGCAAGGTAAACCCGTTATTGCATCTGATGTTGGTGGACATAGAGAACTGATTATTGATAACGAAACCGGTTTTTTATTTCAGGCGGGCGATGATGAACAGCTAAGTGAGCGCATCGTTGAGTTACTTGACGACAAAGAAAAATTACAAAGTGTCTTAGTTAACGGTAGAAACTACGTTGAAAATATCCGTAATTGGAAAAACAGCGTAAGTAATTACCTTCCATTATATAACTCACTGATAAAATAATGAATATTGTCGTATTAACTACACTTTACCCTAATAATATTCAGCACCGTCATGGTGTTTTTATTGAAAATAGAGTGAGAGAATTAGTTAAGCGTTATCCTGATGCTCAGGTTAAAGTGATTGCGCCTGTGCCGTATTTTCCGAGCTGGTTGCCTGTTGCCGAATATAAAAAATATAGCCAAGTAGTAACACAGGAAAAACGTAGTGGCATTGACGTTTTTCACCCTAAATACTTTGTCATTCCCAAAGTAGGAATGAATATAACACCGTATTTTTTATACCGTAGCTGCCTAAAGGCACTGAAGTCTTTAACGTTAAGCGGTTACCAAGTTGATATGATAGATAGTCATTACTTTTACCCAGATGGTATCGTCGCTGCTTGGTTAGGTAAAAAGCTGAATATTCCGGTTATGGTAACAGCGCGTGGTAGCGATATTAATGTTATTCCTGATAATGTTATTGCAGGTAAACGCATTAAACAGGCATTAATGACAGTTAATGCAAGTGCAGCGGTCTCTCAAGCTTTAGCGAATGAAATGGTCAAGCTCGCACCTCAAGCAAAACAACCTATCGTATTGCGTAATGGCGTCGATTTAGATTTTTTTACCCCTGATGCAACTCATCCAACGTTACCTTTTTCATTTGAAAAAGATGAAAAACTAATCCTAAGTGTCGGTAATTTAATTGAGTTGAAAGGGCATCACTTAATCATTGAGGCGCTAACTCAATTACCTAAGGTTAAGCTTATTGTGATTGGTGAAGGTCAAATGAGAGCCGAGTTAACGCAATTAGTGACAGCGTTAGGCTTACAAGACAGAGTATTTTTTACAGGTAACATTCAGCAAGCCGAATTACCTGGCTATTATGCTAGTGCTGATTTATTAGTGTTAGCCTCAAGTAGAGAAGGCATGCCAAACGTTTTATTAGAAGGGTTAGCATCTGGCACTCCGGTTGTGGCGACTAATGTTGGCGGTAGTGCTGAAATAATCACTCATCCCAACGCTGGCGAGTTAATTATGCAGCGAGATAGCGGTGCTATAGCAGCGAGTATTCATTCAGTACTCGCTAAGAATATTTCATCGGCTAAGGTAAGAGAGCAGGCCGAGCATTTTGGTTGGCAACAGGTTAGTGAAAAACAATACCAATTGCTTAAGCAAGTTATTAAAACTCATCAAGAGGACATCAGTCGTCATGGATAGTTTATTGTTTTTAGTTAACTTAATATCTATCGCATTTTTATGCTACTGGGCTGTTAAAAATGATAACGAGGATAAGTAGTTGCGCGATATATTTCTCGTTTTAGTTTTTCCTTTTCTACTGTATTTCATTTTTAAGCGTCCTTACATCGGTGTGTCGTTATGGATCTGGAGTGCAATGTTTTTTCCTAACGGTTGGGTGTGGGGATTTGCCTCGTCGCTGCGTTATAATATGCTTATTGCGCTTGCGACAATTCTTTCTTATTTCTTTCAAAGAAATAAAATTAAAACTGACGTTTCAGGGCTAACGGTTTTAATTTTAATCTTTTTTATTTGGTCGACTATTTCAAGTGTTTTAACGCTATCTAATCCTAGTGTTGTTTGGTTTGAATGGAATATTTTCTTAAAAATAATCATTTTTTACTTTCTTTGTATTTTTGTCATTAAAACTAAGCATCACATCAATGTTTTTCTTTGGGCAATTTGCCTATCAGCAGCTTATTTTGGCGCAGCTGAAGGGCTTAAATATATAGTTACTGCTGGTGGACATACTGTTGCCGGCATTCCAGGAAGTCGATTGGAAGACCGAAACGAATTAGCGTTAGCCTTAAATATGACAATTCCTTTGATTGTATTCTTGTTAAGTCAAACTAAATCTAAATGGCTTAGGTTGGCTTTAATGGGGGCTGTGGCTTTTAATATTGTTGCTATTCTCGGCTCTTATTCTCGAGGCGGAACACTTGCACTTATTGTGGTTGGCGGTTACTTTTTTTTACAAAGTAAACGTAAAATACTGGTTTCGCTTTTTCTTGTTGTTGCAGTAGGTGTTAGTAGCGCCTTTGTTTCTGACGAGTGGACCGGACGCATGAATACCATAGAAACCATGGATCAAGATACGTCGTTTTTAGGGCGAGTGATGGCATGGAAACAAGCAACATTGATGGCGTTAGATAATCCTATTTTTGGGGCTGGCTTTAAAGCGGGACAAAACCAAGCCTTATGGATGTTATACGAGCCTGATTTTTATAAACTCAACTTTATTGTTGATACTACTGGTATTCATTTTCCTAAAGCCAAAGCGGCACACAGTATTTATTTTCAAGTACTGGGCGATTTAGGCTTTGTGGGCTTACTTATGTTTTTAAGTATTCTCTTAATTACTTATAGAAAATTAAGCTGGGTCACGCGTAATACTGACGATGAATGGCTTATTGGCTTAGCACGCATGTTAAAGGTTTCTTTAATTGCTTATTGTGCGGGTGGCGCGGCATTGAGCTTGCCTTATTTTGATTTATCTTTTGCTATTTTTGCTCTAGCACATATTTTATGTGAACTGATTCACCGACAAAAAAATAAAGTAACTATTAAAAGGGAAGGACATCGGTATGCATAAAATATCGATTAAGTTGTTTGTTGGTATTATTTCAGCGTTGGTTAACCGAAATAGCCTAACAGTACTGACATACCATCGTGTTGGTGAGTCGTATAACCAGCTATGTATGGACGAAAAACGCTTTGAACAACAGCTTGTTTGGCTTAAACGCTATTTTAACCCTGTTAGCTTAACTGAGGGGTTAGCATTGCAGGCGCAAGGTAAGCTACCTAAACGCTCAATAGCGATTAGCATAGATGATGGCTACTCAGACAGTTACACTAAAATATTTCCTTTATTACAAAAGCATGGGCTAGTTGCGACATTCTTTATTAGTACCTCAGGCATTCAGCAGGGCTATTTGTGGGATGAACTGGTTTCATCAGCAATAATGCAGCTACCTGCTAGTGACGAAGCATTAGTTTTCTTAGAGGTAACTTATCCTGTTGCTACCTATAGTCAACGAATAGAGTGCGTTAAGAAAATAGCTAAAATAATTAAATATCAAAGCAATGATGATCGTAATATTTTAATTGAACAGCTATTAAATAAAACTGGTAAGCCTCAACTCAAGCATCAATTTTTAAGTGAGCAACAAATATCTGCTTTGTCTGATGCTGGGATGGAAATTGGCGCGCATACTGTTAACCACCCAATATTAACCTGTGAACAAGACCAAACAGTACAATCTGAGATGATGCTTTCAAAGCAGCACTTAGAGAAAATAACCAATAAACCGGTCAATTTTCTCGCTTACCCCAACGGTAAATCTCAGGTTGATTTTAATGATAACCATCAACGAATAGCCAAGGAGTGTGGCTTTACGGCAGCATTCAGTACTGATTGGGGCTGTATTTCATCTAAAAATAGTAATTTATTTTCTTTATGTCGTTTTACTCCTTGGGATATTACCGAGTTCAAGTTTAATTTACGTTTAGCATTAAATTTTAATGAAAAGTATACAAGGTTAATTGGTAAATGAGTGTGCCTAAAAATAAAACCATTCTTATGGTCGCGTTAGATTTTCCACCTTGTCAAAGTGCAGGAGTACAAAGAACATTAAAGTTTGCTGAGTATCTAGCAGCGCTAGGCTGGCAGCCTATTGTATTGACTGTAAATGAAAGTGTGTATGGCTCAGTAGATAGCCATATCAAAATACCTGAGTCAATAAAGGTTTATCGCTGTAAATCACTTGATTCAGCAAGAGATTTGTCAATTAAAGGTAAGTATTTTTCATGGAGTAAAGTGCCAGACCGTTGGTGGAGTTGGGCTATTAGTGCCGTACCTTTAGGTAAAAAATTAATTGCCAAATATAAGCCTGATATTATTTGGTCAACTTATCCAGTATCTACGGCGCATTATATTGCTTATAAATTGCATAAACAGAGTCAAATTAGCTGGGTAGCAGACTATCGTGATCCTTTACAGTGTCGCTATGATAGTAATGCTCAACAATACAGCTTTGTGGCAAAATGGATTGAAAAGAAGACAATAACACATTGTACTAAAGCCGTTTTTACCACTGAAAAATCAGCGCAGCTTTATCGTCGATTATACCCCAATGAAAAACTAGCTAAATTTTGTGTGATTGAAAACGGCTTTGACGAAGCTAATTTTAATGACTTACCTACGGTAGATACAATTGATACTTCACGTTTTACGTTATTGCACAGTGGTGCAGTTTACCCCCAAGGACGAGATCCGCAAGCGCTATTTAGCGCCTTATCAATGCTTAAAAAAGCAGGCTCTATTGACCGTAGTAACTTTGTGCTTGTGTTCCGTGGTGCAGTGAATAGTTCAGCGGTTAAGTCGCAGGTTAACGAACTAGCTATTGAAGATATCGTAGAGTTTAGAGCTAACATTGCTTATAAAGAGTCGTTAGCTGAAATGATGTCAGCCAATGCTTTGCTGTTAATTCAAGGGAAGCTTTTTAATAATCAAATTCCAGGTAAAGCTTATGAGTATATTCGTTGTAATAAACCTATACTCGCGCTCACGCCAGAAGAAGGCGCTACAGGAACATTACTAAGTACTGTTTCAGCAACAGAAGTTGCTGAAACGCGTGAAAATATTAAGCAAGCCATTTTACGTATGCTGGAACAACAACCGGGCGGCGAAAGACAAAGTGCGCATTATTCTCGTTATGCCAAAACACAGCAGCTAGATTTATTACTAAGAGCGCTTGATTAATGGATGCGCTAAATAAAAAAATTGCAATAGGAGCGGGTTGGGCTGTATTCACTAAGTTTTTAGTTAAATCTTTAGGATTAATAAGCACCGTCATTTTAGCAAGACTATTAGCACCAGAGGACTTTGGTGTTATTGCTATGTGTATGATTGTTGTGGCTTTTCTTGAGGTTTTTACCAGCTTTGGTTTTGATTTAAATATCATTCAAAAAGACAATGTCACGAATAAAACCTTAGATTCTGCATGGACTCTAAAGTTAATTATGGGATTAATACTCTCTACAGTATTAGTTTCTGTCAGTGGTTTAGTCGCTACGTATTATAACGATCAAAGAGTAGAGGAGTTGGTGCTTGCTGTAGCTTTTTTGCCATTTATCACTGCAATACAAAATATTGGATTTGTTCTGTATAGAAAAGAGTTGGATTTAGCAAAAGAGTTCCCGCTTGAGGTGTATTCAAAATTATTCTCTTTTGTTATAACCATAGGTTTTACATTTTATCTAGAAAACTATTGGGCATTAGTGATAGGTATGTATGCTAATGCAATTGCTAAGACTTTCATGTCGTTTTTAATGCATCCATACAGGCCTAAGTTAGAATTGAGTGAAGCGAAGGAGTTATTCAAGTTTTCTAAATGGCTACTACTTAATAACTTACTTATTTTCTTTAACCATAAGGTTACTGACATTATCGTTGGTAAACAATCAAGTGCTGAACAACTAGGTTATTATACCGTAGGTTATGAAATTTCAAATTTGCCAACAACAGAGTTATTATTCCCTTTGAGTCGTTCTATTTTTCCAGGTTATGCGAAATTAAAAAATGATATTGAAAAGCTTAGAGCGACGTTTTTAAAAATCACGGAAATTATTATTTTCGTCAGTGCGCCAGTCTCAGTGGGGATTTCAATATGTTCCCCAGAAATTGTTCAGTTAGGACTAGGTGAGCAGTGGCAACCGATAATTCCTATTATTGCTATATTGTCTCTCTATGGGTTTAGTCGGTGTGCAGTGCAAAATATTGGTACTGTTTTTGTTGTTATTGGTAAGCCAAATATACCGTCATTAATATCTCTAGTGCGCATTATCTTTATTATTCCTCTTTTATTGTACTTCGTTGAGCGTTCAGGGGCGCTTGGAGCATCACTTGTTATTTTATTTGTATCACTTATTACCATGCCATTAAGTTTTTTAATTGTTAGTAGATATTTATCTATCTCCCTCATCAAATGTGCCAAGGTATTTGTATTCCCTGTTTTTACTAGTTTACTAATGTACATAAGTATTGAGTTACTTCTTCCTTATTTACAAGTTGTGAGTTTAGGGAGTAATTTATTAATGCTGCTACTGAAAGCCATAATAGGTATAGTAATTTATGGTTTCTTCACCTTGATATATCTAAGACTTTTTCCCGAGTCAGATTTATCTCAATTTGTGAGATTAAATTTGATTAGTGTTCGAAATAAAATAAAGGCTAAGTTATTGAAAGTTAGTTAAAAGGTTTGGTGGGTGTATGTGCCTACTGTGGTTTAAGGATGATGATTATAAAAGATGAAAGTATGAAAAAAGTATTGTTAGTAGGCTATATAGGTGGGTTGAACGTCGGTGACGAAGCTATAGGTGCAGCGGTTGCTCAGCAAATTCAAAGTGATAGTACAGAAATATATATTGCCACAGGACAGCCGGATGTAAGTGAACAATATTTAGGTAAATCTTACCACTACTTAAAATGTACATATCCAGGGAGGCCTATTACAACCAAAGACTTTTTTATATTAGTTGCTACGATTCGAAAAATGGATCGTATTATTTTTGTAGGTGGCGGTATTCTGCAAGACGTTCACAGTGCAAAACTAATGGAGCACTGTACTCTTATTGCTGCCATAGCAAAATATTACAAAATACCGTCATTGGCTACAGGAATAGGTTTTGGTCCTATTCGCTCAGACTATGGTCATACTTTGGGTCATCGATTCTTAGATAGCGTACAACGAATTAATTATAGAGATATTGAGTCGTTGAATGCGTCAAATAATGCTTATGGTGAATATAGTTACAAATGCGATCTAGGAAGTGATTCAATATATTTGATCAATAGTCAATTAACCAAACATGAAGCCAAGAAGACAGGCCGGGTAGGATTAGCCTTTAGACAATGGAAGGGTTTACATATTGATTTTCTAGCAGAAATGATTGAAAAGCTGTTGAATGATGGAGTTACACCTGTATTTTTTGCTTATGAATCTGATGATTTAATTTTGTATCGACAGTTATTAGAGTTATTTCCCGATAAAATAGAACTTAGTGACGAGCGTTGTTTTTCAAAAACATTAGAGTCTATTAAGGGCTTAGAAGGGTTGATATCAATGAGACTACATGCCAATTTATTTGCCATTATGTCTAATATACCATTTGTTGCATTGTCTTATGATCCAAAGATAAATAATGTAATTGGTAGACTGGGGTATCAAGATGCCATTCTAACTTTAGATAATAGTGCTGAAGATGTACTCGTTAAGCTGAAAGGATTTTCTCCTTCTACAATAGCCTCAGATAAGCTAAATAATGCATTTAAATTAAACGAGTTAAATATTTCTGAGTTTATGTCAGCAGACCATAGTCAGTTTGAATTTAAAAGAAGAGGAAAGACTTTAGGCCATTGTATCAACTTGTTCTATGACGCATTTATCATAGTGCGATTACAAAAGTTTGCCCTGTTCATTGGAAGGTATACCAGTAAGTTATTTCCTTCAAAATTTAAAGAGTATATCCGTTCAAAATTAAAATTTAACTGGTAATTGATTAATAAGGAAAGTTATGAAAATCGGCATTGTAACAACATGGTTTGAGCGAGGTGCTGCGTATGTGTCAAAGCAGTTTAAAGAAGTGCTTGAACACGAGCATGATGTCTTTATTTATGCTCGAGGTGGCGAAGAATTTGCAATAGGTGATCCTAATTGGGATGGTGATTATGTTACTTGGGCAAAAAAGCCACTAACATTTGCTTTTACAGATATCAACTTAGAAAATTTCAGAGCTTGGTTACTAGACAACGAAATTGAGCTCGTACTTTTTAATGAGCAAAAAATATGGGCGCCGGTTCTTCTTTGTCGCGACTTGAATATCAAAACAGGGGCATATATTGATTACTATACTGAAGAAATTGTACCGTGTTTTGGGGTTTATGACTTTCTAATTTGTAATACTGAGCGACACCGTAGCGTGTTTGAGCACCACCCTCAGTGTCTTTTCTTTCCATGGGGAACAGATACCAACCTTTATCAACCGCAAGAGCACAACGAAGGTGAAGGAGGAGTTAAATTTTTCCATTCTGCGGGCATGAGTCCTTACAGAAAAGGAACCGATTTATTAATAAAAGCATTCCTTAGGCTAGAAGGTGAAGCTAAATTAATAGTGCATAGTCAAGTAGACCTCAAAGCGGCTTTTCCACAGTTAGCAGCAGGTATAGATAAACTATTAAGTTCAGGTTCATTAGAGTTACATGAATATACTGTTTCTGCCCCAGGTCTATATCATTTAGGAGATGTTTACGTTTATCCATCTAGGTTAGACGGTATAGGTCTTACAATATTAGAAGCTGCATCGGCTGGATTACCTATTATCGTACCAGATAATGGACCTATGAATGAGTTTGTTGGTGAGCATGGCGAAAATGGTAAAACTGTCAATATTGAAAAGTTATGGTCTCGATGGGATGGCTATTATTGGCCGCAATGTGAAGTTTCGCTTGATTCTTTGCATGAATCGTTAAAGTTTTATGTTGATAATCAAAATAATATTCAAAACTTAAAAGCACAAGCGAGAGAGTATGCTGTGTGTCACTTCTCATGGGAAAATAATACCAAAAAAATCGCTGATACTTTGTCTAATGTTAGGGTACTTACTGCGGAGGAGGTTAATGAAGCGAAAAAGTCAGCACTAAAATATGATGATAAAATGCTGAAAAAGCATGCTAAAAGTAAAAAACAATTATTTGTTGATAAGTTAGAAGAAGATTACCCAACGCTATACAAAATATTAAAGCGAACTAAATAAAAATGAATAACAGCACAAATTTTTGTTCATTATGAGTGCGACATTCAGACGGTGAATAATAGTGAGTCGTTATTTATTGAATTCATATACCGCGAAAATAGAAAGTATCTATCAATAGTAAAGGAAAAGTGATGCAATTTATCGTGTTAGCTCCAAACGAATGGCAAAGTCGCTGGATGAATAGACAACAGCTGTTTAGCCTTATTGGTCAGCAACATAATGTTACTTACGGAAACGGGGCATTATTTACATGGCACTTTACGTTTAGAAAACTTGTTAATTCACTTTTTAGCACGGCACACACAACACAAGATAATGTTACCGTAGTTAATCCGAGCTACTTTTTTTTGAGAACGCCTAGAGTGGCGTTGCTTGATAAAATATCTATAGAGCATTATGTAGCCAAACTAACTAAGCATATTTCTAAAGAGCAACCGGTAGTTTTATATATATTTCATCCAGTATTTTTTGAGTACGTGAAACATATTAAGCATGATTATTTAGTTTTTCATGCTTACGATGACTATTCAAAGCAAAGCGGCTACGGTAGCCATGAGAAAGAAAATGATGATCGGTTATCTACTCAAGCAGATCTCATTATTACTTCGTCGCTACTTATTCAAGAGCGTTACTTGAAAGCGCAACCAGAGAATAAAGTAAAGTTTGTACCTAATGGGGTTGATTATAACGCCTTTTCTAATGCGAGCGAACAACCTATAGAGTTGGATGATATTCCTCAGCCGAGAATCGGTTATGTTGGAGCCATTAACCAAAAAGCAGATTTGTCACTATGGCTAGCGTTGGCTAATTATTTTCAAAATATTTCGTTTGTTTTGATTGGACCTGTTAATAACCTTACAAAAGAAGATTTGAATGCCTTTAATGAATTAAAAAAATTAAAAAATAGTTTTTATTTAGGTAGTAAAAAGAAAGAAGAAATAGCGTCCTACATGCATCACTTTGATATTAATACCATGATTTATAAATCAGATAAAAGTGGTTGGGCATCTTCGGGTTACCCATTAAAACTTCATGAATATTTGGCTGTGGGCAAGCCCGTTATTTCTGCTGATATAGAGGCCGTTAGAGAGTTCTCTAATGTTGTTGCTATTGCTGAAGGCGCTGATGAGTGGATTGAAAAGGTTAAACAGCTATTAAATGAAAATGGGCAATCAACCGCTTTAGCTGAAAGAAAGCATGTTGCTAGAAATAACACATGGGAATGTAGGGTAAAGACAATATTAAATCATATAAAACAGTTAGATAAATAGTAGATTTTTTATAGAGGTTTATAAGATCTTTATCAAAGAATGTTACGACAAACGGATAAGCAATAACTGTTTAACTTTACCTAAAAAATTATCGCTATTATAGATGGAGTTTTTGCGTGGTAACAATCTTAAAAAAGTACTTGATTATCATTGGTGCACTTGCCAATGTTTTTATGGTAGTTACTGTAGTAGTGCTATTACTAAAAGTATATTCAACGGGTTTATCACTTCCGCTTTTTAGTGAAAAAGTTAAAAATAACTTACAAGTTAATCAGCCAAATTTGTATCGTATCGTATCGCCAATTTTGAATGCGATGAGCTATTTTGAAGTTAAAAATTACTATTTTAGACAAATTGATCTAGCTAATTGGTCAGGCACTGGGGCGAATAAACAAAGCACCTATCAAAGCAGGTTAGAAGATATTTATGTCTCTAATGCTTCAGAACTTCTTACCGCATTAAAAAAAGCTAAGCCTGGGCAAACTGTTTTGCTATTGCCAGGTGAATATAAAATTAATCAAGCGAGTATTCAAATAGGCAACAGCGGTACTAGCCATTTGCCCATTAAGGTTACAGCTGCCTTATTAGGTACCGTAAAGTTATTTATTAAAGGTGAAGGCTTTGTGGTTAATAAACCTTACTGGCAGTTTAGTAATTTACACGTCATTGGTCATTGTAAAAGTCATACGCAATGTGAGCACGCGTTTCATGTGGTTGGCAAAGCACAACATACAGTCATCAAAAATAATATTATGCAAGACTTCAATGCCATGATTAAGGTCAACGGTATCGGCTATTCATATCCCGATCATGGCAAGGTACTTCAAAATACCTTTTTTAATACCTCCGCAAGAAATACCCCTAACCCTGTTACCCCTTTTGATTTAATGCACGCTAGTCATTGGCAAGTGAGTGATAACTTTATTTTTGATATTCAAAAATCAGCGGGCGATAAAGTCAGTTATGCGGCCTTTTTTAAAGGTGGCTCCGAACAAGGAATTTTTGAACGCAATTTAGTGATTTGTGCCGCCAATTTACCTGATAACTATACCGCGCTAGGGCTTTCTTTAGGTGGCGGTGGCTCATTACAGCAGCACAGACGTAATCAAAATAGTGCGGAGCATGTTGGTGGTGTTATTCGCCATAATATTATTATGCATTGCTCAAACGATGTTGGGATTTATGTTAACCGTTCACGTGATAGCACCATTGAGCACAATACCTTATATAACACCCTAGGTATTGATGTTAGGTATCCTGAGAGTACTGCTAATATTGAAAATAATATACTGTCGGGTCGTATAAAAAACCGCGATAACGCCACGGTTAACCAAGTAAATAATTTAATTGAAAACCGTAATTTTTTAACCGGTAAAGATACGCTTTCAAATTACTTTGTGGCTCCCGATATAGGGAATTTTTCTTGGAAAAAGCCGCTTGAAATTTTACCTCTAGATAAGTCATCGGCAGAGTACTCTATTGACTTTTGTCAGAATTTACCGAGTAAACCTTATGTTGGGGCGTATTCCTCGGACTCTTTTTGTACGTATCAATTAAACCTAACGAGTCAGACAAACAGTAATGATAGAGATAGGTTAGTACGATGAAAAGCATCTTTAGAAAAATAATAACGAACTACCTATTTTTTTCTGGGTTATTGGCGCATTTAGTCGTGTTCGGTGTGTTGCTTACCCAGCCGTATCTAATCGCTAAAGTGACTAAAAAAAT
Source organism: Colwellia asteriadis (assembly GCF_039523295.1). Classification (NCBI taxonomy): domain Bacteria; kingdom Pseudomonadati; phylum Pseudomonadota; class Gammaproteobacteria; order Alteromonadales; family Colwelliaceae; genus Colwellia; species Colwellia asteriadis. Next base: position 210,009 of record NZ_BAAAFA010000006.1, on the reverse strand, counting down.
TAGCCAGGAGTATTACTCATGGCAAAAAAGTAAAGACTATAAAGCGCTAACCAATGGGCGTATGCAAAGTGTTGCTGATGAAATTGATAGCGTGCTTCATGCTTGGAAACCTCAGCCTGCGGATCAACATCTTACTCAACCGTTTTCAGTTAATGGTACAGAATATAGCGATCTAACAAGTGCTGTTTCGGCTTTACAGCATGGCGATGAACTACTGATTGCCCCAGGAACCTATCATACGCCGCTAGTTATTACTAAACACGATATTACTATCACTGGCTTGGGGCATGTTATTTTTCAAAAAGGCATTGCGCAAGGTAAAGGTTTTATTTTAAGTAAAGGTAATAACCTAACCGTCAATAATATTGAATGTCATAGTATTAGTAATAGAGACGGTAATGGTGCTTGTATTCGTCAAGAAGGCGTTAATTTAACGCTAAAACATATCTTTTTTCATGGTAGTCAAGAAGGAGTGTTAGAAACTGCCAAACAAGCGGGGTTTATCAAAATATATCAAAGTCGTTTTGAGCGCCTAGGGTATAATGGACAAGCTCATGGTATTTACAGCAATAAGGCGTCTGTTTATATCGAAGAGTCTGTTTTCGTTGCAACGAAAAGCCAAGGGCATGCCATTAAAGTTAGAGGTGAAAGTTTGGTGGTTAATGCAAGTGTTATTGCCTCATTATCAGCTGATGATAGTCGCTTAATTGATATGCCTAATGGCGGAGAGCTAATGGTGAAAAACTCTTTGCTTGCGCAAGGTCCTAATTCAGTCAATGGTCAGGTTATTGGTTATGGGCTTGAAGGTATTTCACATCTACGTAATAGCATTCTTATGACCGATAATGTCGTTTACTTGGAACGCTTGGGCGTAAATTATCTTTTAGCTTTACCTAAAGAGTCACAGGCTATTGAATTGACTCAAAATAAGAACATTGTTATTGGTAAAGATAGCTCATCTTACGTCAGTGATAGTAATACTTATTTTAATGATCGGAGTGAGCTTGGGCTACCTGCTTTTCCATCCTTACCTAACAGTTTTTGTGAACAATGGCATTATTGTCCGATTAAATAACTTTAATCGTCATAAGTAGAGATTTTTCGGCGTAAGATATATGAAATAATCAGCCTATAGCTTATCATTACGCCATTATAACCTCATCAATGGAATAAACATGAGTTCTGCTACTATTTTCCCAGCAATTATGTGCGGCGGCAGCGGCACACGTCTTTGGCCGCTTTCTCGCGCACTTTTTCCTAAACAATTTTTGCCGTTAGTTAATGACACTAGCATGTTGCAAGATACCTTATTGCGTTTGCCTAATCATTGTAGTGATCCCGTATTTATTTGTAATGAAGAGCATCGTTTTTTAGTCGCAGAGCAGGTAAGACAATTGTCTGTTTCGCAAGGTACTATTTTGCTCGAGCCAGAGGGGCGAAATACCGCGCCAGCTATCGCGTTAGCTGCATTAAATGCACTTAAACAAGATAAAGAAGCAATGCTGTTAGTATTGGCTGCTGATCATGTAATTAAAGACACTGAAACTTTTCATCAGGTGGTTGCTCAAGCTAGCATTGCTGCAGAGCAAGGAAAACTAGTCACTTTCGGTATCGTGCCGACACATGCTGAAACAGGCTACGGCTATATTAAAAAAGGCGAACAGCAAAAAGATAATACCTTTAAGGTAGCTCAGTTTGTTGAAAAGCCTAATGAAGAAACGGCTATTGGTTATCTTGCGTCAGGTGATTTTTTATGGAATAGCGGAATGTTTTTATTTAAAGCATCACGTTACCTTGAGGAACTAGCTAAGTATCGTGGTGATATTCTAGCGCAATGCCAAGCAGCAATGACTGATGTTGAACACGATTTAGATTTTTTAAGACCTAATAAAACCGATTTTTTAGCCTGTGCTAGCGAATCTATTGATTACGCGGTAATGGAAAAAACCGATGATGCGGTCGTTATTCCTCTTGATGCAGGTTGGAGTGATGTTGGCTCTTATTCTGCATTATGGGAAGTGTGTCAGCAAAATGAAGACAAAAATGTTGTAAAAGGCGACGTTATTGCGCAGCAAACGACTAACAGCTATATCCATAGTCAAAATAAGCTTATTGCCACCGTTGGCGTTGATAACTTAGTGATTATTGATACGCCAGATGCAGTGTTGGTTGCGAATAAAGATAAAGTGCAAGATGTTAAAAATATTGTTGAGCAACTGAAAAAATCGCAACGCTCTGAAGCGGTATTACATCGCGAAGTGTATCGACCTTGGGGAAAATACGACAGTGTTGATAATGGCGAGCGTTTCCAAGTAAAACGTATTACCGTTAAGCCAGGTGCTAAATTGTCGGTACAAATGCATCACCATAGAGCAGAACATTGGATTGTTGTTTCAGGTACGGCGAAAGTCACCATAGATGAAAAAACCGTACTGTTAACCGAAAACCAATCAGCTTATATTCCGGTTGGCGCTGTACATGCCTTAGAAAACCCAGGCAAGTTACCGTTAGAAATGGTTGAGGTGCAATCTGGTAGTTATTTAGGCGAAGATGATATTGTGCGCTTTGAAGATCGATACGGTCGAGTTGATGGCAAATAATAGAGTATGCAATTGAAAACTAACAAGCCTAATGGCTCAGGTGGAGCGCGTATAGTTAAAGCAACTTATTGTTCCTTCCTGGGTTTTAAGGCGGCTTTTAAGCATGAGGCTGCTTTTCGACAAGAGCTATTGTTATGCGTAATACTCTTGCCTTTTAGCTTTATTGTTGCGGCAACGCTGACGCAATGGCTATTGCTAATTTTTACATTAGCTTTTTTATTATTTGCTGAAATAATAAATTCAGCAATAGAGGCATTAGCCGACCGAATATCGCTAGAGCATCATGAATTAATTGGGCGTGCTAAAGACTTAGGCTCAGCAGGTGTTTTTATTGCTATGTTTATGGTTGTCTTAGTTTGGTCAGCTACAATAATAAGAGTCTATTTTTGGTAGTCTGTATTTTTTGCACTGTACTATTTTATTCATTTACGCTCTTAAGTTGATTATGTTTACTCTAAAGCACTTTATAATAACCACATTAAGTATTGTATTTCTTGTTTCTGCATTATTAGTGTTAAGCGCGTGTGGTGGCGGTGATAGCGCTAAACCTAGCCCTATTGTAGAAAAAACGACAGAGAAAATTACCGACACAGATCAAGGTGAAGAGCAGGAACCTGAAAAAGAGCCTGAGAAAGAGCCTGAAAAAGAGAAGGAAGAAGAGCCTGTTTGTGAGACGCAAGCTACCCTAGCGGAAAATCACTTTGATACAGAATATTCCTACCATAATCCGCAAGCAAGCACGGTTAAAGACCAGCTATTAACGAGCTTTATTGTTAAAGAATCAGCAGGTGTTGCAGCTGTTAATTACCCTGTCTCTATGGTGTTTCCACTTCCCCCTGGTGAGCATTTTTATGCAGGCGAATTTCATATTAAAAATGATGAAGGGGTAGTAATCCCAGCACAATTTAATGTTTTAAACCGTTGGTGGGCAAAAGACCGCTCACTACGACACGTTCAGGCACACTTCACTATTGATTTACCTGCGTATACTACTGGTAAGCCCGATACTGGAAGTAAGCGGTTTTATTTGCATGCTGGAAAGGCGGATGCAGTAGCCAAAAACTCGGTTTGTACGGTAGAAACTGACGAAGAAATATCAATCTCTAATGGCTTAATTACCCTTAATATACAAAAAAATCCGCTAATTATTACCACGCCGGCTGGCCAACTAACATCGTTATTTACTACAGAAAAGGGAATTGTCGATAAGTCTTTTAATCATAAGGATATTAAGATTGAATTAGACGAGTTAGGCGCACAACGTACTGTTGTTAAAATATCCTCTCAAACCGATTATATGAGCCCGACAGATATTAAACATGGTTGGGCGCTCAGGCTTTATATCCACGCCAATAGCCATTTAGTTAAAACAGATTTTCAGTTACAAAACTCGGCATTAAATACGGTTTTTTCAGCGCCACTTTATTATAAAAGTCACCAACTGAGGTTAGATGGTGTTGGTGCAACAACGACTGCAGAGCTTAAAGCTGATAATGTAGAGAGAGAGCGTATTACTTCGCAGGGGGCGGGCTATATTGGCAGCCCTAAAGTTGCTGTGTTTATGAGAGATTTTTGGCAGCGATTTCCTAATGGTTTGCAGGTCAATGATGATGGTAGTTTGGACGTAGAGTTATATCCTGCCTGGTCGAAACAATATTTGAATAATGATTTTGTTAACGGCGATTATTATTGGTTGGACGATATGAAACAAACTTATAAAGAGTTACTGTTTGATTTCTCCGAGCAAAAAACAGATGAAGATATCACACGTACTTCATTACATTTTCAGTATCCGCCAGTAGCTGTTATTCCGCAATCATATTATCAAAAAACCAGTGTAACGCTCGAATTAGGTGGTTACTTTCCATTAACTGAGCCAGAAACTGAGTTAGCTAGGTTACCTCAATATTCAGATAAAGATTTTTCACAGTTACATGGTGCTTATCGGTTTGGTCAAGATAACTTTGGTTTAGATTTAGCTCGGAAATCGTCAACCAGTGGCACTGGTGGTTGGCCATACTCTAATCGTAAGTTTTTTATTTCAGGTAACCCCAAAGATTACTATTTTGCGCAAAATATGGCGAAAGCTGAAATTAATATTAGACCGCAGTGGCTCTCAGGTTATATCCATGACGATGACTTTGAGAATGTTATGCCCACCACTAACCCTTATGCGGGTGCTACATGGCGAAAATTTTTAGGTCACGGTGTTGCTACACTAACCCGTTCATATATAGAGGATAGTCAACGTATTGCTAAACCGAGAGATGACCAACATGCTTGGTTTTATCATGTTGAACAAGCGTATTTAATGTCAGGCAATAAGTGGCTAAAAGATTGGTATGAATTCATGGCAGAATTTAAACAAGCATATATACAAGAGCTTGACCCTTGGCCAGATAGAAGTAACAGAGCAGAAGGGCATAGTTTGAGTGTTGCATTATCATCTTATCGTGTAACTGATAATAAAAGGTTAGGTCAGCTTCTTAAAAACTATACCAGTACAATACATAGTAAATATGTACTTGCGCCGCACAATATTTCAGTTGGTACGATAAAGTTGACAAACCCTAAAGCGGCTGTGTTTCAGCAAGGTTTTTTAGTTAAAGCTTTTATTGATTTATATAATGAGTTTCCAGATCAAGAAGTCACGTTAAACTTAATCCATAATCACGTTGAGTGGAATTATTTATACGCTAATTATAGTTACTATCGCAGTGTGATTGATTATGAAGTTAGCACGACAGCGTCTGGTAGCAGTTTGAGTTTTGTTGATGCGGCAATCTGGTATTCGCTTTATGCAGAAAACCCTAAATATGCTGATCATGCCATTCATTTTGTTCAATACGGCATTGGTGGTAATAAACCTTATGGCAGCTGGGATAAATGGCAGGGACAATATGAAGCGCAGTTGTATAATTATTACTTACAAAAACATAACCGTGCTTCAGACTGATTATCAATAAAGGTAAGTGCAGGTAAACTTTTTAAGTGGCGTCCACCTGCATATAATTATCACCGCTTGCAAAGGCTATTAATCGGCTTAATTGCGTTAAGGTATAGCCACTTTTCTGTTGCAAATCATTAAAGAAAGCCTGAATTGCGTTAAGGCTTTTTTTACTTTGTAAGCCACCATCAATAATTTGTTGTGCACGTAAATACGCTTCAACATCACTACTTAAAATAAATGTATCTTTACCGAGCAATCGCAAGGCGTATGGGCCGGTGTTACCACCTAAACGTGCGCCATTCTTTTTAAGAAAATCCCATAAACCAATAATGTCATTACTTGGCCAATCGGCAATAAATTGTGCAAAGCTTTTGCCATTTAGCTGATGCTCAAAAATCATCTGTGCATTGTCTTTAATGGTTTTTACTTTATTGTAGTTACGAATAATTTTAGGGTCAGCCGCTTTTCGCTCTAGCATTTCTTCGGGCATCATTAGCACTTTTTCAATATTAAAATTAAAAAAGGCCTCCTCAAAGTCTGGCCATTTATTTTCTACTACTCGCCAAACAAAGCCTGATTTGAATATTTGCTTAGTAAATGCCGCTAATACTCTGTCGTCTGTTAACAGCGCTACGCTTTCGTGTGCGGCGTTATCATCAAGAAGTTTTTTGCCTAGAATACGTTTACCGAGTAATACTTCAAGGGCTATTTCGCCGCCCTTACGGTCAGCGGCGCGCTGGTAAAGCGCTTTAAATGGTTCGTGAGTCATGTTTTTTATTCTTGAATTCAAGGATTAAGTCGAGTCGTTAGTCGCAAACTAATACGAAAATTAATGAGGGTAAGATCACAATCAAGGCACTTTAAAAAGTGCCTTGATGAGTGACAGTATTGCGATTATTACGCTTCAATACCGCTGTGACGTAGTAATGCCTCTATTTCAGGGGCGCGACCGCGGAAGTTTTCAAACAACACACTTGGCTCTTGTGAACCGCCTTTCTCTAAAATATTTTCTAAGAAAGATTTACCTGTTTCGGGGTTAAAAATGCCTTGTTCTTCAAATAAGCCAAAAGCATCAGCAGAAAGTACCTCTGCCCATTTATAGCTGTAATAACCTGCAGAATAACCGCCGCCAAAAATATGGCTAAAGCCATGTTGAAAGCGATTAAAGCTTGGTGGTTTTACAACAGAATATTTTTCACGAACGTTATCTAAAGTTTGTTGAATATGGTTTTCGTTATTAGCTGCATCGGGTTTGAAGTTTTCATGCATCGAAAAATCAAAAATACTGAACTCTAACTGACGTAACATTTGCATGGCCGATTGAAAGTTTTTCGCTGCCAGCATTTTATCTAACATGGCTTGCGGTAATGGCTCACCGGTTTCAAAATGACCAGAAATAAACGCAAGCGCTTCGTCTTGCCAACACCAGTTTTCTAAAAACTGACTGGGTAATTCAACGGCATCCCATGGTACACCATTAATACCGGCAACGCTGCTAGCATTAACTTGGCTTAGCATGTGATGAATACCGTGACCAAATTCATGAAATAGGGTAACTACTTCATCGTGGGTAAATAACGCAGGATTATTGCCTACAGGGCCATTGAAGTTACATGTTAAGTACGCCACTGGATATTGAATTGAACCATTGCTGAGTTTAGCTCTGCCAACACAGTCATCCATCCAAGCACCGCCGCGTTTTTTCTCGCGCGCGTATAAATCTAAATAGAAGCTACCGCGCAGTTGATTTTTATTATCAAAAACATCGTAGAAGGCCACGTCATCATGCCAAACATCCACGCCATCACGCTTAGTAATGGTTAAACCAAATAAACGATGTACTACTTCAAATAAGCCCGATACCACTTTGTCTTTAGGAAAGTAAGGGCGTAATTGCTCGTCTGAAATAGCATAACGGTTTTGTTTAAGTTTTTCGCCGTAGTAAGCTAAATCCCAAGCGTGTAATTCACTCACATTAAATTCGCTTTGGGCAAAGTCAGTTAATTCTTTAAAGTCTTGTTGACCTTGATGTTGTGATTTAACGGCTAGGTTTTCTAAAAATGACATTACTTCATCAGTGGTGTTTGCCATTTTAGTGGCTAGCGAGTGCTCGGCGTAATTATCAAAGCCAAGTAGGTTAGCTAATTCATGACGAAGTGTTAATAACTCGTTCATGATCGCGCTATTATCAAATTCACCAGCGTTAGGGCCTTGATCAGATGCGCGAGTTACAAACGCAGTATAAAGTTGCTCACGCAGTGCCGCGTTATCGCAATACATCATTACCGGCAAGTAACTTGGAATATCTAAGGTAAAAGTATAACCCTGCTCGCTTGAATCTTCATTTTTGCTCGCAAATAATGCTTGTGCTGCAGCAAGTGCGCTGTCAGGTAAGCCTGTTAATTCACTCGCATCATTAATGGTTACGCTAAAAGCGTGGGTTGCGTCTAATACATTATTGCTAAAGTTTGAGCTTAACTCAGAAAGGCGAGTAACAATTTCACCGTAACGTGCTTTATCTTCATCATTTAAGGCTATGCCTGATAAGGTAAAATCGCGTAGTGCATTGGTAATAACTTTTTGTTGTGCGGTGTCGAGTTTATCAAACTCGGCGCTGTTTTTTAGACTTTGATACGCTTCAAATAACTGCTGATTTTGGCCAACAAAAGTGCCATATTCAGACAGTAATGGTAAACATGACTCATAAGCATCACGTAGCTCATCACTGCTTACTACTGAATTCATATGTGAAACAGGCGACCATAATTTAGAAAGCACATCGTCTATTTCATCAATAGGTAATACTAAATTGTCCCAAGTATAGTGCGCGTTATTATTTAATACGTCGCTGATTGTTTTTTTACAATTGGCGATAGCTTGTTCAACCGCTGGCTTTACATGTTCAGGTTTAATTTGTGAAAAGGCTGGTAACTCACCTTGAATAAGTAATGGATTGGTCATAATGGCTCTTGGGCTAATGAATCGTTACCCTATATGTAATGATTATTCGCCGCTATTTCAAGGTAGGTCTGCAATATTAAATAACTCGCCTTAATCATTAACCAGAACTCGAGGTCATTAGCCTTTTTAAGATGATTACAATGCGTTACTTGAAATAGCGAGGTAATGGGCATATATATTGAGTATCTTTTTATAAAAAATAGAGACAACCATGACACAACATTTTGATTATATTGCCATTGGCGGTGGTAGTGGCGGCATTGCCTCAGCAAATCGCGCAGCAAAGTTAGGTAAAAAAGCCGCTGTAATAGAAGCTAAATATATTGGCGGCACTTGTGTCAATGTTGGTTGTGTACCTAAAAAAGCGATGTGGTATGCCGGACAAATATCAGATGCGTTGAAATACGCCAACGATTACGGTTTTAGTCACTACCTTAATAACAACGACGGCCAAGACGCTAAAAAGTTTGATTGGGCAAAATTAGTAGAAAATCGCGAAGCGTATATTGAACGTATTCACGCAGCATATCAGCGTGGTTTTGACGCTAATAAAGTCACGGTAATTAATGGCTTTGCTAAGTTTGTTGATAAAAATACGGTAGAAGTTGATGGCCAATTATATACCGCAGATCATATTACTATTGCGACAGGTGGCAGACCTGCCATTCCTGAAGTTGAAGGCGCAGAATACGGCATTAATTCAGACGGATTTTTTGCTTTAACCGAACAGCCTAAAAGTGTTGCCGTTGTTGGCGCAGGCTATATTGCCGTTGAGCTTGCAGGTGTTTTTTATGCACTAGGCAGCGAAACCCACTTAATTGTGCGTAAAGAAAAACCATTGCGTGGCTTTGACGATATGCTAACCGACACTTTAGTTGAGCAAATGGCCAAGCACGGGCCAACATTACATACTCACAGCACCCCAGAGCGTATTGAAAAACTCAGTGACGGTCGTTTAGTGGTGCACTTTACTAATGGCACATCGTTAGCACCAGTCGACTGCTTAGTGTGGGCAATTGGTCGTGAGCCAGCAACCGATAACATTAATATTGAATCAACAGGTATTAAACTAGACGAGCGTGGTTTTATTCCAACAGATAAATTTCAAAACACCAATGTTGATGGTATTTATGCTGTTGGCGATAACACCGGACGTGCGCAATTAACTCCTGTTGCTGTTGCTGCTGGTCGTCGTTTGTGTGAGCGTTTATTTAACAACAAACCTAATGAGCATTTAGATTATTCAGGTATTGCGACAGTAGTATTTAGTCACCCAGTTATTGGCACCGTTGGTTTAACTGAAGCAGAAGCAATTGAAGAATACGGCCAAGACAATATTACGGTTTATAACTCTCAATTTACCGCACTTTACCAAGCGATTACTGAAGATTATCGCGACCCAACTCGCATGAAGTTAATTTGCGCCGGCAAAGAAGAAAAAGTGGTTGGTTTACATAGTATTGGTTTTGGTAGTGATGAACTACTACAAGGCTTTGCCGTAGCCATGAAAATGGGCGCAACCAAAGCAGATTTTGACAATACCATTGCCATTCACCCAACCTCTGCAGAAGAATTTGTTACTTTAACTTAATGATTTTAAGTAACTTTAATTTGCTAGCATATTATTAGCTAGCCTAGTTTTATTAGGCTAGCTCAACGATAAAAACACCGACTCATTCGGTGTTTTTTTTATGGGATTAAGCTCAACGCAATTTCTCAGCTAAATAATCTACCAGTAGCCGTATTTTTGGGGATAGGTGTCTATTTTGTGGGTAAACCGCCCATATTCCTTCATCAGGTGCGCGGTAGCTATCTAATAAGCTAATTAGTTCGCCATTTTTGATATGTTGTTCTACATAGTAGTCGGGCAGCTGTACTATGCCTAAACCTTTTAGCGCTGCATCGGTTAAACTAAAACCGCTGTTATAGCGTAACCGACCCGAAACACGAATGCTTTTTTCTCTTTCTAACTCGCTAAAATGCCAATAATCTAAGGTGCCTAATAAACAGCTGTGTTGGCTAAGTTCAGATAGCGCATGAGGGACACCATGCTTTTCAAGGTAACGGGGTGATGCACAAACATAGCTAGTGCGTTTGCCTAATTTTTTAGCCATCATGGTTGAGTCACTTAGCTTACCTAGGCGAATTGCCAAGTCGTAACCTTCATCGACTAAATCTATGTTGCGGTTACTTAAATAAGCTGAAACTTCGATATCGCTATATTGTGAAATGAAGTTATTAACCAGTGGTAATACTTGCTGCTCACCGTAAGTAACTGGCGCGGTTAACTTTATTTTCCCTTGAGGCTTAGAGTGTAAATTTGTAATCGCATGTTCAGCAGCGTCTAGACCGTCAAGTACACTGCGACAGTGTTGATAAAAAACCCGTCCTTCTTCGGTTAATGAAACCTTGCGCGTGGTACGGTAAAACAACTTAATATTTAATCGCTTTTCTAAGGCACTGACCTGACGGCTCACTTGGGCGGTAGAAATAGCCATTTTTTTTGAAGCGCGTGTAAAGCTCTCATTTTCAGCAACATAAACGAACTCGCTGATACCATCCCACTGCATTATTGTTACCTATATGTAAAAGTGAATTACTTATTGAGTACATTATCATAGATATATAAATATAGTAGACTAGCGCTATAACATGTTAACTGACGTTAACCCCTGTAAATACAAAGCCTAAACATATAATTAAAAAGAGAACGTAAAATAGAGCTATGCTCATTATTTCTAGTTCAGCTTGCCTATTCATTTAAAGAGAGAAAAACCATGACTGACCAATTTATTAAATCAAAAGCCGCTATTGCTTGGGGACCCAAGCAACCATTATCGATTGAAGAAGTCGATGTTATGTTACCTCGCAAAGGTGAAGTCTTAGTTAAAGTTGTTGCTTCAGGGGTTTGTCATACTGATGCTTTTACCTTATCAGGAGAAGATCCTGAAGGTGTTTTTCCTGCTATTTTAGGTCATGAAGGTGGTGGTATTGTTGAGCAAGTTGGTGAGGGTGTTACCAGTGTTCAAGTAGGCGATCATGTTATTCCTTTATATACGCCTGAATGTCGTGAGTGTAAATTTTGTTTATCGGGCAAAACTAATTTATGTCAAAAAATTCGTGAAACACAAGGTAAAGGTTTAATGCCAGACGGCACTACTCGTTTTTATAAAGACGGACAGCCTATTTATCATTACATGGGTTGTTCAACTTTTTCTGAATATACAGTGTTACCTGAAATTTCATTAGCCAAAGTTAACAAAGCAGCGCCATTAGAAGAGGTTTGCTTACTTGGGTGTGGTGTTACCACCGGCATGGGCGCGGTAATGAATACCGCCAAAGTTGAAGAAGGTGCCACGGTAGCCGTTTTTGGGCTTGGTGGTATTGGTTTGTCGGCTATTATTGGTGCAACCATGGCAAAAGCGAGTCGTATTATTGCCATTGATATTAATGAAAGTAAGTTTGATTTAGCGAAACAATTAGGTGCAACCGATTGTATTAATCCCAAAGATTTTGATAAGCCAATTCAAGACGTTATTGTTGAGTTAACCGATGGCGGTGTTGACTACTCGTTTGAATGTGTTGGTAATGTTAACTTAATGCGCTCAGCGTTAGAGTGTTGCCATAAAGGTTGGGGTGAGTCGGTAATTATTGGTGTTGCTGGCGCAGGGCAAGAAATATCGACCCGTCCATTTCAATTAGTAACGGGTCGTGTATGGCGTGGTACCGCTTTTGGCGGTGTAAAAGGTCGTACTGAGTTGCCAGATTACGTTGAGCGTTATTTAGCAGGTGAATTCAAATTAAGTGATTTTATTACTCATACTATGCCGCTTGAAGATATTAATGAATCGTTTGATTTAATGCACAAAGGCGAGAGTATTCGTAGCGTTATTCATTTTGCTAAATAATAAAGGTTAACAACATGGCAAGTAATCATGTAATTGAAAATATCAGTATGAATAAAAGCTTTGGTGGCTGGCATAAGCAATACAGCCATCAGTCTAGCACGCTCAATTGTGCTATGCGTTTTGCTATTTATTTACCGCCACAAGTCTCTAGTGGCGCAAAGGTTCCGGTACTATATTGGCTTTCGGGCTTAACCTGTACTGATGAAAACTTTATGCACAAAGCAGCGGCACAACGTATGGCTGCTGAATTAGGTATTGCTATTGTTGCTCCTGATACTAGTCCGCGAGGAAGTGAGGTTGCTGATGATGAAGGTTATGATTTAGGGCAAGGTGCGGGTTTTTATGTGAATGCCACACAAGCGCCTTGGAACCGACATTATCAGATGTACGATTACGTGGTTACTGAATTGCCAGCGCTGATTGAGGCGCTGTTTCCGGTGTCAAATAAGCGAGCTATTAGTGGACATTCAATGGGCGGACACGGGGCATTAACTATTGCGCTGTTGAACCCTGAACGTTATTGCTCGGTTTCAGCATTTAGCCCTATTTGTAATCCAATTAATGCACCGTGGGGTATTAAAGCATTTACAACATACTTAGGCGCAGATAAATCAACATGGCCGCAGCATGATGCAAGTGAGTTGATGAGCAAAGCAACGCAGTTAATACCAGCTAAGGTTGACCAAGGTGGTGCTGATAACTTTTTGCAAGAACAGTTAATGCCTGAAACTTTAGTGACCGCGGCAAAGGCGAGCAATTATCCGCTAGCACTTGCGATACATGAGGGCTACGATCATAGTTACTATTTCATCTCATCATTTATTGATGAGCATTTACGTTTTCATTTTGAGCATCTTAATGAATCTAAATAAGAATTACTCGTAAATAAGTGATAATAAACTTACACATTAGTGATTAATTTGCTAGAGTAGAGGTCAATTAGGACTTTTGTGTAGTGTTTATTGTGAGATTATTTTTCTGCTACTTGGTGGTTATAGTGATTGCATTGCAATCGACTTTGACGATCGCCGCAGATAATATCGGACATCAAAATAGCAATCAAAACACAGAACAACAGCACACCTTTCAAGATATTGCGCTAGCTAATCAAGCCCAAGCTAATCAAGTCCAAGTTAATCAGCAAAGTCCAAGTCATAGTGCCCACAATCACATAGTCTCGAGTGAAAGTGCTAAGCATACCAATCATAGTGATGTTGAACACCCAGATTGCCATCATAATCACTGTCACCACAGCAACTTAGTCTATTTTGATTTAGCAGGACTACAGTTATTTAATCGTTTACTAAATAAGCAAGTTGTCGCTAAAAAAATTAATTTTACCTCAGCGCCAGTGAGCCCAAGCTTACGTCCTCCTATCGTTTAATTCGTTATTAGTTACGCGGAAAATCCGCCTTATTTTTAATTAATTAAAACGAGAACATTATGAAACTTTTCAATGTTATCAGCTTGCTGGTGGCTGTTATATCGCCAGTATTTTTATCTGAGTCTTATGCTGGCACACCACAAAAAGAGCAACAGCTTAGCTTTACCAACAAACAAATGCAGCTTGCCAATATTCAGGTGGCGACAATTAAATCACGTTATATGGATCAACGTTTATATGCCCCAGGGGAAATACAAGCCAACGGTTATACCAGCTACGTGGTTTCACCGCGTGTTGAGTCGGTTATTGTGCGCCGTCATGCCATTTTAGGGGAGCACGTTGAGCAAGGACAAGCGCTAGTAACACTATTTAGCGAAACGGTAGCAGAAGCACAGGCGCTATATCGTATTGCCTATGCGGACTGGCAACGCGCCAAAAAAGTGGGTAACGGTGTTATTAGCGAGAGTGAACTTTTAAACGTAAAAACCGACTATATTGCCGCATACAGTCGCCTTAAAGCATATGGATTAACCGATAGAGCCATTGATATTGTTGCCAATGATCATAGCTCAGCGTTAGGCGAATATACCTTAAAAGCCGAGCGATCTGGTGCGGTTTTATCTGATGATTTTCAGCAAGGACAACGGGTCAGTGCTGGCGAACGCATTATGGTACTTACTAATGAAAGTGAGTTATGGATTGAAGCGCGTTTAGCTGCAAACAACCCCGCTATTTTATCGAAAGGCACTAAAGCTGAAGTTGTATTGACTCGTAGTAATAACGACTCAGTAAATTATCAAGCTGAGGTTATTCAACAGTCTCATACCATTGACCCTAAAACACGTACGCGTATTGTTCGCTTACAGGTTAATAATGACGATCATCAATTGCACCCGGGACTCTTTGTCGACGTGTACTTTGCTCTAACCACCGCAAAGCCAGTGTTAGTGGTTCCAGAAACGGCACTATTACGTGGCGCTAATGGTGATTGGCAGGTGTATGTGCAACAAAGTGAGCAACACGATGAACAAAGTGAAGTAGCACACCAACACAATGAAGCCGAGCAACACGATGAACAAAGTGAAGTAGCACACCAACACAATGAGGCTGAACAACACGATGAACAAAGTGAAGTAGCGCATCAACACAATGAGGCTGAGCAACCTACAATAGAGCAACATGAAGAAAGTGTTGCCTTTATCGCACAAGAGGTGGAGTTAGGCGCTTTATATAGAACGTATTCTCAAGAAAATAAGCAATGGTATAGCTGGCGTGAAATTTATGGCGTTAGTGAAAACAGTAATATTGCGGTGACAGGAGCATTTTTTATCGCTTCGCAAAGCGCTAAAAGTGGCTTTGATACTCATAACCATTAATTTTTAAGAGAGCAGTAATATGTTAAATCGTTTAATCCATTGGTCTATCGCCAATAAATTATTGGTGGTTATTACATTGCTGGCGTTAATTGTTGGCAGTACCCTAATATTACCTAAACTTAATCTTGATGCATTTCCTGATGTCACTAATGTGCAAGTTGCCATTAATACAGAAGCACCAGGGCTGGCAGCTCAAGAGGTTGAGCAGCTTATTACCTTTCCAATTGAGGCGGTAATGTATGCATTACCAGATGTAGAACAAGTACGGTCTATTTCAAAAACCGGCTTGTCTGGTATCACGGTTGTTTTTAAAGAAGGTACCGACATTTATTTTGCCCGACAATTAGTTTTTGAACGTTTATTGGCAGCCAAAGAGTTGATTCCACAAGGCGTTGGCGCACCAGAAATTGGTCCCAATACATCAGGTTTGGGTCAGGTTTATCAGTACCTACTTACCAGTGATGAATCATCAGATCTAGATTTGATGGCGTTACGTAGCCTTAATGACTGGTTAGTAAAGTTAATGTTGATGCCTATTGATGGCGTTACCGAAGTCTTATCATTTGGCGGTGAGGTCAAGCAATATCAGGTTAATATTAATCCAAGTTTATTATTGGCTTATCAAGTCACCCAGCAGCAAGTTATGGCGGCCATTGAGCAAAATAATCAAAATGCGGGTGGTTGGTATTTAAATCGCGGTGACGAACAGTTAGTTATTCGGGGCATGGGTTGGCTTACTGCGGGAGAGGACACTTTAGCGCAAATCGCTCAAACTCCACTTAAAACGGTTAACGGTGTTGTGGTTACCATTGGTGATGTAGCGACCGTCTCTTTAGGCAGTGAAATTCGTCAAGGTGCGGTAACTATGTCAACCCGCGATGAACAAGGCAATATT
This sequence comes from Colwellia asteriadis, assembly GCF_039523295.1. Taxonomy (NCBI): domain Bacteria; kingdom Pseudomonadati; phylum Pseudomonadota; class Gammaproteobacteria; order Alteromonadales; family Colwelliaceae; genus Colwellia; species Colwellia asteriadis. The sequence goes on along the minus strand of NZ_BAAAFA010000006.1, from coordinate 193,935 downwards.
AACTCGAAAGGTGAGGTGGTTACCGGCATTGTTTTAAAGCGTATGGGAGCGAATACCAAATTAACCATTGACGGTATTAATGCGCGCGCAGAAATGATCAATAAGGCGCTGCCACTAGGCGTGCGTTTTGAAGTGCTTTATGATCAGGCTGACTTAATTGAGCAAGCTGTTAATACCGTTGTTGATGCGTTAGTACTTGCCTTTGGTTTGATCATTGTTATTTTAGCGCTGTTTTTAATGAATTTATCAGCAACCTTTTTAGTGCTTATTTCTATTCCTATTGCTATTGGTTTAGCGCTAATGGTAATGGCATGGCTAGGTATTTCAGCTAACTTAATGTCGTTAGGCGGTTTAGCTGTTGCTATTGGGATGTTAGTTGATGGCGCTGTAGTAATGGTAGAAAGCATTGTGAAGCAGTTATCAGTGCAGCAATCATTATTGCAAGCTAATAACAAAGAGCAAAATAAACTGTCAGCGCAGCAAATACAAAGCACTATTAACCAAGCCGCTTGTGCTGTGGTTAAACCTATCGTCTTCGCTACTGTGATTATTCTTGTCGTTTTTATGCCACTGTTTAGTTTTGAAGGTGTTGAGGCTAAGCTATTTCAACCAATGGCGATAAGCATTATGTTAGCTATGATTGCTGCACTATTTGTTGCCACCGTCATTGTGCCTGCGCTTGCCAGTATTTTATTTAGCCGTGGTGTTTCAATAAAAACTAACCCGATGGTTGCTTTGCTAGAGCGCGGTTATCGTCACTGTTTACTCAAAGCATTTCACTGGCGTAAAACCTTAATGGCTAGTGCATTTGTTTTAATGTGCAGCGCGTTAGCTTTAGTACCATTTATTGGTACTGAATTTGTTCCTGAATTAGAAGAAGGTACCATTAATTTACGGGTAACTTTAGCGCCTTCCGCCAGTTTAGAAACAGCGTTGAGTATTGCACCTAAAATTGAAAAAATACTCTTGGGCTTTACTGAAGTTGACTATGCCTTAAGTCGTGTCGGTCGCCCTGAAATTGGCGGCGATCCCGAGCCAGTTAATAATATTGAAGTCTATTTAGGGTTAAAACCGATAGCTCAATGGCAGCGAGCCTCAAGTCGTATTGAATTACAACAACTGATGGCTGAAGAGCTAGAGCAATTTCCAGGACTATTGTTTAACTTCTCGCAACCAATAGCTACGCGGGTAGATGAGTTATTATCAGGCGTTAAAGCGCAATTAGCGGTTAAATTATTTGGTGCCGATTTAGCCATATTAGCGAGTAAAGGTGAGGAAATAACCAAAGTAATTCAAACCATTGCGGGCGCAAAAGATGTTGCGATGGAACAAATTGCAGGTGAAGCACAATTAGTGATTAAGCCAAAACGACGACAACTTTCTCGTTATGGTATGTCGGTTAGCGATGTTATGAATGTCGTGCAAGACGGCTTAGGTGGCAGTGCAGCAGGACAAATTATTAATGGTAATGAGCGTTACGATATTTATGCACGTTTAGCTAAACAATACCGACAAGATATAGCTGCTATTGGTGAGTTGCGGTTGTTATCTCCTGATGGCGCTTGGTTACGTTTAGCCGATATTGCCGATATTGCTATTGAGTCAGGCCCACCACAAGTGCGTCGTGATGATGTGCAAAGGCGTGTGGTTATTCAAGCGAATGTTCAGGGGCGAGATATGGGCAGTGTTGTGGCTGATATTAATGCCGCTATTGCCGAGCAAGTTGACTTGCCTAGTGGCTACGGCATTCAAATTGGCGGTCAATTTGAATCGCAACAACGCGCTCAGAAAAAACTATTATTAGTGGTGCCATTATCATTAGCCTTAATTGCCTTACTGCTTTATTTTGCTTTTAACTCTATTGGGCAGGCGTTGTTAATTTTGGTGAATGTGCCGCTAGCGGTTATTGGCGGTATTGCCGCGTTGTATTTTAGTGGTCAATATTTATCAGTACCTAGCTCGGTGGGCTTTATTACCTTATTTGGTGTCGCCGTACTAAACGGTGTGGTGATGGTTGAAAGTATTAATTTGCAAATAAAAAGTGAGTTGAAAAAATTAGCCGATGCTGATCTTCAGCAAGCTATTTTCTCAGGCGCAATTGCGAGATTACGCCCCGTTCTAATGACCGCATTTACCTCATTATTAGGCTTGTTACCTATGTTAATGTCGACAGGTGTCGGGGCTGAAATTCAAAAACCGTTAGCGACGGTTATTGTTGGTGGCTTAGCCAGTGCAACCTTATTGACCTTATTTATTTTACCTGTGTTATATCGCATGTTTTCAACGTCTTGTATTGCTTTGTGGCGCCAAGGCAATAAAGGTTAAGTAGCGCTCTAATGGCGGTTTACCAATTACTGAACATTAGTACATGAATTCGGCGGTAACAACAGCGGTGATTTATCTACCTTAATAAATCACCGCATTGTTGTTATTATTTTATCTTTTTCGTATGAATTTTTTATGGCTCCAAAATTAAATAAGGATTCTTTAAATTTATATTTTCGAGCATGCTGCCAGCTAACACCCACCAATAATGACTTAGATTATTTTGTTATTTTAAGCTCACTTTTTTCTGTAAAAAAAGTTTAATAATCCGCTGGTAATTAAGCCCAATTCTGATAATCTCTTACGTCATCAAATAATCTTGTTTGTTTTTTGCACAAGGTAAATTGACAGCGATAAATAATTTATCCACAAATGATAAAAATAATAACATTGTGTATTTTAAAGCCTATCTTTTTCGCTTTTTTCAATGAATTCAATAAAATAGATCTAATAAGATCAAAGTAAGATCCTCACTTGCTTTGACGATTTTTTGTGCCTATTCACAAGGTTATCCACAAGAAGATCCTATAAAGTTTTTTTGTATAGTGGAGCCTGCAGGCGCTTTGTGGCATGCTTAGCGTTATCCTAGTTTATTATAGTTATTTGCCTACATCTTATGACAACTTCTCAAAGTTCAACTTCTGAAAATAACACGATTGAAAGTACAAAAAGCCCTTTAATTTTAGTGGATGGATCGTCGTATTTATTCCGTGCTTATCACGTACCTTATTTACAAGCACTATCAACCGCAGATGGTCAACCGACAGGGGCAATTACTGGCGTATTGAACATGCTAGGTAGCTTAAAAAAAGATTACCCTAACGGTAATATCATTGTTATTTTTGACGCAAAAGGTAAAACTTTTCGCAATGATATGTATCCAGAATATAAAGCTAATCGTCCGCCGATGCCTGACGAGCTTCGTAGCCAAATTGCACCATTACATGAGATCATTACTGCGATGGGCTTACCGTTATTAGTGATCCCCGATGTTGAGGCTGATGATGTTATTGGTACCTTAGCTAAACAGGCTGATGAGCAAGGTATGGAAACCGTTATTTCAACGGGCGATAAAGATATGGCGCAGTTGGTTACGCCGCATGTGCGTTTAATAAATACCATGACCAATGTTGAAATGGACGTGGCAGGCGTTAGTGAAAAGTTTGGAGTACGCCCAGATCAAATCATTGATTACTTAGCCTTGATGGGCGACAAAGTTGATAATATTCCAGGTGTGGTGAAATGTGGTCCTAAAACGGCGGTTAAATGGCTAGCAGAGCACGGTACACTGGAAGGTGTTATAGCTAATGCTGATAAAGTGAAAGGTAAAATTGGTGAAAACTTACGTGAAGCACTTGAGCAATTACCGTTATCTTATCAATTAGCAACCATTAAGTGTGATGTTGAGCTTGAACAAAGCGCAGAGCAATTAGCCGCTAGCGAACCCGATGTTGAAGCATTAACTGCGCTATATCAAAAATTCGAACTAAAAAGGTTATTAGCCGATCTCACTAAAGGTAAAACTAGCGCTAACAATACCGAGGTTGTAAAAGCCGCCGCGCCAAAAAACAGCGCAAGTGAAGTTGAAGTTATTGCTGCTGAGGTCGGTGAGAGCCAATACGATATCATTTTAGACCAAGCGCTTTTTGAGCAGTGGTTAGATAAACTTAATAGCAGTATCGCCTTTGCGTTTGATACCGAAACCACCAGCGTTGATTATATGAAAGCTGAATTGGTAGGTTTATCGTTTGCGATTGAAGCCGGAAAAGCCGCTTACGTACCGTTAATGCATGATTATGCTGATGCTCCCGAGCAGTTAGACCGAGATTGGGTGTTAGCCCAGTTGAAGCCGTTACTTGAAAGCACTGAGATTAAAAAAATCGGCCAAAACTTAAAGTACGATGCCAACGTACTTAGTCAGTACAACATTGAAGTTAAAGGTATTGCGTTTGATACTATGATTGAGTCGTACTGTTATAATAGCGTTGCTACACGCCATAATATGGATGCGCTAGCGCTTAAATATTTAGGTTATAGCACAGTACACTTTGAAGATATTGCCGGTAAAGGCGCTAAGCAATTAACTTTTAACCAAATAGATATTGAAAAAGCGGGTCATTATGCCGCTGAAGATGCCGACATTACACTACGTTTACACCAAGCCATTTTCCCTGCCTTAGCGCAATCAGAAAAGCCATTAAGTGTATTTAACGACATAGAAATGCCATTACTGCCGGTATTAGCCCGTATGGAGCAAGGCGGCGTATTAATTGATAGTGATGTTTTAGACCAACAAAGCCATAGTTTAGGTCAGCGTTTAGATGAGCTTGAAATTGAAGCGCATAACTTAGCAGGTAAGAGCTTCAATTTAGGCTCACCTAAGCAACTTCAACAAATATTGTTTGAAGAATTAAAAATTCCGGTCATCAAAAAGACACCAAAAGGCGCACCTTCTACGGCAGAAGAAGTGTTACAAGAATTAGCGCTCGATTACCCATTACCGAAAGTCATATTAGAAAACCGAGGCTTAAGTAAATTAAAGTCTACCTATACTGATAAGCTCCCGCTAATGGTAAGCCCGAAAACAGGGCGTTTACATACATCATACCATCAAGCGGTAACGGCAACGGGTCGTTTATCTTCTACTGAGCCGAACCTGCAAAATATTCCAATTCGTAGTGAGCAAGGTCGTAAAATTCGCCAAGCATTTATTGCCCCCAAAGATCATAAAATTGTCGCTATAGATTACTCGCAAATAGAATTGCGCATTATGGCGCACTTATCTAACGATAAAGGTTTAGTGACTGCGTTTAGCGAAGGTAAAGATATTCATAAAGCAACCGCGGCTGAGATTTTTGCGGTTGAGCTTGATGAAGTAACCACAGATCAACGCCGTAGTGCTAAAGCAATTAACTTTGGTTTAATTTATGGTATGTCGGCCTTTGGTTTAGCTAAACAGCTTAATATTGGCCGTCAGCAAGCTCAAGAGTACCAAGACAAGTACTTCCAGCGCTATCCTGGTGTATTAACCTATATGGAAGACACTCGTCAACAAGCAACAGAGCAAGGCTATGTTGAAACTATTTTTGGTCGTCGTCTGTATTTACCTGATATTAATGCTAAAAATGGTATGCGTAAAAAAGCTGCAGAGCGTGCTGCGATTAATGCGCCAATGCAAGGTACGGCAGCCGATATTATCAAAAAGGCAATGTTAGCGGTTGATCAGTGGCTACTTGAGCAAAATGATGACCGAGTGAAAATGACTATGCAGGTACACGATGAATTAATTTTTGAAATTCATCAAGATATCGTTGAAGAAACGACACAAAAGCTCGTAGCGTTAATGAATAATGCCGTTGAACTGAGTGTGCCTCTTATTGCCGAATATGGCATTGGAGACAACTGGGATGAAGCGCACTAACGGCTAAATATTTCGCTGCTACTTACCACTATAGAGGAGTGTACTCTATTTCAGGTTGGTAGCAGCGAAATGTAGCGTTTTTGTCGATAAAGCGCTGAGTTTCTCCTGAGACTTTAAAGCGTTGTAACGCATCATTAAGATCTGTTTGTAATGATTGCCAATGTGGCCTTTTGGTACTTAACGCAAAAAACAACGGATGTTCAGCTAAACTAGGCTCCAACAATTTTAACTGTTGTAGCAAGTCGCGCTTTTCCGTATCAGAAAGTTTGCTAATAGTGACGCTATGATTAAACACTTTCCGATCACCTAAAATAAAATCAACACGCTTTGCTACCATCATCCTAACCAGCTGTAGCTCATCGACCGCTTCCACGACCGAAAAAATATGTGTATTGACCATATTATTTATTTCTACAGTGTAGTTATTGCCTCTAACGACCCCAACCACTTTATTATATAAAATGGTTAAATCATCAGCCTTTAAAGCGGCACTATCTTTATGAGTGATTAGCGAGAGGGTTCCGCCAGGAAAGGGGTCACTTAAAACAAGTGGATTGTTTGTAGTAACAGTCTCAGCGTTATTTGTTTTTCTATTATCATATTGAGGAAATACAATATCGACCAGCCCTTGTTCGGCAAGCATTTTTGAGCGTGCCCACGGGTAAAAGTTAATATTAACTTGATAACCTTTGCTAACTAGCAGTGCGGCTGCAAGCTTAAACACCCAACCTTTATTGCAATTACCTTCGCTAATATAAGGAGGCCAGCTAGTGGTTGCTAAATGAACCACTTTAGTAGAGCTTTTATTAAAGCGATAACCCTGTTTTGTTTTTTCACCAATAATAATGGTGGCTTTACCCGCTAAGGTGTACTCAATAGTGAGTGTGTTATCAATTGATTTTGCTATCGCCGAGAGGCTAGTTAGTATTAACAGTGATATAAACAACAAGGTTTTTAATAATATTTGTACTGACATTCACTTTCCTTAGGTAATACCAACATTATCATTGTTTTTAATTAAGCATTAGAATACTGTTCTTTATTACCTAACCAACGTTGAATTAATGGTTGCATATATTCAGAGTGTTGGCGTGATATTAAGTAAGCTTTTTGTTGAATTTCACTAATTAAGTAGCCATCGCGTACTAGGTCGGCAATTTTTAACTCGGCTAAGCCCGTTTGACGTGTGCCTAATAACTCACCAGGTCCGCGTATTTCCAAATCTTTTTCTGCAATGACAAAGCCATCATTACTCTCACGTAATACTGCTAATCGTTTAGTCGCGGTTTTTGACAATGGTGCTTTGTACATTAGCACACAATGTGATGCGACTGAGCCTCGACCAACACGACCGCGTAGTTGATGCAGTTGTGCTAAACCTAAGCGCTCTGGGTTTTCTATTACCATTAAGCTAGAGTTAGGTACATCAACGCCCACTTCTATTACGGTAGTGGCAATCAGTAAATCAATAGAGCCGGCTTTAAAACCGTCCATTATTTCTTGTTTTTCAATTGCTTTCATTCGCCCGTGCACTAAGCCTATGGTTAACTCAGGAAGCTGTTCTTTTAAATAAAGCGCAGTATCTTCAGCAGCTTGGCATTGTAAAACTTCGGACTCTTCAATTAAGGTACAAACCCAATAAGCTTGGCGATTGTCATTAATACAACCTTGTCTAATACGCTCAATCACATCATCACGGCGTGAGTCAGGCAGGGCTATGGTATTAATAGGGGTGCGCCCCGGTGGTAATTCATCAATTACTGAGGTATCAAGATCGGCATAAGCGGTCATCGCCAAGGTGCGTGGAATAGGAGTCGCTGTCATAATCAGTTGGTGCGGATATTTATTATCGAAGACACCTTTTTCACGTAGTGATAATCGTTGATGTACGCCAAACTTATGTTGTTCATCAATAATAATCAGCACTAAGTTTTTGAAGATAACATCAGCCTGAAATAAAGCGTGTGTACCTATCACCATTTGCATATCACCATTGGCAATATGCTCTAACGCTAATCGTCGTGCTTTTGCTTTGGTTTTACCTGCAAGCCAGCCTACTGAAATATTAAGCGGCTCGAACCACTTAGCAAAGTTTATTGCATGTTGCTCGGCTAGTATTTCGGTAGGTGCCATCAGCGCGACCTGATAACCTTCGCTAATCGCGGTTAACGAGGCTAATGCTGCCACTAAAGTTTTACCTGAGCCAACATCACCTTGCACTAAACGCATCATTGGGTGATGTTTAGCAAGGTCGGTTTTTATTTCGTCAACTACGCGTGCTTGTGCGTTAGTTGGTGCAAAAGGCAAAGAATCAAGAAAGGCTTGTTTAGTTTGTTCACTACCATGCAATGCGAGTGAATCATGAATATCACTGCTTTGTCTTAGTTTTTGCATACTCAAGTTGTGAGCGAGTAACTCTTCTTTAATTAAGCGTAGTTGCGCAGGGTGCTTACCTAATTCTAATTGCTCTACTGAAACATCTGGCGGCGGACGGTGAATAATCGCTAAGGCTTGGCTGAGGCTATATTGCTCTGAAAATAAACTCGGCGGTAGTAACTCTTCTACGCTGCCGCGCTGTAAGCGAATAAGTGCCTGTTCGGTTAATGCTCTTAGGGAGTGTTGTCTTAACCCATCGGTACTGGGGTAAACAGGCGTTAGCGTTTCTTCAACAGGGGTTAATTCACGGTCATCATCAAGAGATTTGTATTCTGGGTGAACAATTTGAAAGCCACGTGGACCGCGCTTAATTTCACCGTAACAGCGAATAGTACGACCAATCGCTAAGCTGTTTTTTTGACTGGCAGAAAAACTAAAAAAATTGAGTTGAATACTACCAGTGCCGTCATGCAAGGTAACCACCAGCATACGACGCTTACCTTGCGTAATTTGGTTGCCGGTGATTTCACCAATAATATTGGTGGAAACCCCAGGGATTAAATCACGTATTGTGGTAACTCGGGTTTTATCTTCATAACGCAATGGCAAATGGAACAGTAAATCTTGTACGCTAAGTAAGCCAATCTTTTCTAGTTTAGTCGCTAAGCTAGGTCCGACACCTTTTAATGTTGAAAGGGGGACTTGTGAGAGTTTACTTAGTGCCTCCATTGCCATGGCGTTACATTCCTAATGTTGATTAGATAGGCTTAATCGTCGAGATGTTGCCAGGCACTTTTGTTCATTTGCATTTTTTGCCACCAGTCATCATCAGCAACAATTTGACCTTGTTCGTCAATAACAGGGTAAGGTAAGCCTTTACGTTGACAAGCCTCGGCAAAGATAGGGTGCCCACCTTCAAATAAAATGCGTTGACGGCGCTCATTACTTAATCGTGGTTGATCATACATGCCCGCAGCAACACGTTGGCGCTGTGCTTCGTATAAAACTACCGAACAAGCCACCGATACGTTTAACGATTGCACCATGCCAACCATAGGAATAACAATGTCTTGGTCTGCTAATTCTAGTGCTTCTTTTGAGGTACCAAATTTCTCTTGCCCTAAAATAATCGCTGTTGGCTTGGTATAATCAATTTCGGTGAAATTAACCGCAGTATCTGACAAGTTAGTTACTAATACTTGCATGCCTTGGGCTTTTAACGCGGCAATGGCATCCGCTGTTTTATGGTAATTATGAACGTCAATCCAGTTTTGACTACCGGCCGCACTACCACCACGCACCTCAGCTTCTTCACTTTTCCATACTGCATGAACATCGCTAATACCAATGGCATCACAAGTACGTACAACCGCGGCTAAGTTATGAGATTTATGAAGACCTTCCATGCAGACTGTTAAATCTGGTTGGCGCTTGTCTAACATGGTATTTATGCGTGCTAATCTTTCTGGAGTCATGTTGGTTTATTCTTTTAAATAATATGATCTAATATAAAATCTTTATGAGCTACTTATACTTCGTCTGAGCGAGCCCAATAGGCAATATAAATGCTATTTAAGCAAAGCTTTCAAGCTGTAAGTTCATGGAGTTTATGTCGATAAGTGACTTGAACTCACAGCGTAGATAATGCAGCTTAAATAGTATTAATGAAGTCTATTTTTAGTTAACGCTAGGCAGTTCCATAATACCGTCAATTTCAATATCTACGGCTTTAGGTAATTTAGATACCTGAATTGCCGCTCTTGCTGGATAAGGCTTTTTGAAATAACGACTCATTATTTCATTAACTGTGGCAAAGTTATCTAAATCGGTCATGAAAATGTTCACTTTAACCATATCGTTAATGCTGCCACCTGCCGCTTCACATACTGCGACTAAGTTTTTAAATACTTGTTCAGCCTGCTCACTAAAGCCGCCTTCAATCACTTCCATTGTTTCAGGAATCAATGGGATTTGACCTGATAAATACACAGTGTTGCCTACTTTTACAGCTTGGCTGTATGTACCAATTGCGCTTGGAGCTTGCTCGGTATTAATAATGCTTTTCATACTTCTTCCTAATTCAATAATTATTTATTTCTGATGACGCGTTGTACGTCAACCATTACTTTAATTTTTCTAATAATATCAGCTAAGTGAATGCGATCGCGACAAGTTATTTCCATGTCTATTACATATAAACCGGCTTCTTTCTCGCCAGAATTTAAGCTGTGGACGTTAGAGCCACATTTAGCGACCACATTGGTTAGTAAGGCGAGTGCCCCTTGGTGATTAACAATTTCAACACGCAACTTAGCAATAAACTCTTTATTAATATCACTGTCCCATTTTACTGGGAATAAGCTCCCTTGTTCATGACCTTTGATATTACGACAGCCTTGTTGATGCACCATTAACCCTTTACCTGGGCTTAAGTAAGCTAAAATAGCGTCACCCGGAATAGGGCGACAACATTTGCCGTAACTAACGAGCATGCCTTCGGTACCTTTAATTGGCATTTTGGCGCGATTAGTGTCGGTATTGTCGTTATCTTCGGTAAACTCATCAGTTAAGCGGCGTGCAATACCAATGCTTAATGCGTTGCCTAAGCCGATATGGGTTAGTAGCTCATCAAAAGTGCTATAACCGCTTTGTTTTACAACTTCTGCAATTTTTTCTTGGCTAATATCTGCTAATTTAGACTTACCCAGCGCATGGCTCAACAAACGTAAACCTAAAGTATGCGATTCATCTTTTTCACGGCTACGCAGGTAGGTTCGTATTTGTAAACGTGCCTTAGCGGTTACCACAAAGTTTAGCCACGTTGCATTGGGTCTAGCTGCTTTTGAGGTAACAATTTCAATAGTTTGCCCTGAATCTATTGGTTTACTCATAGGGAAAGGTTTGCGATCAACCTTAACGCCCACACAAGAGTTACCAACATCAGTGTGCACCGCGTAAGCAAAATCAATTGCGGTAGCGCCCATTGGTAGTTCAATAATGCGACCGTCTGGGGTAAATACATAAATTTCTTCGGGAAATAAATCAGACTTAACGTTTTCAATGAATTCAAATGAGCTACCAGCACTTTGCTGTAATTCAAGTAAACTTTGCATCCAGCGACGGGCTTTCATTTGTGCAGTGGTATCGCTATTGTCGCCATCTTGTTTGTAAAGCCAATGCGCAGCAACCCCTTTATCAGCCATTTGATCCATATCTTGGGTACGAATTTGAATCTCAACAGGAATACCGTGCGGACCAATTAAAGAAGTATGTAGCGATTGATAACCATTGGTTTTTGGAATAGCAATATAGTCTTTAAAACGAGTTTCAATCGGTTTAAATAAGTTGTGCATTGCCCCTAATGCGCGGTAACAGTTATCAATTTTTTCATGAACAATAACGCGAAAGGCGTATATATCCATTACTTCGTTGAACATTAGCTCTTTATTGAGCATTTTACGGTAAATAGAATACAAGTGTTTTTCACGGCCTTGTACTTGTGCTTCAATTCCACTTTCTTCTAAGCGTGATAAGATTTCTTTTTGAATATTATCAACAATGGCTTTGCGGTTGCCGCGTGCGCTTTTTACTGCAGAGCCCAGTGCACGAGAGCGCATAGGGTAAAGTGCTTGAAAGCCTAATTGCTCTAATTCATTTTTTATATCGTGAATACCTAAGCGATTGGCAATGGGTGCATATATTTCTAAGGTTTCACGGGCTATACGGCGACGCTTGTCGGGTCTTAATGAACCCAAAGTGCGCATGTTGTGAGTACGGTCAGCGAGTTTAATTAAAATAACGCGAATGTCTTGCACCATGGCAAGTACCATTTTACGGAAGTTCTCCGCTTGCATTTCTTCTTTATTATCAAACTTAAGCTTGTCGAGTTTACTAACTCCTTCAACTAAGTCAGCAACGGTATCACCAAATAATGCCGCTAAATCTTCTTTAGTAACTTCAGTATCTTCAATAACATCATGAAGTAAAGCCGCCATTAAGGTTTCGTGATCAAGGTGCATTTTAGCTAAATTAATCGCGACGGCTACAGGGTGAGTAATATAAGGGTCACCACTTGAACGCATTTGGCCATCGTGGGCATCTCTAGCCACAATGTAGGCATGTTTAAGTAAATCAATTTGTACTTTTGATAGATAGGTTGAGCAGAGTTCTTTTAGGGGTTCAAATAAGTACATTGACTACTCCAAATAACTAAAAACGGGAGAATAAATACTAGAATACGCGGCATTTTTGCTAAATGCAAAGCAATAAAAAACGCGTAACCTTGCTTCTGATTGTAAGCAGAATAAGGTACGCGTTTTAATGGTTAAATAATAAACGGTTCAGTGAGAAGAGCGCGCTTAAATTTGACCTGGTTCGTCTTGTTGTTGACCACCAACAATTGCTGCTACTGCGTCTAATTCAGCATTATCTTGCTGAATGCGCTCTTTACGGTCAGAAGTGTTCATTACATCAGTAGTGATTAAGCCAGCTTCTATTTCACGCAAAGCAATTACCGTTGGCTTGTCGTTTTCAACTTCAACTAATGGATCTTTTCCGCCCGTAGCAATTTGACGAGCACGACGTGATGCAACTAGCACCAAATCAAAACGATTACCGACTTTTTCTACGGCATCTTCAACAGTTACGCGAGCCATTTGGTCACTCCAACTAATAAAATAAAACAACTTACAAAATAGCCGCATAGTTTACTTAGCGCTTGCTAATTAAGCAAGAAAAATTAACGCTGCGGTTATGTCATTGCAAATACTACTTGCTAATAAACTACGCGTCGCTTAACAGCTCTGCAAATAGTTGTGCGTGAGTTTGTGCTTGCTGACGGCATTTTAAACGCTGATTTAATACAATGGCGTTTAATTCGCTGACGGCTTGCTCAAAATTGTCATTAACAATAATGTAATCAAATTCTTGATAGTGAGAACATTCAGCTTGCGCTTGTGCCATGCGGCTGGCAATTACTTCTTCACTGTCTTGACCGCGATTACGTAAACGCTTTTCAAGCTCTTGTTTTGAGGGGGGGCTAATAAAAATAGTAGTCACTGAGGGTTTTTTCATGCGAACTTGCTGGGCACCTTGCCAGTCAATGTCTAAAAAAACATCAATGCCTTGCGCAAGTTGTGCATCAATAGCGACTTCAGAAGTGCCGTAGTAATTATCAAACACTTCAGCATATTCATAAAAGGCATTCTTGCTAATTTGTTTTTTGAACTCATTTACACTAACAAAATGATAATGTTCGCCATTATTTTCACCAGGACGAGGTGCGCGAGTAGTATGTGATACCGACACCTGCATTGGGCGTGTTGCAACCGAATTTTCTTGTGAAAGTAATGCCTTGATTAGGCTTGATTTACCAGCGCCGCTTGGTGCTGAAAGAATGAATAAGTTGCCTGGCACAGTCACAAGGTGCTCCTATAAGGTGTGTTGAATATTAAAAATAGCCAATAAAAAAGGCTGAACCTTATTTTACGCTATTCACGTAAAAAAAGCCCAGCCTGTTTTTATTGCAAAGTGTTAGTTATAAAACTTTTGCAATAGATTGCGCTAAGTAATCAACATTACTATTGGCAATACCAGCAATACTCATACGGCTTGAGCCGACCATGTATATGCTGTATTCGTCTTGTAGTTGTTGTACTTGCTCTGGGGTAATACCCAAGAAAGAGAACATACCGCTTTGACGAGCAATAAAGCTAAAGTCGCGCGTTACGCCATTTTCAATTAACTTATCAACTAATAGTTGGCGGTTACCGTTAATGCGGTCACGCATTTCTTTTAACTCGCTGTGCCATTCGTTACGTAACTCATCAGAGCTTAAAATGGTTTCTACAATAGCGGCACCGTGTGCTGGTGGCATAGAGTAAATAACACGAACGACAGAAAGTAATACTGAACTAGCAATATCTACGCTAAGGGCTGATTCGCCAATAATAGTACAAGCACCAATACGTTCACGGTATAAACCAAAGTTTTTAGAACATGAGCTACATACAATCATTTCGTTAACAGTTTCAGCCATTAAACGTAAGCCGTAAGCGTCTTCATCTAAACCGGTACCAAAACCTTGGTAAGCCATATCGATTAATGGTGTAAAACCAACACTTTTTGCTACTTCAGCAACTTGTTGCCATTGCACGTTGTTTAAATCCATACCGCTTGGGTTATGACAACAAGCGTGTAGTAATACTACGTCGTTGCTAGACACTTCTTTCAGTGCTGCTAACATACCGTCGAAGTCTAAGCCTTTGTTTTCGTAATCGTAATAAGGGTAAGTTTTAACTTGCAAGCCAGCCGCTTCAAATAAACCCGTATGATTTGCCCATGTTGGGTTACTTACCCAAACAGTAGCGCCTGCTTTACATGATTTAATAAATTCAGCAGCAACACGTAATGCGCCTGTACCACCTGGAGCTGACACAGTACGTGCACGGTTTTCAGTTAATACTTTATGATTTTGACCAAAAACTAAGTTAGCCATTTCAACATTAAATAGCTCAGAGCCTGTAGGGCCAATGTAAACTTTGGTGTCTTCGGTAGTTAGGCGGTGTTGCTCAGCTTTTTTTACACAATTAAGAATAGCAGTATGACCAGCTTCATTTTTGTATACGCCAACACCCAAATCGATTTTATTTGGGTTAGTGTCTTTTCTATATTTAGCCAATAATCCTAAAATTGGATCGGCAGGCAAAGCCTTTAAACTACCAAACATGACAGAAGTTTACCTTATGTTGTACGGGAAAAACTGAATAAAGCGTCATTGCTATTACTCGCAATACTTCCCAAATTTTAATCATTCAAGCATACCCTAAGCACAGGGCGAAATTAAAGCGATTTTTGTGGTATTTTCGCTAAATATTAAGACTAATTTTTACATTTTTTATTGATTGTTTTATAAGTCTTTGCCTAGTGACTAAAAGTT
This sequence comes from Colwellia asteriadis, assembly GCF_039523295.1. Classification (NCBI taxonomy): domain Bacteria; kingdom Pseudomonadati; phylum Pseudomonadota; class Gammaproteobacteria; order Alteromonadales; family Colwelliaceae; genus Colwellia; species Colwellia asteriadis. The sequence goes on along the minus strand of NZ_BAAAFA010000006.1, from coordinate 178,876 downwards.
TTTAGTTAATGCAGCAATTAAACCGATAGCGCCACCAAACACGCCACCCCAAACAACCAACCAACCTAAGTGCTTTTTTATCATCGCTTGAATGATTTCTTTTACTAACTGGGGAGTTAGTTCGTTTAGGCGCTTATCAATAATGTCGCTCACTTTGTCACGCATACTGGCAATCATGTTGGGCTGCTCTAACTCTTCACGTAATAGTGTATTAAATTGCTCGCTTTGACTTATTTCTTGTATTGAGGCTTTCATTTTTTCAATAAAAGGCGCTTTCATAGGCTGTATTGCTTCACTGCCGCCAACCATGGCAAGCATTGGGCCAAATGACGATTGTTCAATAACTTCGACTAAGTTGTTAAATGCAGGTGTTAAATCAACTTTCTCAATAACAGGAGTTAAGTTTAATGGACTGGCTTTACCTGAACTGTTGGACAAGAAGCGATCGATATTATCTTCAGTAAAAAATTGCTCCATCATTAATTGTTTTATCGCCAGTTTGAATTCGTCAAAACGTGCCGGTATTACGCCAGAGCCATATAAAAAAGGCACTTTTTCAAAGAGCATGTGTATTGCTAACCAGTTAGTAATAGCGCCTGATAAGGCAAAAATACCCACGGTAAATATAATTGCTTGGTTGGTAAAGTACCCTAATAGCGTTACCGTTACGGCAATAATATTGGTAATAACACTTTTGTTCACGAATAAAACTCCAACTTAAATTTTTTAAACCGCTATGATAGCATTTAATTTTCTTGGCATATATTTGATGTTGATTATGAATAAACTGTTTTTATCTAAAGTTACTTTAGGGCTAGCGCTTACTGCAATAACACTTTTTGCAGCGATTAAGCCGGCTTATAGCACAGCAAGTAGTTTACCTAGTGAGCCCAATGAGAGTTTATGGCGGCAGTTAGACCCTAAAAATACGGTGCTACTGACGTTGCCGCACGGTAAAGTAGTTATTGAACTAGCACCACAATTTTCACCAAATCATGTAAAGCAGTTTAGCCAATTAGTGCAGCAAGGCTTTTATGATGGAACGGCTTTTTATCGTGTTATTGATGGTTTTGTCGCACAAGCAGGACCTAAAGACGGCAGTGTAAAAGATAAAGCAGTGACCACGTTAGCGATTGAGGGCGAATGGAGCATCGATAAAAATTGGTCATTTACGCCAGTGCAACAATCCGATTTATTTGCAGAGCAAACAGGTTTTAAAGCCGGTTTCGCATTGGCCACTCATCAAAACGAGCAAGGTGGTCAGGCATGGCTAACGCATTGTCCGGGAACCTTGGCAATGGCGCGTAGTAATGATCCCGACAGTGCCTCAAGTCATTTTTACTTTGTAATAGGGCAAGCGCCGCGTTATTTAGATCGCATTATGACGATTTTTGGTCGTGTGGTTTATGGTATGCAGCATATTCAAGCAATACAGCGTACCAGTGTAATAGAAGGCGAAAAGCCAATTAGCGCAGCACAACATACGGTGATCACTCAAATGCAATTAATGGCTGATGTACCAGCACAAGAGCAGTTAATTATTGAAGTGGAAAATACCGATAATAAAGCTTTTGCTAAACGTATTGCTCAGCGACGTGCTCGTGACAATGCCTTTTTTTATAAAAAGCCACCGCCAGTACTTGATGTTTGTCAGACACCAGTACGCAGTAGGCTCATTAAATAGTAAAAGCATGTCGCTATTTTTTTAATCACTACTTTATTAGCCATTTTTGAGTTGTATGCTAATTTTAGTGGTGATTTTGATAAAAAATAGATTTATCCATGGTTGCTCGCTTTTTAATAGAATAACTATAATAAAAAACTCGGGCTGCAATTAAATCCGTTTTAAATTGAATAAATTTTACCTCTGAAAGTTCAACAGCTCTTAGGTAGTTTATTTTTTTAAGGTGATTACTATTTTGACATACTCTTTCTTGATGTCGCCATATACGATTAACAAACCACTTCAAAATGTTAATATCTTTTTTATTACCTCTTTATTACTTTTGTTAATACCAATAAAGGCGCTTGCTAATAGCCATCCAAGCGGAGGGTTAAACTACTCGCAGCGCGCGCTAACTAATGCGGGTAATCCAGCCGCTGCGGCGTTAGTGATTGAGCGAAACGATCCTTACGTGATGACCGGAGGTATTATTGAGTTTGGTGCGGGTTTGGAATATGGCGATTTAGATGAGTTATTTGCAAAAATAGATGATATATCGTCGCAATTTTCACCAAGCGAAGATGAGGGTACCCCAGGATCTCCACCTAGCCCAGAAAACCCTATTAGAGATTACACATGGGAGGACTTGTTTCAAGCGTATCCTGAATTAGAGGACCGAATCGACGTTTTAGAAGATAAAGTGCTAACCACGGCAGGAGTTTTAGCATTAATTACTACCGAAGGTTACGGTAAAGCTGAAGCTATCGCAAATGCCAGTTTTGTCTTGAGCGATGATTTTTACGGTGGCAGTTTGCTATTTAGCACTGATTTTAAGGGTAATGCTAAAGCTGTAGGCATTTTTGAAGATATTAACTTTGATAGTGAACAAGCGAGAACGCAATTAAAGACTATACCCGACTTCAATGAAAGCGATCCAGTTCAAGCGCTTGACTTATCAGGAGGTATTACCCTTTTTTATAATCCGGCTAATCAAAAGGTGAAATTAAGCATCGATAATGACAGTTTACTACTGGTAAAAGCCACGACGGTTTTTCGAGCTTCACTAGCATACAGTGCTAAAGCATTATCTTCGGAAGATGGGAACTTATATTGGGGGGTAAAGCCTAACTTTTATCGTGTAGGTTTAACAAATGTGAGTACGCGATTAGGTGATGTTACTGATTCTGAAGCATTGTTTAATGACATTAAAGATGCCGACCTCATCTATGAAAACGGTTTTGATATTGACTTAGGGCTAGTGTGGGCGACAGATAATTACCAAGTCGGTGCATCTGTTACTAACCTCATTGAAAATACTTATGAATACCCTGAGCTGGAAGACGACTTCAACTCTTTACAAATTATACGTAAACTATCTAGCCATAAGTCTTTTACTATGCAGCGTCAAGTAAAGCTTGAAGCAGGTATTTATACTGATGACAGGCAGTGGAGCCTTAATGCTGAGCTTGATGCAAACCCTACTGTTGACCCGATGAAAGATAGATATCAATGGCTTACAATCACAGGCGGTTACGCAAATGATAGTTGGTGGTTACCTAGTGCGAGAATTGGTTTTAGCCGTAATTTAGCAGGGTCGCAGCTTTCTTACCTCAATGCGGGAGTAACAGTAATGAAATTTATCAATATTGATGTGGCAAGTACGCTAGATACTGTTACCCTTGATGGCGAAAAATGGATGCGTGGCGCACATATTCAGATAGGGTTTCAATTTGATTATTGATAGTGACACACTATTTTTTATAAGCAATGGCAATAATATCAAATATTTTTTCACCTTCAGGAGTTTGTACCACTACTTCATCGTCAACCGCTTTACCTAGTAAGGCGCGTGCCATAGGTGAGTCGATACTGATCTCGCCACGTTTTACGTCCCACTCATCGGGTCCAACGATACGATAGACAAACTCTTTGTCGGCTTCATTAATTAAGGTAACCCAAGCACCAAAAAATGCACGGCCCTCTTGCTGTGGGTCAGGGTAAACTATGGTTAACTCTTCAGTACGCTTCATTAAAAATCGCACTCGGCGGTCAATTTCGCGTAGTCGTCTCTTACCATAAATGTATTCAGCATTCTCACTGCGATCGCCTTGGGCTGCCGCTTCACTTACCGAACGGGTTATTTTAGGACGTTCGTCTTTCCAGAGAAATTTTAACTCTTGATCGAGTCGATCCCAACCAGCGCGAGTAATGTAGTTTGATTTTTTCATGGGGTCATTATTAAGTTAGGTTAAGCAACGGGTCAAGTATAGGTGATTGGCATATATAAAAATACCTACCATAATTGAGTTAAGATTATTTACTCTGAGGCTGTGTATCAATGAAAGCGTTAATTGTTGATTCTTCTAAAACCTATCGAGCGCTATTAAAAGAGTTTTTGTACGGTTACTCAATTATACCCGAAGAAGTTACCTCAGGTGCAGAGGCGCTTAAGGCCTGTGAAAGTAATGACTTTGGCTTAGTTTGTGTTTCAATGCAACTATCTGACATGCTAGGCGTTGAACTTGCCCATCAGTTGAAATCACGGCAAAGTAATGCCTTTATCATTATATTATCGAGTGAAACTGAGCAGGGTAAATTAGACAAAATGCACACTGCTGATATTAATGCAGTATGTCAAAAAATGGATATTACCGAGTTGAAAAAAACACTCGCTCATATTAGTGAAGGTGAGTTGGTTGTTTGTGAAAGCTCAGGACATGTGTTGTATGTGGAAGATCACTTAACATTAGCAAACATGACTATGGAAATATTAACGCAGATGGGGCTAACGGTTGAGCACTTTATCTCAGCCGATGAAAGTATTGAAGCGTTTGGCAAGAGTAATTACGATTTAGTATTGCTAGATATTATTTTACCCGGTGATCGCGATGGTATTGATGTTATTCAAGCGATCAGAGCACGTAGTGATGAAAAGAAAAGTATTCCTATTCTGGCAATATCGTCAATTAGTAATTCATATGAAAGAATTCGCGCATTAAAAGTAGGAGCGAATGACTTTATTACTAAACCGGTTTTACAGGCCGAATTGGCGGTAAGAGTTAAAAATCTTATCGATACGCGCCACTTGTATCAACAAGTGATTTTACAAAAGAAAGAGCTTGAAAAAATTGCGATGACCGATCAGCTAACCGGTTTATTTAATCGTTATTATTTACATTTAGCGATACGTAAATCGTTAAGTCAAGTAAAACGTCATGCCCACCCACTAAGCCTAATCATGATTGATCTTGATAAGTTTAAATACATTAATGACAATTTTGGCCATGAACAGGGCGATGACGTTTTACTAAAAGTAGCTGGTGTTTTACAAAAAAATTGTCGATTAGAAGATACTGCCGTTCGCTTGGGAGGAGATGAATTTTTATTAGTACTACCTAATTGCTCAAAGCAAGAGGCTATTCAGAAAGCTGAAATGATTAGAGCACTTATTAAGCAACTTAATGTTAATAATAATGAAGTTAATATTTCGGGTAGTTTCGGCGTTTCTTCTACCGAACAAGATGTATTTGATTATAAAGCATTGTTTAATTTAGCTGATAAAGCTGCATATCAAGCCAAATCCTCAGGAGGAAATGCGGTTAGACCCAAACCGTAATAACTTATCTGCCGAATAGTTAACATTATTTAACCTGATCTTGGTTTAATAAATGCTTCTCTGACTTCACTTACGCTATATATACATATTAATAGCCATTAATGATTACTTGTAAGCCACTATAAAATATCTACCACCCATAGCAGTTGCTGATTTTCGCTAAAGTTATTTTCTGTTATGATTTGCTTTTATTTTTTCTTAGTTGGAATTGCAATTTAATGTTAACTATTGCTGACACAATCGCTCAAGAACTTAAAGTTAGTGCGTCACAAATTAATGCCGCTATTACCTTACTTGATGACGGCTCAACCGTGCCTTTTATCGCGCGTTATCGTAAAGAAGCGACTCAAGGGTTAGACGATAACCACTTACGCCACTTGGCAAAGCGCTTGAGCTATTTACGTGAGCTTAATGACAGACGTCAAATTATTCTAACCAATATTAAGCAACAAGGTAAGCTTACCCCTGCGCTGAGTCAGTTAATTGATAATGCAGATAATAAAACTACCTTAGAAGATTTATATTTACCGTATAAGCCTAAGCGTCGCACTAAAGGAAAAATCGCGTGTGAGGCGGGTATTGAGCCGCTGGCAAATCAGCTGTTCAATAATTGGCAGCTTAACCCAGAAGTTGAAGCTAAAAATTATATTAATGTTGAGGCGGGTTTTGCTGATGAAGCCGCAGTACTTGAAGGGGCAAGTTATATTCTTGCTGAGCGCTTTAGTGAAGATGCCGCGTTATTACAAAAGTTACGTCGACATATTCTTAAACAAGCACACTTAACAAGTAGTGTTGTTAAAGCTAAAACACAAGAAGCGGCCAAGTATCGTGATTACTTTGATCATAACGAATTACTCCGCAATGTCCCGTCGCACCGTATGTTAGCGATGTTACGTGGACGAAATGAAGGATTTATTCAACTGTCGATAGATGTTGACCCAGGGCAGGAAAGCCAGCGTGTTTCAAGTGCTGAACAGGTTATTAGTGAACACCTAACGTTACGCCTAACGCAACAAGCCGGAGCAAAATTTTTAACCAAAGTAGTGCAGCTCACCTGGAAAGAGAAATTGAGCAAAAGCTTAACCACTGAACTGTTAACGCAATTAAGAGAACAAGCAGAAGAACAAGCGATTAAAGTATTTGCTAATAACTTACATGATTTATTAATGGCTCCACCTGCTGGCGCTAAAGTAACTTTAGGGTTAGATCCTGGTTTACGAACAGGTTGTAAAATTGCCATTGTTGATAGCACCGCAAAGCTATTACATACCACCACTATTTTTCCTCATGCTCCACAAAACCATTGGGATAAATCGATACGCACTTTAGTGAATTTATGTCGTCAGTATAAAATTGAATTAATAGCGATTGGTAATGGCACAGGTTCACGTGAAAGTGACAAGCTCATTGGTGAGCTAATTAAAGCGCTAAATAACGATGAAGCTAAAACTAACCTTGTTATACCGACCAAAGTAGTGGTTAGCGAAGCTGGCGCTTCTGTTTATTCAGCCTCTGAATTTGCGGCTAAAGAATTTCCTGATTTAGATGTGTCGTTACGTGGTGCGGTGTCAATTGCTCGTCGTTTACAAGACCCGTTAGCTGAGCTAGTAAAAATAGACCCAAAAGCAATAGGTGTCGGTTTATATCAACACGACGTAAGTCAAAGTAAACTAAGTAACACCCTTGATGATGTAGTAGAAGACTGTGTAAACGCCATTGGCGTTGATTTAAATAGCGCTTCCGCGGCATTATTAACACGCATTTCAGGGTTAACCAAAACCATGGCGAATAACATTGTTGCGTATCGTGATAGTGAAGGGCGCTTTACTAATAGAAGCCAGTTACAAAAAGTTGCTCGTCTTGGTCCGAAAGCTTTCGAGCAAGCGGCTGGATTTTTACGAATTGTTGATGGCGATAACCCATTAGATCAGTCTGCGGTGCACCCTGAAACATACCCCGTTGTTGAGCGTATTGTTAAGCAATTAAACCTTGATGCCTTACAGTTACTTAATAATGAAACTGCACTGAGCAAGGTTGATGCAGCAACAGTGGCTGATGAGCACTTTGGTGAAGTGACCGTGAAAGAAATTATTAATGAACTCATTAAACCTAATCGCGATCCGCGTCCTGAATTTAAAACGGCTACTTTTGCTGAAGGCGTTAGCACTATGGCGGATTTAACGCTTGGTATGGTGTTAGAAGGGGTTGTTTCTAATGTGGCTAACTTTGGTGCCTTTGTTGATATTGGTGTTCATCAAGACGGTTTAGTACATATTTCGTCTATTACCGACAAGTTTGTGAGTGATCCGAGTGAATTACTTAAAGCGGGCGATATTGTTAAAGTGAAAGTACTCGAAGTTGATATTGCCAGAAAGCGTATTAGCTTAACCATGCGTTTAGATGAAAAAGCGAGTTCAACTAATCAAACTAAAAATAATGCGCAAGGTAAAAACAATAAAGTGCAATCAGCAGAGAGTCAACCTAAAAAACCTCACCAGAATAGTAATCAAAAAAATAGAAATGCGGGTTCGACAAAACCGAAAAAAATTGACAATGCCGCTATGGGCAACGCTTTTGCTGATGCCTTTGCGAAACTAAAAAAATAAATTACCTAGCAGTAGTTTTATTTTTAAACAATTTCAAAATAGTGTTGACATTGAAAATGAGAATGATTACTATTTAATTGTTGCTTAGGTAAGTGAATGCTCTCTCAGTTAACTAAGCAGCGGCAAAGCACGGAACTTAGTGGTTATGCTCCAGGACACATAACCACTAAGTACCCACTTTGGATTCTTATTGAGTCAATCGATTTAAAATTTTTGATGGTTTGCCAGCTGCGTTTTCGCCGCTGGCTTTTTCTTTTTAAATTCTTGAAAATCTTTAAGGTAAGTTATAATTAAGGACTACTGCTAATAGTTGTCGTTATAGTAACAAGCACTTTTCGAATTATTCTCTTCTCTTTTATTTTTATACCACTCAATGCAATGCCTATGTGTTCTCATACATTGTTTAGCAGGTCTCTAATATTTGTGATGTCATATTGGGATGAAACCGTTGCATTAGGAGCAGGGCGTGTTTTAACTCCCTAGTTAGTCTTTAACATATGACTCGAGAATTTATTTTTAAACTTTTTAATATTTATTTATAAATAGTGTTGACAATACAAATGAGAATGATTACCATTTGATTGTTGCTTAGGCAGGTGAATGCTCTCTCACTTAATTAAGTAACAGCAAGGCACGGAACTTAGTGGTTATGCTCCAGGACACATAACCACTAAGTGCCCACTTTGGATTCCTAGGAGTCAATTGATTTAAAATTTTTGATGGTTTGCCAGCTGCGTTTTCGCCGCTGGCTTTTTTTTTGCTTAGACTTTATTAAAACTTAAAACGGCCAACAACTTCCGACATTGAAGTACTGCTACTACGTAGATCTTGACTGGTCAGTGCTAGCTGCTCAGTATTAGTAAGCGACTCTTGGGTTATACCTGCTAAATCATTAATACGTAAATTAACTTCATCTGCCGCTGCGCTTTGCTGCTCTGTTGCTCTCGCAATTTGCGTACTCATGTCTGAAATAGCCTCCATCAGGCGGTCTATCTCAGATAATGAATGATCGGCTTTACCGGTTTGCTCTACAGTCTCTAGCGAAATATCTTGGCTGATTTTTACTGCTGAAACGGCTTCTTGTGCGCCTGCCTGTAGTTTTTGTATCATTTGTTGTATTTCATTTGTGCTTTGCTCGGTGCGATTCGCTAATGTTCTGACCTCGTCAGCAACAACAGCAAAGCCTCTGCCTTGCTCACCAGCTCGAGCGGCTTCAATAGCAGCATTTAACGCGAGTAAGTTGGTTTGTTCGGCAATGCCACGTATAACATCTAAAACTGAGCCTATATTGTCGCTTTCAGCTGCTAACGCACTAACAACATGGCTAACGTTATCGATATTACTTGAGAGAGTTTGCATTTGTGAGATTGCATGAGAAACCACCTCTTTACCCTCAGAAGTATTACCTCGGGCGTCATTGGCAGCTTGCTCAGCCAGTGACGCGTTGTCACTCACTTCTTTAATTTGCGAAGTCATCTGTTCCATAGCTGTTGCAACCTGCGCTGTTATATCGTTTTGATCTTGAGTGGATGCCTGAGTAGTTTGGCTGGCAAGGGCAATGGCATCAGAATGCTTTAACACTTGCGTAGAGTTGTTGGCAACATCTTGCAGTGATTGGCGCATTTTGTTGGTGAACTCATTAAAATAGCCTGATAAATGCGATATTTCATCTTGCCCAGTACTGTTGAGTGAACGCGTTAAGTCGCCTTCACCTTGGGCAATATCTTTCATTAAATTAGAGGCATCACGGGCAGGAACAATAATGCTCTTGCCTATAATGTAGCAGAAAAAAATCATTACAATGGCAATAAGAATGCTATCGATGATAAGAATATTCCGATGTTTGGCAAAAGTGCTCTCGATATCATCTAAATAGGTGCCTGAACCCACAATCCATTGCCATGATGAAAACCCCTTAACAAAAGATATTTTATCGACGGGTTGTTCAAAACCTGGCTTAGCCCATTGATATGGAACAAAGCCTTCTCCTTGTGCTTTAACCACATTGACCATATCAACAAAAAGAGCAGTACCGTTAGGATCGGTTGTTTGAGAAAGGTTTTTCCCGTTTAGTGCGGGTTTTATGGGGTGCATTATCATTTTTGGCTCGTAATCATTTACCCAAAAGTAATTATCACCGCTATAACGCAAAGCGCTTATTAAGCTTAGTGCTGTTTTTTTAGCTTGTTCTTCGTTGATTTCGCCTTGCTTAAACAATGAATATTGGTACTCGATAATACTGTAAGCCGTGGCGACTTGCTCTTTAGTACTATCTCTTTTTTGTTGGTGAAGTGAGTCATAACCCTCAGATAAACTCACGGTGTCAAGCATAATGACAGCAAGTATAATTAACACAACCAACATACCCAATCGTTGTTGTATGCTATATCTTCGTAAAAACCCCATAAAAACCTCTCAAGCGAATAAACAGCTGCATAAGTATTAATACTAGTACATATTCCTACAAACACTAATAGCACAATAAATTGCATAAAAGTACTAAAATCAATAAATTGAGTGAAATAATTGCTTCCGTGCAAGTTAACTAAAGCTGGGCAAGGTTTTTAAAGAGGATTATAAAAAAGGGGAAGCCAAAGCTTCCCCAAAAGTAACCTCAAATGAGGTTAACTAACGCAAGACGTGTAACGCTATTAGTGTGAAGTCATCAATAGCTTATAAAACGAATTTAGCTGATAATTGAACATAATTAGAGTCAGCGTCAGACTCTGCCATTTCAAAGTTACCGACTTCTAAACCAAAAGAAAGTTGTTTAGTGACATTTTTGAAGAGGTTTACACCCCAATGTGAACGATCTCGGTCGGTTAAGTCGGTTTGGGTGTTACCGTAAAACACTGAACTGCGCATATCTTCAGTCCAGAAGTGACGGTAAGCAACCATAATAGAAGTCGTATCTTCAGCTTCTTCGCCAACCATATCTGTTGAAGCCGTTACACCGACATAACGACCGACATTACCACCGTGTACTTGGAAACGAAAATCATCTTTGCCGAAAGTGTTAATACGACCAGCTACACCGTAACCAATGGCTGTTTCAGTATTACCCGTGACGCTTTTTAATTGACGACCTAATGCTGAAACTGACACATTACCCCAATCGCCCTTGAAGGTATATTTACCAATAAAGTCTGGTACAGAATCATCACGTGTTGTGCTATCACCACGATAGCCACCGTATGATTCAGGGTTCTCTATTGATAATTGTAAGCCACCGTTGGTATAACGAATTTGGCCTTGACGAATGAAAGCCGATGCGACTAATGGGCCGCCAAAGTCGGCAGATTCAGCGAGAGAGCTGGTGTTTTGAAAGGTTGTCCATGTTTGACCAACAAGAACATCTTTATATTGAATAAAGGCGTGACGTAAACGTGGTTTTGAAGAGTTTGAGATAACTTCATTACCGCCACCACTAACAGCGTCGCCATAAAAGTCAATTTCAATAAAACCAGTAACATCGCCATGAACATATTTAGTATTAAAGCGTGTTTCATTTGCAGCAATACCAAAGTTTGATTGGTCTTTTGCTAATACTGTGCCGCCACCGTACCAGTAGTCAGTTGCTGCAATATTTCCGTCTACGTAACGTGTATCTACTTTAATATAGCCACCAAAAGTGATGCTGTTATCGTCATCTAATTTTAACGTGTAACCTGCATTAGCAGCACCAGTTACCGCTAGTAAGCTTGTTGCTAGCGCTAATTTTTTTATTGTGAAAAGTTTTTTGTGTAGCATGGTTTATCCCCATTATTTGTTTTTACTTATTGTAATGTTTTATTTTTAAATTTTTCAGTACTTTAGCTATTTTAGTTGTTTTAATTATTCTCTAAAATAAATAGTGAGTAATATGAGTTCTTAGTGACTCTTTGTGTTACTTACTATGGTTGGATAATAAGTTAGAGTGAAAAGTAAACAAAAGGAATTAGACCTAAGTCTACATTGTTGATACTACGCTTTAGACTTTAGTCGATGAATATTATGTTGCTGCCGCCTTAAAGCCAATTCTAAAGCCGCCCCAGTGTTTACCATTAATGTAAATGGGAGCAGAAACATCATGCATAACTTCCCCTGTATCACGTTTGTAGGTTTGTAATAAGAATTTATTAGTGTGCTTACCACAGCGAATGCCTGTTGCATCGTCAAAAATACGTTTGGTTCGATTGTTTACAATGTCAATATCAGGATCGCCGGTTAGTGGTTTCGAAAAGCACTGGTTATGGGTGGGGAAATAGCCATTAATATCGACTGCACCCGCATAAATAATATCACTGTATTGTGCTAATAATGGCTCTTGAATATCAGGTAAATGTTGATCAGTAAATTTATCAAAACCGCTGGTAAATTTGGCTGGATTGCTATTTCCTAATGGTTGATAGTTAAAATCAAATAATTGTTGGTTAGATATTTTGTTAGCCAAAATACTTTGTTCAAATAATTCACTAACACAAGTGGCAGCACTTTGTGCTTGCTGGCACATGATGTTAATGAGTGAGTTATTATCAAAAACAGAAGCTTCAACAAAGATTGACTCAGTACTACGCGAGAGCTTATTGCTTTGAGCTGAAATATGCTGTGTTTCTTGGTTTTTAGCGAGTAAGAAATTGTGTAAGTTATTCACAGAATCGGCAATATCTGCACTGGCATGATCTTGCTCTATTAGTGCCTGAGTAATTTTTTCGCTAGCCGATACTGATAACTCCATGAGTTTATCTATTTCAGTAAAGTTAGTTGATAAGTCAGTCATGGTTGAAACAACACTAGTAGTTTGTTCAACAATAGTTAGCATCATAGCGGTTGTATCAGAGGTTTCTGTACTTATTTGTTGTAATCTTTCGCCTATTTGCGCTGTGGCATCGGCGGTTTTTGCTGCTAGCGCGCGTACTTCATCAGCAACTACGGCAAAACCCCGGCCCTGCTCGCCAGCACGTGCCGCTTCAATAGCTGCATTGAGCGCGAGTAAATTAGTTTGCCCAGAAATGGCGTCAATGACATCGGTAATATTTTGAATCTCCTTGGCTTTATGCTCAAGTGATTGTATTTGTTCTGCCGCGCTATTTACTGCCTGATTTAGTTGGTTAACCAAATGAATTTTTTCATTGAGTTGTGTAGAACTATTTGTGCTGGCGGTCATAGCTTGAGTTGCTTGCTCGCTAGCGAGAGCTGCATGCTCATTAATTTGCTTACCATTTGCTGACATTTGCTCAGTAGAGGCTGCTAAGCGATTAACATCGTGGCTTGATTTACTTATATCGGCACTTAACTTATCCAAAAAAAAGCTTATTTCAGCTGAGTTAATTGCTAATTCACTTACTTTGTTGCTAATGTTTTTTCCTGCTTTGTTAAATGCGTTAATTGATGAGCTATTTGCTGTTGGGTTTGGTGCTGTATCAGTGGTAATACTCTTAGTAATCACAGCTAGTATAACGGCAACGGTAATCAGTAAGCAGACTGCTTGCACTAGAGGAGAGCTAAATAGATATTGATAACCATAATTACTTAAAGTGATGAAAATAGCGACTGAAATGACTCGAATGAGAGAAGAACTTGTCTTTTTACTTATCATGGCATCCTGCTTATTACTATTTGAAAAGTAAGTTATAAGCTAGCATGGAGTTTGATTTTTATGCAAATAATTATAACAATTATTCTCGCCACATTGTGTTGTGAGTAATAAAAAAGCCGCTGAAAATAGCGGCTTTGATGAGTGTTAACTTAACTATTAAGGTTATTTGGGTAACTTAAAAGGCAACTTGTAGTGCTAAACGGTAGCTTCTGCCATCACCAATAGTTACATTGCTATCACCGCCGCCTGCTAAATAATCGGTATCGAATAAGTTTTGAATATTAAAACGTATATTCATATCAGTATTCGAGAACTCCACTTTATAAGTAGCACCCATGTCTACGCGAGTATATGCATCTTTAACGATGAGATTATCGTTATCGGCAAAACGCTCACCTTCGTAAAAAGCACCAGCATTAACGGCAAAGTTTTCAGTAAACTCATAACGTGACCATATTGAGGCTGACCACTCTGGTGCATCTACCGGCGTATTACCTGTATAATCTTTATCTTTTTCATACTGTGCATCAAGGTTCATTACTGAGGTCATAACAAAGAGTTTATCAGTTACCGCGCCTTGTGCTGCCACCTCAAAGCCTTTGTGGCGTTGTTCGCCGACTTGAGTTGTTATGGTTTCGTACTGTGAACCATCATTCAGATCTTCAGAAACAAGAACACCTGCTTTAGTGATATCAAATAAGGCCGCTGTGATTAGTAAACGATCGTCAGCTAATTGCCACTTTGCTCCTAACTCATATTGTGTTGAGGTGGTAGCATCGATTTCCATGCCGAAATTAGCATCATCTTCATTGATGATGGTTTCGCTACTTTGTGGTTCGAAGCCTTCACTGTAGTTAGCATAGTAAGTGGTGCTGTCGTTAGGATGGTATAACACGCCCGCTTTTGGTAATAATGATTCGTTATCAGCACCAGTTTTAGTTTGTTTGTCATAACGACCACCAAGCATTACTTGCCACTGTGGGTTGATAGTAATTAAGTCTTGAATATACACACCGTAATAATCGTATTCTGTTTCAGAAATACTGGTATCTGTTGTATAGCTAATATCTGGGCGAGGAGGCTCAGCTTGGCCAGCTTGATAATTAAATCTATCAGACGTGTTACTTGTTCTTAGCTGACCGTAATAATAATCAAGTGAATTAGCACCAATAAGGAATACGTGATCAACACCCGCTAATGTAAATTCACCGGTGAAGTCAATAAAGTTAGTGGTAAATTGCCAATCATCAAAGCGATCGTAAGGTCTTGATTCATATGAATCACCTTCGGCGAAGTTACTTGGTTTGCGTGGAGCAGACTCAAAACGTTGGCGTTCAAACACTTGTTGGTTATGACCGAGTTTTACTTGCCATGAGTCGTTAAACGCGTAGCTAAAATCAATGCCGTAGTTTTCAACGGTAATGTCGGTAAATGCCCATGACATATCACGAATAGTTTTTTCATCGCCAATAATATTACCATCGCTATCTAACCAGCCACCGGTATCTAACCCTGCTTTATCGTTAGTTATGTCGTAATGTACGCTAACATAAGCATCTTCAGTAATATCGTAATCAACGACTAAAGCACCTAAAAAGCGCTCACGTTCACGTTGCTCACCATTTTGATATTCACGTTGGTAAGTAACATCTTGTTGTACTAAATTAGCACGGTAACGTAGTGATTCATCTTCGGTAATTGCGCCACCTGCATCAAGGGTGAAACGTGAAGAACCTTCTTGGTCAACATCAGCACCTAAGTTAAAAATTGTTTTAGCGGTTGGTTTTTTCGTTACCATGTTAACTAAGCCGCCAGGGCCAGATTGACCATAAAGAATACTTGAAGGACCTTTAATGACTTCAATGCTTTCTAAGGTTTCAATTGGTTGCTGGTAGTGTGACCAATGTTGGTGACCGTCGCGTAAATAACCGGTTGATGAACTTAATTCAAAGCCGCGTAAGTTAAATACTTCACGGTTACGTTGTTTAGAGCCTGCGTTTAAGCTCGCATCGTTACCTAATACTTCACCTAATGTAGTCGCTAATTGCTCGTTAATAACTGTGCTAGGAATAACCGTTACCGACTGTGGTGTTTCAAGCAATGAAATATCGGCGCGCATAGCACCATGAGCCTCATCAACGGTATAACCGTTAAAGTAGGTTCCTTTAACTTGGATTTTTTCAATCGCTGAATCTGTTTTGCTTTCTGGCGCGTCCGCTGCAGCCACGATAGGTGAAGAAACAATAGTACTTATCGCTAGAAATAATGGGGTAAACTTCATAATTACGTACGCCTTATTTAGGTATTAAACGGTGCGAGCTTGTATTTTGCGGTGAAGTATAATGATAACGATTGTTGTTTGCAATTCTTATCTTATTTAGGTTTAGGGGGTGTTATAATAACTTAGATCTTAAGGTAATTATTTTTTAAGAGTAGAAGGGGCTGCCAGAGTAAAGCCTAGTGATGGCTTTATGCTGGCAGTAATAGCAAGGCTTTAGCTTTTTATGATAGCGGCTTGTTCTTGTGTGACTACGGGTTTTGAGGTTAAAGTTTTTTTGAGTCGACGACCTATCTTTACCTCTATCTGCGTATGAATAAGGTAGGCAACCAATAGCATTAATATGACGGTGATAGTGACAACTAAGGCAATATTCTCTTGATTACCCAATAAGTTAAAGACCATATAACCAATATGCTGATGCACAAGATAAAGGGGGTAAGTTAACACTCCTAAATAATAAAAATACCGCTGGCGTAGTGGATTTTTTTCACATAAGGCCGTTACACAAAAAAGTGCGAAGAATAGGGTGTTAATGGCAAAAATTACCGTGCTATTAAACGTTATGTTAAACCAGCTACTCATTAAGTTACCAAACAAAATAGATTGTTTAATCACAAAGGCATATGAGAGTAATAATAGTAAACTACGATAGCCATTAAGCCCGTCTCTACGTAGTAAATAAAAGACACCGCCGGCAGCAAAATAGCCGCTCCAGTGCGGGAATATGGCGACAAACATATCGACATTTTTTGCCCACGGATGAAATAGCATTAGGAAAGAAGCGAGCAGTGTGATCGCAATAACGTGTTGAAAGTACTTCATCATGCCAAGTGATAATACTATTAAGATCAGCAGATAGAATTTTAATTCAATGTATAAAGTCCAATAAGCACTTTCAATGGGCTTGTAGCCCAAGAGTTCATTAACCATAGTGACATTAGCGAGCAACTGCGGCCAAGTAATGTGAAATACTTCAGCGCCCCAAAGCACAGTAAATATTGCCGTGAGGGCCAAAGCACACCAATAAGCAGGGAAAAGGCGCACAAAGCGTGAGATTAAAAAGTTTTTAGGGCTGCCATCGGCAACACTCATAAAAATTACAAAGCCGCTGATAATAAAAAAAAAGTTAATGCCCATATAAGCATATCGGGTTAGTACACGCAGTGCTTCGAAGTCTGCAATTTTAGCGAAACCTTCCATATATCCCGTGTAGGTATAGTGAAAAATAACAACAGCAAAAGCCGATAAAAACCGTAGTAAGTCAATTTCGTAAAAGCGTGTTTTCATTGCGGACACCTAAAAACCCTGTAAGTGAATAAAAAGTATTGTGCCAAATGCACTAATCAAGCCTCTAAAAGTAATGTAATTACGATCGGCCTGTCAATTAATGTTACTTATGAACATCGCTGTTTTCGAGATTTTGGTTGAGTAACAAGTAATAGTTAGCGTAAGCTGGCGATAGTCAAAATTATTGACGTTGATAGTTAACCTGAACTAGGTTTAAGGGGTATTTAACAAGTTGAAATATCAGCAAAAATTACCTTTCTAAAGCGCTATTTTGATAGTTTTTCTTCTTTTCATATGATAAGCAAGGCAAATTTCGCGTCATCAATAACTGGTCTATTGCAAGTAAATTTAACGAAGAAGTTAGGAAAGTAGTTGCTAGGGAAACATTTGTTAAGCCGAGCTTAGGTTAGTTAGTATATATAAGGAATAGTAATGAAAATATTGATTTTAGGGCTTTTAATTACATTGTTTTTGCCTAAAAGCCAGGCTGCTAGTTTTCATTTAGGTGAAAGGGTACGCCTTGATTCACAGATACTTTCACAAACGCGAGAGTTACAGATATTACTACCTGAAAATTATTATGAGAATAACGTGAGTAATTACCCTGTTATTTACTTGCTTGATGGTGATTATAACTTTCATGGCATTTCAGGGATGTTAGATTTATTGGCAAATAAAGGGCAGTTAATTCCTGATGTGATTTTGGTCGCCATTGCCGATAAAGGTACTAGCCAATACCGACAACTGATGACGCCAGTAGAGCTTGCAGTTGCGAGTTCGAGTAGTCCAGCCAAAGGGGCATTGACGCCAGCAAAACATGCAGCAGAATTTCTACGTTTTCTTACTGACGAGGTAAAGCCTTATGTGGCTGAAAATTATCGGTCGGCAGAGCATTCAATACTAGTAGGGCAGTCTATGGGAGGCTTATTTGTGTTAAATGCATTGATAGAAAGCCCTGATGCTTTTAAGCATTATGTTGCAATAAGCCCTTCTGTTTGGGTAGCTGATCAAGGCATTGTAAAAAAAGCGAAAGAGAAACTAGGTAAAAACGCACACCAGCCAGTATCACTATTTCTATCGTTAGCAGATGAGACCCGTATGGGACAGTACGATTTCATTAACTTACTTGATATTAATGAGTCTAAAAATATTGATTGGTCGTTTAAGCATTACCCCGATGAAAACCATAATTCGGTTGGTTTAATTGCGCTACGAGACAGTTTAAAAGCGCTATATAGCCAGTGGTATATTGCTGAAAAAGATTTAGCCAAGTTTACCAATCCAGAAGATATAGTTAAGCATTATCAAAACGTCATGACTAAGCATGCTTTTAAGCAAGCGATGCCATCAGCAAGTATTAAAGCCATGGTGCGTCATTATTATCGACATAATAACGTTGATAAATTACCTGTATTTATCGCCCATACAAGTGAAAAACTTCCTGAGTCTAGACAGGCCTTGATTGCAATGCAAGCAAGTTATGCTGGACATTTTGACTCCCCTAAAGCTGCGTTAGAGTTATTGCTTAGCGTAGAATATTTGTACCCAAACTCAATAGATCATCTTAAAGCTATTGCTTCAACTTATGAGCAAGTTGGTGATATGTTGAAGGCAAAATCATATTATCAAAAAGCGTTAACGGTAGCTAAAAAATACAATACTAACCAATGGCAGTTAAATATACTTGAGGCAAAAATCGCCGTTAAATAAAGAGATGCTATAAATGCATGTATAGCCAAGCACCTTGGCTTTCACCATGATTTGTCTCCCGATCATACTTTTTACTTGCTTTTGATAACTCGGTCATTTTTTGCTGCGCTAATGTGTTTGCGGTTTGTTCTAAGCGCTGGCAAGAGCTCTGCGTAGGTATTGCTAAGAGTGATTTTTCAATTTCTTTTATGGTGGCTTTAGCTAAGTTGATGTGACCGATTTCATGAGTGAGTAAATTTGGGTACCAGTTAGACCAAACTTGCTTGACCTGTTCATCAGTGCTAACTAATTTCGGCATCGTTAAGGTTAATATTAATGAGGCTTCAACCTTATTGATACGACATTGGCTTGAGTTTGACTTCCACCAAAAGCGCCAATTGATATTCCATTTTGTATGACCATGAAATACCTCGCCATCTTCTCTTATCGGTGTTGCATTATTTATGGTGGTTAACAGTGTTTCCTTTGTTTTGGCATTAACTGAATAGAAAACATTATTCTCAGTGATATTTACTTTGGCTTCACTACATATTGAGTAAAAAAGTAGTATAAAAAGTAATGAACGCATTTGGCTTCCTTTCTCCGTTGTAGTGGTGTTTAACAGGGTTAAATAGTTTGTACTAGATAACGTTGAATAATTTGACCACCTTCAGTTATCTCAGAGTCTAATATGCCATTATTACTCAGAATAGTACGTGCAGAGGCGCTGTTATTTTTATAACAATGAATGTGAATAGTGCCTACTCCACGGGCAAATAACTGCTCAATTGATAATTTCATTAATAAATGACCCAAGCCTTTACCACGATAACTTGGTCTAATACCTAAACCGATATGACCACCGCAATGAGCTATTTGCTGGTTAAGGTAATGGCGTAAGTTAGTTACACCAACCAGTTCATTGCTATCAACTAACCATAAAGTAGTACTTGGCACCATGTGCTCAGGTATATTTTTGCCTTGCGCAAAGTTATTGTTTTTTTCGAGTAGTGCAGGAAAGTCGCGGTGGTCAAAATCGAGTGGAAACGGGTAGCGCTCTTCATCGCCTAATTCACGAATGTAATCATTATAGCTTTTTTGATACTGCTGGTTTGGAATAATTAACTTCATAATTTTTGGCTTTGGCACCGTATTTTAGATAGAGCACGAAAGTAGCTAGGATAAAGGTAAACTATCGTAGCTACTCTAGTATGGAAAGAGCAAGAGGTAATTGATAAATAACAGAGACCTATATGGACGTTGTTGATTTGAAGTTATTTACCGCTTCTCGCAGCTTCTGCTTGTGCAAGTGTTTCATATTGAGTAGACGTAATTTTGACGAGCTTAGTAATATTGTTAATTGATGTCGAAATTACAAATGTTTCATTGAGTGATAATACTAAGCTTGTTATGCGCTCAGCGCCTTTATTGGTTAGCTCAATATCAATATCGTAATTATTATCATGGATATCAGTGGTTATTTGTACTCTGAACATATCTTCATCTAAACCATCTGCGGTTTGCGTACCCATTTCTATGGTTGCGTCCTCACCGAGCTCTATCATCAGCACTGGTTTACTTTCCAGTTTTGCCGCTTGTAGTGCCTGTGGCATGTTTTTTTCAACAGTCGTTTTTTGTTGAGAGTTGCTTAAACTGTAAACCTCCATCTCAATTAAAATAATAGGAACCTCTTTCGCGCAGAGGGTACTGAACCCACTAGTAATGAATAAGGTGATAAATAAGGTGATGGTTTTGATGTTCATGGTTATCCCTAAAGTTAAGTTAGCCGTAATTTCTAATAGTAATGAAAACACATGTCAGAGTAGGTTATCAACATAACTTGCTGATATTCATTAATATTCATAAAATTCATTACCATGAATTTGAGTTGGGCACTTTCAATTGAAAATTCATTTGTAGATAATAGCTTGCTAATGTAATGAATGAAGTTTACCTGATATCAACATGGAATCTAGATCATGGAAGTCGTATGAAACTAGCAGATAAATTAATATTATTAAGAAAAGAAAAAGGTTGGACGCAAGCTATTGCAGCAAAGAATATTGCGATTCAACAGTCTTATTTATCTAAGTTAGAAAATGGTCATTACCAACCATCAAATGACGTTATTGAAAAACTGTGCTTGGCTTATGACGTACCTATTAACTCGCTAATGAATCAGCTTAAAGCAAAACCTGCTTTGATGCGGTATTTATTACCGAGCGCCATTGTTTCAGCAACACTAGGTGTAATGCTGTTGCTTAACGGATACTTTGCACTTATTTTTCCGCAAGCTTATTACACCTACAAAGCCCAAGTTGTATCAGCAAGCGAAAAGTAACTAGTAACACTCAATTATCATTTAACTGATAATTATCAAGGTGATAAGTATATTGAGGAATTTGCAGGTGTGAAGTATGAATACACTTTACTCTCAACAAGGGAAATTAAGCGTGCTGAAAATCGCTGGCTCATGAGTATTGGCTCTTTATTATTGATTATAGCGTTTAGTTTATATTGCTATTTCAGGCTGAAAAATAGCAAAACACCACTAGGTTGAGTGCGGTGCTTTGCTATGTGGCAGTTAACGCACTTGTATTAATTAGCTATGGGTTCACCAGCGTAGTGGTATTCAATTTTAGGTGCTAGGGTTGGATCCGAGTGTTCTTTAGAGGCAAAGGAAATATAATTCCCCGCGCGCATTATTCCTCGTAATAGTAAGCCATGATTACTTTCAGGGGTGCTCTTCCATGCTTGAACTATTGGGGTTATATCTAAAGAAACCCACTCTCCTTCAATAATTGGCGCGCGCTTAATCAGCCCATTTTCTCCATAACCATAGTTACTCGTTAAATCAAGTTCACCGCCAGGTATAAGCCAGTCATTTTCAGTACTATAATTATGATCTAAATAATTATGCTCTAGCCACGTGGCACCATTAGGTATGCCTCCCCAAATTCTATTGCCCTCAACCCATGGTTTATTGACTTCAAACGCTAATAACATTGGACTAGATGTGTAACTGGCTTGAAGGACGAACACTTTTAGGCTTGCTTTAAGTAACTCTCTTTCGACTGGAGCCAAAGATAAATCGGCTTTGATTAGTATACGACGAGCTTTTCCTGTGCCGATGTTTAACTCTTGTGAGCCACCAAAGTTCATTTTCTTTTCAGAACTGTTATATTGACTCACGGTTGCGTCAGCCTGAATCGGTAGTTCAATAGTGCTAAAAATAACGCCTTCGTCAATAGGAATATCAATATCGGCACTGAGAGCACTGGTGGTATCTGTCGCTTGATTGAAGCTTTCGGTAGTTGGGTCAGCAGCACCTAGTTTTTCATTAGCTAATACATTGGCCAATGCAGTTTGTTCTTCAGTGTAATCATGTTCATTACTGTAAGGCTTTGCTGTTGAAAAGACATTTTCACCAGCAACGCGTGCATTACATTCAGATACTAAGTGTTTGAATGATTTTTCATAACGTTGAGTGTTCCCCGTAAAGTCTTTAGCTTCAATATAAATACTGTCGTTATCTTGTAGGTTGCCAATAGCAACTTCAGTAGAATTATTAGCTTGATTATTTAAAAGTAGTGCCAGGTTGCCGTTGATATTAACAGTAAGTTGTTCAATTTTTCCTGAGTCATCCCACCAACCCACAGTAAGATCGCCGCCTGCACAATTTCCACCGATAGAGCTGCTGACGGTAGGATGATATCGATCTAGTTTAGTGTTAAAAACACCACTATTAACATCCCTGTGCTGGAAGTTATCAATCCAGTGGCCAAATTTGTAAACCCACTTAGCTTCATCAGGTGAGTTGCCATTACAAAGAGGCTTTTGAGAACCGTGAATATTGCTATGTCGAAATCCCCACTGTTCGTTATCGTAATCAGTTTGATATTTCTCTAAATCATTATCACGCCCATCAGTTCTTTTTCCACGAGCGGCCCACCAAGCAGGACTGCCGATAGCGCCTAATGCTTGATTAATAAATTTGCGGGCAATAAGCATATTGTAAGCATCTTGCTCGTTATTATAATTCAGTGCTTTTAAGGCGAGAGTATCTTCACTTATGGTTGAGTTGTGACAATCACTGCAATTACGATCAAATCCAGGCCATATGTCAGCTACCCACTCTAGAGGTGCTATTGAGGCAAGGCTACTAATTTTTACTTCAGGGTTACATTGTGCGTCATAATCAATGTATGAGGTTTGCTCAACCATATTTAGCGGTTCATTTTGAGCTGAAAATGTTTCTTCAAAAGGTATCGCTTTGTTTTTTTCATGTTGATGACAGCCACCACAATCTGTTCTATCTTCTTCAGGTTTTAGGGAGTGCCAACTACGAGTGTCGGTTAATTTAAGCCCAGTTTCACGATCTAACAAATGAAAATCGAAAGGCACGTTAGCGGGAATAATTGCTTTAAAAGATTGATCAACTTGATTGACGACAGAGTAAACACCAAGTAAACGAGATGTCTCTTTTGTTTGTGAACCAGCTGAGCGATAGCTTGCGTAAGAGTTTTTTAGCTTGTTTGAGGTTAAATTAATTGCAACTCCGAGCACATTTTCAGGAAGAAGGTATTCACAGAAATCATTTTGGTTTTGTACGCGCGTGAGTGGCGCTGATTGCTTGATCAACTCTTGACGTTCAGAATTATAGTCTTTATTTGCCTTATTTGGGCTAAATGGGGTTTTACCATCCCCTCCAAGCCAGCAGTCAAAAGGCTTACGATCAGTATTCCATAAAGCGGAGGTTCCAACTTGTGCAAAAGGGCTACCAGGGGTAATAGTAGTCGCTGAAGCAACTGCGGGCGCAGAATAAGTTTGTTCTTTATCACCACTTCTCTCTTCCCAAGTGATAACGGGTAGTGGCCATAATAAATTAGTCGTTCCTGATTCATCTTCGATGACTTTTATAATGCCCGTATTAGCATTAATATTGATGGACTCAGTCGGGTCAAAGGCTTCTAAATCCTTTCGAAAGCCGATATAGGATTCGTATACGCCTTTGCTTTTTTCTGAGTCTAAACCTCGGTTATTGGCGCTCGTTTTTGTATGCGAAAAAAAGAGTTCATCAGCCTTTCCGCACCGTGGAGTAGTGAATTTACCTAATAATATTCCATTATGGCTATCTGAAGGTAAGTCATGAATATCTACGCCTTTAGTTAATAATTTTGCGCCAAGTTGACGAGGAACTTCTACTCCAGCATCTGGTCTATCGTAAGCGTTTAATCCCGCCATTGATAATTTCACACTATGCAGCGCACCAAAGCCATTGTTATTTAAGTTGTAGTAGCTCGTCGTAATAAGGTAATCGCCAGGGTTAGCTCCTTTACCTTTAACGCAAAAGGTACTGAGGTGCGCTGCTTCTGGGCTATTGCCGTAGCCAAAAATAGGGTACCACTTGCCTGATGATGTTAACCCTTGAATTTGCCAGTGACGGGCATCTTCTGTGGTTGCTTGATATGAAAATGCAATGCCATTTCGAAGCTTATTGGGGCTTAATGCGGATGTCGTTGTGTAATATTGAAATTGTTGATGGTTTTTTAAGTCGCCATTATCAGTAATATCAGCACTAAATAAGTTGAAGTTATGATTGGCATACCCCATAGCGAGATTGGCGTTACTGATGCGTTTTTTGTTACTAACGTAAATAAGCTTTAAACCGGTATCGGTGCGCATTTCTTCAGCGTGCATATAGACATTACCCCAGTTATGCGACCCTGTTTGTTTTAAGGGTAAATTCATCGCATCTTTATAAATATCAAACTCATTATTGTCATTTGTATTAGCGTATGTGAGCCTTTTAGCGGGTAATAACTCTGGAGCGAAGGAGTAGTCAGCTAATAAATCACCAAGGTTAATACTATAAATATCAGCGCCTAATTTGGGTAAGCCACTTTGGTATGTTTTATCGTCAGCATTATGAAAGTAACTGAAATAAACAGTTTTACCGTCTTCAGATAAATTTGGCTCAACTACCGAGCCTTGATTTAACATACCTGTAGGCGTGTCAATGAGTTGTTGTTGCAGGTGTATCTCTAAAGGAAATAGTTTTTTACTTTGGCCGTTAGGTAATAAAATCCATAACTCATTACCTCCGCTGGGGTTATTTGCACTGAGTACATCGGTGCCTAACTTGTATGTACCTGTGACTCCACCGTAAGTATTATCAAACACTTTAATTGGAGCACTGACAAAAATTAACGGGTAGTCAGGTTGATAGAATTCTTCATTGTTTGCTGCATTGATTTGCGTTTTGAAGGAAGTAGCTAAACTGGAAAAGCTAGTTACGCAGAGCGCTAAAAAAAATAATGAGTAAAGTGAGGGAGTCAGTAAAGGGTAAATGAATAAGAATGATTTATAGGTAAGCGTTTTAGTTTTTTTAGCGTTGCAACTCAGTTGACTATGCATGAAACATCCCATCCTAAAATGTAATTACAAACATACCTGTCACAGAAATACATCATCAGTGGTAACTGGCAATAATTCTTACTAGATTATTGGCAACCCCGCTGTCGTAGAGTACTCCTTAGACCGGTGGCTTTGCGTCCCTAACTTTCATTAGGTTTGCTTTATCAGTGTAGTCACGCATTCCTTGATAAGGCAAATACAGAAAAAACTTTTAATTACCGTTAATAGCTAACTTGTTATTGTTTCTATTATTTCAGGAGAATAAAAATTCATTATTGGCGACTTTCAGGAATAAAAAGGCCAGAAAAAATCTGGCCTTTATTGAAACAAATGATTATGAGCGCAATGCGCCCATTAATAGCGTTATGCTTCTTTTTTAGCTTTTAAGTTAGCCGCATGCGGTAATTCGTGTGCAGGCATTGGTTTATTGTCATGCTTTAGGTAGTTGTCCATCCAACGCATTAAACGTAAGCTGTAATCGTACTTAGCAGCAGCACGTTTATTACCATGGCCTTCGCCTGGGTAGTAAACTAAACGTACTGTTTTGCCATGTACTTTCATATAACGGTACATTTCCATTGATTGCGCAGGGTGTACACGAGGATCTGCTTTACCGTGCATAATTAATAATGGCGTTTCTGATTGCTCAACCCAATAAATAGGGCTGCGCTCTAAGTACCATTGCCATTTTTCCCAAGGGTATGAACGTGCGTGTACTAAGTGCATTTCATTTGAAATATCAGTAGTACCAAATTTCGATAATTGGTTAGAAATACCAACAAACATAACGCTCGCAGCAAAGTGCTTAGTTAGTTTAGTTGCGCCCCATGCTGACGCATAGCCACCGTAAGATCCGCCCGTAATACCAACTTTTTTCTCGTTAACTAAACCAATGTTTACTAAATGATTTTTTAGGTCAACTAAGTCATCAAACTCTTTACCTGCGTAATCATTTTGACCTAACTTAGAGTAGGCAACCCCTTTACCTGTACTACCACGATAGTTAGGGTGAAATACCGCGTAGCCTTGTGCTGCTGCTAATTGACCAGGGCGAGAGTAAGCGGTGATCCAACCATCTTTATCATGGCTTTCAGGGCCGCCGTGTACCGACATAATTAGTGGGTAACGTTGACCTTCTTTGTGGTTTAGTGGATAAACTAATACACCACCAATTTCTACGCCGTCACGTGCTTTTATCGTCACAATTTCTTGTTTCGCTAATGCCACGTCGTTTAACCACGGGTTTGAATTAGTTAAACGAGATGCTTTTTTACCGCGAAGCATAAATACTTCATTTGGGTGTTTCGCTGTATTTGCGCCTAAGGCAATTGTTTTGTCTGAATCTGAAATACTTAAACGACCCGCAATTAATTTGCCCGCTTTAACAACTTCTTTATACGATGTTTTACCAGGCTTAATTTTGGCGATAACAGATTGCGGACCTACGTTGGCAACTAAAAACAGCTCATTACGCTTGTTTGACCATTCAAAGTCACTTACATGACCTGCGAAGTTAGGTAACCAGTCAGTAACTTTACCTGTTTTAACGTCAGCTAAAAATAAACGACCTGTTGCTGGATCATGCTTGTCTTCGGCACCGTGGATAGCAATATATTTACCGTCATGAGAGAACTCAGCAGCGCCTAATTTACCTTCGGTAGCAAAAGAAACGTTAACCGTTTGCGTTGCTGCATCAACGATATGCCATTGCGATTTCATGTATTTATCGTCAATTAATGCGGTCGGCTGAGTTTTAACTAATAAATTTTTATTATTTGGCGAAAAATGTACATCAGAAACATAGTGTTTAATTGCTAACGCTTCAGGGGTAATGGCTTTTTCAGTTATCGCTAAATCAACTACATATAAAAATTGATCAGCTAAATCTTCTTCATAAATTTCAGCTTTAAAGCCTAAGTCAGTAAGTTTTTTAACTGATTTATCTTTAGCCTTTTTCGCTAACAGGGCAACCTTTTTATTATCGCTACTTAAGGTATAGCTGCTAATGCTAGTATCCTTTAGTGATAATACTTTTTGTGCTTGACCACCATTGGCCGCAATTTGATAAAGCGAGGTAAACTTATCACCGTTCATTTTCGATAAGAAGTAAATAAAAGCGCCATCTGCAGACCATTGAATGCTGCGAACGTTTACTTTACCGGTAATAAATGGGCGTTCAACACCCTCATCATTAACTAGGTGTAACTCACCCCAGTTTGATCCATCTTTTTCAACGTAAATTTCACGAGGCACAGAGCGAATAAAAGCAAATTCGTCACCACTTGGACTAACTTGCACCTGGCCAACACTTTGTATTGTTGCTAAGTTTTCAGCAGTAATAACTTTATCAGTTGCAAAAACTGATGCGCTTAATAAGCCTAAACTTACTGCTAAAGCTTGTTTTAAATAAGAGATTTTATGTTTCATTTATATTCCTAATATATACCTAAAAAGAGGCATGTTAGTGAAGTCTGTTCGAGTTTATGTTTTTTTGAGCGTTAAACCAATAAAAAGTGGAGTAAATTCGACGAAATGGAGATAAATCGAGATTAAATAGATATTCAGGTTTTGTTTTTAAGCAAACTATTAGTGTTAAGTGATAACCTGAACTCTAGCTGGATATATAGGATAACGGTAGACTTTCATTAGCAGTGAGTTTATTCTTCAATTTGTTGATGAACATCCTCATTTTTAAGGTGAAAATACATATGAGTAACAGGGTAGAATTAAGCAAAGGAGAGGTACTTTTTTCTGAGGGAGATACCTGTCGAGCGGTGTATGTAATTAATAGCGGCACAGTCCGTTTAAGCAAAGAAAGAAATGGTTTATCAGTAACGATTGCAACCCTTAACAAAGGTGACTTTCTTGGTGAAATGGCGCTATTAACAGGCAGAGATCGTTCATGTACTGCTACCGCCAATTCAGATGTTAACTTATTAGCTTACGGTGAAGCAGAGTTTAAAGCGTTATTAAAAAGCAATAACGATATTGCCTTGACTATTATTGAAGGTTTAGCTGAACGATTAGTTTATACAACAGAAAAATTAGTTTCCCCGTTAGAAATCTTATAATTATCAGTGTGTTAATTTGGTTCGTTAAGATCGTCTGGAAAGTGCAGTAATAATTTTCGGTAAGTTAGAACAAAAAAGACAGCGCTGGGCGCTGTCTTGGAGTGTTAAGGTGACTTTTTACTGAAAGCGTTGCTGTAAGTAGTTAAAGACAGCACGAATACCAAACGCTTCCCCGCCAATTGGACGACCTGATAAGTTTCTAATATTAAAGCCCATAATATCAAAATGTAACCAATCAATATCATCATCAACAAACTTATCCAAATATAAAGCAGCGGTAATTGCGCCACCAAAAGGTACTGATGGGCAGTTGGTCATATCGGCAATAGTGCTACTTAATAAGTCATCATAAGCGCTATGTAATGGCATGCGCCATACGGGGTCACTAATAGCACTGCCAGCTTGGGTAATATCTGCTGCAATTTGGTCGTTGGTAGAGAAAAATCCTGGTAATTCAGTACCTAATGCAACGCGCATAGCACCCGTAAGTGTGGCGAAATCAATAATGAGTTCGGGCCTGTCGTTATTTGCTTCAGCTAAGGCGTCACATAATACTAAGCGCCCTTCAGCATCAGTATTATGTATTTCAACGGTAATACCTTTACGTGTCGTTACCACGTCACCTGGGCGAAGTGCGTTACTTGAAACCGCATTCTCAACCGCTGGAATAAGTACACGTAACTTAACGGGTAAGTTATGCGCCATTATAAGATGAGCTAAACCTAAAACATGAGCGGAGCCACCCATGTCTTTTTTCATATTACGCATACCAGCAGCGGGTTTAATATCTAAACCACCACTGTCAAAACAAACGCCTTTGCCTACTAAGGTAATTTGTGGATGGTTATCATCACCCCAAGTTAAGTCGATTAATCTTGGCTTATGTACGCTAGCACGACCTACCGCATGAATTGTTGGATAATTTTGCTCAAGTAATGAGTCACCAATAATATGGTTTACTTGTGCGCCAAACTCATCAGCGAGTTGTTGGGTTGCTTGTGATAAATGCTCTGGCATCATATCAGCAGCAGGTATATTAATTAAATCACGAGTTAATGCTGTTGCTTCTACGTATTTAATGGTGTTGTCGATAAGTGTCTGATCGTTAACGCCTAGTGAAGGAAAAGCGGTATTTTTGTCAGTTGAGAAGTACTGATTGAATTGATAAGCGCCAATTAGCCAACCAAAACATATTGCACTGTGGTGCGCTTTATCGGCATTTAAAAGGTACTGACCAGGAGGTAATAATTTAATTAACTCGCCACAAGCAAAATAATCATTCGCATCACTGACGACGAAAAGTGCTTGGTTTAATTCGCCTTGCTCGTTGGCAAATAATGCTAACCCTTGGCCTGAAAAATTGGTGTTAGTTAGCCAATTTTGATTGCTGCTACTTTGGGCGTTGACCCAGCCTTGGTAAGCGCTTTTTTCAATAACGAAAAGTGGAATACCTGTGTTGTTTGTTGTTAATAGTTTATTCATGAGCTTCCTTAAACTAACCGTTTTTATTTGAAACGATAAGGCAAATACATCTTTTGATTGTAACCTAAGATGGCTATAGAGTAAGGCGCTTCATCGCTATTATTATTAATTCGGATTTATGTTTTTTTACTATATTGTAAACTTATCTAAGCTTACTTTGAGTGTACTAAATATCAATCGTCTAATTAGCAGGCTAAATTTGGATGTTAAGTATTAGCGAGACTCGAAACCAGCTTCAGATAGGTCTAATTGACCGATAGCAATGACCGCTTGTGTTCTATTTCTGACATCAAGTTTACGAAAAATGGCGGTTGCATGTGCTTTAATGGTCGCTTCTGAAACATTTAAATCATAAGCAATTTGTTTATTTAGCATACCTTGAGCAAACATCATTAATATTCGGTATTGTTGCTGGGTTAGGCTAGCAACGCGCTCTGCTATATCAATATCGGTATTATTATTTTGTGATTGCTCAAAAGTGTCTGGTAGCCAAGTATGACCTGATAATATCGTGATAATTGCAGTGTAAATACCATCGACGGGGGTTGATTTGGGGATGAAACCCGCAGCACCGTAATTCATGGCTTTACTAATAGTATCGTGATCTTCGTGAGCTGAAACAATTACAACAGGAATTTGGGGGAAGTGGTTACGAACGTGTATTAGGGTATTAAAGCCATGTGCTCCAGGAATATTTAAGTCGAGTAATAATAAATCACTATTATTATGTGCATTCAGTTGCTCGTTCAACTCGTCAATGGTTTCAGCTTCAAGCCATTGCGTATAAGTAAGTTTGCTTTTGAGTGTACCGAGTAATGCTTGCCTAAATAAAGGGTGGTCGTCAGCTATTATAATTTTTTCTGGCTGATTCATAGCAAATATCCTAAAAAATGATTACTCCATTCTAACGGAAATAATGTTAATAACAAACCTTAGTTATGAATAGTTAATATCGTTCTTGTTCAGCTGATATATTCTTTGAAATAATTAAAGTAAAGTACATACTTGATGGAGAGAATATTATGAATATTCCTTTTAAATTAAGGAAGGTAATCTGCCATTATTCTTTTAAAATAGCCGTTTAGACTATTTGGGTAAATAATGGCAGGCGCTATATAAAGGTATTTATATGTTTAGCTAGCTAACGTTTTTCTACGAGCCATAAGGGCCAGCGCTGAAAATAGAAGTAAGGCAGACGCAGGCTCAGGAATATCAGTATTTGGTAACATCGATGATGCTGCAGTTAAACCAGTACTATCTGCAAAGCTCATTGTAAGTGTATTCCATGCATCAACAAAGCCATTTTGGATTTCGGCTGAAACTTGAGCATAAACAAAAAATGACTCACCTGGTTGGATGTCAAATGATAGGCTGTCAGCTACATTTTGATTTAAGCCATTTTCAATACCTATAGTCTTATAACCTAACATCTCATTCGTGTCGTTATATAAACCGCCCTCAAAGAAGTTAGTCGGGAAGTCATAAGTCTCATAAAACCAAACATTGTTCCCCTTTAAAATACCAATATCAGAACGTAGAGGTAAGTAGTTACTAGACGAGTTTACGTCGCCGTGTAAATTGAAATTAAGCAAAAAAGTACTTGCTTCATTACCGTGGTATGTAAATTTTTGTAAAGCTAAAGCTCTAACGTAGGAATATGAATCGCTAGAAGATTGAGCCATTACTTTCAGAGTTGGTAAAAAACCAGCACCAGTTAATGAAGCATAAGCTTTATTTTGAGCATTAAGCTCTTGATAGATAGAGCTGCCATTGGTATCAGAGTCAGGTTGCCCACCTACGTTAGTTGATACTGCATGAGTAACAAGGCCAGCATTAGCAGTAAAAGAGAAGGCTGCTACCAATAAACCAGCAGAAAGGAGTTGAGTTAGTTTCATTATTAATGTCCATATTATAATTAATGCCGATCGTTAAGTGACGAGGCGGCAAGGTGTTTTTTAAGTATTAAAGGTGTTGCTACTGTCTGTAACAATATTTCGACGATAATATATACTATATCCTTTGATAAACATAGGACATATGTATGATAATAATTGGTTTGTTAATCTTAATAAAGAAGAGGGCTTAATAAAGGGCGGTGACTTTGGATACTTATACACGCGCCCTGATGAGGTACACTAAGCGTTAACTTTACAGTAACGCTTATAATCAGATCACTTCTGCGGAATGTTTCCTAAAACAGCGACTAACAATTGCCAATATTGAGCAACGGTAGTAATTTCAATTTTTTCATCTGGAGAATGTGGGAATTTAATTGTTGGACCAATTGAAACCATGTCCCAATGCGGATAAGCAGTTTTAAATAAGCCACACTCTAAACCTGCATGAATAACCATTACTTCAGGCACTTTATTAAAGAGGCTTTCGTAAGTATCACGTACTGTATTCATAATGGCAGAATCAGTATCAGGCTTCCAACCAGGGTAAGCGCCAGAAAATACTATATTTGCGCCCGCTAATTCAAATACAGATTGTACAGTACGTTGTGTTTCTAAACGACCATCGTCATGTAAGCTACGTATTAATACCATGGCATTAAATTTGTTGCCACGCATGCGCATAACACCTAAGTTTAATGAGGTTTCTACTATACCTTCAATATCGTCACTCATACGAATAACACCGTTTGGACAAGCGTTCAGTGCGCGTAAAATTGCCGCTTGAGTAGCTTTTGTCCAACATTGTTCAAAATCTTCAGGTGAAATTAAGAGCATATCGATATCAGTTTCAATGGCTGATAAATTTTGGCGAATAGTGGCTAAATAATCATTTAATGCTGCTTTTAATGGCTCTACTTTATCTTTAGCCACAACAAAACTTGCGTTAGCTTCACGAGGAATCGCGTTACGTAAGCTACCACCGTTAAGCTCGGTTAAGCTAAGGTCAAACTCATTACTTGCGTCTAATAAAAAGCGTACTAATAATTTATTGGCGTTAGCACGACCCGTATGAATATCTACACCTGAGTGACCGCCTTTTAAACCTGAAATAGATAAGTTAAATGCTTGGTAGTTAGCCGGTACATCTTCAAAATCTAAATTGAAGCTTGAGTTGCCGTCGATACCGCCAGCACAGCCCATGTAGATTTCGCCTTCTTGCTCTGAGTCGGTGTTAATTAAAATGTCACCATCTAACCAACCAGCTTCTAAACCAAAAGCGCCACTCATGCCTGCTTCTTCATCAATAGTTACTAATACTTCTAGCGGACCATGTTTGATATCATCACTTGCTAAAATGGCTAATGCAGACGCTAAACCCACGCCGTTATCGGCACCTAAGGTAGTACCCTCGGCCGTTACCCAGTCACCTGAATCAATCACGTAGGGCTTAATAGGATCGGTTAAAAAATCATGCGCAGTATCGTTATTTTTTTGCGGTACCATGTCCATGTGTGCTTGTAAAATAACGCCCTTGCAATTCTCCATGCCGGCAGTTGCTGGCTTTTTAATAAATAGGTTACCTATGGCATCTTCTTTAACAGATAAACCAAGCTCTTTTGCCCATTGTTGAATCCATAGTGAGATCTGTTGTTCATGTTTTGAAGGGTGAGGAATGCTACAAATTTTTTCGAATAGCTGCCATAAGCTAGCAGGTTGTAAGTGTGAGAGTGTACTCATTAAGTTTCCTATATATTATTTATTCAGGACAAGTGTGAATTTAGGGCTATTTACTCGCCATTAAAAATTGCCATTGCTCATTAAAGTCGCTGCTTGGTTTTTTCTCAAATCCAGAGCGAACATATTGGCTAATTTTACCTTCAGCAAAGGCCACTAGCAAGTTAGCTAGCGGAGCTTCGTTAATTGGAAAAGTTTTTCCTTCACGTAGCTTACGCTCACGTAATACTTGTTTAAATTGTGACTCCAGTTTTTCAAATAATTGATGCACACGCCCGCGTAAACGTTCGTTTTCACCCATTAAAGCATCACCTGATAAAATACGGCAAATACCTGGGTTACGTTCAGAGAACACAAGTAATACGTGTAAAATGTGATGACAACGTACGATTGCTTCTTTGTGGTCAGCTAAAATAAGGTTGATACGAGAGAATATTGACTCTTCAATAAAGTCGATTAGCCCTTCAAACATTCGTGCTTTTGATGGAAAATGACGATAAAGCGCTGCTTCTGATACGCCTACTTCCGCAGCTAGTTTGGCAGTGGTAATACGCTCACCTGGAGAGCTTTGTAACATTAACGCTAGGCATTCTAATATTTGTTGCTTACGGTTTGGCTTTGCTTTTTTAGTTTGTGTGGCGACCATAAAAATATTCTCTTTTGTTATTATTAAATCCGTTAAACTTGTGACGTGCTTATGAGTATTTACTATTGTGTGTGTTTAGCTTGATAATGTTGATTAATCAGAGATACCAGCTGTTTGGCTATATTTTGTTTACTGGTTAAAGGGAGATCGGTTTTATCAATTGCACTAAATAGTGTTAAGGCATTATCGTCACTATTAAATCCTTGCCCAGCTTTGGCAACATCATTAGCTGCAATTAAATCTAAATTCTTGCGCATTAATTTGCCACGGGCATATTGTTCAATATTTTGTGTTTCAGCAGCAAAACCAACCATAAAAGGTTTATTTTTTAGCTGGGCGACATCGGCAACAATGTCGTGGTTTTTAACTAACTCAATTTGCATGTTTTCAGTAGTTTTTTTGATTTTTTCCGCGGCAACTTCAGCAACACGATAATCAGCAACTGCAGCACAAGCGACAAAGGTAGTACATTGTTTGGCATGTAATAATGCTTGTTGGTGCATATCTTCAGCACTAATCACGTTAATAATGTCACAACCTGAAGGCGGCTTAATGGTGACAGGGCCAGATATTAAGGTGACTTTAGCGCCAGCTCGTAATGCGGCATGTGCAATAGCATAACCCATTTTTCCAGAGCTGTGATTAGATATGTAACGTACAGGATCAATCGCTTCACGTGTTGGCCCAGCAGTAACAACCCAGTGTTGCCCTTGTAAATATTTCTCAGCAAAAAAGTCACTGCTTAGGGTCACTAAATCATCTACATCTAACATACGGCCTAAACCTACATCGCCACAGGCTTGTTCGCCAGAACCCGGTCCCCAAATATAACAACCACGAGCGGTTAACGTGTCGATATTGCTTTGCGTTGCAGCGGCGTGCCACATTTGTTGATTCATTGCTGGAGCAATGGCAATAGGCGCATTTGTGGCTAAACATAAGGTTGAAAGTAAATCGTTTGCCATACCCGCGGTAACACGGGCAATAATATCGGCAGTGGCTGGCGCTATTATGATTAGGTCGGCCCACTTTGCAAGTTCAATATGGCCCATCGCTAGTTCAGCTTGGCTATCGAGTAGGCTGTCGGCAACATGGTTTGCCGAAACCGCTTGTAGGGTGAGGGGAGTTATAAAGGCTTTCGCGCCTTCAGTCATAACCACGCGTACATCGGCACCTTGTTCTTTTAAACGACGCACTAATTCAGGGGTTTTGTATGCGGCAATACCACCAGTAACACCTAGAACTATTTTTTTGTCCTGAAGAATTTGCATAAGCTGCTAATCTTAAAATAAAGCTAATAATAGCCTTAAGATAACATTTATTCGTTTATTTAAAAATAATTACGGCTAAATAGCTCACTAAAACTTAATGAAAAATAGCCGCTAATGTAAAGCAAGGAAGCCTACATGAAAGAAGAGAAAATATTATCAACTCATGTTGTTAAAAACTGGCCTGAACTCGAGCGACCACGAGAAAAATTATTACATTTAGGGTCGGCAAGTTTGAGTGATGCGGAGTTGTTAGCTATTTTTTTACGCACCGGAGTACAGGGTTGTAACGTGGTCGACTTGTCACGTCAGCTGTTAATTAACTTTGGCGGTATAGGTGCTATTTATCAGGCGAGTCATGATGAGTTTTGTCAACATCATGGCTTAGGAACGGCAAAATATGTACAACTGCAAGCTTGCTTAGAAATGTCGAAACGTTACTTAGCCGAGCAGTTAATTCAGCAAGGGCAGCAACTGACGTCATCACAAGCAACGCGAGATTATTTGTTGAGTGAATTGCGCCATGAGAGTCGAGAAATTTTTGCGGTACTATTTTTAGATAATCAACATCAGGTTTTAAAATTTGAACGTTTATTTTTTGGAACCATAGATGCTGCAGCAGTTTATCCAAGGGTAGTGGTTGAGCAAGCATTAAAGCATCATGCCGCAGCGGTTATATTAACGCATAATCACCCTTCTGGTATTGCAGAAGCTAGCCAAGCAGATAAGCTTTTAACAAGTCGACTAATACAAGCATTAGCACTGTTAGATATTAGGGTGCTCGATCATATTATTGTTGCAGGAGCTCAATGTTACTCCTTTGCCGAGCATGGTGAGCTGAACTAAAAGCTAATGATTGAAAATTTGATAAATCAACTAAAAACAATTACTTTTAATATTGAGGTTATTTAAGTATTAAAATTTTTATAAATAGAGGCCGTTTAGGTTTAATCACCCAAATTAGCCACATTGTGCAACCCGAATAAGGAACACTTATGACCGACAGTAGTAATGACGAGGTTGAGCGTCGTGGTTCATTTCGACTAGATATGGAAAAAGAGTTAGTTGATATTACTTGGCTCGATGAAAATAATGTTGAGCGAGTGAAAAAAATTGCCTGTTTAGACTTTTCTCGAGGAGGTCTTAAATTAGACTGCGATGAAGCTTTACCTATTGCAACACCGGTAACTATTATTTTTAAATCAGCTAACGCGAACAGCCAAAAACTATCAGGAAGAGTGTTGCGTTGTACTAAGCAAAATAGTGGCTGGTTTAATATCGCACTTATTTTGGAATAAGAAATGAATCCAAAAAGCAGTCTTGGCGCAGTTTTTAGATATTGAACTACAATTAATAGGTTAGCAATAATCAATCTCGGTTAAGGATGGTAGTGAAATGATGATACTTGTGGGTGGTGAAAAAGGGGGCAGCGGTAAAAGCTGTTTGGCACAAAACTTAGCCGTATATTTTGCTAGAAATAAAAAAGCGATTGTACTTATGGTTGACTGTGACCCTCAGCGAACCACTTCCGATTGGATACAAGCACGTAACGGTGACCCCTCTTTACCGGCCATTAATTGTATTCAACTTTACGGAAAAATTCGTAACGACTTACTCAGTCTAGTTCAACATTATGATTATGTTATTGTCGATTGTGGGGGGCAGGACAACTTAGCGTTGCGAGCGGCAATGTCGGTTGCTGATCATGTTATTATTCCATTACGCCCGAAAAGGCGCGACTTGAAAACAGTTCCTCATATGGAAGATATGCTTAGCACCTGTAAAATGGTTAACCCTAAAATGATGGCGTCTTTTGTTATTACTCAGTGCCCAGCACTACCTAATCAAGCTGGTCGTATTCTTGAAGCGAAAGAAGTATGTAGCTCATACGGTATTAATGTATTGAATGCGGTTACTTATAGTCGCAATATCTATGATGACAGTGAAGAACAAGGCTCATCGGTTATTGAAATCGATCCAACAGGTAAAGCAGCACAAGAGATGGTGGCTATTGCAGAAGAGTTATTAGCTATGGAACCGGATAATTCACATGAGTTTAACTGATCTTAAAAAAGGTAAAAATAGTAAAGTTAAGAAGCAGAACTTTACTATTGATGAGTTTATTGCTGACGCTGAAGATTATGCTAAAGGGGCGCCAAAAATAGTGAGTGAACTGCATCAGCAGGAAGCCCCTCAAAAACAAAGCCTGCAAGATGCCATTAATGAAGCCAAGCGTTATGTTGAAATGACAGAAGCTGAACATAAGCTTGCTAAGCAGGAAGAAGCTAAACTAGAAAAGCGTTTTCGCCGTGCAACATTTACCTTAAGTGAAGACGCTATCGCTCAATTACATGAGTTATCAAAGGGCACTGACTTAGCAAAATCACATATTTTGCGTATTCTTATTGATGAATTATGTAATAAAGAACAGAATGAGCAAATAACAAAACTTCTCCAATCTAAAATCAGCTAAATAAACTTTATTTTTGCTGACTTTTTGTCCTTGAACGAGACAAAATTCATACGAAAAAAGTGCATTTCGTCTTTTATTTAGAACATAATACCCAGCTAACTAATTAATTATATTGATGAAAGTTTATTAATTTACTAATTTTTCATTAAGGCTAGCATTAATTAATTAGTTTCTCTATAATATGCCACCTTTTTCAGGATCCTAAGGCGACGGTCTTGGGGAAAATATAGCTCGAGCTGAAATTAATATTTGGAGTGACTCACATGTCTAAAGTTTGCCAAGTTACAGGCAAGAAACCAGTCGTAGGGAACAACCGTTCTCACGCAAGAAACGCGACTCGTCGTCGTTTTTTACCTAACCTTCAATCTCACCGTTTTTGGGTTGAGAGCGAAAATCGTTTCGTTAAATTACGTTTAACTCCGAAAGGAATGCGTATTATCGATAAAAAAGGTATTGATGTAGTATTAGCTGACATCCGTGCCCGTGGCGAAAAAGTTTAATAACTTTATTCTAAGGAAATTATTATGCGCGATAAAATTCGTTTAGTTTCTAGTGCTGGTACTGGTCATTTTTATACTACTGATAAGAATAAAAAGACTATGCCTGAAAAAATGGAAATCAAAAAATTTGATCCAACCATTCGCAAGCACGTAATCTATAAAGAAGCTAAAATTAAGTAATTAATTTTGTTTCAATTAAAAAAACCCGGTTTTACCGGGTTTTTTTATGCGCGCTATTTGAGATAAACTTCAGTATTATAGAGATATTATCTTTTGGGGAATATGCTATGAAACTCTCACGCACAGGCTGGAATAACGTCATTATTTTTTCTGTGATGTTATTTATTCTATTAATTAACACCACTAATAATAAACTCTTCCCTAACGATGATGAAAAAGAGAGTGCCCAAGCAACAATTTTGCCTGCTCAAAGTGTGATTTTAACGCTATCAATGCATTTCCCCAATAATACACAGGTTATTTTTGAGCGCGCAGGCTTAGGCTGGCAAGTGACTACTAAAGGCGTTATTTTAAGCTTTAGCGACCAGCAGGTAGAGCAAATCATCTTGGCTTGGCAGCAAAGTGAAGGTTTAATGCAGGCCGACGATATTATTATTGATGAGCAATTAGCGATTAAAGTAAATATTGCCACAGCGGGTGGCGCGCAACATCAAAATTTTATGGTATATCCCTTAAATGACCAACTATTAGTATATAAACAAACTGACAACCTTTGGTTAGCTTTCCCTGTTGCCTTAACCAAACAATTATTACCCTATTAATCGAGCCTATATAAAATGCCAGAATTACCAGAAGTTGAAGTATGTCGTTTAGGGATCAGCCCACATATTATTAATCAACAAGTGACTAAGGTTGTTGTACGTAACGCTAGTTTACGCTGGCCTATTCCTGAGTCGGTGCAAAAAATTACCGGACAAGTAGTGCAAAGTGTTGAAAGGCGCTCGAAGTATTTGCTGTTACGTTTTAGTACAGGCACTTTGTTAATACATTTAGGTATGTCAGGCACGATAAGAGTCATTGAGGCTGATATAGCTGTTGCTAAGCATGATCACTTTGATTTAGTTTTTGCACACGGCAAAGCATTACGGTTGAATGACCCAAGGCGTTTTGGTGCCGTGTTATGGTTTGAAAACCATATCGATGAACAAGGGCTACTTACCAAGTTAGGCCCTGAGCCATTAAGTGATGATTTTAATTATGGTTACCTTTTTGAAAAGGCTAAAAACCGCAAAGTGCCAATAAAAACCTTTTTGATGAATAATCAGGTTGTGGTTGGTGTTGGCAATATTTATGCGAACGAAGCATTGTTTAAAGCGGGAATTTTACCTACGGTAAAAGCCTGTGACATTAGTGAAAAACGCTATGATCGGCTCACTGATATTATAAAATCAGTATTAAGCGCCGCTATTAAACAAGGCGGCACAACCTTAAAAGACTTTACCCAAGCGGATGGCCGCCCAGGTTATTTCGCGCAGT
Source organism: Colwellia asteriadis (assembly GCF_039523295.1). Lineage (NCBI taxonomy): Bacteria > Pseudomonadati > Pseudomonadota > Gammaproteobacteria > Alteromonadales > Colwelliaceae > Colwellia > Colwellia asteriadis. The sequence continues at coordinate 139,170 of NZ_BAAAFA010000006.1, read as the reverse complement.
CGCTACTTGTTTATGGTCGAGCTGGGCAGGAGTGTTTCACTTGCAAAACAACATTACTTGAAGTGCGTCAGTCTAATCGCAGCTCAGTTTATTGCCCTAGTTGTCAGTTACCTTAACTGTTAGGGTTAAGGCTAACAGGGTTATAATTTAGTTTTCTAAAGCTGCTTTAACAATTGGGTGAACAAACTGACTTACGTCACCTTGATGCAAGGCAACTTCTTTAACTAATGAAGACGAAATAAAAGAGTTCTGCTCAGCTGGCGTGAGAAAAACACTCTCAAGCTCTGGTGATAAACGGCGATTCATATTCGCTAATTGAAATTCATATTCAAAATCAGAAACAGCGCGTAAGCCACGAATAAGTACTTTAGCTTGATGCTCTTTGGCAAAGTTAACCAATAGACCTGTAAAGCCAACGACGCGTACATTAGGTAAGTCTTTAGTGACTTCTTCTAACATGGCAACCCGCTGTGCCAATTCAAAGCGAGGTTGTTTACTGGGGCTTGCCGCTACACCAATAATAACCTCAGTAAATAGCTTACTAGCACGAGTAATGAGATCAGTATGACCATTAGTGACAGGATCAAAAGTACCTGGATAAATTGCGATTACGGCCATGAGTTATTATTCACTGTGTTGAGGTTATTATTTAAAGTAATTATTGTAATAGTGGAAGCTATCCACTGACAAGCCTTTCTGTTATTCATTGGCTAGTATTCAGTCGACAAGCAACAAAAATGAATAAATAATCATAAAATATGGGTGAAATCTTAAAGTATTTACTCAAAATACTTTATATCAACTGAATTTTGATAGTATGATTGTCTTAGTTTTAATCTAATTTAAGAAGAAGTAACCGCATGAAGACTCGCGATAAAATAATACAAGCCAGTATTGCATTATTTAATGAGCAGGGAGAGCGAAATGTTACCACTAACCATATCGCAGCGCACTTAGCGATTAGTCCTGGCAATTTGTATTATCATTTTCGTAATAAAGAAGACATTATTTTGTCTATTTATGAAGAATACGCACGTAGCTTATTACTTGAAACATTGCCAACAGTGTCTGCAGAAGTAAAACCTCTCGATTCATTGATTTTGTATATGGACTCTGTTTTTCAAACAACTATGAAGTTTAGATTTTTTTATAGTAACTTACCGGTTTTGTTAGATAAAAATCCATGTTTACGTGAAAAGTATGTTGAAGTACAACAGTCTATTTCAGAGCGAGTGAGTCAATTACTACTGTCATTACGAGCAGCAGATATTATTAACTTTTCAGATGAGGAGTTAGTGGATATTGTCAGTATATTACGTTTAATTAATACCTTTTGGGTCAGCTTTCATCAAACACAAACCATAGTGAATGAAGTTAATGATTCTGTATTTTACCAAGGTGTTTTGAAAATTTTGGTTATTCTACGTCCTTATACCCAATCACATGCGCTTGATGATCTAATGACAGCACGCGATATTTATCAAAAACGCTATCAAGAAGCTACTATAGCAGTAGAAGAAGTAGTTACAGCTTAAGTCTTTAATCACTTAAGCTATGCGGTAAGCTCGAAATGGTGGCTGTCTGGTCGCTCATAACCTTGGCTAACTGTATGATAAAAGCTTTCTACACGTTGTGCTCTTTGTTGTACTTCGATAGTTTGTGTACCAATATTAGCATTGCTGTTTAAAGTTGCTTTACTTGGAGCTATGGTTTCTTGTGCGTTTAATGTTTGATTGATTAGTTCATCAAAGTCATTGTTTTGATTAGTTACCTGCGATTCGGATTTAAGCGTATTATTGGCAATGTTAATATCATTTTTATGATTATTGCTGCTGGAACCATCGGGTTGACTATTCAGTAGCTCAGATTGCGCTTCTAAGATAATTTTGGTGGCATTGGCTGCGACACGAATATCTTGTGCTGAAGGGTTAGCTGGTGCTAGCGCTGCAGCATGTACTTGTTGCATCTTTTTAATTGTAGCCTGTGGGTTGCCTGAAACCACTGACAAATCGACAGAAACCTCCCCACTTACGGCATACTTTTTTCCATCAGGGCCCACATCAAAACTATAAGAAGGAGCCCCTGTTGTTGCGCCGCCAACACTTGCATGAGCATTTTCATGTGCTCTTACTTCTTGATCTCGACTTGCTAATTGTCGAATAACTTTTTCATCGGCTGCCGCTTCTGCTTCAATATCATCAGCAATTTTTTTGTCTTCTTGCTTAGCGGCAGCTGCTTGTTGTTCTTGGTCTTTTTCATCGGGATTCTGTTCACTTTGCTCGCCGCCTTTCTCGCTGACTTTACCAGCAGCAAGCTCAGCTTGTTTACGTAAATTAGCGAAGTCGAATTGTTCATTATTTTGTGCGGGAGTTTTGGCGCGATCTTTATCCGATGCGACCCCTTTTTCTGCTGCCGATGGGTTGGCGCTTGCAACTTGGGTAATGACTTCACGGCGATTATTTTCACGACGCAATGTTTCCGTCGGTGGATTAACTACCGTTGGTGTAGAAAGCGTTGGAGCAGAAGGGGCAATGTTCATAGTATTTTAATAGGCTGATTAAGCGGTAACGTCAATCAAGGTGCCTAAGCTCTCATCTGCACTTTTAATGACTTCTGTGGCAGCCTTAGCTTGGAATTCAGCAACTTTTAAATTAACAATAGATTGATTTAAGTCAGGCACGCTCTCTGGCTTAGTTGCTTGGCTAACGATATCGGTATTTACTTCAGCATTAACATTTTGAGTTTCAGCCTGCTCATTGCTAGCAAGGGTATTGGCAGCAATATCCGCAGCGGCTTTGTCCGCAGTTGCTCGAGCATTTTGAAAACCTTCAATACCTGAATTGAAAGACGATTGTATGTACATAGACCGACTCCTATTAATGGTATATTACATTGTTTAATTATTAATCACTTTGCAGTAAAAGTAAAGCCTAACATCGGTTGAAACTCTTTAACTCGTGCTATTTAAAAAGTGCGCTCCTAACCAAGTTTTTAATACTTGATGAAAATCATCGAGATGTGAAATAAAAGGTGCGTGAGAGGCTTGCATAAACGTATGTTGCTCGCTCTTTGGCGCAAGGTCATTAATTAAATTAATGACCTTCTTAGGAACCAAACTATCGTTATTACCATATAAGCGCAAAAAGGGTTGTTCAATAGCTTTTAGTTGTATTCGCAAATCACTGTCACTTAATAAGTTCAGTGATTCATCTAAGGTTTTTTTGTTGGGTAAAGTGTGCGCCATAACTAATTGGGTGATGAGTTTTAAATCTTGACGAATATGAGGGCTACCCATTGCTTGAATTTTTAGAAATCCAGTAATGGTTTTTGCAGTATCTTGCGCGAGTTGCTGATGAAAGCTAGTTAATACATGGCTTTTAATTCCAGGCCAAATGGTATTATTTTGCTGATATTCTTCCTCAACAAAATAAGGGCTACTAGCAACGGTAATTAATCCTAAAACTTTATTGGGGTGGTGTAATGCCATATGTGTTGCAACTAGCCCACCTAAAGACCAGCCTAAGTAAATAGCAGGTTTTGTTAGCGTTTTATTGAGCGTCTCACAAATGTTGTCCAAGCTATAAGGGGTTAAAGTTAATTCACTATTTTGCCCAAAGCCGGGTAAGTCAACGGTAATATACTCAAAAGGAGTGTCGTCTTGCGCTGATAATAGCTCAAGTAGCGGTTGCCAAACCCCTGAGTTTAGGCCCCAGCCATGGATTAAAACCACGGGAATTTTATGCTCGCCTTTATCTTTACGTAAAGTATGGGAAGGTGTAGTGGTAAAAGCCAAGTTTTTTGCCATGCTTGTATTATGCTGCCTTGTTCAATGAAAGGCGTAGTTTATATCATACTGCTGTTTATCAAAAGGGCGTTTCCATGGAGTGGCAACAAGGTATTAGCACGATGACTAGTCGTGTTTTCTTGAGTTATTTAGCAAAACTAAAGCAGCAGCTATTTTCTTTAAGTAGTTGTGACTTGTGTGGTCTTGATATTATTACTGAAAACGACACTGAAAATGACGGAATAAATAGCAAGCAACAATATTTAATATGTCAGTATTGCCAAAATGATTTACCGTACTTTAAGCAAGAGTTAATTCATGGTGACTTATTAATGTGGCCAGCGGTTAACCATGCTTTGCCAAAGATAAAATTTGATCGGCTTTTTGCGTTAGCGCCTTACCTACCTCCCTTTACTCAATGGCTAGCTCAGTTGAAGTATCATGGCCGTTTTGAGCTTGGGCAATTATTTGCGGTTTTATTGGCGCAGCAATGGCAACACTATGCAACTGAAATAGCCCCTGAGGTGGTGCTATCTGTACCATTGCATCTCAGTAAGTGGCAATTACGAGGTTATAATCAAGCGCATTTAATTGCTAAGCCTTTCGCTCAGGCTTTACAGCTTAAGTATTTACCTAATGCCGTCAGTCGAATTAAAAAAGATGAGAGTCAAATGGGGAAAACGGGTCAGGCGCGTCGAAAAAACCTCAAGAATAGCTTTAAATTAACGAATGACTTTAGCGATGTAAAACATGTTATTTTGATTGATGATGTTGTTACTACAGGCACAACAGCCAGCGAAATCAGTCGATTATTAAAAGCGGTTGGCGTTGAAACCGTCACTGTTGTCGCGGTTTGCTTAACACTACCTAAAGTATAAAGCAGCGAGAATTATTATTAATGAAAAGCGTTTTACGCTCATGAATGCTTTCTCTAGCTTTACGGTGTAATGACTGAATAAACAAAAGCACAAAAACCATTGGCACATAACAACATTGCAGCGTAAAATAGCTATACTTGAGTAAAATAGTCAGGTACTTTTTTAAGCGATGTTTAAGATGAAACTTGCTCAAAAATACCGAGAGCAGAGAGAGTAGTATAATATGATTAGTATTTCAGAAAGCGCACAAAAACATTTTGTAAATTTACTTTCACAGCAAGCAGAAGGTACGCATATTCGTGTTTTCGTCGTAAACCCAGGCACTGCTAAAGCCGAGTGTGGCGTTTCGTACTGTCCTCCTGATGCCGTAGAGCCTGATGATATTATTTTACCTTTTGATGGCTTTTCAGCAATGGTCGACAGTGACAGTAAAAGTTACTTAGAAGAAGCTGAAATTGATTTTACCACTGATCAAATGGGCTCACAGCTTACGTTAAAAGCACCAAATGCTAAATTACGTAAAGTTGCTGACGACGCTCCTTTATTTGAGCGCGTGCATTACTTTTTACAAGCTGAGGTTAACCCTCAGTTAGCGGGTCATGGCGGTGATTGTACTTTGGTTGAAATTACTGAAGACGGTTATGCCGTATTGCAATTTGGTGGTGGTTGTAACGGTTGTAGTCAAATTGATGTTACCGTTAAAGATGGCATTGAAAAACAGCTTATTGATATTATGGCTGGCGAAATTAAAGGCGTTAAAGACGCGACTGAACATGAGCGTGGCGAGCACTCTTACTATTAATAGCGTACGTTAATCAGTATTTAACGGTTTCGCTGATGTATAAATTACTCGAAAAACTAGGTCAAAACCCCCAAGCTAGCTTAAGGCTATTCTTGCGTGGTCTTGGCCTTTTTTGTGTCGCTTTAGCATTTATTGCGTTGGGCTATTTTCATCACCATTTATGGCAAGTGGCGGGTATTGTTACTTTGGTAATCGCTTGCTTAATTGCTGCATGGGGATACACAGGTATGTTTGCTAATCGTTGGTTGAATATTATATATCGCAACCAAGCTAAAACAAAAAACTCAACAAAGTGGTAATTAATAATCATGCTACAGTTAATTAAACGTTATTGGTTGTTTATTACGTTAGCCTTACTTGCGACGATCGCCACCTTGTCATTATGGCCAGCTGCTCATTTACCGCAAGTACCAGGTAGCGATAAAACCCATCATTTTATTTCGTATGGCGCGTTAATGTTACCAGCGGCTTTAGCAAGACCTAAATATCTACTTTATATTGCTTTTGGCTTTGCACTTTTTAGTGGCGCTATTGAGTTAATTCAACCGTACGTCAATCGCTATGGTGAGTGGTTAGATATGGCAGCTAATGTTGCAGGTTTAGCTTGCGGTTACTTAGTAGCGCAAGTGTTGCTGCTTTGGTCGAATATCAAACAAGCTCAACCTCGTTAACCTCGCTCTTTCAATACTATGGTATGAAAGTGCCAAGCGAGGGTTATACCACGGGCTAACATAAAACCTAAAAAGGCCGCCCACAGAGCATGATTCTCATAAGCCTGTAACACAAACCACAGCGGGAAGAAGCAAGCAAAGGTAGCCACTATCATACTGTTACGCATCACTTTTGCCTGTAATAAGCCAATATAAATACCGTCGTATAAATAACACCAACATGAAATAATAGGTAATAGAATAATCCACACTAAGTAATCTTTAGCAAACGCGATCACACTGTCAATACTGGTAATTAGTGTTAATAAGTACTCACCAGCGACTAGAAATAGCACTGAGTATATACCGGCAAAAACAAGGTTCCAGAATAACGCTATGTGTACAGTTTGCTGTAATTTCTTTGTGTTTTTTTCACCATAGGCTTTACCTACCATGGCTTCTGCAGCGTTGGCTATTCCATCTAAACCAAAAGAAATTAGCAGTAAAAAATTCATTAAAATAGCATTGGCGGCTACAACGTTATCGCCTAGTTTTGCACCCTGAAAGGTAATAAATAAAAAGGCGACTTGTAAACATAAGGTTCTAATGAGTATGTCGCGATTTAAACGAAAATAACTTAATAATGCCGAACGCTCCACTAAGGTCACTAGTGTATTTTTTTTATCTTGGCATAATTGAATAACCGTCGTGTTATAGCGCGATAAAATATAGAACAAGCCCAGCATCACGGTTGAGTATTCGGCTATAAGGCTAGCAAATGCTACGCCTTTTACTTGCCAGTTTAGGCCAAATACAAATAGCAGATCTAGGCCAACATTCACTAAATTAGCAGTGATTAATAGCCACATAACGGCTTTACTTTTTTGATTACCAATAAGCCAACCAAGTATGACTAAATTGGCTAAAGCAGCAGGCGCTCCCCAAATTCTAATTTGGGCATATTGTTTTGCATAAAACTGCACTTGCTCGGAGCCACCAGCAAGTGCTAAACCGACATCAATATAAACACTTTGGCATAGTACTAACACGACACCAACGGTAAAGGCGACACAAATACCACGCAGTAGCACCATAATATTACTACGAGTATTATCTTGGCCAAATGCTTGTGCACTAAGACCTGTAGTAGACATGCGTAAAAAACCACATAGCCATACCACAACACTAATTAACATTGCGCCAATGGTGCTACCACCTAAATAATAGGCATGCTCAAGATGACCAACGACCGCAGTATCAACTAAACCAATTAAAGGAACGGTTATGTTCGATAGTATCATTGGTAGCGCTAGGGCAAATAAACGCTTATGTTGATCGGGATTACTAAATAATAACAATAAACTGTTCCTATTGGCTGGGCTTTTCAGTGCAAAAGCGTTATTTTACCCTATTCAAAATTATCCAGCTACGGACAGAGAAAATTATCATGACACGCTGCATTTTAACTCTATTTTTATTGTTCTTTCACTTGAGCAGCTTTGCTGCGGTTATATTGCAATATCATCATGTTAGTGATGAAACACCGAAAAGCACTAGCATTACTCCTGCGCAATTTGAAAAGCATTTGCAGTTTTTAAAAGATAATCATTTTAAGGTGGTCGCACTTTCGACCTTGGTTGAAGCTATTAAAACCGAACAGCCACTTGAAGATAAGTTGGTGGCGATTACTTTTGATGATGCTTACAGTAATATTGCGACTAACGCTAAGCCATTACTTGATAAGTTTAATTTTCCTTACACCATTTTTGTTAACCCAGCGGTCATTAATCGTAATGAAAATAATCCAGCTTCTAATTCTTTATCTTGGGCGCAACTTAAAGCTTTAGCCGATGAGGGCGTTATTATTGCTAACCATGGTTATGAGCATCATTCACTAGCACGTATTCCGACAAGCGAAACTGAACAACTCACACAGCAGCAGTGGTTAACTCAACAGGGCACTTTATTGGTAAAAGCAGAAGCCATTATTAAAGAGAAAACTGGTCAAAGCTGGCATTATTTTGCTTACCCTTATGGCGAATATGATGTTGCGACTCAAAAGTGGTTACGCGAACTTGGTTATGTGGGTTTTTCACAGCAATCTGGCGCAGTTGGTTTAGCAAGTGACTTAAGTAGCTTGTCGCGTTTTCCTGTTTCAATGCCGTATGACAAAATATCGAGTTTACGTGATAAGTTAGGCTCGCTACCTTTAGCGCTTGGCTTGAAAGGCGAAAATGCCAACACAATTTATAAGTATGGTGAGCCGAAAAGTATCACCTTTAATGTTGAAAATGACGATTTTTATAAAGCAGGTTTAAACTGTTACATCTCGGGGTTAGGTAAACAGGATATTACTTGGCATGATGATAATAGTTTTAGCATCACCTTCAGTAAAGACTTACCCGTAGGACGTGTTCGCGGTAATTGTACCGCGGCTAGTATTAGTGAACCGGGTCGTTATTATTGGTACTCTAAACCGTGGTTTATTCTAAATGAAGATGGCAGTTGGTATCCGCTATAACAACTATTGCCTACTCAATTTACCTATTGGCAAGCTAGTAAAGAGTAGCTGCGTTACTATGACGCTACTCTTTTGTGCTTTGTGCTGACGTTACTCAAATTGCGGGCAATTATCCAGAATTCAGGTTTATTAACCTTCTGCGACTTTTAACTCTTCTAATAAGTCATGTATTTCTGCTTTTAATTCTTTATCAACAATTTTATTGCAGCTAATTTTGGCCTTTTCTAAATGCTCAATAGCACTGGTTTTATCACCTAACTCTACTTTAAGTGCCGCAATTGAGTAACCAATAGATGAACGGAAATCTTTATCGTTAATCGCCTCAGCTTTTATCAACGCGTGCTCATATAATGTTACAGCTTCGGTTAAATCATCGGTAAAATCAGCGAGGGTTTCCCACTGTACCGGGTGGTCTTTATCGGTATTTTCATGAGTTTCACATAATTGCTTTAATTCAGCATAGTAGTCATCGAAGCGAGCTTGGTTTTTTTGTTGAACAGCGCCTAGTAAATTAGCGGTATGCGCAAGTACGCTTTTATATATTTTAGTATTCATGGGTGCCTTCTAGTCGTTTAATGACATTTGTTATTAATAAGTGATTATATACCCGTTGTTATTTAATGCGTCCTTAAATACGTACTTTATTGATTCTAATTAACAATGAGAATTAATTGCGTTAACATGGTGGTCTCGTGATTTATACAAGAGTTCGTCGTGACACCTCCCTATACAGCAGAAAAAGTTTATCAGCGCTTTCAATCGGGCATCGAAAAAAGTTTAAAATCTAAAGTTAGTTGCTCTGCGGAACGAGAAGATTTAATGCAAGATTTTTATATTCGATTAATGCGTGTTGAGCATTGGCATACTATTGATAATATTGCTGGTTATGTTCAAACCATTATGAATAATTTAGTACTCGATTATTACCGTAAAACGCAACTACATAACAATGAAGTATTTTGCGAAGATTCGTTAATAAGTGATAATTGCACAGAGAAAACATTTATGCATAATCGATCTTTGGAGCAACTTCAGCACTGTATTGATAAGCAACATACTGAAAAAAAAGATTTATTATGGCGTTCAAAAATTCATGGTCAAAATTATGAGCAAATCGCACGAGAAAAAAAGCGTTCGGTGAGTTGGGTTGAAAAATCTATCGCTCACATACTCGCACAATGTAAACAAGCGCTACATAAGGAGCGTTAACGATGAATGAAATATTAGAAAAACAAGCTCAACAGTGGCTAACATTAATGTTATCTGAAAAAGTAAGTTTTACTGAACAGCAAGAGTTTATGCACTGGATTGAGCAGTCATCGTTACATAAGGCAACTTATTTTCGTTGCCGAAAAGAACTATTTGCTAAGCAAAAACAGCGCGGTTACAGCAAACAGTGGTCTTTTAGTTTGGCGGCCAGCGTTGTGTTGATGGTTACTGCTATTATATTATTTTTGCCACCTAAGGTTTTAGAGCAGCAATACCAGTCGTACGCACAACAATCAACTTATACTTTACCAGATGGCTCGGTGATTGAATTAAAACATAATACACATTTAAAAATAGCTTATTCGCAAGAACAGCGCTTTATTAAGTTACTTTCTGGTGATGCTTATTTTCGGGTAGCTAAAGATAAAAACAGACCATTTATTGTGCAATATAATGATCTTAATATAACCGCATTGGGGACGGAATTTTATGTAAGAACACATGCGCAGTTACAAATACAAGTAACAGAGCATAGTGTAAAGGTAGAGTCGTTAAATAATAGCGTACCACTCATTGTTAACGAGGGAGAAGGACGTAGGCGAATAAAACAACGATGGAAGTCATTATCAGCTGAGCAATTTAACTCAGGGTTGTCATGGCGTGATCAATTATTAGTTTTTTCTTCTGAGCCGTTATCGGTGGTTTTAAAAGAGTTTGAACTTTATTTAGACAAGCCAATTAAAGTGATAAATAGTGCTGTAATAAAAAAAGAAATATCAGGTCGCTTTCAAATTGATTCTATAGATTTGGCCCTTAACATGGTTGCAGAAGGTTTAGATTTACAAGTAAAAGAAATGCCTAACGGTGATATTTTGCTTTATTAAAGTGTAAGTAATAAAGCTCGTTTTTATCTGAAATTCGAATTACCTGTAAATTATTTTCAAATTAATTTACGGGTTTTGTTTTTTATATCGTTATTGTAAATAGTAATTGTTATTATTTATAGGTAGAAGTATGTCTTTATTTAAAGTATCCGCGTTAACATCCGCTTTGGTGTTAGCAAGTATGGCGGCGTTTCCTGCAATAGCCAATCAAACTGACGGCAGTTTGAATTATCAACAACAACGTATTAATTTTGATATTTCTACAGCGTCATTTAAAGAGGTTTTAACACAGTTTAGCCACGTGGCGGGTGTGCAGCTATTTGTTAAAGATGAGGCTGTAATAGGATTGTCTGCTCAATCACTGAAAGGGCAATATCAGGCCGCTGTAGCGTTAGATATATTATTAGATAACACGGGGCTAATTGCCGTGTGGAAATCGCCCAATGCGGTGATCGTTAAGGAAAAATTAGCTAAACAAACGATTGAAGCTGAAACAGGTTTAATAACTAATGACGATGCGGTTGTGAAAAATACACTTGAAACTATTGTTATCACAACGGATAGACCAAGAAGCTTTGCTGCCAACTATGTACAAGCAGGAACTTTTCGCAATAGCCGAGTTTTAGATACAGCATTAACAACTAGTATTTTAACTAAAGAGTTACTAGAGGCGCAGCAAGCTTCATCTTTAGCAGATGCGGTTAGAAATACTGCAGGGGTAAGTTATGCACAAATTAATACGGCAATTTATAGCAATTTGGCAATTCGTGGTATTCGTTTAGAAAATAATACTAATTACCGGTTGAATGGTGTTTTACCTTTATCTAACTACATACAAATGCCGTTAGAGAACAAAGATAGAGTTGAGGTGCTTAAAGGTGCATCAGGGCTATATTATGGTTTTGGCTCTCCATCGGGTGTTATTAATTTGGTAACCGAAAGAGCTTACGACAATAAGGTTACAGCAGAGGCTTTCGCAAATAATCACGGTAGTTTAGGTGTAAACGTAGATATTGAAAAAACCTTTGATAATTCAGGTGTACGTATTAATTTAGTAACTGCCAATGAAGATCTTGGTGTTGATAGAAGCTCAGGTGATCGTCATTTTGCTTCTATTGGTTACGATTTATCGTTAAGTGAATCATTACGCTTTGAATTTGATGGTGAATATATTAGTAGGGATATTACTGAGCAGACAGAATATTACTTATTAGCGAATAGTGATGGAGAGATTACTTTACCTCCTTTATTAGAGCCTTCCACTAATCATGGTGCTGAGTGGTTTAAGGCTGAGGCAGAATCATATAATTTACTAGGGTCACTCACTTATGATTTTTCTGATTTTTGGCAAGGAACATTTGCGGCTGGTCGTTCGTATTCAATAAATACTCGACGCTACTCATCATTTTATGGTTTTGATATCGATTCTGGTAGTGGCGGTAAAGTCGCATTATCAACTTTTCCCGAGACTGAGTATGATAATAAGGTTGTTGATATTAAATTGTCAGGCGGTTTTAATACTGGAAATATTTTCCATCAAGTTATTGCAGGAGGTTCTTTAAATACCAGTAATGCAGTGATCCCCGAAAAGGTAAAGCAAGGGGCGTGGTCTCAAGACTTATACCATCCTGAAAATATCGCAGCCGTTGATACACCACAACGCACCGTAAAAAATGAAATAGATAAAGAACAAAAAGGCTTATATTTAGCGACACATTCACAAATAACGCAATGGCTAGCATTGACTTTAGGTTACCGTTACACCGATTACAAAAATGAAAGCTTTACGAGTGATTATTATGACAAAATAGGCTCATTATCGGGTAGTATTTTAATTCAGCCAACAGAAAATTTGACATTATATGCGAGTTATATTGAAGGGTTAGAGGAAGGTGGTTTAGCACAAGGAATAGCTAAAAATGCAGGGGAAGTTTTACCTGCTGCTGTGAGCGAACAGCAAGAAGTAGGGCTTAAATACCAGTCTGAACAAGGGCTATTTTTTACCGCAGCTTATTTTGATATTGATAGGGTTTCAGCTTTTATTGACCCCGTAACTAACTATTTTGTGCAAGACGGTCGCGCGGTTTATCAAGGAGTTGAGGTGAGCGCTTCAGGTGAGCTAACCGATAACTTATCTCTTATGGCTAATGCTACTTATATTCACGCTCAGCAGGAAAAAACCAGTAGTGAGCTACTGACATCAAAACGTATAGAAAATACTCCAGAGCACACTGCATCAGTATTTATTAAGTATAATATGCCTAGTATTGAGGGTTTAAGTGTTATCGCAGGTGCATTCTATACGGGTGATCGCGCTGTCGATGCTCTCAATAGTGCTTTTGCTGATAGTTATACGTTGTTTGATATAGGTGCAAACTATCAAACAATGTTACTTAATCATCAAGTTGAGTTTAGCTTATATGGTCAAAATATAACGAATGAGAAATATTGGGCAGCAACAGGCTCTCGTTTATTAGCGCAAGGTTTACCTGGCACAATTAAGTTAACAATGAGTATTCAATTTTAAACGAATGATGTTATTAATTGGTAGTCGCTTTGCTTAATCTAAAGCGACGATTTTTTTAAAATCGCTTAACACTTGCTCAGTGTTAATACTGGGGACTTCACCTAAGGCTTGCTCTGGTTTGAAAATGGCAGCAATTTTACCGTCAGGATTAATTAAAATAAGCGAGGCACTGTGATCAACCCAGTAATTTTCAACATTGTTAGCATTATCACTGGTATTGTCAGTGATGGCGTACATTAATCCTAAACTACGGGTAAACGGGAACAAAACATTATGTTCGGCACGGAGCGCTTTAAATTCGGGATTAAAATAAGCAATATATTGAGCAAGTTTTTCTTGGCTATCTCGTTTGGGATCAGCGGAAATAAGCAAAACTTGGCTGTTATTGGCGATTTGTTGTAAGTCATCATAAATAGCATTCAGGCTTTGTAAGGTAATAGGGCAAACATCAGGGCAGGAGGTATAACCTAAAAAAGCGAAAGACCAATGATTTTCTAGAGCACTATTTGCAAAGCTATTGCCGTCTTCATCGGTAAGCTCAAACGCTGGGATAGTTCTTGGTTCTTGGTAGTACAATGCATAATCGGTTGACTCAGTGGTAGCAAGAAACTGAAAGGCAACTGCGCCAATGCTTACTGAAATTATAATGGCAATGGCGTAGAGCATTTTATTCATGAAATTATTCTCGAGTTAATCGTATCAGTGTCGGTATAGTGGTTTACCACTAAACTGTTGTTAGCTAATCGCCATTAAATAATGATCGGCAAGTAAGGCAATAAATAGCAACATTAAATGCACAATAGAAAATTTAAAGGTTGCCATAGCGGTGTCAGCTTTTGCATGAAATTTCAATTGCCATGCATAAGCAAAAAAAATCGTATTAAGAATGCAGGCTGATACTAAATAGAGTATATCGCTCATACCAACTAAGTAAGGTAATAAGCTTACTACAAAGAGTAGTACCGTATATAACAGTATTTGAGTTTTGGTAAATTCCACACCATGCGTTACTGGTAACATAGGGATATTTACTTTGGCATACTCATCTTTGCGATGAATTGCCAACGCCCAAAAATGAGGTGGTGTCCAAGTAAAAATTATTAATACCAATAGCAGCGCATTGCCAGAGACTTCGTTGGTCATGGCGGTCCAACCCAATAATGGCGGAATAGCGCCAGCTAAACCACCAATCGTAATATTTTGCGGTGTTGCTCGTTTTAAGTACAACGTATAAATAAAGCTATAACCGACTAAACCAGACAAAGTTAAGTAAGCTGTTAATGGGTTGACTAAGCCATATAATAACGCAAACCCCATAACCGCTAAACTTACAGCAAAAGTAATGGCGCTTTGTGTTGTTATTTTTCCTTCAGGTAAAGGTCGGTTGTGTGTGCGTCCCATCACAGTATCAATGTTTTTATCAACAATATGATTAATGGCGGCAGCTGCTGAAGAAAGTAGCCCAATACCTAGCATAGCGGGAATAAGAACTTGCCAAGGCAAAGCGCCGGGTACCGATAAACTCATACCGACTAGCGCGGTTAACACTAATAAAGCGACGACTTTCGGCTTGGTAATATCATAATAAGCGCGCCAGTTTTTTATATGGCTTAGTAGCCTGTTTTTATTGGACTCACTGAGGGTCACAAGCATGGTTTCAGGAGCACTTTTAACTAATGCTTTATTAAGGTTTGAATGAATTAATCTACTCATGACAACTACCTCGTGAGTGTTGGGTGAGCTGATATGCTAATGAAATCAAACTTAACATTAACAAGGCGGCAACTAAGTTGTGTGCAACCGCAACATTGAGCGGTAATTTAAACCAAATATTACTAATACCTAAACTGACTTGGGTCACCAAAAATAACACCAACACGGTGCAAGATATTTGCACTTGTCGTACGGGGTATTTTTTTAAGGTGGCGATAACTAGCCATAATAAATATAGGCTAGTAACAATTGCGCCTAAACGATGCACGACATGAATGGTGAGTCGTTCGTGGTGGTCTAAGTGACCAAATTCATAACTTTTTTGTGGTGGAGGCAATAAAGTAAAAGCTTCTTTGAAATTAAGTTGGTTTTGCCAGTCCCCTTGGCAAATAGGTAGTTCAATACAGCTTAAGGCTGCATAATTCGAAGAAGTCCAACCGCCTAACGCAATTTGCATGGTTAAAATAACAATACCGACTATGGCAAAGCGTTGGTATGAAGACGTTTTTTTAATTTGAGTTGCGGCATTGGAATTTATTGTTACCGCTTTATCACTTATTGCTGCTTCAATTTTCTTATTGTATAACTCAGGGTTGAGCTTTAAATATAAAAGAAACAGTAAGCAAAGCGTGGTGAAACCACCGAGTAAATGCCCCATAACAATCACGGGCATTAACATTAAGGTGACCGTCCACATACCCAATGCAGCTTGAAATATAACCACGGCTAAAGCAAGTAAAGGCAATAGCAAAGGTGTTTTTGTTGATGTTTTGTGTTTTATTCTCAGCTTTATTGAAATAAAAGCAATGGCAACAATAAATAACCCTAACGCACCAGCAAAATAACGATGGATCATTTCATTCCATGCCTTTTCTGGCTCTACTGCTCGTTCAGGGAACGCTTTCTCTGCCGCGGCTATTTGTTCACTGGTTTGTGGTACATCAAGTAAGCCATAACAGGTTGGCCAATCAGGACAGCCAAGCCCAGCATGTGTTAAACGCGTATAAGCACCTAAGCCAATCACAAAAATGGTTAATACGATACTTATTAACACTAAGCGACGTAAGGCGATAATATTGATATTTGCAGAGTTTTCCATACTCAACCTACCTTAGAATACTTAAGGAGTTTTTTCATGTCGGTAATAATGGCTTTACCTAAACGTGTTTGTTGCGTTGAGTTGCTTTGCGCTTCTGCTGAGGTGTTTGCAGAATCAAGTTGGCTTGCCGTATCACCATTAGGGTTGTAACTTAAAATAATATTACCTAAGGGATCAACAATAACTATTTGCGTTGAGCTGATATGCTGTAGCGCTTGTTGAGGCATTGGCATAATTTGCCATTGGCTTTTCGCTAAACGTTGAGATTGCTCTACAGAAAACTCATGTTGTTTTAATGCCACGGGAGTAATTCTGGGCATTTCTTTGCCTAAAGCGACATAACTATTGTGTACAGTTTCTAGGGTTTGCTGACAACTTTTATGACATTGCGCCGGTAGTAAATACATAATAAGCCATTGGTGTTCAAATTGACTTTGCTCAATACCTAAATCGGTTAAGGTGAGACTTTTATTAATTAACTCTCCTTGGTTGGTTACACCAAACTCTAACCACTTCTGCTCTAAGGCTAATTTTGCCAAAATAACGGGTAAGGCAAAAACCACCAATAATAACAGTAAACTTTGTCTGTTTCTGTTGGGCTTTATCGCCATATCAGTCTCGGGTGACATATTAATATTAGTCATATTTAATGGCCTCATTATTTTTATTATAAGCGTGCTTTGTTGGAGAATTGTTCTTGAGAGCTTTTGTAACCGTTTTAGGATTTGTATGATTAGTACGAGAGAATTTAAGCCATAGCATTAATAACAACCATGTGACCGCTAAGCCTGCCCATTGTACGGAGTAGCCAAAATGTTTGGCTGGCGGCATCACAACAGCCTGCCAATTTTTTAAATAACCTAGTTTTTCTTGTGCATCGACATAAATTACAAAAGGTAAAAGAGGCTCACTAAGTAAAGTTGAAAACTTATTTAATTCTATTTGCTGTATTCTTAACGGCCAACTTGCCTCGGTGAAGTGTTGCGCTTGTAGCATAATACCGGTTTCAACCAAGCGTACATGACCTGTAAATTGATATTGACCTGTAATAGCTTGAATATCAGGTAATTCTTGGCGGTTGATGGAGCCTTTTACCCAGCCTAAGTTAATTAATGCACTTACATTTTCGCTGCGTAGTAATTGCAGCACACGATAACCTAAGGTGCCATTTTCAACTTGGTTGTCTAGCAAAAACAGCACATGATTATCAAAAGTTCCCGTAATGCTTACGGGGTAATCATTAAGGTTTTCGGAGGCAGGTAAAGCCAATAGCTGTGTTAGAGACAGCGGAGCATTTTGGCTAAGCTGTGTTATGCGCATTAAACGTTGCTCTTTTTGTTGACCACGATCGTATTGCCAAATACTTAAACGTACTAGTATGCTAAACACTACTAAGGTAAATATTAGCCAAAGTAGTGTTGTCATCCATGAACTTTTAGCATCATGCGCTCGTACTACCAAAGACGTGCCCCACTAAATAATATATACAAAAATAAACAGCATAACCCAGACAACATCAACAAAATGCCAGTACCAGTTAGCCGCTTGAAAGGCAAAGTGATTTTTTGGCGTGAAGTGCCCTTTAAGGACTCTAAACCACATAATAATCAGCATGATACAACCCAAGGTAACGTGCATGCCGTGAAAGCCCGTTAGCAAATAAAAGCTATTACCATAAACACCACTGGTTAAATAAAGGCGCATTTCTTCAGAATAACCGTGGGCGTATTCTTGAATTTGGAAAAAGATGAATGCGATACCCAACAAAATAGTAATACCGAGCCATACTTTTAGCTGACGGCGATTGTCTTTCATTAAGGCGCTGTGAGCAAAATGAGCAGTAATAGATGAGGTGAGTAATATCACCGTATTAATCAGCGGTAAACCATACCAACCCATTGCCGTTGTTTCAGTGCCTCCAGGGGTCTTTAATAAGGGCCAAGCAGCAACAAAGTCTGGCCATAATACCGCGCCAGTTTCAGCATTATTACCAGCCCCACCTAACCAAGGCACAGAAAAAACACGCAAGTACAACAGTGCGCCAAAAAAGGCGGCAAAAAACATCACTTCAGAAAAAATAAACCAGCTCATACCTTGTTTAAAAGAGTGGTCCATTTGATGAGAATATTTACCTGCTAATGATTCATTCACTACATCAGTAAACCAACCAACTAACATGTAAATAATTAAGGCGATACCTGCTAGTAATAGATAAACGCCAAAACCGCTTTGATCTTTTGACAAGTCAGTGACATAGTTTCCCGCACCCACGGCAATCATAAATAAAGCAATTGCCCCAACAATAGGCCAATGACTTTGGCTAGGTACATAGTAATTTTCGTATTCTTTATTAGTCATTTCATATCCCTTTTCAAGGTATTATCTTAGGATGATTTTTTACCAATATCGTACAAAGTATAAGAGAGCGTTAAGGTGCTTATGTCGCTGGGTAAGTCTTGATCTACATAAAACTGCAGTCCCATTTCAACTTCTTCACCTGCAGCTAGCGGTTGATTAGTGAAACAGAAGCATTCAATTTTATTAAAGTAATTAGCTGCCATTCCTGGTGAAACCGAGGGTACAGCTTGGCCTGTCATGGCGTGGCCTGCTTTATTTTTGGCATAAAATTTTACAAACTTCATTTCACCAGGATGAACATCAATGCTATTGATCACAGGTGAAAATTGCCAAGGTATGCCTTGCGCATTGCGAGTAATAAACTGCACTGTAATTGTGCGAGACTCATCAACTCCGTTGGCATTGTAAGTGGCTGCAGTATCGTTAGTTTTGCCATTAAGGCCGGTAATATCACAAAAAACATCGTACAGAGGCACCAAGGCAAAACCAAAACCAAACATAGCGAGCACCACTAAGCTGAGTTTTTTAACGGTTTTGCTATGGCTTACTGTTTCAGACATTAGTGTTCGTCCTTATATATTCCATCAATATCGGCTTGTGAAGGTGGTGTAGTAAAGGTGTGATAAGGCGCAGGGCTCGCTACTGTCCATTCTAGACCATCGGCACCATCCCAAGGTTTTGCTGGTGCTTTTTTTCCACCTTTAATGCATTTAATAATTACGGCTAAAAAGATGAATTGCGATAAACCAAAAGCAAAACCACCAATGCTGACCCATTTGTTAAAGTCGGCAAATTGCAACGCATAGTCAGGAATTCTGCGCGGCATACCCGCTAAGCCTAAGAAGTGCATCGGGAAGAACAGTAAATTAACTGAAATCAATGAGCACCAAAAATGCCATTTACTTAAGGTGACGTTGTACATATGCCCTGTCCATTTAGGCAGCCAATAATAAGTACCAGCAAAAATAGAAAATAACGAGCCAGTCACTAAGACATAATGAAAGTGCGCAACCACAAAATAAGTATCATGGTATTGAAAATCGACAGGGGTCATTGCTAGCATCAAGCCTGAAAAACCACCAATAGTGAACAAAATAACAAAGGCGATAGAGAACAACATTGGCGTTTCAAAGCTTAATGAACCGCGCCACATGGTTGCGACCCAGTTAAACACTTTTACCCCAGTTGGAACGGCAATTAACATAGTGCAATACATGAAGAACAGCTCACCAAAGAGTGGCATGCCAGTAGTAAACATGTGATGCGCCCAAACAATGAATGAGAGTAAAGCGATAGACGCTGTGGCGTAAACCATTGAGCTATAACCAAATAAACGTTTACGGGCAAACGCTGGAATAATAGTAGAGACAATACCAAAGGCAGGTAAAATCATAATATATACTTCAGGGTGACCAAAGAACCAGAAAATATGCTGGAACATTACTGGGTCGCCACCACCAGCGGCATTGAAAAAATTGGTACCGAAGTAAGTGTCGGTTAATAGCATAGTGACTACACCAGCGAGTACAGGCATTACGGCAATTAATAAATAAGCGGTGATAAAAAAGGTCCACACAAATAATGGCATTTTCATGTAAGTCATGCCGGGAGCACGCATATTCATTATGGTAACAACGATATTAATAGCCCCCATAATGGATGAAATCCCCATAATATGTACGGCAAAAACAAAAAAGGCGGTACTACCGTTAGAGTAGGTGGTTGAGAGCGGTGCGTAGAAGGTCCAACCGAAATTAGGTGCGCCACTTTCCATGAAAAAAGAAGCGAGTAGAATACTAAACGCGAAAGGTAAAATCCAAAAACTCCAGTTATTCATACGTGGTAATGCCATGTCTGGTGCACCAACCATCATAGGTAGCATCCAGTTTGCAAAGCCAGTGAACGCTGGCATTATTGCGCCAAATACCATAATTAAACCATGCACTGTGGTTAACTGGTTAAAAAAATCAGGTTCAACTAATTGTAAGCCAGGCTGAAATAGCTCTGCCCTGATAACCATGGCAAAAGCGCCACCAGTTAAAAACATGATAAAAGCGAACCATAAATAAAGCGTACCAATATCTTTATGGTTGGTGGTGTATAGCCAACGCTTTATACCTGTCATTTTGTGATCATCATGATGCTCGTCGTGGGATTCTTGTTCTATAACGTCTGTAGTCATCTTATGTCCCTTACTTCGCGCTAGCAGCAGTATTAATGGCTGCAGGTTGTACTAAATCACCGGTATTATTTCCCCATGCATTGCGTTCATAAGTAATAACGGCGGCTATTTCTGTTTTGGTTAATTGGCTACCAAAAGCAGCCATAGCAGCATTTTTCTTGCTCCCGTTAAGTACAATGTCAATATGAGCCGCTATATCCCCTAACACCATAGGACTACCTTTTAGTGCAGGAAATGCGGGCGGTAATCCTGCTCCTGTAGGTTGATGGCAAGCAACACACGCTTTCATATAAACGTTTTCACCCATTGTCATTAATTCCTCTTTACTGTAGATCTTAGTGAGGTCTTCGGTCGCAGTATTGGTAACCGTGGGGGCGTCGACTTTTTTGTCGCTAGTGTCAGTGGTGGTGGGGGTTACTGCCTCGAGCGTTTTTTCATCGCTAGCTGTTGAGTTACCCGCTGCAGATTTCACTTGAGATGCTTGTACAGCATCGCCAGTATTGTTACCCCAAGCGTTGCGCTCATAGGTGACAACAGCAGCGATTTCTTTCAAACTTAATTGTTTACCGTAACCTTGCATGCCAGTACCGGCTTTACCATTAAAGACTATTTGAATGTGCGTATTAACATCGCCAGTCGCAATGGGGCTATTTTTAAGAGCAGGAAAAGCAGGAGGTAAACCTGCTCCCGATACTTGATGACATGCTGCACAATAAGCGACATAGGTTTTCTCACCTAAGGCCATTAATTCATCCATTGAAGCTTCTGCGCTTAGTGAGGCTTTTTCAGCATCAGCTGCTTGCGCTATTAACTCGTGCTGCTCATCAAGCCATAATTGGTAATCTTCAACAGACTTTACCTCAACAACAATGGGCATAAACCCATGATCCTTACCGCATAATTCGGCACACTGACCACGATAAATACCTGGCTCGTCGACTTTGGTCCATGCTTCATTAATAAAACCAGGGTTGGCATCTTGTTTAACTGCGAATGCAGGCACCCACCATGAATGAATAACATCGTCAGAGGTAATTAAAAAACGTACTTTTTGGTTGGCGGGAATAACAAGGTGTTTATCAACTTCTAATAAATAATTTTCACTTTTATCAGATTCGCCTTGATGGTTTTCATATTGCTCACGAGGCGTCGATAACACAGAATAAAACTCAATATCTTGATCAAAGTATTTATAATGCCATTTCCATTGTGAACCGGTAATTTGAATAGTAACGTCAGAATTATCGTTATTTTCCATAGCGATAAGTGTTTTAGTTGCGGGAATTGCCATAGCAATAAGAATAACAATAGGGATAGCGGTCCAGAGAATTTCTACTTTAGTACTTTCATGGAAGTCTGCAGGCTTTGCACCTTTAGATTTTCGGTGAAACGCGATAGACCAGAACATAATGCCAAAAACTATAACGCCAATAGCGGTACAAATATAGAGCACAAGCATATGTAAATCATATACTTCTCTACTTATTTCGGTAACACCTTGGGTTAAATTAAGCTTACTGTTTGCCCATGTTGAATTACTAAATACACTTAGCCATAGTAGCCAAGCTAGGTTACGTCTGCTCACTCGACATCTCCTTTCTAATGCATAGAAAACAGAATTGCAGCAATGTAAATCACGGCCCACTGAACTGAATATCTGTTAGTTTTATTATTATTTTATAAACTAGCTAGTGACGAGAGCTGATAATAACAATCTTCGATGAGAGAGTATTAGCGCATTAACGTCTTATTCTTTTTGTTCGTTTTTTATGCGTTATTTGTATTATGAATACGCTACATTTGATTGTAGGTCAATATAATTTATAGAACAGGAATTGAAAAAAAACCATTTAATTCAATAGAGTGTTAACTCTAAATAGTCTTCATTAGTAGGAGGTACGAGGTTTGAGCGGAGGTTTAATAAACTAAAGAGCCAGTAAATAAAGATCAAAAGAATTTATTGAAATTTATTTACTGGCTCTTTATTAATAGTGGTGCGGTTTTTATAAACTAGAGTTACATCCAGTTACCGTTGCGTATTACACCAACAGCTAAACCTTCAATACTAAATTGCTGTTGTGTTAAATCAACTTTAATCGGGGAGAAATCTTCATTTTCAGCATGCAAATAAACAATATTACCCTCGCGCTTAAAGCGCTTAACGGTAACATCATCCTCAACACGAGCAACAACAACTTGACCATTTTGCACGTCAGTTGTTTGGTGAACCGCTAGTAAATCACCATCTAAAATACCAATATCTTTCATGCTTTCGCCGTTAACACGTAGTAAGTAATTGGCGGGCGGATGAAAAAGGCTACCATCCATTTTGTAATGATCTTCAACATGCTCTTGCGCTAAAATAGGCTCGCCTGCGGCAACACGGCCAATAAGTGGTAAACCCGCTTCTTCCATAATTTCTTCTGTTAAACGGATACCACGAGAGGTACCTGCTAACATTTCAATGTAACCTTTCTTTGCAAGGGCTTTTAAATGCTCTTCGGCAGCATTAGCTGATTTAAAACCAAAAAAAGTCGCTATTTCAGCCCGAGTAGGTGGCATACCAGTATCAGCAATTTTATCTTTAATTAGGTCTAATATTTGTTGCTGTCTTTTAGTCAACGAAGGTAAATCGAGTATCGAATTCATTATTATTTAGCCTGTAAATTTACACAGTGTTACTGTTAGTATATACAGGCTGTATTTAAAGGCAAGTACTGTATGTTTTTTACTGATTTTTGTTGGTTTGAAATTCAGCGAAAGTTTTTGCAAATAGGTGTCAGTTAATAAAGCTATTGCTCATGTTACAGACGATCAGCTAATGCTAAGATACCCTTGTAAACTAACTTTTATGCTTAAACACTTAAATTACGTTCAAAATGAACAATATCAACACCCGATTTTACTTTGTATTGTTGCGCTAATCGCCCACCCGACTTAACCTTTTCGTCAATAGCTTCAAACATATTGGCAGCCTCAATACGTCGAATAAGACTTTTGCGTTGTATGGTTTTGCCTATGATGGTTTCAATTACAGATTTTAGCTGACCGACAGTGAAATACTCGGGTAAACAATACACAGGTACCATCGAATAAAGTGCTTTTTGCTGTAAGCGTTGCTTGGCGTGCTCAATAATCATTTTATGATCAAATGCCATTGATAAACTGTTTAGCTTATCAAGCTCTACCCATTGCACTTCGTCGATGGTTGCAATGTGTGATGAAACTTGTTGTGCAGCGATTAAGGCAAAGTAAACTAAGGTAACGCTAAAGCCTCTAGGGTCACGGCTAGTGTTTGAAAATGTTTGTAATTGCTCTAAATATTGCGGCGCAACGTTAGTTTTTTCTTTGAGGTTTCTTAAGGCTGTAATATCGGTTGTGGCATCTGCGTCAACATTAACAAATCCACCTGGAAGCCCCCAGCTACCAAGAAAAGGCTCATTTGCACGTTTAACCAGCAGTACTTTTAAACAATTATGCTCAACAGTGAATAACACACTATCTACCGTAAACAGTGGATTTTTGAATTCATTTATATTGTAGGGGGTCATTTTTGGGTTCATGTGAACGACTCTTTATGTCTTTATGACACATTAAGCTAATTTACTTGTTATATCAATAACAACGGTCATTAATTACTCTTTAGCTAAAGCTGTTTGGCTATTTATCTATCTATTAATATCTTACTTAAATGCTTAGCGTAGTTCATTGCATTTCTTATTTATATTAATAAGTTATCTTAGTAAGTTATATGAGTTGATTATTTTAGCTGCTACACTAATTTGCGCTTTTAAATGTTGATTGTGTCTCTATGACATAATTAACTTGATCTATAGTAAACTCTTTGCTAAATTATTTGTGTCTTTAGGACACAATTTAAATAAAAGGAAGTAACATGAAAATATTTAGCCATGAACTCGTCGGAAATAAAACGGCTATTACTTTTGACAGCTTCACTTTTTCTGGGGGAGAAGAGCATATTCGCTTTAATCCAAGTGACTTTGCCACAACCAGTAAAATAGAGATCTTTGCACGTCTTACTGACTCATCAAAGCTTGTTCAATTAATGATTGCTGTTGATGCACTTAAACGACTTTCAAATGAAGCGCTTCCTATTGAGCTCGTTATTCCTTATTTTCCTTATGCCCGCCAAGATAGAGTTTGTGTAGAAGGTGAAGCCTTAGGTGCCGCGGTTATGGCAAACTTCATAAATAGTTTAGGTTTTGCCAAAGTTACTATTTGGGATGCGCATAGTGAAGTATCACCAGCGTTATTAAATAGAGTGGTCAACATACCGCAAATTAACTTACTTGAGCGCTGTGATGAATTAAGTCAACGTTTATCTATAGGTGAGCTTACGTTAATTTCACCTGATGCTGGCGCGAGTAAAAAAACTATTAAAATAGCGGAGACATTTAATGGTGAGCCCGAGGTGATTCAAGCACAAAAAATGCGAAATTTTAAAACAGGCGAAATCATTAAAACTGAAATTTTGGGTGATGTTGAAGGTAAAAAAGTACTCATCGCTGATGATATATGTGATGGTGGCAGAACGTTTATCGAATTAGCCAAGGTGTTAAAAGACAAAGGTGCTGTGGAAGTATCGCTGTTTATCACTCACGGTATTTTTTCAAAAGGGTTATCGGTGTTTGAGGGGTTAATTGACACTATTTATACCACTGACTCTTTTCGACCTATTGAAGAATTTACGACAAGTAACAAAATAAAATTACAAATTATTGAAATGTAAGGAAACTATAATGACTATTACCGCTGCTAGTATGCAAAAAGATGTTTATAAAGAATTTCATAGTCGTGCTTACCACCCTGATGTGACTGAAGTTTATGCTAACTTCACTTCAAGAAGTGGTAAATTAAGCAACGTTGAAGACAATAAAAAAGTTGCATTTGTGGGTTTGCAATACTTTATTAAAAGCTATTTACAAGAAGAATGGGCTGAGTTTTTTAAGGCCGACAAAGTCACTGCCGTTGCTAACCATAAACGTATTATGAGTGCAATGTTAGGCTATTCTGTTGATGTTAAATACTTAGAAGACTTACACGACTTAGGTTACTTACCATTAAGAATAAAAGCATTACCTGAAGGGACACTGGTTCCTTATTTAGTACCACCAATGACTATTGTTAACACGAAAGAAGGCTTTCAGTGGTTAACTAATATGATTGAAACAGTGTTGAGCTGTGAAAACTGGCCAATTCAAACTAGCGCCACTACCTCAGTTGCTTACTTAAAAGTATTTAAAGAGTTTGCTAATAAAACGGGGCTTCCGCTAGATTTTGTTCCTTTTCAGGGCCACGACTTTAGCTTTAGAGGGATGTTTGGTAAACATGCTGCAGCAATGAGTGGTTTTGGGCATTTAGCATCAGGCTTAGTGGGCACTGACACTATCCCTGCCGTATTATTTGCTGAAAAGTACTACGGTGCTAATGTAGATAATGAGCTTGTGGGTTGCTCTGTGGATGCAACTGAGCATTCTGTTACGTGTTCATGGATCATGGAAGGTGAAATAGAGTTCTTCAAATACTTAATGAAAGAGCAATCTCCAACAGGCATATTAAGTGTAGTGTCAGATACCTGGGATTTTTGGACATTGGTGACTGATTATTTACCTCAGTTAAAGGCTGAGATAATGGCTCGCGATGGTACCTTAGTTATTCGCCCAGACTCTGGAGATCCAGTCAAAATCTTAACCGGCTATAAAGTTTCTCCTGTTTCAGAATACAGTGAATTATTTAATAGCCAAGCAGAAGCTGAACAAGATGTACTCGCTAAAGGTTATGAAGCATACCGTTGGAATGGTGAGTTTTATGGTTTTGAGAATGAGTCTACAGGTGAGCAACAAGCTAGCCCATTAATGCCTTGTGAAGTGAAAGGTTTAATTGAATGCTTATGGGACACTTTTGGTGGTACTACAACCAGCAAAGGCTTCAAGTTACTTGATGATCATATAGGTGCTATTTATGGCGATGCTATTACCCTTAAGCGCCAGCGTTTGATATTACAGCGTTTAATGGATAAAGGCTTTGCTTCAAAAGTTGTATTGGGTATTGGTTCTTATAGTTATCAGTATGTAACTCGTGATACTCACGGCTCAGCTGTAAAAGCAACAAGTGTTGTTAAAAACGGCGAACGTGTTGCTATATTCAAAGATCCTAAAACAGATACTAAGAAAAAATCTGCAAAAGGTTTATTAAAAATAGAACGAGTTAATGGCGAGTTAACCTTGTTTGATGATGTTTCTGCTGAAGAAGAAAATCAAGGATTATTAACCGTGGTCTTTGAAGATGGGCAACTAATTAAAGAAACGACTTTAGCTGAAGTGCGTGCAACCATAAACGAACAGATTTAAGTTGGTAGCTCGAGCAATCTAGTTTTAGGTTGCTCGCTTTTTTTATTATTTAACCTGAGCTAGGCTTAACAAATGTTTCTCTAGCAGCTATTTTTCCTAACTTCTTCGTTAAATTTACTTGCAATAGGCCAGCTATTGACGCGAAATTTACCTTGCTTATCATATGAAAAAAGAAAAACTATCAAGCGAGCGATGCAAAAAAATAATTTTTGCTGATATTTCAATTTGTTAAATATCTATTAAACCGAGATCAGATTATTTAAGCCGAATCGGCGCTACTCTTTTCAAGTTGTATCAGTCTTATTGTTTCTAGCCTTGCGTATAAGTGTTCGGTAAAAAAGCCATGCATTAAAAAGCGCTGTCCTAAATTCCATGGGCCCACTAAGTATTGCGGATATTTGTTGTAGGCTAATTCAGTTAAGGTTGGGTCATCAATAATTCGACCTATTCTAATGGCGATAGACTGGTCTAAATTAAAGCCATTAATTGCATCGCGATACTCATCTTTTTTCAGTAAAAAACAAAATAAGCACATAAATAAAGCATGCGACGTTTCAAAGTCGAGTATTTGCGTTGATCTTCTTTTGATATGAAAGTCGTCCATATTAATTGGCTGCCAGCTGTCCCAAGTACATTCTGTTGGCGTTTGGTTGGCTGAAATCGGTGCTTGGCTTTTGCCTAGTTTGATAAAACAGTCAAAGAGCTCTTGGTCGTGATCAACAAAAGTACTATTGAGCATATCGTTAATGGTTTTTGGGTAAAGGTTAACGCGATGTTCGTGCCCTGTATTTTCCGATAAAAAGTTTAAAATATTCGATTCAGTAGCAAAGTGCCTAAGAATTAAAAGGTTGGCTTCAGGTGAAACAAAATAACGACAAAACCAGCAAATAGTTTTTTGTAAAAAGTGATGGGCGCTAAATTGAGGGAAAGGTAACCGTTTAATAAACCAAACAATATGCAGCAGTATTGCAAAAAAAAGCTGTAATAATGGTCTTAATACCCAGCGAAAGCTGTTATTGAGATCTGTCATCCATAATTGCGTGGCAACCTTTTCTATCGGCAGAGAGTCATCATTGCTAATGGCCTGTAAATAAGGACTGACTTTTTTAGCCATTATCAACCTCCTCTAATTGCAGTTGATACAATTTAGCGACGACTTTTGCGGTGCGTATTATGTCGTTAATCCGCTCAGGCGATGTTGCTACGCGATCAATCAGACGGTAAAGCGCTTGTAAGTGATTTTCATCGTTTTCACCGTGGTAATCCATAAAGGCAGTAATAGTATTTTCAAATGAAAATTGCTCATTAATACGTTGTGACCATTTGCTGGCCATTTTGTTACCTAGACCTTCAATAATCCACATTGCACCAATTAAATCAACGGGGTTAGGTTGGCTTGCTCGGTACATTAAAAAGCCATGTAGTGCCTCCGAGCCTATATTTTTACTCGCTGCTTGAATGTCAGCTAAGGCTCCACCTGTTGCTACATAATCGTTTTCCAGTATTAGGTAATCACGATGCTCTTCTGTGGCGTGGCTAATGACGGTTGACCTGACATCGGCATATTCGCGATCAAAGCTTGAGGCACAACGGCTGATCCAGCGTGAGCCTTCAATGACTTGTTGGCGTAAATTAAGTAATAAGCTTTGATAATCTTCAATACTTAATCGCCCTTGCTCTAAGCGTTTTATAATAGGTACTTGCGTGATGGCTAGATCAAAATCGAACCAGACTTTTAGCAGTGATTGTAAGCAACTTTGTCCTAGCTTGGTTAAGACTATATTATCCATTATTTATTACCCTACAACAGTTAAGTGCATGTACGCACAGTTAAAACGACCACTTTCGGGAACCATGCAAAAAAGTGTTTCGCCAGCTTTTAGCTCATGAGTTTTAATGAACTCATCTAACATAATAAAAATTGATGCACAGCCGGTATTTCCACGTTGATAAAGGTTGGTATACCATTTTTCTTCAGCAATACTCGCCCCTGAAACTTCTAGCATTTCAAAAATTTTGTTTTTGAAATATTTTGATGAAAAGTGACATAACACATGGTCAATTTTATGAGGGTCAACGTGACCTTGTGCAATCAATTTTAAAAAACCTTGTACGCCAACAGCAACAATATTGTCGAGTAACCTAACATCTTGGCGTAATAACAGTGCGCCAGCTTGTTCTGCTTCGCCATAGCTTGAGTAGTCTTGCCATGTTTTTTGCTCTTCATCTTTAGATTGTCCCACCGACATACAAACAGGAAAAACATTGGCGTGTGAAAAACTTTTAATCCAATCAATACGAAGGCTACGGCCAGTTGGTCGAGGCTGATTTTCTAGTAATAATGCCCCTGCGCCGTCTGATAGCATCCACCGTAGAAATTCAGCATTAAAATCTACAGCTTGATCGGTAACTTGTTCATAACGGCTGTGTTTGAATAATCGTGAGGTAAGCTCACTAGCAATGACTAAGGCGTTATCGCTATCTTGACACCTTATATTATTAAAGGCGGTTTTAAGTGCCATCATGCTGCTAGAACATATGCCGTGGCTTGTGTGTAACTCTACTTCAGAAAGGTTTAATGCGGCTTGTACCATGCTACCAAAGCCAGGTAAAACCATATCTCCTTGACTGGTTGCACAACTTAACATTTGTATTTTGGCTGGAGCCAAGTAGCTTTCGTCAATACAATTCATACCTGCATTGGCGGCCATATCACTATTTGAAATTGTGGTTTGCTGTTGATCATTAATGGCGTAATGACGCTGTAAAATGCCATTAGAGTTTAAAATTTTTCGCTTTAAGCGACTTTTCTTACCGTGAATTAAACCTAATACCGATTCAATCTCTTCATTATTAACGGCTTTGCCGGGTAAGTAACGGCCAGTACTATTTATATAAACCTGCACTTAAATTCCTTTTTTAAAGTGCGCCTTTAAACAGCGCAAATTTTCTTCAACGTAGGGAAAAACACAAAGTAACGCCATAAATGTTAAGTAGGCGGGTAAGTAAGATGAAGTACCGTGCGGCTCACTAACTAAGGTTAGTGACATATTGCCAGCCCAATTAAAAGTAATAAGCTGTTGAAATTCAGCCCAATTAATAACAATAATTGAAATTAACATGTACAGTGGTAATGAACCAAGGTAGGTGTGGGCGTGCATTTCCCAGATAGATATTTCACGTTGAGGGGCGGCGTAGCGCACATCGCAATGAGCGACGATTTCGTGTGAAATCCAAGTAATAATACAAATAAGTAAAATTAACACATTTACGTCATACAATAAGCAGAGAATGATGGGAATACCCATTTGTATGCCCATTAACGAATGCATTAACGACTCTTTAATGCCTGAGGTTATTTCAATTTTGGTGGCTCTGTGGCAACACCAGTCAGCAAAGCCTGCAATACCCCATAAGGGTAAAAATAGGTAAAGCATTACATTGATGAGTAGTGCAGAAGTGTCCATTTCTATTTGTCCTTTATTATTCTTTTAAATTATTCAGTTACGCTTTTAATAACAAGTGAGTAGCTGCGCTATTTCTTTTGTATTTTATCCCTTTTGGTAAAGTATCCAAACAATACCTACCCCCGCAGAGTAGCCAATAACGTCATTGACTAAAGGACTATTTTCTTGCTGACTACCGTGCAACGAGTATGCACTTACATAAGCAGCTAGCCATAGCTTTTTGTGTTTCCATACTAAGCCAGTTGATACATTAGTGCCGGCATAACCGCCATTGGCATTATATGCACTGCGAGTAGCTGTTTGATACTGACTGTCTATACCATAAAAGTAATGCGCTAACTCATCATTTGCGGCATTAATATCAAGGGCGTTAGCCCATTCAAGTGTGCTGTTATTACTTAAGGAAAAGGTTTTTTGATGTGCCAAGCGTAAACCAGTACGCCAACCAATATCATCAAAACCTCTGAAGTCGGTTGCGATAACTTTACGGGTGTATAGCTCCGCTAATAAATAATCATCACTGTTAGGTTTTCCTTGCCAGTAATGTTTAATGGATGGTCCTAATTCAAATGACCAGTCAATATCTGGCATATTTCGACGGGCTTTATTATCGTCACTATTCACAGGAATGCCTGCCGACATTGAAATATCTAAATACCAACCGTTATCTTGCCATAACCAGCCCGTTAAACCTTCTCGGTCGATAGAGAGCTTTTCACTTTCATAATGAAAATAAGGTAGTGGCACTACATAGGTTTGATATTCATTAGAGCCAGGATAATCGGCAGTATGCAATGAAAAAGCACCAATGCCTAATTCAACTTTACTATTCGCGTAAACAGCAGGGCTGATAATGTTGCTTAGCATAATAAAACAGAGTGTTAGTAAACGATTATTCATTGGTCCAACGCTTAAATATTAAAGAGGTATTAATACCACCAAAGGCAAAGTTATTCGACATAACATAGTCAGTATTAATCGCTCTATTACTGTCTTGAATATAATCAAGTGGTGCACATTGTGGATCGATATTAGCTAAATTAATGGTTGGTGCAAAACTGTTGTCATTCATCATGTTAATACATGCCCAAGCTTCAATTGCACCACAAGCACCTAAGGTGTGACCTAAATAACTTTTAAGCGAACTAATTGGTACTTTTCCCAGAGCATTATAAGTGGCTTGTGACTCAGCAATATCACCTTTTTCAGTTGAAGTGCCGTGAGCATTAACATAACCAATTTTTTCAGCGCTAATATGTGCATCTTCAAGAGCAAGCTCCATTGCGCGTTGCATGGTTTCTGCTGTAGGTTGTGTTACATGGTTGCCGTCTGCATTGGAGCCAAAACCGACAATTTCAGCCAAAATAGTTGCACCTCGTGCTTGTGCTGAGGAAAGTTCTTCAAGTATTAACGTGCCAGCACCTTCACCAATTACTAAACCGTCTCGGTTTTGATCAAAAGGGCGCGGTGTTGCTTTAGGCTTTTCATTCGCAATACTGGTTGCAAATAAGGTGTCAAAAACAGCCGCACCAGATAAACAAAGTTCTTCTGCGCCACCTGCAATCATTATTTTTTGGCGACCAAATTTTATCGCCTCGTAGGCATAACCAATACCTTGAGAGCCAGATGTACACGCAGAGCTAGTAGTAATAGTACGACCTTTAACACCAAAGAAAACCCCAATGTTCACTGGTGCGGTGTGACTCATCATTTGAATGTAACTAGTGGCGGTAATACCATCCATAGAGTTGTTATTTAATAACTCACCAAAAGCGATAATAGGGGGTGTTGAGCCAGAGGATGATCCGTATGAAATACCAGTATCGCCATTAATTAAACTTGGGTGGTTCAATAAGTCGGCTGCAATTAAAGCTTGTTCGGTTGCGGCTGTCGCC
This sequence comes from Colwellia asteriadis, assembly GCF_039523295.1. NCBI lineage: Bacteria > Pseudomonadati > Pseudomonadota > Gammaproteobacteria > Alteromonadales > Colwelliaceae > Colwellia > Colwellia asteriadis. The sequence goes on along the minus strand of NZ_BAAAFA010000006.1, from coordinate 106,830 downwards.
ATTAATGACACTCTTCCCATAGCGCGTATTTGTTTACGTTTATAGTGCGCTGGTTTGATAAAATCTTTTACTGGAGCACCTAAGCAGGTATTTAAGCCATTAACCGTTTGCCATTGCGGCATAATTTCTACGGCATTTTCGCCTTTTTGTAATGCGGCGCTAAAACTTGGCCAGTCTTGGCCTAGCGCGGTAATTGTTGACATTCCAGTAACTACAACTCGTTTCATTACGCTAATCCACCGTTAATTGAAATGGTTTGGCGGGTAATGTATGCAGCGTCGTCTGACATTAAAAAAGCGACGGTGGCGGCAACTTCTTCAGGTTGTCCCATACGGCGCATAGGTACCATTTTAAGAATGTCGTCGGTGGCTAAATCGTCTGTCATTTCTGTAGCAATTAAACCTGGTGCGACACTATTCACAGTAATTTTTCGTTTAGCTAGCTCTAATGATAATGCTTTTGCCGCACCAATAATCCCTGCTTTAGCGGCGCTGTAATTTACTTGCCCACGATTACCGGTAATACCTGAGACAGAGGTCATTGCGATAATACGTCCACCTTTTCGTGTTTGAATCATGGGCATTACTGTTGGATGAATAACATTGTAAAAACCTTCTAAACCGGTTTTTAATACCACATCCCAATCATCGCCAGACATTGCCGGAAAAGCCATATCTCGCGTTAACCCGGCATTACAGACTACACCGTAATATGCGCCATGTTCTGCGATGTCGGCTTCAATTATTTGTTTAGCAAGGGCTCTATCACAAACATCAAACTGAATAATATTAGCTTGTTGTTCAAGTGCTTCAATAGCTTGTTGTGTTTGTTGTGCTTGTTCAATACCTGTACGACAATGTACTGTAATATCAAATCCTTGTTGTGCTAATTTGATTGCAATGGCTTTACCAATACCACGGCTAGAGCCCGTTACTAATACACGTTTACTCATGAGTTTTCCTTGATAAATTGACTCGCGTCTTCAGGTTGAAAGGTGTTTACTTTGGCTTCAGCAAGTAGATTATCGCCGTGTTTAATCGTGCAGTTGAACACACTTAAGCCTGAAGGCTCAATGTAAAGTTCTTCAATGAAAATATCGAGCTTGCTATCACACGAAAAACTGGCTTGGTGTGTTAAGTATTTTCGACTACCCAACAAAAAACCAACCTGAATAGTGCTATTGTTATCTAATGCTTTTGCGCCAGCATAAGCGGCAATAGCTTGTGCCATATATTCAATACCAATATAGCTTGGTACTCCAGCAATATCTTTTTGGTAAAAGGGGGAAGTCTCACTAATGTTTACCCAACAATGTGCCGTGGTTTGATCATAATCCGCTAAGCCTGAGATTAAAATCATGGGATCTCGATGAACAATTAATTGTTCAATATCGTAGCTATGCACTGTTTTTTCCTAATATTAAGCTGATGTTATTACCGCCAAAGGCATATGAATTAGACAAACAATAACGGACTTTTTTGGTGGTATTATCGCCGACTAAATTGATTGCTGCTAAAGAAGGATCGATTTTACCATTATTCACGTTGCTTGGTAGTGTATGGTTTTCACTTTGATTTTGTAAAAGTAACCAACACAAACCCGCCTCAAGTGCGCCCGCTGCGCCTAATGTGTGGCCAGTATAACGTTTTGTTGAACTAGCTAACACGCTACTACCAAACAAACGATGTACTGCCTTGGCCTCCATGTCATCATTTTTTGGTGTGCCAGTGCCATGTAAATTAATATAGTCGATGTCGCTGGCTGATAAATTGGCACCTTTAAGTGCCAATGCCATTGACTGGTAAGCACCGTCACCCTCAGGGTGAGGCGCTGAAATATGGTAAGCGTCAGAGCTTTCGCCAGCAGAGCATAAGTTGATGCTATCGTTATTGCGGCTCATTAAAAAGAGCGCTGCGGCTTCGCCAATATTAATGCCATCTCGCTCAGCACCAAAAGGGTTACAAAGCCCTGCTGATACTGACTCAAGTGCACTAAAGCCATTAATGGTGAGTTGGCTTAACGCGTCAACGCCGCCGCAAAGTACCACATCAGCAATATTGCTTTCGAGTAGCATTTTAGCGGTTGCTAGTGATTTTGCACTGGAGCTACATGCGGTAGAAATACTATAAACAGGGCCTTGTGCGCCACAAACATGGGCAATAAATTGTGCGGGTGCTGCCATTTCTTGCGTCGCATAATGGTAGTCTTTAGGTATGTTACCGTTTGCTAATAACTGCGATCGGGCACGTTCACCTGATAAAATACCTGACGTGCTAGTACCAATAACTACAGCAATACGTTGCTTATCTATATTACCGGTGAGCTGTGTGAAAGTGTGCGCTATTTGCTGAAAAGCCTGCAATGCCAATTGATTATTTCGACTGTTAAAGTGGCTTGGGTAAGCTGACAAACATGGCAACTCTGCATTAACTTCACCGACAAAAATAGGAGTACCATCTAAGTGTAAGTCGTCTCTTTGGCTGAGGAATTCAGTTGAGTGATCTTGGCGTTGTATTGCTGTAAGCACCTGTGCTTTATTGTTACCTAACGCACAGTTTATACCTAAGTCATGTAGAAAAGTTGCCATAGTTACGACTCAATTGGGCTAATTATTAATTGATAATTTCTAGTAAGGTGATCAAAGCTTACTTGTGTGTTTGTGATGGTAATTTCAATAACGTTTTTATCGTTGGCGATTACTTTACGTAATAGCGCATCGCCATGCTTTTCTTCGGTGATTATTGCGCCATTTAACATAGTATTGAGCGTGGTTATTGGCCAATACACTAATTGAAAGTCAGCCATAATAAAAGCAGGCTCTATCGCTGTTAAGTTAACATAACTTTTTGATGTTATGGTGCCATCAGCCAAAGAAGCCATTTCAAATAACGGTATTCCTTGTAAACTTACTGCGACTACATCAACTTTTGGCTCGCTGATTTGTACTTGCATTAATACACTGTAACGTTTGTTTTGATGATTAATAGCGAGTAAATGCTGAAAATCCTGACCCACTAATTGTGCTGGCGCTTTTGATAGCAACAGTGTTACCTGCTCAGCAATTGTTATTTGTGGCGCAATTTGTTGCTCAGCATTAGTTGTCTGTTGATTACGGGCACAACCACTAAGCAGCAATAGCAGTATTAAGCTAAATATTTTTACTGGCATAAATCGACAAGCACCTTAAAGCGACGTTCGCTTTGCGCAACATAAGGATTAGCGGTGTCCCATGCATACCCAGCTAAGATTGAACTGATCATGCTTTTGACGTTTTTTTCTTGTTTTTGATAAAAAATAACATCTTGAAAACCGCCCTCATACCAAGCACTCACAAAGGTTTTAAAGCAATCAACGCCAGCACGTAGTGGTTTTTCAAAATGCTCAAAAAAATCAACATGCTCACCTTGTAAATATTTATCTACCTGTGGCGCAATAAGTGCCGATGAACATAAGGCGATGGTAATACCTGAGGAAAATACGGGATCTAAAAACTCACCCGCATTGCCGAGTAAAGCATAGTTTTTACCCGTTAAGCCCGTTACATCAGCCGAGTAACCTTGCAAGGTATTTACAGGGTTAGCCCAGTTAGCCTCACCGAGTAATCGTGCTAGATTAGGAGCTTGGTAGATAAAATCTTTTAATATCACCTCAGGAGTCGCCTGTGCATCAAATTGCTCAGGTCGACCAACAACACCAATACTGGCGGTACCATCTGAAAAAGGAATTAACCAATACCATATATCAGCATGTTTAGGGTGTACGGTAATAAGTATTTTATTGCGGTCAAAGTCAGCAGCGCTGATCTTATCTTCAACATGAGTGAAATAAGAATGCCTCACGGGGAAAACCGACGGTTTTTCCAATGATAAAAATTTTGGCAGCACACGAGCAAAGCCACTAGCATCGAGTAAAAATTTAGCCTTAACGTGGTAATTATTGCCCGCTTCATCAGTAATGGTTAATTCAGGTTGCTCAGGCTCAACATTAACCTCTACTACTTGGTGACCAAAGCGAACTTCAACACCTGCTTTACTGGCACCATCAGCAAGTAGTTCGTCAAAGGCGGCACGCTTTACTTGGTAGGTTGTACCGGGTCCGTCGCTAAACTTTTCGGTGAAATCAAAAAAAGTATCTTGCCCATTTTTATGAAACGCTGCGCCATCTTTATATTGAAAAGCTAAGCTATCAGCGTGTTGGTGAAGTGAGTCGACTAAGCCAGCTTGCGCTAAAAAGGTCATGCATTGTGGCAGTAAGCTTTCACCAATTGAGAAACGCGGAAAATACTGTTTTTCAATCACCAATACTTTATAGCCACGTTTTGCTAATAATGTTGATGCTACGGCACCTGAAGGCCCAGCACCAATAACAACCACATCAAAAAATTCTTTATTCATATTTTCCTCTAATGGTTAATGGTGCAATAAAGTAGATGCAAATTAACCCAATAACTACCGTTAAACCAAAACTAAAAATGGCCGGTGTTTTACTCACTACCAACAAACCAAAGACAAAGGCTGATGACAGTGCTGATAATGTTATCGCGATCACATTCATAGGATGTAAAGCACGACTTTGATAAAAAATAAGATAATCAATTGCTAAGGCTAAAATTAATACCAAAGCTAACGCGTTAAATATATTTAACGGCCCTTGTATAACATTGCTTAATAGCAACGAAATAATAATAGTAGCGAGTAGCGCTGCACCGGCATTAATCGCTGCGCGCCTCGTAAATTTTTTCCACAAGACGACAGTAAAAATAGCGATGGCAATAACTAGCCACAATAATAAGTTTTCACGAGCTAAAGTCATTAAATCAGATAATTGTGCTGCTTTATCAACAAGCATTACTTTATTGGCGTAAGGCGAAATCAGCTTTGCTAGTTTCGCCTTATCAATATTACTCACTTGCATGAGTGTGGTTACCGCCTGACTATCGCGATAATAAAACGGAGACACTAATGACTTTATTGGCGACTTTAATGCGTCTTCAACAGTTAACAAGGTGAATTGAGGGAAGGTGATTTTTTGCGTTAATAAGGTATTAATTTGCGTAAAGGTTTGGTTATTTTCTGCATTACTAAGCAACTGATAGTTTTCTTGCTGACTTTTTGCTGAAGGCACCCAATTACTGATGGCGCTCACTTGCGCTTTGCTTTCGGTAGACATTATTGCTTGGTTAAGCTGCTCTTCTAATTCAAGCGCCGCTTGGTTGTTATTAGCACGAATGAGTAATCTATGGTGATTCGTACCAAAGAGTAACTGTTGATGGCTTTGCTCGTTAGCTAATAGCTTGTCACTGCTGGCACTTAGCAGAGCAATATTATCGTCGAATGTTAACGGTGTAAAAACTTGCTTTGCCAGCAATAAGCCAAGACTTAGTAAAACAACCATTAGCATATTCTTGCGGTTTGATGCCATGATACTGGCAAGCTTTTGCCCTGTAGTTTTAAGGCGGCTATCGTTGATGGCTTTATTCGCGAGCTGCGGTACTAAAGTAAATACAGCGACAATTGCGCCTGTTAAGCCGAAAATTATAAAAGTGGCAATTTGCGCAAAAAAGCCAATCGGTGTGAATAAAAACATAGCATAACCAATCGCTGTAGAAGCAAAACCTAACAATATGGCATTGCGCACTGCGTTATTGTGTAGGCTCGTATCGCCTTGCTCTATTTTGTCGGTTAAATAGTGAAAGCAGTAGTCAATGGCAATACCAATTAAGGTGATACCAAAAACAAAACTGATCAGGTGCACCTCTTTAAAAACAATAAATAATGCTAGTAATCCATAGGTTATCGCATTGGTTAAGGTTAATAATACCGCAGATAATGCTTGTATACCTTGGAAGAAATACCACACTAAAATTATCATCGCTATTAAGCTTAAACTACCAAAAAGTGACATTTCAAAAGCTGCTTGTTGCGCATTTTCACTCGTATGAAAAACAATACCTGAATATTTTATTACGCTGTTTTGATAAGTACTTTGTATAGTATTTAGTGTATTTAATAATTCGGTCGCGAATAGCTGAGCATTAACAATATCTTTAGCTTGTTCAGGTAAATCAACAATAAGTATTGCTACTTCATCTTGCGGTGTTTGTTTTACTAAACGGCCATCTTGTTGCGAGATTCCGTTAGTATTCACCAGTGATTGTTCAATAAAGTTACCAATCATTAAGCTAGGATCAAGCTCAAATGAGGCTTGAACAAAAGGGTTAGCCGACTCACTCAGTTTGCTTAATATTTGCTCGTCAAAATTGTCACCCCGCTCTAAACTTTGTTTATTGGCAACAGAAAGTAAGCTGCCTTGATATTGACTATAAAAACGTGCAATTTCGTTAATGTCAGGGTTGACTTTTTCACTACTTAACCAGCCTTTTTTTGTAAAATCTTGGTGGGCTTGATCGTGCGCTTTTAGGTGTTGTTCGCCGGTAAAAGACAGTACAACTTTACTTTGGTGTTGGTTAAAAAAAGCCGCTTCGCTTTGCTGCCACTGAGCGCCACTTGCAGAGTCTTCTGTTGGTAACAAAGCTAACATATCAGCTTGAAAGTGGACTTTGTTAGTGACTAACATTGCCACAACAACAATGAGACTAAAGGCTAGCTGTAATGCACCTAATAGCACGACCCTTCGACTGCTATTGTTGTGATGCTTAGTCCTTGTCATGGTGTATTCCTTTGGCAACTGCGGAGATATTATTCGCTATGTGCGACATCTTCAGCGCTATTTTTTGAACTTTGTCGGGTGTAGCTTAGCATAATGTCGGTTTTGTTGTGTTGAGCATCAAGCAAGGTGATTTTGTCAACCTGACCAGCACCGCATAAGGTGAGTGAATTGATCACTTTACTTACGTCGCTATCTTTTGGCAAAAGCGTTATACACTGGGCAACATTCGCGGTGAAAAACGAGAACTCATCGGTAAGTTCGTTAAAGTCACCAGCAATGAGTAGGCGAATAATGCTGGAAAACCCTAACGCGTGTGGCATTGGTTTTTTTACCCCAGCTTCTTCAATATAGAGCATACCTTGCTCAAAAATAATGGCACTTTTGGCGGGTTTAAGCGTTTGCCATATAAAATCCTGCTGATTAATGCTAAACGTGCCTTTAGAAACAAAAGGTTTTTTCAACACTTTAAAATACTTATGCTGCGTAAATTGACCTTGGCGCTGCATATTTTTAGTTAATAATAAAATGTTACTAGCTTGCTGCGTGCTTAGCTCGATTTTAATATTTTTTTTGGCTGCGATATCTTGTTTGCTATCTTGCGCCAGTGCGGTATTGATAAATATCGTCATTAATAGCGACAATAACAGCGATATTAAAGGGAGTGTTATTGGCATTATAGTACCTTGGCTATTTTAGTTAGCAGTACCGCAGGGCTCTCAAATTGCATTTCTTTACTTTGCATGCATACCGCGACTTGTGTGGTGGTTGCTTTGGTAAGCTTTTTACCTGTTTGGGCATCAGAAATAATGTAATCTATTTTTAAGCGCTGCTCGTACTCTTTTAAAAAGGCTTCAATTTTTATTTGTTGAGTAAAGACCGTTGCTCCAACATATTTAATACGCATATCAATAATCGGCCACATATAACCTGAGTCGTACATATCATTGTAATCGTAGTTAAATAGGCGTAATAATTTACAACGCGCTAATTCTAGATAGCGTGCATAATTACCGTGCCACACTACTTGCATAGGGTCACAGTCATGAAAGGGAACTTCATAAAACTCACTTGCTGATAATAAGGCGTTGTTATTGTTCATTGTTATTACTCGTATAGCGACCAGCGTTGATTTTGAATAGCATCAACTGTAAAACGTAAGACTGGCTCTAGTGGACGATCTTCACTGAGGGTTTCAAAAAAACTATCAATATCGTCATACATTGCTTTAATGCATGGCGATAAGCTATCGTGATCAAGCTCATTATTGATAATTCTTAAACGTACGCCTTGTACTGCCGCTAACAAAGTACTCGCTAATACTTGCTCGGTAAGTTGCAATACACGTAAAGCATCGCGTGCGGCTATGGTGCCCATGCTAACTTTGTCTTGATTATGACATTCGGTTGAGCGTGAAAAAACACTGGCAGGCATAGTGTGTTTTAATGCTTCTGCCGTATAAGCCGATGCGCCGATTTGTACCGCTTTAAAGCCATGATTGATAAACCGACGTTGATCACAACTTGCTGATAAATTAGAAGGTAAACCATTGTTGTAACGGGTATCAACTAATGAAGCAATTTGGCGATCGGCTAAGTCAGCTAGGTTAGCAACTGCGGTTTTTAAACTGTCCATTGCCATCGCGATATGGCCACCGTAAAAATGTCCGCCGTGTAAGACATGTTCACCTTGACCATCAATAATAGGGTTGTCGTTGGCTGAGTTTAACTCGTTCTCAATTAAGCTTCTGAAAAAGCCTAAGCTGTCTTGTAAAACACCAATCACGTGTGGCGCACAGCGAATAGAATATCGGTCTTGCAAACGATCAGAATTACGAGGGTGCTCATAATGATTTAAGTCTTGTCTGATCCAAGTAGCAATTTGCTGTTGACCAGGGTGTGGTTTTACCGAGAATAAAATTTCATCAAAATGATGGCTATTCCCTTGTAATGCCAAGCTGGAAAGGGCGGTAATTCTACTGGCTAATTTGGCAAGATATTCTGAGCGATTAAAAGCTAAACATGATAAAGCCGTCATTACCGCTGTGCCATTCATAATGGCTAAGCCTTCTTTCGGGCGCAAAGTTATTGGTTGTAAATTTACTTCATTAAGTACTTCACTACTCGGTCTTATTTCGTCGTTATAATAAACCTCACGTTCGCCAATTAAGGCGCCTGCAACATAAGATAATGGTGTTAAGTCACCACTTGCGCCAACAGAGCCTTCTTGTGGAATAACAGGAACAATATTTTTGTTAATAAAGCTAACTAGCAAGTTTAATAGTGGCCAGCTAACGCCTGAATAACCTTGGCTTAACGAAGCAAGACGCGTTGCTAAAATGGCTCGGCCTTGTTCTGGGCTAAATGAATCGCCTAAACCACAACCATGAAAACGCGTCAAATGCAGTGGTAGTTCTTTCACTAAATCAAGAGGAATGTTCACGGTAACTGAATCGCCATAGCCAGTGGTTACACCGTAAATAACCCCTTCTTCTTCGAGCAACTTATCTAAAAAGCGCACAGCAGAGTCTATTTTTTCTTTGAATAATTCATCGTTAGTAATTTCAACGCTATTTTCTTGCTTGGCAATTGCAACGATATCTTCAATGGTTAATCGTGTTGCGCCAAAAGTTATTGCCTGCTTGTTCACTGTTTACTTTCTCCGTTGCTCTCTTTTCGACTCACGGCTTGGTCTTGCTGCCAAAAATCATAAAAATTAAACCATTGCTGCGGGTATTTCGCGGCATAAAAACTCAGTCTATCAGCATATTGGTTAATGAATGATTCAAGCACTTGAGTACGTTGTTTTCTAGGTAAAGCTAATTCGTCGCTGACATGTTCAAAGATTACTCGAAACTTCTTACCTTCTTTGAGACAAAATAACCAATAAATAGGGCACTTTAATAATGCCGCTAAAATAAAAGGACCTTGTGAAAAAGGAGCCTCTTTACCAATAAATGGGCTATACACTACTCTACCAGCCACTGAAACACTGGTTCGGTCTCCGACAATGACAATGATTTCACCTTGATTAACTTTTTCTTGCAAACTAATTGCCAGTTCAGGACCAATATTACTTAACTGAATTAAGTTAACGCTGACATTATCAGCTACCTTCTTTAATATTTCATTGAACTTGATCGCATTTTCAGTGAAAACCAAGACATTAATAGGTATATGGTACCGTCCCTGACTTAGTGCGCGGCAAACTTCAATATTACCTAAATGAGAGCCAATAAAAATAGCTCCCTTTTTGTTCTCAATAATGCTTTGCATTACACCGTCTTGATTATAAAGAATGTCGGCGGTAGTAATATTACCAAGCCAAGCATCTATTTTATCAAAGGCAGAATCTGCAAACGCTAAAAAGTGCTTTAAGCCAGCTAGCCATGAGGCGCTTTTTTTATTGCCGTTGTAATAGTTAACTTGCGTTAAAAAGTTACGTGACGCTGTGCGTGCTGCTTTACCTGTGGCGTAAATATATAGCACTACAGGGAATAAAAAAATCAATAATATTCTGCGGCCTAGCAGTCGATAAATGGCAAAGAGTAACTTCATGCCAAGCAAAGAGCCACGCTCTTCAATATTGGCCCAATGTTTGTTTTTTGTCATGACAACCAGCGCTTAATGTTTTTGTAGAGCAAAGCTGGGCTGCGGATTAACATGCCGAAAAATAAACGTGTATGCATCCAAGAAATTCTAATGTTGTCTTCTAAAGGGCGAAAGTGCGAACTACCATCTTCAGGATAAATAACTTTAGTAGGCACAAAAGTAATAGGGCAGTTTTGCCAATAAAGACGCACCAGTACTTCGGTATCAAAGTCCATACGATTACCTAAGGCAACTTTATCACTAAGGATATTGTATGCCGCTAACGGATAAACGCGAAAGCCGCACATACTATCTTTTACTTGTAGCGATAAGGTTTCAATATAAACCCAGACATGGGTAATGTAACGCGCAAAATACCGATGCTTTGGAATAGACTCATCATACATTGGTGTACCTGAAATCAGTGTCAGTGGCGATGCTTTAGATAAGTTGATAAACGTATCAATATCATTCAAGTCATGCTGGCCATCAGCATCGACTTGTAATGCATGGCTAAAACCTTGCTGATAAGCGTAACTTAACCCTGTTTGTACGGCCGCACCTTTGCCTAAATTACGCTGGTGGTGTAGTAATGTTATGCTCGGTTGCTCGGTTGCTAGTGTGCGTAGCGCCAGTTCGGTATTGGTATCACTGCCATCGTTAATCACAATAATAGGCAGCTTATACTGAATTAACTTATTGATAAACGATGAAAAATTATGGATATGATTGTAATTAGGAATAATAAAGCAATATGACATTAGTTTTCCTCTAAAACAATGCGACCAGAAGAGTGTGTACCGTGTTCAGAATAAAACTTGAAGGTAAATTTAACTTCACTTTTTTGTTCTAACTCTAAAAAGACTTGGGTATTTGGCGTGATCACTAATTGGTATTTTAATACTTCTACTTGCTTTACGGCATGGGGTTTTAATGACAAGTATTGTTGACCAAAATTAACAGCCCAGTCGAGTTGTACCACACCAGCAAGTATTGGAGCCGTAGGAAAGTGCCCTTTAAAATAATCGAGACTAGGCTCAACCATAAAAGTCAGTAGCGCTCCGTGTGTTGTTTTTTGATGGTGAGTTATTTCTACTTGGGTATTTTGCAAACTAGTCAAATACCTTCTCCAAAGCTGCCTGGGTTAATTTTCCCTGCGGATTATAAGGTAATTCGTTTAGGTAGCGCCATTTTTTTGGAAGACAAAGAGCATTAAACTTTTCACTTAAGGTTTGTTTTAACTGCAGATTCATTTGAAACTTGCTGAGCTCACTTTGCGCCATTTTCCCCGTTGGTGTTAAAACTATCACGGCTGCGAGTACATCTCGCTGCCCTTGCTTTACAATAATACGCGCCTCATCAACCCACGGGTGCACCATTAAGCTTGCTTCAATATCTGATAAATTAACCCGTTTATCTTCAATTTTCACCGTACGGTCAGTGCGGCCTAGTAAGTTAAATTGTTGAGGTGAAATCAATTCAATAATGTCGTCCATGACAAACCAGTTATGTGCTGTAATTGTTGAACTGTCGGTTAAATAAGGTGAATTGAGCAGTAATTGTTGTGTTGTGTCATGGCATTTAATAGTAATGTCATGGAACACAGTCCAAGGCTCTGCTGGTAATGTTGTTACTTGTCGATGTGCAATACCGCCAGACTCTGTACTGCCGTAAACCTGAGTGATACCTAAACTTAATTGTTGAGCCAGTGTGAGTGCGTCATTATCATCTAACTTACCACCCGATGAAAAAATGCGATTAAAATTACTCGTATAAGGTGAGAAAACATTATCTTTTGATAAGCGTTTCAAAAAAGCAGGGCTGGAAATAAGGACAATATTATTATTGGCCTTGAGCAGATTCAGCGCGCTTTCAGGGTAATCTATTTGTCGTTCAAGAGTGGCTGAAATTTTTAACGGCCACAATAACCTAAACAACATACCGTAAATATGATGATGTGGCACTGTGGTAATAAATGTACTCTCAGCATTAATACTTTGGCTGTGCTCTGCAAAAGTGGTGATTAAACAGCTAAGCTCTTTGTTGAGTTGCCACCAGTGCTTTTCAATTAATTTTGCTTTACCCGTAGAGCCTGAGGTAGAAAAGATTAACTTACCTGTGGTTGGCCACATCAATGTATTACTTAGTTGTGATTTGTCAGCTATATCATTTTCATCATCAATAACTGAGCGCTCTAACGAGTAAAAACCTGCGGGGAAGTTAGCTGAGCCAGCTGAAAATTGACTAAACTGTTGCAACTCTTTGAGCGTTTCAGGTTGACTATTATTCGGAATATAAATGGTAATACCGTGCTGTGCTAAGGCAAATAACCGTACGGAAAAGCGGTATGTATTGCTTTCACTTAACACCACCGCGTTAATTTGTGTTTTATTGATCTGTTGTATTTTTTTTTGAAAAAAGGCAACGTCTTGTAAAAAATTTTTCCCGGAAAAATCCCCTTCAGCTAAAGAAAATAAAGGCGCTTTTTTGGCTAAGTACGATAAGTTAGTCATGAGAGTGTTTCGCTTTAACACGTTGTCGAACAAGCCATTCAACGGTCATCAAAGTCCCCATTAATAAATAAGCAATTAAGCCGTTGTATAAGGTCCATGTTTCGATACTGGTAAATAGTGCGGTGTACAACGAAATAGTGCCATTAATAATAAAAAATACACACCAAACACGGGTAACATTTTCAGTATAAGGAATGGCTGATGTCGGTAAATTGGGTTCTTGAAGGCGAGCGAGAGTTTCAATAATGCTCGGCTTTTTAATTAAGGAATAAGCAAATATTGCTAACATTGATAAGTTGATCACCAAAGGGTATAGCAAAACGCCAATGCTAATATCAAAAATTGCGGTCAAGGCCAGTACAGCAATAACCGCAATAAAAATGTGATTCATCCAAGGAATAGATTGCTTAATACGTTTGCTGAGTACTAGTCGCACTAAAAATAAGCCAATAAGGGCAAAAGCTAGAGTACGATTCTCAAGGTATTGCAACCCAGTATAAACAGCTACTGGGTATAAAATGATTAACGTAAAAGAAAGCGCTACGAGGATTTTAGTCACAGAAATACTTAAGCAATCAGCTTTTCCATTTCGTTAACCACATCATTAATCGTTCTTACTTGTTTAAAAGCGTCAGGCTCAATTTTTTTGCCAGTAATGGTGCGTAGTCTTACCACTAAATCTACGGCATCAATGCTGTCTAAATCTAAATCTTCATAAAGATTAGCTTCGGCAGTAATTTCACTGGCGTCAATTTCAAACTCTTCTACTAATATGGTGCTTAGGGTGTCAAATAACTCTTGTCTCGATTTCATTGCTAGCCTACGTTTACTTGTTTTCGGTAATAAATTGGCTCAGGCTATTAACCGAGCTAAAGTGTTGCTTAGTGTCGTCTGAATTGGCATCAATTTTTACATTAAAGGTTTTTTTGATCGCTAAACCTAACTCTAATGCATCAATGCTGTCTAAACCTAAACCGTCAATGAACAGTGGTTCGTCATCTTGTATATCGTCAACACTGACATCTTCTAAATCTAATGTTTCTATAATGAGTGCTTTTAAATTAGCTTTTAAGTCCGTCATTATTGTGTATCTCCTCTCTAAAAAACTGCTCTAATTCACGGGTGAAAATACGTGAACCTTTACTTATAGGGGTTGATGTTAAATGTGTAAATTTTGGCGTAGTAGCTATCACTTTTAAACACACTTCAAATTTTTTTTCTGGTACCTGATACCATTTTTCTGTTTTTGTTAATGTTGCAGGCTCTACTTTTAGCGTTATACAACAAAGTGTTGCCTGACAACGTAAAGCTATATTAGCCGCACCACGTTGAAACTTTATTGGCTTACCTGGCGTAGTACGTGTGCCTTCAGGAAAAATAATTAAGTTATGACCTGCTTGTAACGCAGCATTACAATCTTGTATTAATTCTTCGGGATCATCATTGCTAATATAACCAGTGTTGTTGATCACGCCTCGCATAAAAGGGTTTCTAAAAAGGTGAGCTTTTACAACACAATTAGCATTAGGTACGAGTGAAATCAATAATACCACATCTATTAATGAAGGGTGATTGGCAAGTATTAATTGTCCGGATATTTGTTGTAAATGTTGCCGTTCATTCACGTTAAATGTCGAAATACCTGTGATGCTCATAAAAGAAATAAAATGTTTAAATGTATGATGTACGGTAGTTCTTGCTAGTTTTTGTTGTTTAGCTGTGTCACGAATAAATAAACGTTGAATAGGTAAAACAAATAGCGCAATAAATAAACCGCCAAAACCGAATAAGCTAAATGCAATGCCCGTGGCGAGAATACGCCATAATTTATTTAACATGTTATTGCTCAACTCTGCTTAAACGCCATAACTTATCAGAAGATGACAAATTGCAGTGGCTTTGCGAGCTATTAAACCAGGTGACAAAATTAAGCGCCAAAGGCGTGCTGTTAGCAACGTTATCTTGTGTTGCGCTATGAGCGGTTGTTGAAAACCGAATGATTTCTGTATTAGGCGTTTGTTTCTCTATAGCCTTTGGGGCTTTTTCAACACGAGTAACTATACAGGCAAATGCGTGATCAACTTGACTTTCATCGGCATACTCAACATAAAACTCAGGTAGTGCTTGATCGGCATGAATTAATAATACTTGATCACAGTTATAGGAATTTAATCGAGCGTAAGCGTCAACCAAGGCCATTAAAAAAGATTCTTTTCCTGCTGAAATGGCAGAGCTTGGGGCAGTATTTTGGGTAAAAATAGAAAATAACCCCGGCACCGCATTATGTACTGACAAGCTAAAAGCGGTTGGTGATAATGGCTCTTTTTCGGCTAAATCATTTAATAACGCGGAAGTTTTGTCTAAATCCCCATGGCGACTTGAAAATATAATGTCAAAAGCAGCATTGGTTTGTTGGCTTGACTCATAAGCGCAGTGTAATGCTATTTTTGCAAATGGACTTAAACGACGTCTTTGCATAGGCTTTAACTGTGGTAAAGCAGGTAACTCCGCTTTACCAAATGAGTATTGTATAAATTTTTCACCTAATTGCTGCCCATTGCTGGCGGCAGATAAGCTAGTGAGATGAGAAATTTTTAGTGAAAAGTCCATGTATTAGTACTGTCGTTATTCAAAGACACTTAACGCAATTCTACCTTATTGAGTAAGAGCTTGTACAAAGATAAGCATTACTTTTTACTTAATCGTTAGGGGCTGTTGATCTTTCGAGATTATTTTTGCAGCTTTTTGTTGGGTATTTATACAAGGCAGAGCCTTTGTAATGTAGTTATTCTACCTAAAAAGGCGATAACGCAGTAAAAATAACCAACAAACGCTGTCCGAAGGATTCGGCTAAAAGCGTTTTACTCTTTGTTGAACAGTATTTGCTTAGAATGACTAGGCAACACACTGTCCGCCGCGATTAAAACGCTTTTATCTCGAACAAAATTTAACCGCGAAAGATCAACAGCCCCTAGTATTTCGATTTAGTTTATAAGGATTTAAGCTCATCTCTCCTCTAAGTTATTAGCCCCTAGTGTAGAGTTATTGTTTGAGCGTAATCGTGGTTATGATTAGGTTTTTCCCTGAAATTGTCACCATACCTTCTTGTTCTGTTGCGGTGACTTTAGCTAAACTGCCTTGCTCAAGTATTACTTGGCTTGCTAAGCTTTCAATTGTAGTAGTATCGGTTAAGCTATAAGCAAAAATGACACAAGATTTTTGTAATGGCACTGCAACTTGTTGCATTGTAGTGTAACTATTAACTTCTACTGAAGTGCTGTTTTGTTTAGTAATAACATTAAAGTCTTTAATAGCGCCGTTATGTAATAAGCCAGTGGTTTTATATGCACCATCAAATTTAGCAATATCAAGTAATTGAGTTAATTTATCAGTATGGTGTTCGTAGTGTTCTAAGGTTATGCCATTACCTTCAATTAATACTAAGTTACGCTCGTAGCCACTAAAATTAGAAAACTCACCGTCGTTAGCTACACTGGCAATACTTAAGCGCCAATCAAAATCATCTAAAGTAGCCCCATCATTAATCGCAAGTTCAGTGGTAAAACCTAAGCCGTTTTTCCAAGGAATAGTTTTAAAGTTATCAGGGGAAATAAGAGTGATCATATTGGTCTCAAAATAAAATATTTTAACGTAGAAGTAACCTGAATGAGCAGACTACTTTAGTATTTGTGAGTATAAGTCGCGATGATAGAGTGACTAAGTTGAAATAACAACTCTGTTACGGCCTTGAACTTTAGCGTTATATAATGCTTTATCCGCTCTGGCGATAAAGTCAGAGAGAGACTCGTTGCCTCGTTCAGCTAAACCAAAGCTTGCGGTAAGTTCTATATTATGGGGCCACTGATGTTCAGTAATCATTCTTCGAATAACTTCAGTACAAGCTGCCATTTGCGAGAGTGTCGTATTAGGGCAAAGCAATAAGAACTCTTCACCGCCCCAACGTGCAACAAAATCGGTATCGCGTGAGTTTTGACTAAGTAAATCAGTAAATTCACACAGAATGTCATCTCCTGCGGCATGCCCTAAGCTATCATTAATTTTTTTGAAAAAGTCTAAATCAATAAAGGCCACGGAAAGTGTTTGAATATCATCAAGTAATAAGCTATTAACGCCGGTTCTATTGAGTGCGCCAGTAAGTGGGTCTTGATTTACTTTGTCTCTTAATTGCTGAGTGTGTAACTTATTAAGCTTTTCTCTTTTTTGATGTGAATGATAAAGCAACAAAAATAGCGATGCATTAATCCATATACTCATTAAGGCAATATAAACATTTTCATTAGTAAAATACTTACCCGTAAAAACAATTTTATCGAGCTCGATTTGATATTTTCCAGGTTTAATACCGTTACCTGTTGCGAGCTCTAATACCATAATATTATCGAGCTCTGGGGCAGCATATTTCATCGGTAATTTTTGCTCAAAAACCCACCAAGATGCTACTTGTAATGAAGTCAAAGGGATGTCTATTCTTGAGTTTTTACCATATAAAAAGTATTCAGTACCGTTAAATTTCAAGGTGCCATCATCTTTCAGATTAGAATAAACAGGATTAAAATTTCGTAATTGAAAACGCACCCCATGTGGCGCAAGATTGATATATTTAGCATAAATACTCACGGTATCAAAGCTTGATAGGTCAATACCGAAGGGGGCACCCTTTGAAGAAAAATCGTAAAACTGAATGGCTAACTCACAAAAAGGCCATAGGTAATCAGAAGCGATAATTTCACAAGATAAAATAATTTTTTCATTTTCAATAGCATAAGAGCTCTTTGATTTTCCTGTTGCGGTACCTATGTCTGAAATTGCATTAATTTCAAAAGCTGTGTGCGCATCTATAGTGAATGATTTGTGCCAATAATGCTGCTGCATGAAGTAAATGAACCCCGTGATCATTAATAAACAAAGTACAACTGTCACTTCTAACTTGTTTTTACGCATGGGGTCTCTCTATATACAGCTAATCTGAGTCTATTTGAACATTAAAAAAGTTATTTAAATATGGCTATAGTGTTCAATTATGGATTAAATATGAATAATTAATTAGCGATATGTGTTTGATTATTAGATCTAGTTTAAGCTATTTTCTGTCATAGAACTCATTTATTAGTTAAGCGATTAGCGCTTGCTAAGCTACCGTTGCTCAAGTTAGAATTATCATGCGTTTGAGAGAGCAATATTATTCAAACGTAACACTTGTCGGAGTGCCAAAGGCTGAGATCGCGAAAGCGGGATCCGTAAAACCTGATCAGATTAATATCTGCGTAGGAAACAAGAGAGAGTTAAACGTCCTAATGTAAATTTACGCCACACTCTTTTTGCCTCTTCTTTAGCGAAAAAACCGTTAAAGAAACTCCGCCTATTTTTATTTTTTTCTTATGTTTTATGCAATAACACAAGAAAAACAAAAACAAGGTGCGATCATGACTAACTCAATAAATGCTGATGATAAAACAGCAGAAAATACAGTAAAAAAACCACAAACACGCCGTGAAAAACGTGAAGCGGCCGCAGCATTTTTAAAAAATGTTTCAGACCAATCATTTCCAAATTCTAAAAAAATCTATGTTGAAGGTAAAATTCACGATATTAAAGTAGGTATGCGTGAAATCACCTTAACTGATACGTTAGTTAGCGGCAGTAAAGAAAATCCGGTGTATGAAAAAAATGAACCACTATGTGTTTATGATACTTCAGGTTTCTATACCGATGAAAATGTTGAAATAGATGTTCACAAGGGTATTCCACGTTTACGTGAAGCGTGGATTGATGCGCGTGACGATGTTGAAAAGTTTACGGTAACACACTCAAAGTTTGCCCAAGAGCGTCTTGATGATGAAGGTGTTGACGAGATCCGCTTTGAACACTTACCGACTAAGCGCATTGCCAAAAAAGGTAAAAACGTTACGCAAATGCATTATGCAAAGCAGGGTATTATCACCCCAGAAATGGAATACATTGCCATTCGTGAAAACCTAAAGCGTGAACAAGTTAAAGATGAAATTCTTCTACAGCAACATAAAGGGCAGTCTTTTGGTGCGAGTATTCCTGAACAAATAACCCCTGAATTTGTTCGTGACGAAGTTGCTCGCGGTCGCGCTATTATCCCGGTAAACATTAATCACCCAGAATGTGAGCCAATGATTATCGGTCGTAACTTTTTAATTAAAGTAAACGCAAATATTGGTAACTCAGCAGTTACCTCAAGTATTGAAGAAGAAGTTGAAAAGTTAGTTTGGTCTACTAAATGGGGCGCAGATACGGTAATGGATTTATCGACGGGTCGTAATATTCACGAAACCCGTGAATGGATCATGCGTAACTCACCAGTACCTATTGGCACGGTACCTATTTATCAAGCGCTTGAAAAAGTGAACGGTGTTGCCGAAGACCTAACGTGGGAAATTTTCCGCGATACCCTGATTGAACAAGCCGAGCAAGGCGTAGATTACTTTACTATTCACGCAGGCGTATTACTACGCTACGTACCTATGACGGCAAAACGTGTTACCGGTATTGTTTCGCGCGGCGGTTCAATTATGGCGAAATGGTGTTTAGCGCATCATAAAGAAAACTTTCTTTACACTCACTTTGAAGACATTTGTGAAATTTTAAAACAGTACGATGTTTCATTTTCATTAGGTGATGGTTTACGTCCAGGTTCAGTAGCTGATGCTAACGATGAAGCGCAATTTGCTGAGCTTCACACTTTAGGTGAGTTAACTAAAATTGCTTGGAAACATGAAGTACAAACAATTATTGAAGGCCCGGGTCACGTACCGCTTCATATGATTAAAGAAAATATGGAAGAGCAACTTGAGCATTGTGGTGAAGCGCCATTTTACACGTTAGGGCCATTAACCACTGATATTGCACCAGGTTATGATCATATAACTTCGGGTATTGGTGCTGCTAATATTGGTTGGTACGGCTGTGCCATGCTTTGTTATGTAACCCCGAAAGAACATTTGGGCTTACCGAACAAAGAAGATGTAAAAGAAGGCTTAATTACTTATAAAATTGCTGCTCATGCTGGCGATTTAGCGAAAGGTCACCCGGGTGCTCAAATTCGCGATAATGCCATGAGTAAAGCGCGTTTTGAATTCCGCTGGTACGATCAATTTAACATAGGTTTAGACCCTGAAACGGCTAAGGCTTATCACGATGAAACCTTGCCGCAAGAGTCAGGTAAAGTTGCACATTTTTGTTCAATGTGTGGCCCTAAATTCTGTTCAATGAAAATTTCACAAGAAGTACGCGATTATGCGGCTGATCTTGATAAAAATGCTATTAAAATTCAATTGCTTGATGAAACGGTCACCATAACCTCTGATGAAGCTATTGAAAAAGCGATGCAAGAAAAGTCGGCGGAATTTAAAGCCACAGGTAGTGAAATTTACCAACTTGCTGAGTAAGCATAGTAAATCATAATATTTGCTCTCATTTTGTTTATTAAGCAGTGAGAGTGAATAGATTTTTCAGCGGTGCATTGGCTATTAAGGCGGATTTTACATGAACATTGCTATTGTTGGCGCAGGGTTGATGGGGCGATTGCTCGCATTGTCATTGTTGCGGCAAAAAGGCTCAGGCTATCATATTACACTGTTTGACAAAGACAGTAAGCTAGCTCATAACAGTGCTGCGTATGCGGCAGCAGGATTGTTAACGCCATTGGGTGAGTCACTTCACTGTGAGCCTAATATTGTTGAAATGGGCTTTAAGGCTTTACGTTTATGGCCAACATTACTTGATAGCTTAGATGAGCACACTATTTTTCAGCAAACTGGCGCTATTATGGTTAGCCATGAGCAAGACAAAGGTGATTATCAGCGTTTTGTTAGGCACTTAAAAAATAACTATCCTGAGCAGCCACTACAAGCATTAGATCGCCAAGATTTACTCGCGCTAGAGCCTGAAATTGGTCGTAGCTTTAATCAAGGTCTGTATTTACCGCAAGAAGGGCAAGTAGGCAATCGCCGCTTATTAGTGGCACTACGAAAACAACTTGAGCAAGACGCTGAGTTAAATGGTAATACCTTGAATTGGTTAAGTGAGTGCCAAGTCAATGCTATTAACAATGGCAAAGATGAAAGCAGCGTTAGTTATCAATATCAAGGACAACAATGCAGTGCTCGTTTTGACTTAGTGATAGATTGTCGTGGCACCGGAGCAAGTACTAAACATAGCAATGCGAACTGTGCACCGTTAGCTGATTTACGCTCGGTACGTGGCGAGTTATTTCAGTTATTTGCCCCAGATGTTCATATTTCTAGGCCGGTTCGCCTAATGCACCCAAGGTATCAACTTTATATTGCGCCCAAACAAAAGGGCTATTATGTGGTTGGCGCAACAGAAATAGAAAGTGATGATGACGCACCGATGACCGTACGTTCGGCCATGGAGTTACTCAGCGCAGCATACAGTGTGCACCCAGGTTTTGCTGAAGCGAATATTCGCCAGCACATCAGCCAATGTCGCCCTGCGTTTAGTGATAACCAGCCGAAAATTACTGTTCAGGGCTCACTTATTCAAGTGAATGGTTTGTTTCGTCACGGCTTTTTAATTGCGCCAGTAGTGCTTGAGCAAACTCTCGCGGTGATCGCTAATCGAATCAATCACAGCAATAGCCCACTCCCTTATGCTGATTTACTTCCGGTTAGCATTTCACCTGTTAGCATTTATACAGAAGAATTATTAGATGAACATTCATATTAACGGTAAAGCTTACTCTTTAAACCATGAAGCACAAATCACGGTTACAGCAGCATTAGCGCTCCATTTTATTGAGCCACAACAAAGCACTTTTGCGGTCGCGCTTAATGGCGATTTTGTTGCTAAAGGCGATTACGATACCACTCGGCTCAAAAATGGCGACAGTCTTGATGTTTTATTGCCAATTCAAGGGGGTTAATGGTTATGTCATTAAATATTTATGGTCAAAATCTTGATAGCCGTTTATTGATTGGTAGTGCGCTTTACCCGTCGCCGCAAGTAATGAAGCAAGCTATTCTGGCTAGTGGCTCACAGGTGGTAACTTTATCGTTAAAAAGACAAAACCCTGCAGAGCAAGCAGGGCAGAAAATCTGGCAATATTTACAAGAAATTGTCGCGCAAACAAAAGGTCACTTATTACCTAATACCGCTGGCTGTAAAACGGCTAAAGAAGCGGTAACTTTAGCAAAAATGAGTCGTGAAATTTTTAATACCAACTGGGTTAAATTGGAAGTGATTGGCGATGATTACAATTTACAGCCAGATCCTATTGAATTGTTATCAGCAACAGAAACATTAATTAAAGATGGCTTTAAGGTACTCCCGTATTGCACTGATGACTTAGTATTGTGTCAACGCCTCTATGATTTAGGTTGCCAAGTGATCATGCCGTGGGCATCACCTATTGGTACAGGTAAAGGCTTGATGAACCCTTATAACTTAGAAACCATTCGCATGCGTTTACCTGAGGCAACCTTAATACTCGATGCAGGCATTGGTAAACCTTCAGATGCTTGTTTGGCGATGGAAATGGGGTATGACGGCGTATTACTAAATAGTGCGGTGGCGCTGGCTGATAACCCGGTGATGATGGCAAAGGCGTTTGCGTTGGCATTGCAAGCGGGTGAGCAAGGTTATGTTGGTGGAGTGATGGAGCAAAGGCAAACCGCTCACCCATCAACGCCAACGTTAGATACGCCTTTCTGGCACCAGAATAGTTAAATGCGTTGTTATTTAACACTACTGCGTCGTTGAAAATGCTCACCTAGTAAACTAGGCTCCGCGTGTTCGCCTTGCATTAGCGTCAACTAACTTTGCCTTAAATCTATTCTATCCGATTGATTATTAGAGCTAAAAATAGAAGTATTGATAATAATGACAAATGTGATTAAGAAAAAACCAATAATCTGGACGATTTCGGGCAGTGATTGTTCGGGTGGCGCGGGTATCGCTGCTGATATTAAAACAGGGCATGGCTTAGGTGTTGAAGTATGTCACTTGATTACCGCGAATACTGTGCAAAACTCGCAACAATTGGTGTCAGTAAATGCGGTTTCGGTTGAGTTATTGCAGCAGCAAGTTGACGTGCTAATTGATGACAAAACTCCATCGGTCATCAAAATTGGCTTAGTGGCCAATGCTGAGCAAGTGCAGTGGTTAGCCGAGTTACTGGGTCAATTGAAACAATCAAACCCTAATCTGCTCAGTGTTTATGATCCTGTTGGCCAAGCAAGTGTTGGTGGCAGTTTTAACGCGCTGTCTTCGACCGATTTAACGCCATTGTTAAAACAGCTTGATGTTATAACACCAAACCTTAATGAAGCTAAAAGCTTAGCGGGGTTGTTGAACGAAAATACTGCGGCATTACTCGCACAAAAAATTTATCAGAACTTTGGCATTACCTCGGTGATTGTTAAAGGCGGTCATAGCGCTGATGAAAAATTCAGCAACGATTATTGCTATCATCAGCTCAATCAATTAAGTGCAGCAAAGCAAGACAATCAAGATAAAACTCAGATGGCGATTAGCTACCAATTAGCTTCGTCTCGTATTGACACACACTATAGCCATGGCGGTGGCTGTAGCTTTGCCACGGCGCTATCAGCTTTTTTAGCGCAAGGCTATTTAATGCGCGATGCGTTCACTTTGGCTAAAGCCTTTATTACTCAAGGGTTAATGGCCAGTGAGCCACTCAGTCAAGAAAACGGTCATCAATATTATGGAGCATTTGAGCAACAAGGTTGGCCAAAAAAAGCAAAGTGCTTCCCGCAGGTTATTAGCGAGTTAGCTAATAAGTACCAAGAGTTACCCACTTTTAAACCACTAGCGCTTAATGGCGAACAGCTTGGGCTTTATCCGGTGATCGATTCACTATATTGGTTAAAGCGTTTATTACCGTTAGGGTTAGAGATTATTCAGTTACGCATTAAAAATGTTACTAATGAGCAGTTAGAGCGCATTATTGTTGAGGCGATTGAATTTGCTAAAGATTATAAAACGCGTTTGTTTATTAATGATTACTGGCAGCTTGCAATAAAACATGGTGCTTATGGTGTTCATATCGGGCAAGAAGACTTACAAGATGCCGATTTAGCTGCAATTCAACAAGCCGGTTTACGTTTAGGTATTAGTACTCATGGTTGTTATGAGTTCTTATTAGCGCAACAATTACAACCGTCGTATTTAGCCATTGGTGCGATTTTTCCCACAAAAACCAAAGACATGACTGGACAAATTCAAGGCATAGATAATTTAAAGCAAGTATTAGCGTTACGCCCAACGGAAAAGTCACAACAAATACCTGTAGTGGCTATAGGCGGTATTAGCCTTGAACGTGCGCCCAAAGTACTCGCAACAGGCGTAGAAAGTATTGCCGTAGTAACCGCCATTACTGAAGCTGAATCATCACATGGTATTACGCCAGAGCATGCAGTTGTTCAATTGCAAAATGCTATTAGTGCCGAAGCAATTGAGGTACTTCAACATTAATAACCTATAATAATAGGCAAAATGATAAGCATGGTGGGATTATTATGATTAAATTAAAGCTACAAAAAGTAGGTGCGGGTCTAGGTGTTGAATTACCGCCCGAAGTATTAAGTCAGCTTCAAGCCAACAATGACGAGAATATTTTCTTAGAAAATATGTTTGATGGTAGCTATCGGTTGGTAAAGCATGATGAAGAGTTATTACAAAGTATTACGCTAATAGACGGTCAAATGCATGAAGAAGATGCTTAGTTAGCATCTAGAAAATCAATAAAAAGGAGTACTTCAAGTAATACTCCTTTTAGAAGAAGTTATTTAATCTCAGAAAGCAATGCAGGGTTAACCACTAAATTTCTAACGCCATGAGCGTGATCTTCGTTGAATGTGTTGCCTTCACACCATTTACCAACCGTTTCAATATTCACTTTGGCAACCTTAGGGCGAACGCTCCAGCTTACTTGGAATGGTGAGCCATTCTCGTTGTAGCTAGGTCCAGTTGTTGAACCGTCGTATTGTACTGGAAATCCAGTATTGTTAGGAATATTTAGCGCTTGTTCATAGCCATTTTTCACACCGTGTTGAGTGAGTTCTGCAAAATCTAAAGCGTTTTTATCATTAACTAAAACATACACTTGTGTTTCTACACGTAATTGTGGATTTTTAAGGGAATCACTTAAGCAAGAACCTAATGTTGGGCCTGGTTTTACTTGTGCCGTTGAATGTACATAGTGTAATTCAATGGTATCACCTGAATTTAATGCACCGTGCTTGCTAGGGCAAATAGCCGTTTTTGTTGGAGTAGTTTCAGCTTTGGTTAGTGAACCAGAGTAAACATAACCTGTTTGAAAACCTTTACCGTCACCATTGCCTGCGTATTTAGTAAACTCCCCACCTTTATGCTCAGCATTTTTGTGAAAATGAATGTTACAAAGGTTCATTTCTGTATGTGCTGGTGCCGCAGAAAAAGCACGTTTATTTGTACCAGCTAATGCATCAATATCACGTGGAGATTGAGGGCCAAAGCCTTTACCTTGAGTGTTTTTCTCAAGCATTGCACGTTGTTGTGCAATAGTATTATCTGACGCTTGGTCATGGGTACTTGCAGCACAAGCTGTTAAAGGCAGTAGTATAGAGCTGATAGCTATAGCAATAATGTTTTTATTCATATTTTTCTCTTAAGTTGTTTAGTAACAGTTTGTTAACAATGAATCGATTGGTTTTATTATTTTTTATTATATTTAACCGTTATTTATATAATTTGTTAAAGTTGGAACCACAAGTACATGCTTGTTGATATTCAAAGTGTTCGGCTTTATTTATGGTTAAATAAATGTTAATTTTTCGTTGTTAATTTGTTCGGTATGCTACATTAATCATATAAAATAAACATGCAATAGGTGTAGCCAAGCTGTTAAAAATTGTAATCAGAAAAGCAGTGTTTTTATGGGTAGCAGCTTGGATTTCGTGGGCATGAATTACCACGTGTGCAAATTACCCGCACTGTTTTTTCTAGCCCTCGCTCAAGCCAATGAATATTTAAAATACGTGCAACGCTTAGTAATTGCTTCTTTATATGGTGAGGGATAGTGCTTTCCCCGCCGTGCTGAATGCATAAATCTTGTAATTGCGCGACGATAGCGTGAGCATCACCCCCTTGAGCGCTGATAGCTGGATTTAAATCAATGCCAGCACATAATACGTGAGAGTTTCCTGCTAAATCATCCACTTGAATCGACTCGCAACAATAAAGGCGCGGTAACCCTTCGACAATCATAATAGATAGCTGCACACTGGTGTCAGAGGATATATCGGTAAATTTTCTAAATACCGCCCAATGTTGACAAGGATCTTCTACCGTACGCATATTCCCCCAAGGTAAGGGAATACCGTTACCTCGGTAAACGGCTTTTAACTTTCCAGGTTGATAAGCATCAAAATAATGCCAATGGGGGTAGGGAGAAACAACTGTCATGCGGCGCATAGCGACCGAGGCTGAAATGTTAAGTTGTTGGTGAATACTCGCTTCATAGCCATGGCTGTCTAATAATTGTCTAAATGGTGCTTTTGGGCAAAGCAGTGCTCCAGCAAAAAAACTCGATTCAAAGTCATGCCATGCTTTTAGAATGTCTTGTGCATTAGGCGTACTAAAATCCGTTGATTGCTCAGTATTACCGCCTATGGTTAGTGTGCATTGTAACCCGTCAAGGTTATGTAATACCGCATGGCCAATATGCACAGCTAAATCATACTTCAAACGGCTTTCACGTTGCTTTAATAAGGTATTTAAAAAGACGTGGTTAGGGGCTTGAAAGTAAGAGGTTACTAATTGTTGATTAACCGCCCCAGTTTCATCTAACTGTTGCTGGCACTTTTCATCAAACCATTGAATATTAAGCCCTTGCTCGTTAGCAATACTGATTAAGTCACTCGAAGTTAGATAAAGGTTTTTACCACCCACTTCTTCAGCAGCCCGTTCAAGATCAGGGAAATGATTTTGATGGTGTTCTTGATGTGCACGAATTAACAAATGCGCAAATTGGCGACCGCTAATGCCTGTTTGCGATAACATTTCAGGAATAGCTATTTGCAAAATGTCGTTTGAATAAAGAAAGTTAGGCTCTAACGCCATACCAACAATGCCGCCATGGTTACCTTTGGTTGGCGTGATATTTGATGGCTCAGGCTCACTATCTAAAAACCATTCTACGGGCTTTTGAAATACTTCCGCTAAGTTTTCCAGCATTTCTTGGCTTGGTGTACGTTTGCCGCGCTCAATCATAGATAAATAAGAGACTGAAGGCGCAGAATAAGCATCAATTCGAATACATCGGGCCGATAAATCTTCTAATGTTAAGTTATTACGCTTTCTTAAATTACGTATTTTAGTACCAAGAAAGTGTGATTTTCGTAGCAAACTTGCGTCTTTTTTCATAGAAATTCTGCTTATTCATGAATGTTGTCTATATAACCACCATAGCATGTTTTGTAAAATTTACACTGTGTAATTCTTATTGTGAAATTATGAAAAAATAAGTCATATACTGAATTTGTGCTGATAAAGACCTAATAACTTACAGAGGAAATAACAATGGCAGCTCTAAATTGTGCAAACCTATCACCAGAAAATGGTACTCAAAAGCTTGATATTGCGAAGCGCTATCTTGATGAACATTGTCCATTAGATAATGGTTCACATACGGAAGTTGCTCATTACGTTGTTTATTTTAATCACCTGTTAGCTTTTTTCACTGACGGTCGTCATTGTGGCTTACAAGCACCAAAACAGTTTGTTGCTTTGTGTGGTCATCGAGATGATCCTAGTGCACTGCTTTTAAAGAAAGCGGATGGCTTGCACATTGAAATAGCGTTTAACCGTTGTGGTGAAACCGGTAAAAATGATGCGGCGCATATTGATGATATTCAAGTAGAAACGGCATTAAGTACACTAGAGAATAAAGCAGAACCACAATTAAAAAGATTATGGATGAGCTTTTTAACCGGTGTTCAACATACCTTATGTGATACTAATAGCGATAAAAGTTTTACCGGTAAAAATGGTGATGATTATCAATTTAATCTTTAATACACTTATATTGCTACTTACCGTTAGCCCCACACTAGCTTTAAGTAGCGTTCAGAAAGAGTGATAATTCTAAGCTTTTATTTAACCTTATACGATAGTATAATGAGAACTATTCGTATCTGTATTAATTGTATTAAAGAATATTATTCATGTCATCTCAAGTCGCTACCTCGCCTGTATTACAAACTTCCTTAACTCCACATCAACAAGTAGATCAGCTATATAAAAGCCACCATACTTGGCTAAAGTCATGGATACAACATAAAGTGAGTTGTCATTATTTAGCTTCCGAGCTTGCACAAGATACATTTTTACGTTTACTTACTCGAAATAAAGTTATTGAGTTTGATAGTTTGTTGGGGGTTAAGCGTTATTTGCGAACGATAGGTAATGGTTTATGTGTTGATACATGGCGTAAAGCAGCGATTGAAAAAGCTTGGCTAGAAGCAGTATCGTTACAGCCACAATCTTTAGCAATATCAGCAGAGGAACATTACGTAATTATTGAAACATTATGCGACATAGATCAAATGTTACAGCGGTTGCCTGAAAAAGTTGCCCGTGCTTTTATTATGTCGCAAGTAGATGGGTTAACTTATCAAAAAATAGCATTAAAACTTGAAGTCTCTGTACGTATGGTAAAAAAATACATGGCACGTGCCATGATGGAATGTATGTTGTTAGAAGTAACATCAAATAGTTGTGATATAACGGCTGTTGAGCAGTAATATGCCGAGTTCAGATGACAATAAAGAGCTACCAAGTTATACGATATTACAACAGGCGGCACAGTGGTTTGCTATTATCCAAGATGAGAATGTTTCTTTAGAAAAAAAGCTCCAATTTAACACGTGGCTGGCAAAAAATAATCAGCATAAAGCTGCTTGGCAATATGTTGAAAAAATCAGTGAGCGCTTCAGCAACCTAACGCATCATTCTGAAAATAATGCTGTACACAATACATTAACTTCAGCCCGCAATGACAGATTAAACCGTAGGCAAGCATTACAGTCAATTGCCGTCTTTGGATTTTTGGGTTATTTAGCTTGTCGTTATACGCCATTATTACAAAGTAGTCGTAATTATATAGCACTATTACATAGTGACCACGGCACAGTTACAGGTGAAGTTAAACGAGTGGATTTAGCTGATGGAGGTTATATTTACATTAATACGACAAGTGCAATTAATATTGACTATACAGTTAAGCAGCGAACTATCACCTTACATAATGGTGAAATATTGATTACTACTGCCGAAGATACACAAAAACGTACTTTTATAGTACAAACACAATATGGGCAACTTGAAGCATTAGGTACGCATTTTAATGTTTATCAACAAAGTGAAAGTATCCTATTGAGTGTTTTTGACGGTGCTGTAGCTATAACGACACACTCTGGCGCTACGCTTATAGTATCTGCTGGGCAGCAATGCCAATTTACTGATAAAACGATAGCTGTGCTACAAAAGGCTGATAAAGCACGTGAATCTTGGTCAAGAGGAGTGCTTGTTGCCAATAATATTAGTTTAGAGGAACTTATTGGCGAACTAAAACGTTATCATCATATTTATATA
Organism: Colwellia asteriadis; assembly: GCF_039523295.1. Taxonomy (NCBI): domain Bacteria; kingdom Pseudomonadati; phylum Pseudomonadota; class Gammaproteobacteria; order Alteromonadales; family Colwelliaceae; genus Colwellia; species Colwellia asteriadis. Next base: position 77,399 of record NZ_BAAAFA010000006.1, on the reverse strand, counting down.
AATATTTCTCCTGAAGCGGCGCGTTTACGAGTAATGGGTAGATATCCCCTGAATAATCCAGCACAGATATTTTCAATGATTACAGAATCGCTTCCTATTAAAGTTAACCAAATAGCACCTTGGTGGCTTAATATTGAAAAAACATAATATATTTGTATTTAAAATCAGTTGGTTGCTGTTATTTTAAGAGTTTTTAATCAATAAGCTTCTTATTATCAATAAATATAGCTACTAAGGTTCCCCTTTTAAATTCTCATTCGGTATAGAAGCTAAAGAACATTTGTTTATTTATTTTTTAGCAACTATTAGGGAATTACATGCAGTTTATTTCACAAAAAAACCGACGATCAGTACTCACTATGGCAATTCAACTAGCGATGGGAACAGCGTTGGTTAGCCCAATGCTATACAGTGAAAGCGCTTATGCACAAGATGTAATGAGTACGAAACATGCTCAGGGTAAATTGTTTAACCTTACACTTCCAGCGGGAGACTTAAGTACAGCCTTAAATGAATTTGCTAAGCAGACCGGTGTTTTTTTAACGGCAGATGCTAGTTTAACTAAAAATAAAAAAAGCACTGGATTAAGCGGGAAATTCAGGCAAAAGCAAGCACTTTCTGTGTTATTGAAAGGCTCAGGAATTGATTTTACGATTAATGGCAATACGGTAACGCTCACAGCAAAAAATGAAAAAATAATAACGTTAGAAACTACCGAGGTGAGAGATGCTCGTTTAGGCGATAACACAGAAGGCACAGGTTCATATACAACGGGAGCAATGAATTCTGCAACAGGGTTAGCCATTTCATTACGCGAAACACCTCAATCGGTAAGCGTTATTACTTCACAAGTAATACAAGACCAAAATTTATTATCATTAACGGATGTTGTGAACAATACCGCGGGACTCTCTACAAGAGAATTAGATAGTACTCGTTTTCGTTTTTCATCACGTGGTTTTTCAGTAAATAACTTTCAAATTGACGGTATGCCAATGCCGTTATCAATTTCAGGGGAAGGTGCAACATCTACCGCGATTTATGAGCGTATTGAAGTGGTACGCGGAGCTACTGGGTTAATGAACGGTATTGGTAACCCGTCAGCAGCAGTTAATTTAATCCGTAAGCGTGCAAATAGTAGTGAGTTTAACGGTACGGCTACAGTAAGTATTGGTAATTGGAACGATTATCGTGCCATGGTCGATCTCAGTACGGGGCTCAACAAAGGCGGCTCTATCAGAGGAAGGCTTGTTGGCGACTATGAAGAAAGTGACTCATTTGTTGATTATGCAAGCAAGAAAAAATCGGTGTTTTATGGTGTTATAGATGCAGATTTAACTGAAAATACCTTATTAAGTACAGGCGTAAGCTATCAAAATAACCAACCGAAAGGGACGACCTGGGGTGGTTTACCTTTATGGTATAGTGATGGCAGTCGCACCAACTGGGAAAGATCTAAAACTACAGCGGCTAAGTGGACTTACTGGAATAGCAAAAACACCAATTATTTTTTAAATCTCACACATAACCTTAACGATGATTGGACAATTAAGGTTAACTTAAATCAAGCAGATAATAAAATAGATCGTGAATTACTTTATATGTCTGGCAGAGTCGATAAAGAAACAGGTTTAGGACTTAAAGCCACTCCAAGTAAAGGGTTGATTGAAACAAAGCAAACAGATTTGGGGATTCATATAAATGGTGCTTTTGAAATGTTTTCACAGACACATGAATTAGTGTTTGGTACTACTTATAGTGAATATGATTACCATGACTACAGCTATGTACGAAATGCGCGACCCGAGCCGGGTGACTTTAATCACTGGGATGGCTCATACCCTAATCCTGGCTTTGGTGAGGCAGAGTTAATCCATGATCTTGCTGAAGTTCAGCAAGGTTATTATAGTGCCGCGCGCTTTTCATTAGATGAAAGAATTAAACTTATTATAGGGTTGCGATTTACGGATTGGGAGCAGGTAGGGGTTAGTCGAGGTAAAGAGGTAACTAAAGGAGATGATGGTAATATGCCTTATGCGGGCATTTTGTATGATATTGAAGACAATCACACAGTTTATGCCAGCTTTACGGAAATATTTCAGCCGCAAGATAAAATAAGGAACCGCTTTGGCAAAGAGTTAGACCCTATAACAGGGAGTAATTATGAACTAGGTTTTAAAAGTGAATTCTTCGATGGTTTATTAAACACTAGCGTTGCTATTTTTCAAATAAAGCAAGATAACCTTGCTGAAGTTGATGAAGGCTACTTTGTGCCAAACACTGAGCCAGCGCAACAAGCGTATGTTGCTCTAGAGGGAACTACCAGTAAAGGTTTTGAAGTTGAGGCTGTTGGCGTATTATTACCAGGCTGGAATGTTACAGCAAGTTATAGCCAGTTTGACGCTGAAAGCGCGGAAGGAAATGACATACAAACATACTCACCTCGTCAATTATTTAAACTTTATAGTAGTTATAATTTTAGTGGCGCGTTAGATAAACTTACCATAGGTGGAGGCGTTAATTGGCAAAGTGAAAATTATACTGAACTTAAAAGAGGTAACCCAGTTACTAAAACACCTGAAACCTTAAAGCAAGAATCGTATGCTTTAGTGAGTATAATGGCTCGTTACGAAATCACGAGTCAGCTTACAGTGCAATTTAACATAAATAACGCATTAGATAAAAATTACGCCAGTCAAATAGGGTTTTATAGTCAATATGCTTATGGTGAGCCCCGCAGTATTAACTTGAATATGGGTTACCAATTTTAACAACACTATGATGTAGCATACGGATAAATATAAAAAGCGATCTGTTATGGTCGCTTTTTATTGCGTTTATCAATTTTTTCATTGCTTATCTAAGCACGGGAACTTACCATAAACACAAATAGTAACAATTATCGTTACATTGAGGTGTTGTGTTTATGGCTAAATTTTAGGTGAATTATGTTTTTAAGTTTTATCCCTGCTTGGTTCGCATGCTGCTTACTTTATGGCAGCAGCAGCAAGCAACGCTTTTTTAAAAGCTCATTACCTAAAGCGCCTGCAAGCATAATAAGCTTGGTATTAGTGGTTTGTATGTTGCTAATTTTGAACCACTACTTGCCTAATGTTGCTGCGATAATTACCGGTGTAGCATTGATCTGTTGCTTTTTACCGCTTGTGACTTTAATTGCGGCCTATAAACGATTTTATTTAGGATTAAGTAGTGTCGTTATTTGTTTGCTGCCATTAGTTTTTTTCTGGATTGGGGGAAATACATAATGTGGTCACGCACCTTCGCAGGCTTAATTATTGGGCTGCTACTGTCTGTTTCTCTCGTTTTAAACCTCAATTTACTGTTACCAATTAAAGAAGACACTATGCTGCTTATTGGATTGTTATTAGCGTTTCCACTTTGGGCGGGTACTCAAGTTTGGAGTTATTGCTTTACTAGCGCTAAAAGAGCTTGGTTCAAGTTGAGCTTGGTATTAATACCTTCAGTGTTAGTTAATGCTGTGCTGTTGGCTTTGAGGTAATGGAAATGAATAAGGAATCTTTAAAAGCATTAACCAATGCGCACGCTTGGGTTGGGTTGATCATCTCAACGGTGTTATTTATCGTGTTTTTTGCTGGGTCATTAAGTTTATTTTTGCAAGATATTGGTGCTTGGGAGAAAAACCCACATTTCACAACAGGCTCTTATCAAAATGAATTTCCGCTAGATAAAACCGTTGCTAAGGTGAGTGAAAACTACAAGGTTCATACTCATGGCTACTTTATTTTATCAATGCCGACAAAAGAGCAGCCTATCGCTAATCTCTACTTTGAAGAAGAGTTGCCAGAAGAGAAACACCTAGATAAACATTTGCTATTGTCTTCTGACGGCAAAGTGCTGGGCGATGGCGCAGGGTTCAATTGGGCTAACTTTTTATACACTCTGCATTATGATCTTCATATTCCAACGGTGGGTTTGTATTTTGTTGGTATTGTGACCTTATTTTTCTTTGTGGCTTTACTAAGTGGCGTGGTCATTCATTGGCGTAAAATTATTAATAAGTTCTTTCAATATCGTCACGAGGGTAAGAAAGATAAACTACTTGATGCGCACAATTTAATTGGTGTGATGGGGCTTCCTTTTCATCTTATGTATGCATTTTCAGGTTTGGTCTTTAACTTATTGATTATTTATCAGATTTCTTATGCGGTAGTACTTTATGGTGGCGATCAAGGTAAGTTATTTGAGGCGGCAGGTATTGTTGATGTGCACTTAGATGAAACTAACGTGCAAGTTCCTGTTGTCGGTTTAGATAATTTACTGGTTAAAGCTAAAGAAAGCTTAGGTGAAGTAACATTAGAAAGAGTTTCTATTGATCATTTTGGTGATGAAAGTGCTTCAGTAACCTTTAGAGGTATGGATGAAAGCCAATTCTCCACGAAAAAAGAGGTGACTTATCATATTGCTTCAGGGCGTGAATTATATTTAACAACAGATAATTACGATAATGACTTGCGCGGTGGTTTAGAGGTTATAACCAGCTTACATTTTGGTAACTTTGCCGGTTATGCTTTAAGAGTGTTGTTCTTTATATTAGGTATCGGTACTTGTTATATTATATTAACGGGTAACTTAATGTGGCTGCAAAAGAAAACCAGTCTACGTAAAGAAAAGCAGAACCCATTAGGCTTGCGTTTAGTGTATGCAATGACAACGGGCGGCTTTATCGGTACTATTTTTGCGACCGCTGTTGGCTTTATTTGTGCGCGTGTTATTGCTATTGATTATGTAGGGCGTAGCGATATCATCAGCTATATATTCTTTTTGTGTTTGTTTAGCGCTATTGCCCTTTCGCTTTTATTATCTTCTGGGTTAGCGACACAAAAAAGGTTCGCAGCAATTTTTCTTAAAATCACCGCGATATTGCTTGCTACAACCCCAATATTAGATTGGTTGTTTGTCGCGCAAGGCATTACGACTATGATTGAGCTGGGTTACTACAGTGTACTTGTGGTTGAAGCAATGTTATTAAGTTTAGCTTTGTGCTGTTGGTTAATTGCGGCTAAATTATTTTTAGCGAAAGCACCGTTAATTGCTATTCAAACACAAGACGAACAAACGAGTGCCATAAAGGCTACAGCTTACTAGTTAACTAAATGAGCTACTTGCTTGTAGCTCAGCCCAGTTGTTACTTATAATGCCTCATTTAATATCTTTATTATTGAACAGGGCCTTAGGGTAACTGAAAATAAGCATTATGAATAAACATCGCAATAAACTCCTGCGTTACAGTAACACCACCGTTGCGACTGTTTTTGAGAAAGAGACCGCGCTTATTGCACAAATGCAAGCGGGTGAGGTTGATCAGTGCTTACTCTTATGGCAATCGAAACAACCAACTTTAGTATTGCCAGCAGGTAAAAAATGGCCTGAATCAACGCAGCTTACCCAAGGTTTATTAGCTGAAGGCTGGCAGTTATATTCTCGTAAAACTGGCGGAGCTCCCGTACCACAGTGCCCTGGTATTATTAATCTTTCGCACCTTTATATTTGGTCAGATCAAACATCGTATTCAATTACCCAAGCGTACGAAAATTTATGTACAGTGTTACAGCAATTCTTTCAGCAATTTGGTTTATCAAGCCAAGTACGTGCTACTAAGGATTCGTACTGTGATGGTGACTACAATATTAATCTTAATGGTAAAAAAATTGTTGGTACAGCACAGCGGGTTATTTTGAAAAAAGGCGGCGGTAAAATAGTGCTCGCACAAGCTTTTATTTTGATTGATGTGTTACTTGATGAAATCATTAAACCAGTGAATTTGTGTTATCACTTATGTGGTAAAGAAGAACGCGTAAAGGCCAATGTACACACTACTCTGTTCTCACAAAGTAAAGAGAGGCCAAGTATTGATAGTTTATATCAACAATTAACCTCTGCTTTTATCAATAGCAAGCTTTATGACTAACCTTATTTAGTTTAATAAGGTTAGTCTGAATAAGTTAGCTAACGCGTAGTTTATTAAAGCGCTGACGACTAACACCCGCAAGCACACAAGTTAACCCCAGTAATACTAACCATGCATAATCACTTAGTGGTGTGCTTGCTGGTAATATTTGTGGTTTTTCTATTGATATTTGTTCTGCAAATAACGGAAACGTATCAATATCCTCGCTTGTTACTGGCGTGTCATTAAACAAATAAGGATAAATAAACTCCCTTATTTGCTGATGATATTGGCGTACTGAATCAATATAAGCGCTGTGTGCTTGAGTATCGCTACCGGCTAATTTATTCAATTGCATTTGAAATAATAAACTAGGGGATAATACACTTAGCCGAGTTAGCCAGCTTTGCTTTTGCTGTTGCTCTGCAATATAGGTATTCCAGTTTTCAGCGACCGATAAATCACTCAATTGTTGCATGGCGTAATACCACTTCCAGTGAAAATCGGCTTCATAAGCTATTTTTTCTCGATATTGCGGGTAGTCTTGCACAAATTTCTCGAGTGCGGCTTGCTTATCTTGATCCCAACCATCGTTCAACACTAATCGCTGGGTAGTACTTGCTTTTAGCGGTTCAGCATTAGTGAACTGACTGCTTAGCCCTAAATGAATAAAGCCCGGGATTAAGACCGCAATGACTAACCAACTGGCAATAAACGCTAGGCTGTTATAAAGCGAACTTTTATTAAGGCTCATGATTAAAGCAGCGACAAAAAACCAAAAAGCGGTGTAAGTTAAACTTAACGCCAAGAAGGTAAAGAACATGCCATCAAAAGGCAGGCTTAGTAATACAGCACTGCTAATAAAGAGCAATGAAATAATTAAGCTAACCAGCACAAAGCGCTGTAATAATGCACGCCAAATTAACTTTTTAGCGCTGTGGTTAGCAAAGGCGCTAAGTAATCGCCAACGACCAGATTGGCGCTCTTCGCTGAGTAAATTTACGCTAAGTACGCCAATTAAAATGGGTAACATATACGCAAGAATAAAGCCTAAATCGAAGCCACCAGTACGATGCTTACTAGGGTTAATTAATTCTTTATTATAAATTTGCCCTTGTAGTGCTAACGCATTAACTTTCATGGCAACGAGGTTATTTTGGCTTTGTCCAACAAATAATGCCGTCCAAGGTGACAATTGCCAAGCTGTTGGTGAGTGTGCGTAATAGGCAAGTGACCCCATTTCAGGCAATTGCTCACGTTGTTGAATATGCTCACGCTCTTTTTTAAAGACAATGGCGGACTTTACTTGGTCGATACGTAAAGCTTTGTAACTATTAGCACCGAGGTAAATAGCCAATAAGCCACTGATAATAAATACCAATAGACTAACTTTAGTCGCAGCGCCGTGAAACAAACGTTTGAGCTCAAAGGCGAGAATACTCGCACTCAATTTATTAATGTTAAGCATGAACAATTGCTCTCCTTTGTAGCTTTTTGCGTGTAAGTAATAACAATAAAATAACCAATGACAGTAACGGTGCGATAGCAGCAAGTAACATGTGCTGTAATGACCATGCTAGCGGTGGTTGCTGATAATGAAACTCAGGGAATTGTTGCCAAAAATTAGCACTAACACGTTGGCCGCGATCATTATGAAGCTCAATTTCATTAATATGTAAATCATTAAGCTTTTGTATTCGGTTGTAGCGATGTTGTTCGGCTTGCTGCTCAAAATCAGAAAAATGTCTCTGGTCTGAAGCGCTTAATGCCATGGATAAGTCACGTACCGCTAAATAGGGGTTTAACCAATAAAAGTGACTAATAAAGCGTTGTTGTGCGGCAAACTGTTGTAATTGTTTTTCATTGTGGCGTTGGTATATTTCAGCGGTAATACGCTCACCTTCTTGCATGACTAAGCCGCGATAATTAACCGGTAATTCAGCCACCGTTGTAACACCGTATTCAGCTAATATTTTGGCTTTAAAGGCATTAAAATGTGGATCGTCAGGCTTGTGGCTATCGCCTACCTTGCGCACATCAAGTTTTACCGCTAGCGCCATATCGTTACTGTTTTTTTGCGGATATAGGTGCTGTGCAATTTCAGCTAATGCACGTGGCGTTAATACTGTTAGCGTAAACCATAAAGTAATTAAAACGCTTAAGCTAACTTTAGGTGACTGCGTTAGGCTTGAACACAATAAAATGACGACTACCCAAAAAAAGCAATACAAAGCATAACTGATAAATAACAAGCCAAGACGAGTCATTATTTCGCTAGTAAAAGCTAAATCGGTATTTAGTGCGACAATGATAGTGATTAAAAAAATAGGCAGTAAAAATGATAATGACAATAGCCAATAAGCTAAACCCTTGCCCACGAGTAATACTCTAAACTTAACTCCCATCGACATTAATTGTTTTAAGGTGCCACTTTGTCGCTCTCCACTAATACTGGCAAATGCCATAACAATTAACAGTAATGGCCATATCAGTAATAAAATATTGGCAATACTCAGTTCTGAAAAACGTAATAAAGTACTGCCGTGGCTATCATTGGCAAAGTTAGCGCTGTTTTGTTTATGCGCTTCTAAAAATACACTATGACCAACCCAGTTATTTACGCCCACGTCAAAATAGCTTAAAACGCTTGGTGGTCTAAAAGCAAAATGACCAAAATGGGCAACACGATGCGGGTGTCTATCGGGCTGCGCATTCCACTGTTCTTCAACTAATGCTTGTGAAGTGCTCTGTATATTTTGACTATGTTGGTATTGCTGCCAACTGGTCCATAGTGAAATAGCTAACAGTATTTGCATTAAGGCAAACAGCAGCCAAATACTTTGATTTTTTAATTTGAGCTTCAGTTCGTGCTTACAGACACTGAAGCTGGTGTTATTAAACATGGTTAATTCCTTCTAAAAGCGGTAGGACAAACTTAAGTTAATGGCACGTCCATCACTAGGAGAGTGAATGGTTTCACTACCCACCAAATAAACGTATTCATGGTAAGTATCAAAAACATTATTCATTCGTACTCCGGCATTACCCCAGCCTAAGTCATAATCAAACGCTAAGTCGATAATTGTGTATTGGCCGTAGCGCTTATCTTGCACAACGTTGCTGACGTAATAATCACCTTGAAAGTGACCAAATAGCGACACTTTAGCAACTTCAATAGGCTGGTAAATTACGCCCAAAGTAGCGGTATATTCAGGTACACCTCTGAGCCAATTGCCTTGGCTTGCTTGTTGGTTTTCGCCAGGCTCTACTAGCTTTGCTTCTTGACGAGTGTACGAGCCAAAAGCTGACCAGGTGTCATCAAGGTAAGCACTAAAGCCGAGGTCCCAACCATCACGTTTAGTTTCACCTAAGTTTTCAAAGTCGCCTGAGCCGTCTGTTTTTTGGGTTAACTCGTCTTTGGCATCTTGTTGCCATAGCGAGACGCGAGTATCTAACCAGTCAAAAGGTTGCCATTTTACCCCAGCCTCGTAACCGTAGTTTTTTGATAGGTTATAATCGTTATTTGTATCACTGACATAGGCTTTACTGCCTGTAGGTGCCTGAAAACTTACGCCGTAGTTAGCAAATAAATTAAGGTTAGGAATAACTTCATACAGTACGTTAAGCTTAGGTTGTACGGTAATTCCGCTATCATTAATATCCTTTTTTTCACCATTTAACTGGTTGGTTAGTTCGCCAGAAAAACCATCGGCGCGTAAACCACCACTAATCAGCAATTGTTCGCCTTTATATTGCAACTGGGTAAAACCACCATAATTGTTGTAGGTAAAATCCCAGTAACGGCTTTGCTTAATGCGTTGTTTTTTTTCAGTAACGAAACGTTGGTTGGTGTTGTCCTGTCCTTGATAATCTAACCCGGCGGTTAATAACCATTGCTTGCTAATGTTGTATCCTAACGTAGCAATGGCGCCGATTTGTTGATCTTTTTCTAATCGTTCTTGTTGTAAAGATTGCTGTGAGTAGCGGACATAACGATGACGATCAAATTGTTGCCAGTAGGTTTTTAGATTGAGATATAAATGGTTATTTACGTCGTGATCAATATGAGCACTTATATGGCGTGTTTGCTTATCCCCTGAATCATCACGGGCATAATCCGCTGATTGAGTAGGGTCGTCTTGCGCTGCTTGCTCAGTTAAATAACCGGGTGCATCAGCTTCATAGTCAAAATAACGAGCGACTAAATCAATGTCGGTATTGTCTGACGGTTGGTAAAACCATTTACCAGCAAAAGTGTGCTTCTCTAAATCCGCATGATCACGATAACCGTCTGTTTTTCGGGCACCAACAAAATAGTGCTGAGAAAAGTTGTCTTGCACATCGCCAAAATAACCTTGAGCTTCTAGGGTATTAAAGCTACCCACTAGTAGCTCTACTTCTTTTGCGTCGTCACGACGGCTGTGTAAGTTAATGTTACCTGCTAAGTTATGTAAACCATAACGTGCATCATGATTACCTTTCACAACTTCCATCCACTCAACTTCCATTGGAAAGAGTGCATCCATTTCATTTAAGCCGACATGAAGGTTACTTGGAATGCCATCAATCAGCAGTTTAGTATGTGGCATCGAACCTTCGGCGTTAAAACCACGCATGGCAATGTCTGTAGATATAATGCCTTGGTTAAAGCGAGAGAAATAAACCCCTGGAATTTTTTTTAATAAATCGAACGTTACATTAACGTGCTCATTTTGCAGCTGATCACGCGTAATAATATCAACCGAGCCTACAAGTTGAGCTTCTTTAGTTTTATTGTGTTGTGAAACAACTTCGATTACTTCGCCTATATATAAGGTTGAATCTTGCTCTTGCACTGGTTCGGCATAGCTGTGCGTAGAAAAAGTAAAAGTACACGCCAATGCTAATCGCACTGGGTTTAAGGGAAATTTAAACATAATAATAACGTCCTAATTATGCGTTTTGTGTAGCTGGTTTAGATGAAGGAGTAGTGTTAGAAGTGGTGTCAGAAATAGTGGTTTTAGTTAACTCATTATTGTCACTAATGTGCTGGTGATATTCTTTTTCAAGCGCTTCTAGAGAAAGATTGTTATTGTTTAATAAGGCTTTTAATTGCCCTTGTTTCATAATACCGATTTGATGAGCTAAACAATGTGCACAATATAAATCGTGAGTGACCATTAAAATAGCAGCACCACGTTGAGCTAATTTTTCAATAATACGAATAAACTCTAACGTTGCGCTGGGATCTAATCCTGAGGTTGGCTCATCAAGCAAGAGTACTTTAGCGCCTCGTAATAAAGCGAAAGCAATGCCTACCTTTTGACGCATACCTTTTGAATAACTGCTTAATGGCTGAAGCCATGCAGATTTTTGTAGACCAGTGTCGGTAAGTGCTTGCTCTATTTCTGCGTTACTTGTTACATGACCACTTAGCTTTGCCAAATACACTAGGTTTTCTAAGGCGTTAAACTCTTCATATAAATTGACTTGCTCAGGCAAGTACACCAACTTCTGTTTAGTTTTCTCTGGAGAAATCACTACGCTATCACCGTCAATAGTCATTTCGCCACTGTCAGGTTCTATAAAGTTTAATAATAAATTAAGTGTCGTACTTTTACCTGCGCCATTAGCGCCAAGTAAACACATTACTTGGCCGGCGGGCACATTAAAGCTGAGTGAGTCAAGCGCTTGGTGGCTACCAAAACGCTTAGTAAGGTTTTTTATTTCAATCATGCGAGCTCCGAAGAGGTGGGTTATTTTATTTTAAGGGATAAGCTAATATTGTTACATTATCACTATTTATATTTTGTTGTAAAATAACATTTGTTACAACTGTTTATTGTATTTTAAGGGATTTTAAATTTTAAGTTGTTATTAGTGCGTTTTAATATAACCCTTTTGAAGGGCGCTGATTGGATAGTACATAGGGGATGTTAGGGTTGTTTATCGATTATCTGCCTTACTAGATTATTTTTACTATAGTAAACTATAGTCATACTTGATAATGCAAATGATAACTATTATTATGTCGTAGTTTTTGTCTTATAGAGATATGTTGTGCTTATAGATAACAGCACGTTGCAACATAAACTGAGTAACATGTATCGCCAAAATTATACTTGGCTACGTAAAAAAACATTGTGTGAACATAACTCTGCAGATATTGCACAAGATACTTTTGTACGCGAACTTACCTCTAAAAATACCCTGAATAATGTACGAGAAGCACGAGCCTACTTAACTAATCTGAACTTAGTTAAAGAAATTTTTAACAAATTGAAATATCAGCAAAAATTATTTTATGAATCGCTAGCTTGATAGTTTTTCTTCTTTTCATATGATAAGCAATGAAAATTTCGCATCAATAGCTGACCTATTGCAAGTAAATTTAACGAAGAAGCTAGGAAACGTAGTTGCTAGAGAAACATTTACTAAGCCGAGCTCAGGTTAACTAGCATTGCGCCGTATTTTTATTCCTTGTTAACTGGCTAAAAAACGTCACTAAAAAAATTAACGGGTGAATTTTATAGCCTTAAATTCGCCAAAAGATTGTTGAAGAGCCGAATTAATAAAATGGCATACTTGCTCAATGTTTATATTATTTTCTAATAATTCACTGAGCTCATTAGCTATTGAAATTATTTGTTTGATATTGGCATTTTCGATATCGTGTTTGCGAAATCTTTGATTAAAAACGCTGGTGAGTATCTCATAGCCATCTTGGTTACAAAGTAGCTCAGCATTTTTGTCGATAATATCATTAATACTGTTGGTGAAACCGTCACAGACTGAGTTGACCATATCTTGATGATTACCAAATCCATCAATCATATTATAAGTAAGCCACAGTGTATTTTACCTGAATGAAATCATTAGCAAAGCCAGTAACTTCGGCGTTAGTAAGCTTAATACTATTATTAATTTCACCAAAGAGCGGAATGCCTTTACCTAAAATAATCGGTGCTTTGGTAATCGTCATTTCATTAATTAATCCAAGATTAATAAAAGCAGTAATAGTTGCGCCGCCATCAATATAAGCGTGTTTATAGCCGCTAGCTTCAAGCTGGCTGATTAGCTGAGTAATATCACCCGAGTACATTTCAACTTTGTCTTGTAAATTGGCTGGCGGCTCTTTTATGGTGTTACTGAGTACATAAATTTTAATGTTACCGTAAGGCCATTGCTCAGCCGTTAAGTTGAAGCCAGAAATGGCTTCCATACATTTACGCCCCATAATCATACAGTCAATTGAAGTAATAAATTTCGTGAATCCCATATCAGGGTTGTTACTCATATCTGCCGCCGAATTACCTGCGCTGTGTAGCCAATCTACATCGCCATCGGGTGTTGCTATATAACCATCGGCACTGGTTGCGATATAAACGGAGCATTTCATTGTTGATTATTTCTCTTTATTTTGATGTTAAATCGGATACAAATATCACTGATAATCGGTGAGGCTTAAGCATTCTTTTTTGCAAACTTTAATCACCGCATCACGCTTAGCGAGTTTACGTAGGTATTGAGATAAATGTTTAAACGCTAAGGGTGGTTTTTTTAATTCGTCAGCCCAAACCGCCAGCATAAATAAAAAGTAGTCGCAGGCACTAATAGAGTCACCCACAAGAAAGTCTTTATGTTGAAGCTCGCTATCAAGTAGTGCAAACATATCAGTAACTCTACGTTCTTGGGCAGCAATAATGTGTGTAATATTTTCAATATTCGTTGTATGTTTTTCAGGATAAAAGTACACCATAAGCTCTGCTTGAACGGTATTTGTTAAATACATCATCCATTGAAAAAACAATGCTCTATTTTTATCGCCAATTGCGGGTATTAAGTTGGCGGTAGGGTGAGATTCCGCTAAATGAATACAAATAGCAGGGCTTTCAAAAATAGTTAAATCACCAGCAACTAATGTTGGAATTCTACCTGCTGGATTCAAAGCCAAATAATCAGCAGATTTTTGAGCGTTATTCTTCCTGTCAACAGTGACTAACGTAAAGTCTGCTTTTAATTCCTCAAGTATAAGATGAGGAGCCATGCTGGCATTTAAAGGGTAATAATATAATTGGTACACAAGGGCTCCGTTTGTGTTGTTTGCTAGTTTACTTATTGATTGTTTTACGGTTACGCCACTGTACTAAATAAAATATTGCCGCGCCAATTAAACCGCTATACAAACATAGTTTGTGCAAACTGCTTACTGATATAAAGTTGAGCATAGGGTTATATAAAGTTAGGGGGTAAAAAGGCTGAACGTCAGAATGCATTATGGAGTCTAATATCACATGACTAAAACAACCTAAAAAGGCACTAATCAATGCTACGAGCCAAGATATTTTAATGGGTTGTGCTGCTTTGGAAATACCGAGTAATTTGAGTCCAAACTCAGAAAGGTATTTACCCGTTAAGCCCGCGACTATAGCGAGTAATATTGCACCAATAAAAGTATGCGAAAAACCATGTAAATGTCCGTGACCATGGAGTAACACCCATAGCGGTTGTATATCCATCACTATTTGCGACCAGCCAAATACCATTAAACTAAAGCTTCCTTGTAACAATGCTTTAATCAGTATTCCTGTTCCCATATGAAAGGGGGTAAATGGCATAACTTTCCTTAGTAAAATAACTGTGGTTGAACTGCCTAAACTTTAGTTTTGTACAACGCTTTATTAATGAAATTATAAGCTTAGTTTAGCTTGTCTTATTAAGTATTTATTAAGTATTTATTGAGTTTTATTTTTTTGCTAAGCATAACGAAAAAAGCAGCCTTTAAAAGACTGCTTTTTGCTTACTAGCGATCAGGCTAAGCCACTTTAATTTACTTTAACGTTTGGTACAGCTGAGTAAATTGAACACGTTTTTTATAGCCTTCAAAAAAGTGCTTATGAGTAATCTTTCCGTCGGCATCAATAACCACTACTCCTGGGTAAGGAATACCGTAGTTATCATCACCTTTTTTATATTTTGTATTTACAATGCCGTAGCTCAGCATAGTTTGTGCTTGTTGGTCTGATAATAACGGGTAGCTAATATTTTGAGCGGTAGCAAAGGTTGTTAGAATGCTACTGCTGTCATATGAAATACCGGCCAAACCATAACCTAAATCGATAAATTTTTGTGCTTCTTGGTTTAATTCAATTAAATGCTTTTTACAAAATGGACACCAATCAGCAGAGCGGAAGAATAAAATAATTAGCCCTTTTTCACCACTTAACTGGCTGATAGTTTTTTCTTTACCTTGGTTGTTTTTTACTGTTATTTCTGGGGCTGGTGTACCTACCTCTGGTCCAACAGGAAGGCTATTTGGGTTAGCAAAAACAGTAGCGCTAGCTAAAGTTAGGCTTAAATATAAGCCAGTTAATGCGAGGTTTTTTAATTGACGTATAAAAAATTTCATATCGTGTGCTCTTGCTCTATATAGTATTAGGTGTTGTGTTTATTGGCGGTTGCTACGGTATTATCGTAACAACCTAGCCATTCTAATTGGCTTAGCAAATAAGACCTGATGAACGATATTTTAATCTCAAATTATTTTAAAAGAGTAAAAAATTACAGTTACCATGTTTTTAATAAAGCAATTGCTGCGGCTTTTTCAGGGAATGTTTGAGTGCTTTCTACCGCTTCAATTAGGTAATTTTTTGCTTCAGTCTTTCGTGATTGTGCATAAAGTGTTACCGCAAGATGGTATTTTATTTCAGCATTGTCAAAATCTTTGGTTAGCCCTAAGCGAAATAAAGCAATTGCTTGCTCATGCTCACCCATACGACTCTTAATCCACGCTAAAGTATCTAAAATTGCAAGGTTGTCAGGTAAGTAGCTGTAAGCTTGTTCAGCGTATTTTTTCGCTTTGTCAGTATTACCTAAGTTAAATTCAACGCTGGCAGCATTGTTTAATAAAATAGGTAAGGGCCCGTATTGCGTTAACAATATTTGATAGTAATCAGCCGATTTTTGTAATTGCTTATTGCCTTTGTAGCTATCAGCCAGTGAAATTGCCGCTAACATGTCGTTAGGGTATTTTTTTAACCACTTTTTTAGCTCTGGAATGGCTTTATTTAGTTGGTTTTTTTGCTTGTAGCTACGATATAAGCCCAGCATAGCTTGTCTTTGATCTGAATATTTCAATGCCTGCTTGTAGAAATTAATGGCTTTGTCACTATCGGCTAAGGCAAGGTATAAATCGCCTTTGAGCACTGCGGCTAAACTTTTGCTTTGAGTGAGTTGCTCAATGGAATTAATAAGGTTTAGCGTGAACTGTTCATCTTTATTTTTTATGGTTAAATTGACCAGCCCCAAATAAGCAGGTAAGTAATTACTATCTTCAACAAGTGACTTTTTGTAGGATTGAATAGCGCCAACATTATCTTTATTTTGCAGTTGAGCTTTAGCAAGTGTAATGAGCGCTTTGGCTTTATATTGAGATTTTTCAACATAATCTCTTAGCACTAATACTGCTTGTTGATGTTTGTTTTGTTGTTGGAATAATGCGGCAAGTGTTACCAAAGCTTGTGGCTCTTTAGGGTTATTATCAATAAATTCACCTAACACCTCTATTGCTTCATTAGTTTTATTCTGTTTAGCTAAAATACGGCTTAACTTGGCCACAACATAAAAGTCATTAGGGTCTTGAGCGTATGACTTTTGTATCCAGTTAAGTGCAGTTTCTAAGTCTTTTTTTAATAAATAGCTGTCGGCTATTTCAGTCATTAATAAAGTGTTTTGCTCAAATTGTATGAGCTTGTTTTGTAAAAACGCTAAAGCTATATCGTAGTTTCCTGCAATATTATCCATACGCGCTAAGTGTACAATGCTAATAATATTATTTTCATCTAAAGCTAATGACTTCTCAAAAGCACTCTTTGCTTGCGGTAGTTGCTCATTTAAACCGTAGAGTACCCCTAAGCGCTGTTGAAAAAAGCTATCGTTAGGGAACTCACTTATGAGCTCTTGCGCTATAGCTATGGCAGCGTCATATTTTTGTGTATTTTGGTAAGAGTCAATCAACAGTAGTTTGATTTGTACGCCATTAATTTTGTTATCTTTAATAGCAGATAGTACTTCAATGGCTGACTGATAATCACCTGATTGCATTTTACTACGGGCTAAATTACTGACACCTATAGGAGAGTTGGGATAGCTATCAACAACCTTTTCAAAATAGAATAGCGCTTTACTACTATCTTCAAGTTGCAAATAAGTTAAACCAAGCAAGGTGAGAATATCAGGATTGTTTGGGTAAGCAGTATTGGTTTCGCTCAGTAAGTAGCGGGCTGAATTAAGCTCGCCTGCTTGTATTTCAATAGTGGCAAGCATACGAACTGTGTCAATATCGTATTTAACGTAATTAAGGTAGGCGCTTAAGTAACGATGAGCGTCTTTCATATTGCCAAAATTAAAATTTGTCAGCCCAGCTAAAAAGTAATAATCAGGAGTGTTTTTCATCACTTCTGGTGGCACGGCAGCTAAAGTGGCAATAACTTCGGTAAGTTTTTTCTCAGCAGATTCATTGGTAGCACTTTCATCACTAGGTAAGCTGGCATTTAAAATTGCCTTTAAGTAACCTGCCCTAGGTTCATTAGGTATCTTTTCTAAAATT
This sequence comes from Colwellia asteriadis, assembly GCF_039523295.1. NCBI lineage: Bacteria > Pseudomonadati > Pseudomonadota > Gammaproteobacteria > Alteromonadales > Colwelliaceae > Colwellia > Colwellia asteriadis. The sequence continues at coordinate 59,883 of NZ_BAAAFA010000006.1, read as the reverse complement.
AAATTAATGTGTGGTTCGGCTTGTGAGTACTCTTGACGTTCAATATGCAACATTGCTTTAGTTAAGTGAGCGGAGAAGTGGTTATTATCAATTTTTAAGGCTTGTTCTATTGCGGACAATGCGGCTGATGAGTCCCCTAAGCGATGTAATATTTTTGATTTTAGTACCCAACCATTAATGAAAGGCTTGGCGCTATCTAATGATAAGTCAATATAACCAAGTGCTTGATCTACATTTGCTTCTTGTAAGGCTATTTGGGCTCTACCTAATAAAGCAAATTGGTTTTTAGGGGTTAACTTTAAAGCTTCACTAAATGCTCTATCTGCTGAGCTATACTGTTTTTTTCCAATGTAGGCTTGTCCTCTAATTAGTTGCAGCTCACTTTCTATTTTAGCGCTACGCGTGCCTAATTGAGAGGCATCTAGTGCGTCGTCGTATTTCCCTTGTAATAAATAAGCTTGTCCGTACAAGGTAATTAAACGGTCACTATCAACATTACCTGCTCTTGCGCGGTTCAATTCAACTATTGCGGCTGCCCCATTGCCTTGTTCGATAAGTACTTGCGCCATTAAAACCCGAGATGGCATATGCTCAGGCTGTTCTTGTAAAATATTTTTTAATAAAATAATAGTGGTTGGCAGCTCTTCGTTATGAAAGGCGATCAGTGCGCTTTCATAATTTTTATCGATATTGTTATTAGCTAATGCAGAAGAAGACATAAATAATAAACAGAACATAGATGTAATTATGTGATTTTTTGAGCTCATGCTTGACCTATTTTTAACAATACTTGTAATCATAATTATGGAGGTGTGCAATTTATAATGCTTTGCTAAATACACCATATCATTTTTACGAAAATACTAAATGTTTTCTCAAATATAATATTTAAATCAAGCTAGTAAAGACTTTTAGGTGTAAATATTTAATGCATGTTTCATGTGTAAATATTCACCTTGGTGCGTCAATATTTTTTACAAATGTTCAATGTTGTTAAATGTGTTAATATAGCACCCTTGTAATATATTGTAATTTAAAGCTTTCTTTTATGTGGCTTAAAATTTGCTATGTTTTGTATGTCGTTATGTAATATAACGGCTATAATTTCATGCTGGGACAAACTTAGGAATAATTATGGCTTTAATTAAACAAGCATTGAGTCTTTTTTTAGTGGCAAGTTTATTTGTGACTACAAATGCATTAGCTTCTGATTTACTTGTTAATACTACTATTGCTGACTCTCAAGGGGATGCACATGGTGGTTGGATATATGAAGTTGATAAAATGGATATCCAATGGGATACAGACGGTCAAGTTACCGTTGATATTTATACTAACTTTGTTGATTACAATAATGAAAAGGGCACCGGTCGCCGCAATGGTAAGATTGTTTTAGGTGATCTTCTAATGAGTACTGATGGTGCTAATACGCCTTATAATTATGCTTTTATGTTGTCTGATGCAGATAGAAACCGTAATGATTATTGGAGAAAAAATCATTGGGATAATACCGGTAGATTAAATCAAATATCTTCGACTATTTCATCTAAACAATATCACAACAATTCTGGCTCAGTACAAAATGGGCAAGTGATGGGTGGTAGTGTTTCTTCTTATGGTGAACAAGCTGCTTGGACTGTTGATAGACAAAATGCGGGTAGCTCATATAACAACTTTGATGTTATTAGTTTTAGCTTTAACGTAAGTGGTATTGATGCCTTTAAAAATGCATCGCAAGTAGCATTTAGTTGGACTATGTCATGTGCCAATGATGTTGTGCAAGGTGTTGTTGATGTAGCTAAGGTTACCAGTGTTCCTGAGCCTACTACATTTTTATTAATGTTGATTGCTTTAGGTGTTATCGCAAATACTAAGCGAAAGAAAGTGAAAGCATTCTCAGCCTAGAGCCTAAAAGTTACGACTTAATTGTCACCATTACTAAGCAATAAATTGTTAACGGCATTATAAAAAGCGACCTGAGGGTCGTTTTTTATTTTGTGGTATTTACTTAATTATTTACACAATGAGAATTATTTTTAATACCGTAAGGCTATAAAATTCTCCATATGCCAAGTAGAATAGCCAAGCATAATTATATTTTACCTCGAGTTTCATGAATCAAGTTACTAACCATACTGAGTGTTCGTCTTTAAATAATGCCAAAGTTGCCATTATTGGTGCTGGAGTTGCAGGCTCAACTATTGCTTTACGTTTTGCTGAGCTTGGTATTAACACTACGTTAATTGAAAAAGGACCTAGCTTAGTTAACGGGCCGCCTATTTGCCATTTGCATGCAGGTGGCAATTTGTATCGTGAAATTTCTGACCAGCAATGCCTAACGTTGCTGCAACAATCCATTGATACAGTGAAAGTTTACCCGCAGTGTGTCAATGTACGCCCTACCGTGGTGGCTTTACCATTAACTGATAAAGGCGAGCCACAAGACTTATTGCCGCGTTTAGAAATGTTACGAGACAAATATAAAGCGCTTGTACAACAAAATCCTAGCAATGAAGTGTTAGGTGACCCTCAACATTATTTTCGTTTGTTTGAACGCGCAGATCTTGAGCGAATTGCGCAAAGGGAATTACCTAAAAAAGCGTTATGCGATGAAGACTGGTTAGTGGCATTCGCCAAACAAGTAAACTTTGATAAATTAAAATTTCCGTTAGTGTTGGTGCAAGAATATGGCCTATCGGCCTTTCGCTTTGCTGCCATTGTTAGCTTAGCGATTGAGCGTTTACCTGCCTGTACTTTGCAAACCAATAGCCGTGTAATTGACATTAGTGCTAAAGAAAATGGTGCAGGATGGCAAGTTACTACTGCGGTTAATAATGATGACCGAGTAAATACCGCACATTATGATTATGTGATTAACGCCTGTGGTTTTAAAAGTGGTGAGCTAGACGACATGCTAAAAGCTAAGCGTCAGCGTATGGTTGAGTTTAAAGCCGCGTATGTTGCTCATTGGCCGCAATGCCAAGGTTTATGGCCTGAGGTGGTTTTTTATGGCGACCGAGGCACACCTCAAGGTATGGCGCAATTAACCCCTTATCCAGATGGTTATTTTCAACTGCACGGCATGACGCAAGCTATCACATTATTTGAAGATGGCTTAGTTGCTAGTTGTGAGCAAAGCGCCCAACCTAAATTACCTGCGCGTTTTATTAAAAAAATAGATCATCATTGGCCTGAGCAATTAGTTAATGATCGTACTATTGGTAATATTGCTCATATTGCTCAATTTATTCCTGATTTTACGCAAGCGATTACTGCAGCAAAGCCGTTGTTTGGTGCACAGCAAATACCCGGCGATGATCCCGATTTACGAGCTGCTGATGTATCATTTCATGAAAGTGGCTATGCTCGCGCTGAAATAGTGAAAGCGTCATCAGCGTTAGCAGCAGCAGATGCTATTTTAGAAGATTTACTTGAGAGCGGCTTAGTGACGTCAGCGTTAAGTAAGCGTTATCTGAATGAACATTATTTTCCTGTAAGCCTGCAATGCCAAGCGGATGAAGTTACAGCGCGTGCGGAGCAATTAGCACAAGAGCGAAATTACCCAATAGCCTTGGCCAATATCTTTTAAGCTTGCTTTAAAGGGGTTATTAACAATAGCTCAATTTTAGTCACCGTTAAGTGATGACTTTAGCGTAGGAGTCACGTTCCATTTCTACTATCTCAACCGTTAATGATGTTTTTGAAAGATTGAGCATTTTTAATTCAGCTAATATCGTTTGAGATAACAATTTACGTTGCGCTAACGTTCTTCCCGAGAGAATTTTAGTTACCACATGAATAAAGTTTACTTTTACAGAGCCTGACTGGTAGTTATCAAAAGGAATTACGCGGGTTTTAATTTCACTATTTTCAAACAGCTCGGAATTAAATGCCCCATTATAAACCGCAGAAATTAATTGTGATGGTTTAAGTACAGCATGCAGTGGCGCTGAATATTCAATAATACAATGCGGCATAATAATTTCCTATTGGCTGTTAACGGTAGCAGTTATGCATGTTATGCAAGCTCACCAACACCGTCTAATACTGTGAGTAATTCATTAAAGTTATCAAATAAATAATTAGGCTGGTGAACCGCTAAATCTTCGTCATAATTATAGCCGTAGGATAATCCTATGCTATCTATATTTGCTGCTTTCGCGGCCAATATATCGTTTTTAGAGTCGCCTATCATTACACATTGCTCAGTACTCACTTTAAGTTGCTGACAAGCCGTAAATAGTGGCAGTGGATGTGGTTTACGCTCGGGTAATGAGTCGCCGCCAAGTTGTAATTCAAATAAATTGGTTAATGCTAAACCTTGTAGTATAGGCTCAATAAAGGTTTCAGGCTTATTAGTAATAATCGCTAACCGATAGCCTCTTTCTTTTAGTGCGGTTAAGGTCTCTTTAACACCACTATATAAGGCCGAATCAACACAAACACAGTCTTGGTAAAAGCTCAGAAATAATGACAATGCTTTAGTTACTAGGGCTTCAGGTAAGGTGTTATCAATGTTTTTGCTGGCGCTTAACGCTCGAGAAATTAAGCATAAAGCGCCATTGCCAACCCAGTTTCGAATGGTGGCTTCATCAAAAGTGTCGCGCTCTAATTGCTGTAAGGTTTGATTAACGGCTAATGCTAGATCGGGAACGCTATCAACTAAAGTGCCATCCAAATCAAATAATAAAACGCTTTTATCTTTTAAAGTCACGAATATTCTCTACTGCAGTAAGACTATATTAAGTGGCGATAATGTAGCATTTTTAACGGTGCTCGTCATGTTTTGCTAAGGTTGCGGTTTGTTTACTCTTTTATAATGAAGCGCGTATACTTACATAAATTCAGGCTACTGAGCTTGAATAGTGGCTAATAATGATGACCGAATAATGAATGTAGATGACAAAATTTGCCCGTTATGCCAACAACAAAACAGCTGTAATGTTGCTGCTATGGCTGGTTGCTGGTGTATGCAGGTTAAGGTTCCTCAAGCGCTAATTGACCGCGTGCCAGCACCAGTTAAAAATAAAAGCTGTATTTGTAATACCTGTATTGAGCAGTACCTGAAAGAAAGCAATAAATAACTCTTGCTAACCCCCCTCTAAAATCTAACCCTTAAAATTAGCGCGCTAAGATAACTTTATTTACGTAAAGTTTCATTTTCTTGTAAAAAAATTGTTGCGATAACTTGCAAATGGTAATGTTATAACATAACATCTGCGGCCGTTGTTATATTATAACCTTTTCTATTCTTCCGTTGTTAAGAGGCACCATGAAAAAATTATCTCGAATTATGAGCGCATTACTTGCGGTAACCGCAAGTGGTCAACTGTACGCAGAGCAAGTACAGGGCACCGTTACGAATCATGACGGTAAGGCGGTTGTTGGTGCAACAGTGGAAATTGCGGGTACAAATAAAGTAGCAAAAACTAACGAACAAGGCGTATTTACATTAGAAGTAAACCCAGGCCGTTATGAATTACATGTTGTCGCAAAAAACTTTGTTCATGAAAATGTTGAAGTCAATGTACAAGCAAATATTAATGCACAACTGCAAGTATCACTTGATAAGTCTGCAATTGAAATTATTGATGTTAACGCCACCCCTTTTCATAGCTCTAATATTGAATCGGCGTTACCTATCACCGTATTACACGGTGAAAAATTACGTATGCGTCAAGCAAATACCTTAGGCGATACCTTAAAAAATGAAGTGGGTGTACACAGTAACTTTCATGGTGGTGTTGCAAGTACCCCTATTATTCGAGGCTTAGATGGCCCACGTGTTTTAGTTACTCAAAATGGTCTAGATGCTGGTGATGCGTCACGTGTTGGCCCAGACCATGCAGTTTCATCTGAAACCTCAACCAGTGAAAGCATCGAAGTATTACGTGGTCCAGCAACTTTATTTTACGGTAGTGGTGCTATTGGCGGCGTGGTTAATGTTGTTGATGAGCGCATTCCTAGCAGTACTGATACTAAAGGTGAGTGGTTAGCAGAGCATAATACTAATAATGATCAAGAACTTGTCTCGGGTTCATTTACCAGCGGTGTTGGTAATGTGGCTGTACATGTTGATGGTTTTTATCGTGACAGTGAAAATTACACCATACCCGAAAGAAATGGTGTTGATGAAGTTGAAAACTCAGCTGCTGAGTCAAGTGGTTTCACTTTAGGTAGTAGTTATATACTCGATAATGGCTTTGTTGGTGTTTCTTATCAAAATCTTGAGCAAGAATATGGAATTCCAGGTCATAGTCATGGCGATGAGAATATCGAAGTTTTTGCTGACTTAACCCAAAACCGTTATCAATTACTCAGTGAATTAAACTTTGATAACAGCGTGATAAAATCACTTAACACTAAAGTGGCTTACACCGATTATCGCCACAGTGAAATCGAACTTGGCGTGGTTGGTACAACCTTTGATAATGAATCGTTAGAGGCGCGCTTTGAATTACTACATCAAGACTTTTTTGAATGGCGCGGTGGTTTAAGTGTTCATTATAAACAAAGTGACTTTACTGCCGTAGGCGCTGAAGCTTTTACTCCGCCATCTGAAACAAACTCTATTGCACTAGCTTGGATAGAAGAACGTCATTTTGGTGATTTTTTAGTGCAACTTGGTGCCCGTATTGAACGTACTGAAATTACTGCAGATAACGTACGCTTACCTGATATTGAGCTTGTAGAGCAAGAGCATGATGATCATCACGATGACCACTCAGACCATGCTCACCATAATGAGCACGTAGATGGAGCAACACGTAATTTTGCTGTAGAGCATGTATTTACACCCGTTAGTCTTTCTGCTGGTATTGTTTGGGATTTCATGGACGGTTATAACTTAGGTTTGTCATTGTCACACTCACAACGCGCTCCATCATCGGCTGAGTTATTATCTTTTGGGCCACATATTGGTACAGGATCTTATGAAGTTGGTGCATTATTTGAACTACATGACGATCACGGTGAAGCGCCTCATTTCGGTTTAACTGAGAGCGATATTGTGATGGAAACATCAAGCAATATTGATTTAAGTTTACGTAAATTTAAAGGCGATTTTGGTTTTATCTTTAATGCCTTTTATAACCAAATTGATGACTATTACTATGAACGTGCTACTGGCTTAGCTGCAAGTGACGGACATGACCATGATCATGGCGATCACGATCACGGTGCTCATGATGAACACGAAGATGAAAGCAACTTACCGCTTTATGTTTTTACCGCGCAAGATGTCACGTTACATGGTTTTGAAGCCCAAGCCGTATGGCAAGTGACAGACGAATTTGCATGGCGCGTTCAAGGTGACATTATTCGTGCTCGCTTAGAGGGTGAGGGTACTGAGTTACCACGTACACCACCTGCGCGTGTTTCTACCGAGTTTAGTTACCAAGGTGACACTATCTCAGCTGACCTACTTGTGAGTCACTACTTTGAGCAAACACATACTGCACCATTGGAAAGCTCAACAGGTAGCTACGTCATGGTTGATGCCAATGTGAATTACCATTTTTCACTAGGGCAGCATGACTTATCGCTTTACCTAAAAGGTATTAATTTAACCGATGAATATGCTCAAGTGCATACTTCATTCTTAAAAGAGTTAACGCCATTGGCAGGGCGCTCTCTTGCGATAGGAATTCGCGGAGAATTCTAACGTAAGTACGTAACGTTAAAAGTAAATATAAAAAATAAATTTAATAATTAAATTCAAGGTATTGAACTCATTTTCATTGAGTTCAATCTAAAACTTCGCCTGTAAAACATAGGCAGAACCATTTATTTTAAGGAAAAACATGAAAATTATCTCTTTAAAAAGCTTACTACTAGCATGCGCAGCAACAGCATTAGTTGGTTGTGGCGATAGTGAAACCAATATCACTGAATTAGAACCAACACAGCCACCCATTGATAATGGTCATGGACATGATGATGAACTAGGTAAAGGGCGTTTAGCAATTGCTGATGCGGAACACGCACTCGTTCATATTTTTGATTTAGAAGATAACAGCTTGGTTGACTCAATTAGCTTAGAGCATAAAGCAGAGTATTTATATGCCAGTCCTGAGAATCGCTATGCTGTTGCAGTTCAGCGCTCGGTTGACCATGTTGAATTTATTGATGGCGGTGTTTGGCAAGAGCTACACGGTGATCATTATGATCAACATGCAGATGCTCCATCATTAACTCACTTTACTTTGCATGATGTTAAACCAACTCACTATGTGCCACGCGGTGATAAAGCGGCGGTATTTTTTGATGGTAATAAAGAAACTGGTGCTAACGCGAGCTTGAGCCTATTAAGTGACGAAAGTATCGCCGAAGAAAAAATTATTGCCGAACATCATTTTGATACTTACATGCACGGTACTGCTGAAATTCGTGGTGAGTTTGTTTTAACGACATTACGTGACGTTAACTTAGAAAGCAGTTTACCAGAAGATATCGTTTTACTTGAAGTGCACGGTGACCATTTTCATGAAGAACAAGTTTTTGAAACAAAATGTCCAGCGTTACACGGCAGTTTTCAAAATGAAACATACACAGCATTTGCTTGTGGCGATGGTGTATTAGCTATTGAACAACAAGGTGAAGTATTTACAACACATAAACTTGCTAACCCAGTTGATATGCCTGAAGGCGTACGCATTGGTTCATTAATGGGTAGTGCAGAAAGTAATGTAATGATTGGTGGTTCACGTGCAGGTTTCTTCTTAGTTGATTTAACAGCTGAGCAAATCACACCGTTTAACTGGCAAGGTGAGGAAACGCTTACTTCGGTTACTTATGGTTTTGATGGCCACAATGAACATATGCTTATTTTAGATAACACTGGCCAACTTAACTTGTTTGCTGCTGAAAATAACTGGACTCTTGAAAAACGTATTCCTGTATTTGAAAATTTAGCTGAAGATGCTGCACCATTTATTATTGCCTCAAAAGCCCATGAATTAATTTATGTCATTAATGGTCAAGAAGTAACAACCATTGACTTACATGATGGTGAAGTTGTTGGTCACTTTGATTTAGACTTTACTCCAAGTAAAGCTGCTTGGTTAGGCGTTGCCGCAGAGGAAGAGCACGACCATTAATTAGTGTTTATTATTTTATATTATTGTTTTTCTCTTTTGGCCACATGAAAATGTGGCCTTTTTTTGTTACAAGAAAGTTAGCTTAGTGCTTGAATGTATCAGGGCAATCTCGCACAATGTGCCGCTTATGCTGTTTTTTTGTTAACGCTTTATCAATTTAGCCGCCGTAACCTACTGCTCACAGAAGACTTTTTGATGAAAAAAATATTATCGCTATCCTTTATACTTTTGTTAACTGCCTGTCAGCAAACACCTAATACCACCGCTAACACTGAAACAACTAATCAAGCACAAGCAGTAAATGCCGCTTTAACAAAGCCACACGTAGAGCCAGAAGTAAACATTCCTGAAAGCATAAAGCGACCAGAAGATTATGCTGATGTATGGCAGCGCATTCGTAGTCAGTTAACTATTGAAGTGCCAGACAATGAAGCGGTAGCTAAGTGGCGTGAATACTATTTAAGTCACCCTAATTTTATGGTGACAATCTCGCAGCGAGCAGAGCCTTTTCTTTACTACATTGTGGAAGAAATAGAAAAGCGTAATATGCCGCTGGAGCTAGCTTTGTTACCAATTGTTGAAAGTGCTTATTTGCCGTATGGCGTTTCAAGTATGAGTGCTGCGGGTTTATGGCAATTTATGCCAGTGTCAGCTAAGCGCTTTAATATTGAGCAAAACTGGTGGTATGACGGCCGACGCGATATTGTTGAGTCAACTCGCGGAGCACTTGACTACTTTGAGTTTTTTCATGATACCTTTGATGAAGATTGGCTAAATGCTGTGGCCGCATTTAACTCCGGAGAAGGCCGTGTTGGTCGCGCCATTAGAAAAAATGAACGCGCCAACTTAGCAACGGACTTTTGGTCTTTGAATTTACCGGAAGAAACCACACACTTTGTTCCCAAGTTATTGGCTATTGCTGACATTTTAAAAAATGCTGAAGCATTAAATTATAGTTTTACCCCGATTGAAAATAAGCCCGCGTTGGCTATTTTTGAGCTTGAAGAGCAATTAGATTTATCATTAGCAGCTGAATGGGCTAACGTAGAATTGGCTGAGATTTATCAACTTAACCCTGGCTTAAATCGTTGGGCCACTGCGCCTGATAGTAATTATCAGTTGTTGCTACCTGTTGCTGCTACTAATACCTTTAAAGAAAACTTGTCTCGTACTGATAAGAAGGATTGGTTACGTTGGCAGCGTTATCAGGTTAAGGCGGGTGACAGTTTAGGTAAAATAGGTGCTTTACATAATATTGATGTCGCAGCACTTAAAAAGCTTAATGACTTATCGTCAGATATGATTCGCATTGGGCAAGAGTTAGCGGTTCCAGTCACCGACTATAAAGCGTATCCATTAGCGCTAGCTAAATTAAATGGCTCACAAGTCACCCATAAGGTGAAACGTGGTGATACTTTATGGGATATTAGCCGTAAATATAAAGTGAAAGTGCATGATATTGTACGTTGGAATAATTTGCCGAGTGATGGCTTTTTAAAGCTTGAGCAAAAGCTCAAAATTATTTTATAGCGACGCTTTTATCACTGCCACTCATTACTGAGCTTAGTAAGGAGCTAACTTTATATAAGGTTAGCTCTTCATTCAAAAAAAACGTTATTTTAGCCTTGGTATGCGCTTTCTACTTGTGCGAAATGTTCAATAACTTCAACCACTTCATCTTTAGCCTGTTGGCGTTGGCTATCATTTTCAATACCAATTGCTGCCATTGCCTGTACCGTTGCAGGGTGTACTAATAAATCCTTCGCATGGTAGCAATTTACATCCGTAATGGCAGGAAGTTTACCGTCGGCATGATAACCCGACTCTATTTCGGTTAAAGGCAGTGACGGAATAATATCAGCGGCAGCACTGACCGCATTTAAATAGTCATTACACTGCGGGAATTTCACTTTAAAGGCTTGAATAATAGGCTGCGATAAAGCTACTAATGCTTTGGAAGAGTTCTCAAGATCTTCATTAGATGCTTGTTGATCAATAAGTGTTACTAACTCTTGAGCACTTTGCTTGTATTGAATGAAGAGCTCTGTAGAAGCATGTGCGCTAGGTTGGACTTTATTAGTAGAGTTTTGTACTGAAACGTCGGTATTTTCAGAACTTTCATTGCAGGCAGTTAATGTTAAGACCGCAGCTAAACAAATAAATTTTTTCATTATTTTCCTCGTGATATTTCTAATGATGTACGCAAAAAGCAGGTAATAGAAGCAGTACTTATTGACCGCATGTACTAAAACATTTGCTTTAGGTGCTATTAAATTTCATATAAGTTTAATGATATAGATTATCATTTGCGTTTACAATGTTAATGCCCTTAAATCTAAACAAAAAACTAATGAGGCATAATTAAATTAATCGTAATAAAATATGCTAATCACCCATGGAAAGCGCATTTCCGCTGTTTACTGGGTTACTGACAAGCTTTAGAATACCCTATTAAATCTATTATTTAGGTTAAATGGATTTGGCAACCCATTGAGTTACCCTGCAGGAGCCAACATGGCTGAAGTTCGTAATAAAGTAATTATCCCCATTGGTAAGCACAATGCACATAAGGCTGAGTTTGTTAGCTTTAGTCATTTGAAAGATGATAAAGAGCATGTTGCGTTAGTATTTAAAGGCGCAGACACTGCCAAGGTTCCGCTAGTGAGGGTGCACTCAGAATGTTTAACCGGTGATATTTTTCATTCGGCACGTTGTGATTGTGGCCAGCAGCTTGATGAAGCCGTAGAAACCATGGCGAAAAGCGGCGGTATTATTCTGTACTTACGTCAAGAAGGTCGTGGTATTGGCTTATACAACAAGCTAGATGCCTATAGTTTACAAGATACCGGTATGAATACTTTTGAGGCAAATAAAGCCTTAGGCTTTGATCACGACTTGCGGGATTTCACGGTAGCTACCCAAATGCTAAACGCACTGAATATTAGTGAAATTGATTTATTAACCAATAACCCTGAAAAAGTATCAGCGCTCACTCAAGCGGGTATTAAAATTCAAAAAACGGTACCTACGGGGATTTTTGCTAATCAACACAATAACCATTATTTAGCGGCTAAAGTATCTGTTGCTAAACATACAATCGCACTTACTGGTCATCATGATGAAAGTGATCAAGAAATTAGCGATAAAAGCAAAGGTAACAACAAAAGCTAAATGAAGATAAAAGGGCTAACTCAACGTTGATTAGTGAGCCCTTTTATTTGTTTTTCTTCGCTAATATTTTTCGCTAATATGTTGCTGTTGCCGCGTGTTATTCTTAAGGCTTATATGACTCCGTAAGCAAGCATGGCGTCGGCAACTTTAATAAAGCCGGCAATATTGGCACCTTTAAGGTAATCAATGTTTTTGCCATTTTGGCCATGTTTTACGCATTGTGCATGAATAGAACGCATAATATCTTGAAGTTTTTGATCAACTTCTTCACTTGTCCACGATATACGCATACTATTTTGCGTCATTTCTAACCCTGAAATAGCGACGCCACCAGCGTTAGCCGCTTTTGCGGGGGCAAATAAAATATTGTTCGCTTTAAAATGGTGTACCGCCTCAATGGTTGAAGGCATATTGGCGCCCTCGGCTACGAGCATAACACCATTATTGACTAAGTCAGTTGCATCATCGAATGATAATTCGTTTTGTGTTGCACATGGAAAGGCTAAATCACAAGGCACTGCCCATGGGCGTTTATTGGCAACAAACTTGGCGTCATATTCGGCACAATATTCTTCAATTCTACCGCGACGTGTGGTTTTTAGATCAATTAAGTATTCAAGTTTTTGGTTATCTATACCGGCTTCATCGTAGATATAGCCGCCAGAATCACTCATCGCGAGCACTTGTCCGCCTAATTCAATAATTTTTTTAGCGGCATATAAAGCAACATTACCTGAGCCAGAAATAACGCAACGCTTACCTTTAACGCTATCGCCAATATGATTTAGCATATTTTCAGTAAAATAAACCACGCCATAGCCTGTAGCTTCAGTTCTTATTAAGCTACCGCCAAATGAAATGCCCTTACCTGTTAACACGCCAACAAAGTTATCATTAAGGCGTTTATACTGGCCAAACATATAGCTAATTTCACGCGCACCTACGCCAATATCGCCAGCAGGTACATCTAGGTTTTCACCAATATGTTTTGATAGCTCGGTCATATATGCTTGGCAAAAGCGCATAATTTCTCTATCGGATTTGCCTTTAGGGTTGAAATCACTACCGCCTTTGCCCGCGCCCATTGGTAATGTTGTTAGGCTATTTTTGAATTGTTGCTCAAAGCCTAAAAATTTTAAAATACTTAAGTTCACACTTGGATCAAACCTTAGCCCACCTTTATAAGGGCCAATGGCATTATTAAATTGTACGCGATAGCCACGATTAACGTGAACATTACCAAGATCATCTTCCCAACATACCCTAAAAGTTATGGTTCTATCAGGTTCAGTCATGCGCTCAAGTATTAGTGCGTCAAAATATTTCTTATGATTAAACATATAAGGCACTACACTTTCCGCTACTTCTTTAACGGCTTGATGGAACTCTAGCTCACCTGGATTACGCTTTTCTAAACCAGCCATGAAACTTTCGAGAAACTTCTCTGGTGTTGAGTAATCACCATACAAATGCTTAGCCATAAACTCCCTCTTTGCGATTTTTCGCTAAGTAATAATACATAACGGTTAGTTTGTTACCAATGTCAATACGGGTAAAACGAACCTCAGATCAATTGAGTTAACAATACGCTATTTATTTCCCGTGAGGTATAAAATAATTGTAAATACAAATTATTTTCATTAAGATGGGTCGGTGTATAACATTACTCTTCAACTCATTAAAACGTCTTAGGTACTTGGAAAAAAACGTGTCATATCTGCTAAATAAATTACAACTAGCGAACCCTCGCTGGTCTGTATTCTCACGTATACTGGCGGCTGCTTTAGGTGGTTATGCTTTAGCTACATCAAGCTCACTATTGATCACGCAATTATTAATGAGTCTGGTTGGAAAGTATCAAGGTATTCATATTGGCTTAATGTTGGGCTTCTTGGTTTATACGGGGGCAGTTATGTGGGCTTTTTCGGTGACTACTGCAACACGAGCTTGGCTAGGGCTAGTTAAACTAAATGTTATTTTCTTGCTGCTTACATGGGCGTTGATGCAGGTAAATAGCTAATGAAAGATACTTTTCGTCAATCAATGAAGTGGCTTCATACTTGGGTTGGCCTTGTGGTCGGTTGGGTATTATTTTTTATGTTTTTAACTGGCACTCTAGGTTATTTTTATCAAGAAATAACACGTTGGATGCAACCTGAGCGACCATTGATAGTGCATGAAGTTTCTACCGAGGCATTACTTGATCGTGCTCAGCAGTTTGCCGAAATTCACGCCAAAGGTGTTGATGAATACGATATTCTCTTGCCAAGTAGCCGTGACCAAAATTTAAGGCTGGGCTGGCGACATGCGCCTGAACCCGGCAAAAAACGCGGTAGATATAAGCAAACTGTTGTTGACATTGAAAGCGCTGAAAACGTTGCCACGCGTGAAACCGGTGGAGGAAGAACACTTTATCGCATGCATTATCGCCTACACTATATGGATACTAGTATTAGTTATTGGCTAGTAGGATTTTGTACGATGTTAATGTTGCTAGCGGTGATTACTGGTGTTGTCATTCATAAAAAAATATTCTCAGACTTCTTTACTTTTAGAGCTAAAAAAGGCTTGCCCGGTTGGCTTGATAGTCATAACGCCTTAAGCGTTATTGCGTTGCCATTTCATTTTATGATCACCTACAGCGGCTTACTCTTTTTCTTATTTATGTACATGGGCGTTAGTAGTAACTTTCAAACTAATGACGATGAATTTAAAGAAATGCGCAAAGAAATATTCCCACGTAGTGCTCATGTTGAGCCCGCAGGAATACCGGCAGAAATGCGCTCATTCTCCTCATTATATGATATCGCCCAACAGCAATGGCAAACCGATAATTTACGCTATGTAACGGTACATGCACCAAACGATATTAATGCGCAAATAGCTTTTGTGCGTAATGAAACTGATATTACTTACAACCAAGGTGATGAAGTGGTTGTTAACGGAATTAGCGGTGAGCTTATTTCGGGTAATCACAAAGACTATACCGTTAGTGGTATGATACATAATGGTTTTTATTCGTTACATGAGGGGCAATTTGCAGGCACTTTGGCGCGTTGGGTTTACTTTATCACGGGGTTAATTGGTACGGCGATGATCGCTTCTGGGTTAGTGTTATGGACAACTAAACGTAAACCTCAGCAAATGAAAAAATTAAACGGGCCAGACTTTGGTTATCGTTTAGTTGAGCAATTAAATATTGGTACCATTGTCGGTTTACCTATTGCCATTGCCGCTTATTTTTACGCGAATAGGTTGTTGCCTGTTACGATGGAAAATCGCGGCGAGTGGGAAGTGCATATTATGTTTATTACTTGGGCATTATTATTACTCTATCCTGCAATACGCCCAGCAGGAAAAGCATGGTTAGAGCAGCTGCAGCTTGCCAGTATTGTGTTTATTTTATTGCCGGTGGTAAATGCTTTGACCACCGACAAACACTTAGGTGTTACTTTGCCTCATGGTGATTGGAACTTAGCCGGTTTTGATTTAACGCTAATTGCAGTGGGTATTAGCTTTGCTTTTGCACGTTATAAGATGAAAGTGATACAGCAAAGTAATAACGCGCGAAGAAAGCCGACTAAAAGTAGCATTGAACGATCAACTAACCGAAAAAGTCCTCTTGAAAATACGCCCCAGCCAGATTTGGTATTAACTAAAACTGGCGGAGATACTGTGTAATGTTATTGTTGGTTTGTTTAAGCTTTACTACCATGGTGTTATTTTGTTTAGCGATGGAAAAGCATCGCGAACAAGTATTTTCTATTGAAATGTCAGGGCTGTTACCACGTTTTTTTAGACCAATGGCTTGGCTGCTACTCACATTGACGGCTTATACTAGCGTGGTGTTATATGGGTGGTCTATTGGTCCAGCACTATTTTTTGGCGCGTTAACGGCGGCATTATTACCACTTATTTTATTGTTAACCTATCAGGCTCGATTGATACCGATATTTGCTGTTATTTTACCTGTGGTAGCAATAACAAGTTTTATTTTGGCTAAGTGAGTAGGCTGAGTGGTTTGGGTTAATTTAGGCTAGCTAATGATGTTTACTCGTCCTGAAAGCGAAGTTATTCAAATATACCAATCATTACAAGAGCAGCAGTACCATTTAACGCTACCTAGTGATGCAACGTATATAGAATACCCGTTGCATCAATGTAGCTTAACTTATGCGGAGCTTGCGCCATTAACATCAGTACGAACTTCCGCTATTGCTAAAAAAATCCCTAATGCCTATATGTCAGTTGTCTATATTATTTCAGGTAATGGTACTTGGTTTAATTCAAAGGGCTTTCAGCATTTAGCGCCAGGGCAGTTACTTTTTTTTAATGCTGCGAGTGAGTTTACCTTTCATTTTTCGAGCCGCTATCAAGTAGTAAGCTTTAATTTTCCTGAATATTTATTACCACGTTTACCAACGCAAGGCTTTGCTTTTGACCTGATCCATGAGGAAAGTCAGGTGTTGCGCTTGGCATTAACATCCGTTTTAGCACAAGTGAGAGCTGGTGTTCATTCAGAAGAATTGACTGCTCGCTTTTTAGAACAAGCTCTATTAGCTCCTCTTATTGATTGTGTTAGTGTTTATCAGCAAAAGCGAGAGGCCAGTGTGAGCTATAAAAAGCTATGCAGTATTCAGCAGCTTATTTTTAATGCCAGTGCAGATGATAACTTTACCATTGAAGCATTGTGCGATAACGCTCAAATATCAAAACGCTATTTACATAAACTTTTTGCGATGACGCCTTATCACGCTAATGATTTTATCTATCAAACACGCTTGATTCATGGTTTTCAGTTGATGGTTACACAAAATAACCAACACTTATCAATTCTCGATATTGCCATTCACTCTGGCTTTAAGAGCCAGGCACATTTCTCTCGACTATTTAAGCGAACATTTGCCTTAACGCCTAGTGCCTTATTGTCTCGATTGTAAATAATCTGACTTTGAGATAATCAAAGTATCTCAAACACATGCTCACTGCGTTGAATTTACTTGCAATAGGTTAACTATTGACGCGCAACTCCTATGACTCTGTTGAATGTAATGTATTAGTAAAGCTCTTAGTCTGATTTTAGGTTAAATACTCGTTTACATTGTTGTTACTTTTCACACCAAAGTGCACGCACAGACAAAAAGATTAAATACCCTAATATATAATAGGAATTATTATCAATTAGGTTTTTAACATTATTACCACATCACTTAACATCATATAGGTTAACTAATTTTATGTATGCTACCCCTAAATTTTTTCTTGCGACTTTAGCTGTCAGTGTTAGTTGTGCTATTTCGGCGACAGAAGACATCAGCGAAGCAGAAAAAGAAGCATTAGAGCGCATCAGTGTTCATAGTCCGGCGTATCGCAGTACCGGAACTAAATCAACGTTATTACCCATTGAATCGCCAATGAGTTTTACTTCAATAGACCAAGGTACTTTGCAGTTAAGGCAGGCAGACTCAGTAAACCGTGCACTGCGTTATGTCTCGGGTATTACCCCAGAAAGTCGCAGCACTGTGACTATTTTTGACCAATATACAATTCGTGGTTTTGAATCTTATCGTAACTATTACGACGGTTTACCATTGCAAACTAACAACTTATGGAATCTTTATCCACAGGTTGATGCTTTTGCGACAGAAAGTATTGAGGTGTTAAAAGGACCAACGTCTGTTTTATACGGCTCGGCGCCTCCAGGAGGTATGGTTAATCAAATAGCTAAATCACCTCAAGGCGAACAAACAACGATTGGTTTACGGTTAGGTAATCAGAGCTTGCGCGAATTGTCGTTAGATACTTCTGGCGGTAATGGTGAAATTGATTACCGTTTCATTGCCTTAGCACGCCAAAAAGATGGTCAGCAGCAAACCACAGAAGAAGAGCGTTATACCATAGCACCTACTATTACTTGGCAAGTTGCAGCAAAAACACACTTAACGTTTTCTGCTTACTATCAAGATGATCCAGAGATCACACCCTCTACTCCTTTACCAGCAATGGGCACTTTATATACTGCGCCATACGGTAAACTCGACTCAGACGGTTACGCGGGGGATGAAAACTGGGCTCGATTTGATCGCACGGTTACTATGCTTGGTTATAAAATAAACCATGAATTTAATGAAAATTTATCGTTTTTACAAAATTTCAGATATACCGACGCCAAAGCTTTACAGCATAATACCTATAACCAAGGTTTAATGGCCGACAATAGTCATTTATTACGTAGCGCGTATTTTACCAATGAATCTCAGCAAGGCTTTGTGGTTGATAACCAACTTGCCGCTTCGTTAATGTTAGGTCAAACGCAGCACAATATTTTATTCGGTTTTGATTTTCAAACGCTATCGTCAGATGTTTCTTATGGCGACACTTTAGGTAACGACACCCCAGCCTTAAATTTAGCAGCACCGGATTACCAGTTACTTAATCCAGAGACATTACCCGTTGATTTTTACACCGAGCAGCATGACATTGCTCAATATAATCGCGGCTTTTATTTACAAGATGAAATAGAAATCGACCAGCTCACATTCATTGTGGGTGGTCGTTACGATAACTTTTATACACAAGATATTGCTGATAAGAGTTATGCGGGAACAGAGTATGGCGACACTACTACCATTGATGAAGACGCCTTTACTGGCAGGTTAGCCGCAATATATAGTTTTGATTTTGGTTTAGCGCCTTACCTTAACTACTCAACATCGTTTGAACCAACGCCTGGTTTTGATAGCGAAACTAATGAAGCATTTAAGCCAACAACTGCTGAGCAAATAGAAGTGGGTGTTAAATATCAAAATACGCATCAAAATATGATGATTACCGCGGCTTATTTTGATTTAGCTAAAGAAAATGTTGTCGTTAATACCGCAGATTTTGCTAAAAAGACGCAAACCGGTGAAATTGTTTCACGAGGCATTGAAGTCGAGCTAAATGCTCAACCCACAACACAACTCGACATTACCGCTAATTACACATATTTAGACATGGAAATAACGAAAAACCCATTAAATGTCAGCTTAATTGGTAATCGTCCTGTGTGGGTTGCAGATCAAACCGCATCATTATGGGCAAATTATCATATTGATAACGCAACAATCTCAGGACTTATGTTAAGTGCTGGCGTGCGTTATACCGGTGAAAGTTACCTTGATGCTGCGAATTCAGATACGTTACCCAGTTACACTCTTTATGATATCGCCGCTCGTTACGAAATTAATGACTTAACGCAGTTAACCATTAGTGTAAATAACCTAACCGATGAGCGTTATGTGGGCGCTTGTTATGATGCCAATGGTTGCTGGATGGGAGCAGAGCGCACCATGGAAGCAGGTGTTAAATTCTCGTTTTAACGCGTAATTATTATAAATAGAGTGAATAAATACAGCTAAGATATGTTCAATATCTTAGCTTTTTTGCTTAATGTCAAAAAATACGGTCCTGAAATAATGCGAAAAAAACTCCATAAATTACACGCGTACTTTGCGCTTGCTAGTTTGATCCCCTTAATTATTATTGCCGTAACTGGCAGTTTATTAGTATTCAAGTTTGAACTTGATACTTTATTATTACCTGAGGTGGCCAGCATTAGTCTACCTGTTGAGCAACAGGAAAATACGACGTTAACAAGGCTTAATATTAACGAGTTAGTCACCCAAATAAATCAGCAGTTTAGTGACTATGAGATTGGTAGCTGGGAGCTTTTTGATGATAAGTACCAAGCTGATCGTGTTTACTTACTTAAACGCTACAGTGAAAGCTGGTTTAAAATTCATCTTAATCCTTACAGCGGTGAAGTACTTTCGACACCAGTGCCTATTCATCATGATTTAACCGATTGGCTAGTGCAATTGCACTTTACTTTTTTATTAAATGATCTTGGGTTTATTAGTCCGCAACTAGGCACTATTATTGGCTTAATCGCTAGTATTATTATGACTTTCTTGGGTATTTCGGGCTTAATTATTTACCGAAAATTTTGGCGTCGATTTTTCAAGTTTCGCTGGGATGCAAAACTGGCGGCGATGATGAGTGATTTACATAAATTAGTGGGTATTTGGTGTTCACCTATTATTCTTATTTTAGGTATTACGGGTGGCTACTTTAACTTTATTGAGTACTGGCATGAAACTTTTGAGCATGGCGAAGAAGCGCATCATATTATGACGGATCGCTTATATAATGCCGAGCTTGATTTTCAGCAACTCTTAACAACCAGTACAGAAAAAATAACAAGTTTTACACCTCAGTATTTACTATTTCCGTTTGAACCTAAGATGGCGTGGACAGTATTTGGCTCTATTGACACTAACAACCCATTTGCCAGTGCTTATGGCTCTACCGTTAGCTTTAATGCCATGACAGGGAAATATCTCAGTCATTACGACATTAGAACCAGTAACACTAGCACCCAGGTTTTTGATAGTTTTAGAACATTACATTACGGTAACTTTGCTGGTTTGTGGAGCAAAATAATCTGGTGTGTAATGGGGTTGAGTCCGCTTATTTTAGGGGCAAGTGGCTTTTACCTTTGGTATAGTCGCATTCGAAGAAAACGCGTGAGTAAGCAAAGCTGAGCGATTAATTGCAATCCTCATGCTTTTTTAGTGAATTATTTTAAATAGAGTACTTGAGTGGAATTAATTAATCTGTCGTTTGAAATTCTGGCCTTTTTATTCGTTATTGCTATCGTCGCTGGGTTTTTAGATACCCTAGCTGGCGGTGGTGGTTTATTAACGTTACCTGCTTTAATGATGAGTGGCATGCCGCCATTAGCAGCGTTAGCGACCAATAAATTACAGTCTACAGCTGGGGTAGCAACCGCAACGGTAATGATGCTAAGAAATAAGCGCGTTCGTTGGCGAGATGTTAAGTACCTAATGCTCGCGGCATTCATTGGCTCTGCTTTGGGCACGCTAATCGTACAAATTATGAATACCGAAGCATTGACGATTGTAATACCTATCGTTATTGCAGCGATCGGTATTTATTTTTTAGTAACCCCTGTAATTGATGACAATACTAAAAAACCTCGTGTTTCACCTAACGTTTATAAGTATGTGGTAACGCCGACTATTGGCTGTTATGACGGACTATTTGGCCCTGGTACCGGCTCCTTTTTTGCTTTAGCTGGTCGCTCATTACGCGCACAACCCTTTTTACAGGCGACAGCGGTTGCTAAAACCTTGAATTTCTCAACTAATTTAGCCTCATTGATTGTTTTTATTTTTGCAGGCCATGTTGTGTGGTTGGTGGGTATAATTATGATGGCAGGGCAGTTCATTGGTGCATGGTTAGGCTCGCATTGCTTGTTTAAAATTCCGGTTAAGTATTTACGCTACTTGGTGGTGGTAATGTGTTTTGCGATGCTAGCCAAATATTTAACCAGTTAAAATAATGCGAGTTCAAGGTAGGTAAGTATTACTGTATCGCTCATTATTTTGTAAATATTACAGACTAGTACGCTTACATATAAAAACTTTAAATGGAAACACCTTAAAAAACAGTGTGTTATTTTTTGTTGGTTTGGCATAAAAGTTGAACTAAATAAGTTAACTATGAGGGTTTTTTAATGAAAATGATCAAATACTATGTGTTGTTACTAACTGTTTCTGTTTTCTTTGTATGGCTTAGCTTCAATAATAGCTACATGCTAGTACCTAGCTTATGGCTTACTATTTCACTAAGTTGTGTTCTTTTTGCTTATAGTACTAATCGACCTAGCTTATTTAGAAAGTCTGCAGCAGGCGAAATACCCTGGTGGATTAAAATACTTTTGTTGCCTTACCTTGTTTGCGTGCAATTATATAATGGCATAATGCGCAACAATGATTCTGTACCTGCAATCCAAGAAATTACTCCTAATTTATTTCTTGCTTGTCGGCTTTTCCCCAGTGACGTAGAAACGCTAAAGTCGCAAAAAGTTACCGCAATATTAGATGTTACTGCTGAGTTTGATGGCTTCAATTGGTCAGCTCAACAGGAAGGATTCTATTATTTAAATATACCGATATTAGACCACTTTTCTCCAACAGAAGCTCAATTAGAACATGCTTTAAGATGGATCACGGCAATGCACGACTTAAATCAAAAGGTTGTTGTTCATTGTGCGTTAGGCCGAGGCAGATCTTTCTTTATGACTTGTGCTTATCTATTAATGTCTGAGCCAGACTTAAGCGTACGCGACGCCATTAGCACAGTACAAAGTGTTAGATCTACGGCAAGGTTAAACACTAAACAGCTCAAGGTGTTAGTGGAGTTGAGTCAAAACTTTGCTAAGAAGCCGCAACCTGAGCTTAATATGATTATTAACCCGGTATCTGGAGCGGGAAAGTGGCTGTTATATACCAATGACATTGTTGGCATGTTAACACGACAATATGTGCTTAACTTTCATTTTACTAAAAAAGATACTGATGTTTATCAACTTACTAAGTCGTTACAGACCCACGATGAAAGTATGGTTTTTGTCGCGTGTGGTGGTGATGGTACTGTCGCTGAAGTAGCTGCGGCGGTGAAAAATACATCACATCAATTAGGTGTACTTCCCTTAGGTACTGCCAACGCACTAGCGCATGTAATGTTTGGAGTAGAAAGTAAAATATCGCCTATTAACCAAGCATGCGAAATATTGTTCCGTGCAGAAACAAAACAAATGGATACCATGGTATGTAATAAAAAAACGGTATTGTTAGTGATCGCTATTGGTTTTGGTGAGCAAATGATAAATCAGGCCAACCGTCTTCAAAAAAATGAGCTAGGTCAACTCGCTTATATTCAGGGGTTTATTAACGCTTTTATTGAAAATAAATCACAGCAAATAAAGTTAACGATAGATGATGAACCCGTGCAACAGTTATCTAATAGTAGCTTAACTATTGCTAACGCAGCACCAATTACCACATTACTCGCTCAAGGTGCTGGGGAGCCAAATTGGCGAGACGGTTTATTAGATGTAACCCTTATTGAGCATGATTCAAGCTCGGCTCATCGGCTATTAAGTTTAGCTGAATTAGTAAGTAATACTATCTCTGGTGATAATAGCTCAAACTCAAGTGTCTCTCATTACCATGCCAAAAAGATCTTATTACAAAGCAGTGAGGGCTTTGAGTACAGCATTGATGGTGAAACAGAGTCAGCCGAGCAACTAATGGTAGAGATTATGCCTGCAAGCTTAACAATTATTTGTTAATTAACAATAAAGTTTGCAAGCACTTAATATAAATTAATTACAGAATAGAGTAAGCTAGTGTAATTACTTGATAAAGGGATTACATGTGTGAAAACAGTTTTATTAGTTGACGATGATCTTGAGTTTACAAATATCGCTTGTCGTATTATTGAGTATCTTGATTGTGAAGTTTATTCTGCATCTACATTAGCAGAAGCACAGCAATGGCTAAGTGAGCAAAAATTTGATCATATCCTACTGGATTTTATGTTGCCAGATGGCAGTGGTTTGCACTTAATTGATTACGCTAAAGCTAACAATATTAGCGCAAAAATAACTATGATTACGGGTCATCCCTCGGTTAAAACCGCGATATCTGCGATGTGCCATGATGATATTGGCTATTTAACTAAGCCGATAGAAGCCGATGATCTTAAAGGTGTGTTGTTTTCTAGCCAGGCAGCATCAAAGACCAAAAAACGAAAAAATAAAAACGCTTTGTACTTTGGCTGCTTAATTGGTGAATCCGCACCGATGAAAGCGATGTACGCTATGATTGAGCGAGTAGTAAAAACACAAGCCAATGTTATGTTAATGGGCGAGAGCGGCGTAGGTAAAGAGATGGTAGCTCAAGCTATTCATAGCGCTAGTCAATGTCAGGGTGAGCGGATATCGGTTAACTGTGGTGCTATTCCCAAAGATCTTATTGGTAGTGAACTTTTTGGTCATGAAAAGGGAGCTTTTACTGGTGCTAATGCACAAAAATCTGGCGTATTTGAATTAGCAAAAGATGGCACTTTGTTTTTAGATGAATTGACCGAAATGCCTATTGATATGCAGCCTAATTTACTGCGCGTACTTGAAACGCAAACAGTGACTCGTGTCGGCGGAAGTAAGAGTATCCCGGTTAATTGTCGAGTTGTCTCAGCAACTAATCGCTCTGTTGAAGATATCGCGCAAAATAATGTTTTACGTGAAGATATTTATTTTCGTTTAGCGGTTTTTCCAATTAACATTCCGCCGTTAAGAGAGCGTAAAGAAGATATACCATTACTTGCTGAGCACTTTCTCAATCAACTTAATAAAGAGCACGAAAGTGATTTTAAGCTCAGTGATGACGATTTAACTCGACTCGTTAATTACGAGTGGCGAGGTAATATTCGTGAGTTGAAGCACGCTATTTATCGTGCATTTATCATGGCGGATATGACGTCAGGTTATTTGGTTTTTCCATCAACATTTGAATCACCTTTTTCTCAGGCTAAGCTGCAAAACTCTATTCAAAGCCAAACGATTAGTGAACAAATGAATGAGCAAACTGATACGTCATTAATAGCACCTGCTACTAATGTGAATCAGCCTGTTATTGTCGGTCAAACTATAGAGAATTTAGAAAAAGAGCTGATCTTTAAAACACTTGAGTCGGTTGATGGTAATAAAACAACCGCCGCTAAAATTTTAGGTATTAGTACTAAAACACTTTATAACCGCCTTAATGCTTATAGTTAGTGTGATTAATCGTGAATACTAAGTGAATATTGATTATTAAAAGGAGTAACGAATATGCCTGAACAACAGCAATTAGAAATGGTGATTCATGACGCACGTAAACCTCTTAATCACATTTCTATGCAAGCAGAGTTGTTAAAGCTAATGGTTGAGCAATCTGCAAGTCCTGCAGATATTAAGCAATTAGCCGACCAAATAATTAGTGCTTCAAAAGAATGTAGCGCCATTATGCAAACCTTAGTGAAGTAAATGGCTACATCAATGAAAAAATTAATTATCGTTATTTCAGGTTATTTAAATAACTTAAACATTACTCGCTTAGCCTGGTTAGGGGCAATGCTGTTAGTGTTAGCTATTGTTGTAAATGCCTCAATAGGGCTGAAAAACATTAAAAAACTAGCTGAAATACAAAGTAACTTGCAAAATACTGGCGAGGTTATGCTGGTTATTGACAGTTTGCATATCGACATACTTAATGCTGAAACCGGGCAGCGAGGCTATTTGTTATTTCGAGATGAAAGCCATTTAGCACCTTATGTTAAAGCATTAGATAAGTTTGCTTTGAGTTTAGAAAATGTTCAACAGTCACGCTCACAAAGTGAGGCTCAGCAAGGCCGAATAGATGCGTTTACGCTATTAGCACAAGCCAAGTTAAAAAAACTCAAAGCGAGCATTGATGTTGCTGTCGGTTTTGGGGCTAATATTGCCCAGCAGCAACTTAAAGAAATTGACGAAGAACAAATTAATTTTCGTCATTTGTACAGCACTATTATTCAGGCTGAAACTCAAACAAGAGAAAACTTACTTAAGCGATTAGACGAAACAAGAACCAAAGCTGGTAGTAATGTGATCTGGTTTACCGCGTTAAGTGTATTTATGTGCGCGACTATGATGATTTTGCTGATGAAGCACATTCATAGTATTCGCAGCACTAAAGAGAAGTTAGAACAATACAATGCCACCTTAGAAGCTCGTGTTATAGAACGGACTCATGCACTTGAGGTGTATACCGAGGAATTAAACCGTAGTAATAGGGAGCTTGAGGACTTTGCATTTGTTGCCTCTCATGACTTACAGGAGCCGTTAAGAAAAATCAGAGCTTTTGGCGATAGGCTCACCAGTAACTTCTCAGCTGAATTAGGTGATAAGGGTGCTGATTATTTAGCTAGGATGAATGCAGCAGCGAAACGGATGTCGGTACTCATTAGTGACTTATTAGAACTGTCACGGGTAACCACCAAGGGCAAGCCTTTCCAAGAGGTTGACTTAAATGAGTTATTACTAAGAGTATTAGATGATTTAGAAATTGCTACGCAAGAAAGTGGCGCTAACATAGAGTTGTCAGATCTACCTAAAATTCAAGCCGATGGTAGTCAACTCGGTCAGCTATTTTTGAATTTAATTTCTAATGCAATAAAGTTCCGTAAACCAGGGCAACAGCCTCATATAGTTATTCGTGGCGAACTTGTTAGCTCCCCAGAATACTGCGTAGTAGCAACGGATACGCAGTGGATTAAAATAGAAATACTCGATAATGGCATTGGGTTTTCTGAACAGTACAATGAGAAAATATTTACGCCTTTTCAACGTTTGCACAGTCAAAAAGACTATGCAGGTACGGGAATTGGCCTAGCAGTATGTCGACGAATTGTTGAGCGGCATAGTGGTTATATTTCGGCGGACAGCCCTGAAGGAGAAGGTGCCATTTTTACCCTGTTACTCCCGATTGACGCTAACCTTTTTACAGTTGAGGATGGAAAAGTTGAATTACTCAAAACCCCAAGCCATTAATATCTTAATGGCGGATGATGATGAAGATGACAGATTATTAACACAGGATGCTCTTGATGAAAGTAGAGTGTTGAACACGATTAATTTCGTGAATGACGGTGTTGAATTGATTGAATATTTGCGTAACGAAGGTGGCTATAGTGACAAAGAGCGTTATCAAAGACCTAATTTAATATTGCTCGACCTTAATATGCCTAGAATGGACGGTCGTGAAGCACTTAAAATTATTAAAGCTGATGCTAAGTTACGCTCTATTCCTGTTGTAATACTAACCACATCAAAAGAGGAAGAGGATAAATTACGTGGTTACGACTCTGGCGCCGCCTCTTATATTGCCAAGCCGGTTAACTTTGAAGGGTTAGTTGAGCTAATGAAAAACCTAGGGAAATATTGGATTGAAATAGTAGAGCTACCTTAAGGTGCTTTATTGGCAGCTTTAGCAGCTTGTATGAGCCAAGGACATATAATGGATAAGCGCTTAATTAATTTGTTACTCGTTGAAGATGACGAAGACGATTACATTCTGGCATTAGACTATTTACAAGAAATACCTGACTTTGAGTTTAATGTTAAATGGCTTAGCGATTACGACTTAATTATGCAGGCGTTACAAGATGAACCGTTTGATTTATGTTTGCTCGATTATCAGCTAGGAGCTCATACAGGGCTTTCTGTATTAGAAGCTGCCAAAAATATGGGCTGTGCTACCCCTTTTATAATGCTGACAGGGCAATCTGATGGGGTATTAGACGCGCAGGCGTTAACGCTGGGCGCAGAAGATTTTTTAGTTAAGTCTGAAATCAATAGTGTGCAGTTTATTCGAGCAATTCGCTATGCGTTGGCTCGAAAAGATATAGCCATCGAGCGCTTAGAGCGTTTGAAAATTGAATCAGACAGTCGCGCTAAAGACCGCTTTCTTGCACATTTAAGTCACGAATTACGGACCCCTTTAACGTCAATTATTGGTTACACTGACCTACTACTTAGCCGCGCTGAGTTAGACAGTATTAAACCCGAATTATCTATAGTGCATAGTAATAGTCAGCACTTACTTGCTCTGTTAAATGATGTGCTCGATTTATCTAAAATCCGAGAAAATACTTTATCCCTTAATAAAAGTAATTTTGCATTGTCACCTTTTCTTGCTGACTTACAAAACTTATTTGGAATCGCAGCACAGAAAAAAGGCCTGTTATTTACCATTGAGGCTGATACGCCTGTTCCTGAGTTTATTTGTTCTGACGCGACTCGCCTTAAGCAAGTGTTAATAAATATTATTTATAATGCGATTAAGTTCACTCAGTCTGGTGAAATACGCGTATTACTAACCTTTGAGCAAAAGCATAATCAATCGGTTTTGAATTTCTCTATTAGGGATACGGGGATAGGCATTCCTCAAGAAAAATTGAAACGAATATTTAACCCATTTGAGCAGGTGCAAGACACAACTACTAGAACAGAAGAAGGGGCAGGATTAGGGTTGGCAATTAGTGCATCACTGATTAAATTGTTAGGGGGTAACTTCCAAGTTGATTCTGTGTTGGGTCAAGGGAGTACATTCACTTTTTTAATTGATACTGGTGTCTCATCAGAAAACTTAGTTAACCTCAACTTACAACAACCGGTAGCACTGCAGCATAAAGCGCTAACCACAAACGATACTTTACAGGGAAATGTACTTATTGTTGAAGATGTTAGCAATATTCGTTTGTTATTAACTAATATCATTTCTGCTACCGGCGCTAAAGTCACAAGTGTTGATAATGGTCAGAAAGCGTTAACGTTACTGAGCGACGAACAGCAACATTTTGATTTAGTTTTTCTCGATTTACATATGCCTATTATGGGTGGGCGAGAAGTTGTGGTTGCTGCGAGAAGTCAACAAATAACTACGCCAATAGTGGCGTTAACAGCAGCAGCGTTAAAGGGGAGCGAGGAAACTTTACAAGCATTGGGCTTTGACCAAGTATTAACCAAGCCTATTGATACTCAACAATTACACGAATGCTTAACACATCATTTAAGTGCCGCCTCCAATGAGAGAGATGCGTTAGAGAGTGAACAACCCATTACTACTCAAACAAAGAAAGTTTTATTGCTTGAAGATGACAAAGACGCTAGAGAGCTTATGGGGTTATTATTAAAATCTTTAGGAATAGAAGTTTTTAGTGCACAAAACATTCAAGAAAGTTTAAGAGTTTATCAGCAAGAACAGCGGTTTGATTTGGTTATTTTAGATTTGAACCTACCTGATGGCTCTGGCTTTGATGCAGCGCAAGCGATAAAGAACATTAATGCTACACAGCAGCTTGCAATTATTAGTGGTTCGGAGCCTGAGCCTGAATCATTAGTTGCATTAGGTATTAACCATGTATTATTGAAGCCTGTATCGTTACCTGATTTGCAGAAGCTAATCGAATAATTGTTTTGGAATAAAAGGCGCTCTATATTTAGTGCTTTTAGCGGCCTTATTCTTTAGTAGCATCCGTTAACTAACTAAATGGTGCGTTATTGTTGCTATTGTTGAGGCTGCTTGTCATCAAGCTATCAGTCACTCGTTTCAACATTACTAAGCGTCGCAATGTGGCAAATTTTCCATAACGTAAAGCAAGTAGAGAAGTTAGCGCGGTAATACCTAAAAAAGCAGGTGACTCGGCTATGGCTTTACAATGAGCAATTAATGCTGATTTTTGTTGGTTATTGTTATAAGTAATTGCTTGGTATTTTGCCTTTTTAACCATGACGTCTTGGTTTATTTTTCGGTAAATAGCTGTGCTAAGGCGTGTCATGAAACCCCCTCTACTTATCAGTAAAAAAGCCGTGAATAAACTCATCATAGGTAATATCAAATAAAGATATTGCGGTAGTTAATAGATAATAAATAACGAATAAGTTTAGTGTTAGTACCATAATTGCGGCCATTAACGTTGGTAATCCTAGGTGGATAAGGCCATAAACAATCATTGCTTGTATGCTTATCCAAACAGCACATAGCAGAAATACAGCACTAGTGACTAATGCCATAATTGCAATCAACATTTTTATATTTGCCTTAGCTTTGGCTTGTAATAATGAAAAAAATGCTGAAAATGATTGTTGATAACCCAATAGTAAACGGCTGCCTAGCTCAGGGAGCGCATTAAGTTGCGCTCCCATATCTATGGACTGCTGAGTATTTTTCTCTGCATCCTGAGGCGAAGTCATGCTATTTTTTCCTTAAAAACATTGTTAGTAACATACCAGCCGTAAACGCTATGCCTGCTGTTTTTACTGGGTTTTCATGGGCATATTTTTTCACTGGCGATTGATTCCATTTCGAGCGCAATAAACGAGTTTGTGCTTTCATAGCTTCACTTGATTGCGTACTTTTAGCTCGAAGTGTTTCTTCAGTACTTGCCGCCGTACCATGAATTGAGTCAACTGTAGAGTGCAGTGAATCGGCAAATTGATCGGCAACAGGGTGAACAGGCTTTTTCATAGCACCATTTGATTTTTCTGTGTTTTTATTAGGCATAATAGCTCCTTGGTAAATTGCATAAGTTAATATTAGGGTAATGAAAGGGTATTAGGAGGCGCTCAATGAGCGCCATAAAGGCAAAACTATTTAGTTACGTGTAAGTTTTCGGTAACTTTATTAACATCGTCAGTATTGTTTGCAATGTTAATAACTAAGTCTTTTTCTGCTTCAGAGTCTACCTCTCCGCTTAGGGTAACGTTATTGCCTTTTACATCTACATCAATGCTCGTTCCGCTAATATCAGTATCGAGTAGTAGACGAGTTTTAATCACTGTTGCGATTTTCATATCAACAAATTGCGACTCGTCCATACCGCGTTGTTGTTCTAATTCTTTGTTATCAATACCTTCAATAACTGTTATTTGGTTTTTAACACCTTTAACGCCATCTATTCCTTGCACTAACTCTTTAGCGAGCTTTTTATCTACGCTGTGGTCAACTTTACCTGTAAGGTAAACAATGCCACTATCAACATCAGTATTGATATCAAAAGAATTTAAGTTAGTATTAAATAATAATGTTGCTTCAGCTTTACCGTCTATCCAAGCATCGCTAGCTTCTTTCTCCCAAGAGTTATCTTTTGCTTGTACTGATGTAATCGTTAAAGCAGATACCATAGCTAGTGAAATTAATGTGCGTTTCATAATCATTCTCCATTTTAAGATTTAAGTTGTAACGACAAGTTGTTGTAACGAATTAACTAATGTAACAATCTAACTAATGCAGACAACATACCAATCTGTATAAATCCTTTTATTTCATTGTGTTACTGTATTTTATTGTTTTGCTCATTACTTGATTGTTGATTGTTTTGTAAGGTTTTCACGTTAACAATGTAACTTTTTCAGGAAAAATATACGTACTACTTAACCTGAGTTCAGGTTGCCTATTTGAATGGTGGTATGCTTTTTATTATGGAGTTGAAATGAATTACAACGAGTTTAATGACTTTTGCAGATCTTTACCTTGTACTACCTATGTTATGCAATGGGGCGGCTCCCATGTTTGGAAGGTAGGGGGCAAAGTATTTGCTATTGGTGGTTGGGGTGATGATAAAAAGCCCGCTTTTATATTTAAAACCTCTGATACCAATTTTGGCTTTCTAAAAGAGTCGGTAGGGTATAAACCTGCGCCTTATTTTGCTAATAGAGGGATGAAGTGGATCCAGCAATTTGAAAATGTTGCCGACAGTAATGATGACTTATTGTACTATTTAAAGGAATCATATCGATTAGTCTCTCTTGGTTTAACAAAAAAGAAACAAAAAGAGCTAGGTTTGAATCAATAGCCCCTTATCTACTTATAAAATATCAACCTTTAAAGCTCCGCATACCCTTCTTTGATATCTCTATTCAATGACTTTGTTACAAAAGCAGTTTCTCTACCTGTATATCTTATATGAAGCAATTACATGGAGCGTGTAATTATTACAATAAAAGGGGTTTTCTATTTCTTGGTTTATTATAAGTAATTGTTTTTTATATTTTTAATGTTTTGGTATGACTCCTGCACATATCTTGTTGTTGTTAATTAAAAATTCTTTACCAGCGAAATTCGCTTTTTAATTTAAAACAGTAAATATAAAAAGGAGATTAATATGTCTAATTCAAATTATGAAATGGGTCCAATTAAAGAGTTAGTGAGAGTGCTAAATGGTGGCATTGAGTTTTATCGCTCAGCGATGGATAAAGTCTCTAACCCTCATCTTATGCATGTTTTTGAAAATAATATTAATGAAAAAGCACGCACTATTGCGGAACTACAAACGTTCGTTTTAATTGATGAAGGTAAAATAGAGCAAGACTCAGCATTTTCTGTAGAGTTACGTGAAGCTTACACTAAAGTACTTGCCGTTATTAGCGCTGATGCAGAGCATACTTATGTATCTCAATTAGAAGAAATTGAAGATAAAGTATTAGAAAAAATTGAGGCTGCCTTGATGAAAAAACTACCAGCAGAATGTCAAAGTACATTGTTACAAATTCAAGTACGTATGCAGCATTGTCATAATCATATGAAGCAACTGAAATTAGTTACGGCATAATTTAACTGCTAAGTCTTAGGAGGTTCTATGTTACGTTGGGCTCTTATATTTTTCCTCTTCGCGCTTGTTGCAGCCGCCCTAGGATTTGGCGGTATTGCAGGAGCAGCAACAGGAGTTGCTAAGTTTTTATTTTGGATTTTTGTAGTGTTGCTGGTTTTATCATTTGTTATTCCTGCGATAAAAACACCTAAAAGCTAAATAAAAGTTAAATAGAAATTAATTGGAGAATGATATGAATAAGTTATTAATGATGAGCAAAGTATTTGCACTTACTGCTGTGTTAACTATGTTTGGCTGTTCTGATGGACCAGCAGAAGATGCCGGTGAAAAAGTAGATGAAGTAGTTAGCGACAGCAAAAACGCCGTTGAAGATGCGTGTGAAAAAGCGAAAGAATTGGCAGGCGCTGAAAAGCAAGACTGCTAAATTGAAAAACTGTTAAATTAACCTGGGCTAATGAGCCCAGGTTTTTTTTACGCTCTGCTTTCTTTAATCACTAAAAAATACGGTTTCTTTTTTGACAACCGTCGTTGGTTGATTAACTGATTGAATAATAAAACTAATATTGGTCATCTTCTGCTGTAAGTTATAACTGTCAACACTTAGAGTTAGTGGTACTTCTTGCATTTTTCCTGCAGCGACTTGTACCGTTTTTATTGGCTCACCTTGTATTATTTTATCTAGTTCAATATCTTCCACATAAATACGGTAGTTGGCACTTTGCTGGCTTTTATTGAGAATTTTTAAGGTGTAGGTATTTTCTACCATGCCTTCATAATTAACTCGATATAACGCGTTTCTATCACGTAATACTGAGGCTTCTAACGGTATACGTTCATTAATCCATAAACCTAATGCAGCAACGAGCATAATACATAAGCTGCCATAAGCGGCTAATTTAAGGTTAAATGGCTGTGGCTTTTTACTTAACAGTCGTTGCTCGCTAGTGTAGCTAATTAACCCTGTAGGGTAATTAAAGCGGCTCATTGTTTCGTCGCAAGCATCAACACATAACCCACAGTTAATGCACTCATATTGCATGCCGTTTCTAATATCAATACCAACAGGGCAAACTTCCACGCATAAGTTACAGTCAACACAGTCGCCTAAACCTAAGCTTTTATGATCGGCTTTACGCTTACGTGGGCCTCTGCTTTCGCCGCGCTTAGTGTCATAGGCGACTAAAAAGGTGTTTTTATCAAACATGGCTGATTGAAAGCGAGAGTAAGGGCATAAGTAAATACACACTTGCTCTCTCATCCAACCGGCATTTCCATAAGTACAGAAAGTAAAAAACACTACCCAAAACGTAATTAAGCCTGACCATTCAAAAGCGATCATTTCACTGTATAGATCAGAGGCTGGAATAAAATAAGACATAAAGGTAGTGGCCGTAAATAACGACATGACTAGCCATATACTGTGTTTAGCGACTCTTTTTTGTAATTTATTAATACTCCATGGGGCTTTGTCTAACGCTTTACGTTGATTTCGCTTACCTTCTATACGATGTTCTACCCAAATAAAAGCAAGTGTCCATATAGTTTGCGGGCAAGTATAGCCACACCAAACACGACCAAGCCATGTGGTAATAAAAAATAGTGCGAATGCGGCAACCATAAATATGCCTGCTAACAGTACAAAATCTTGTGGCCAGAATGTTACTGAAAATAAACGAAATTCTTGTTTAGCAACATCGAGTAATACCGCTTGTTCACCATTAAATTGAATAAAGGGAATGGCGATAAAGGTGAGCATTAATAACCAACCTAGGTAGCGTCGTATTCTTTGATAAAATCCTTTTTGCTCTCTTACATAAATAGATTCATTAGACTTATAAGGTTTAATGATGAGGTGCTCTTCTTTGATATCAAATTTCATAATTATTTACAGGGTCATAATTGAGTAATTACCCTGATCAATATCAAGATTTACGCCAAAACTAATTTTTATTATCTATTTGTATTTTAAGGATTTTATTTGGTGGTCAGGAGCTTTGAGGCACGATATGTCGTGCATGCGCGATATAGCGTGGATTTTGTGTCTGTTGTGGTGAGCAAGGGTTAATTACTATTGGCAGTTATCGAGAGATGTTAAGCTTTTTCATGCGAGATCTTAGTGTGCTGTCAGGTAACCCCAGCACTTTTGCTGCGCCCCTATTGCCACCAATAATCCATTGGCAATCCGTTAAAACTTCGGTGATATAAGCTTTTTCGATTTCTGCTAGTGGCTTATTTATTGAGGGGATTGCCGCATGACTTTTAGTAAATTTTTGCTGAATATTGAGGGTGCTTGATTGGGCTAGAATAACTTCACGCTCAAGAATGTTTTGTAGCTCTCGGATGTTTCCAGGCCAGTGATACTGGGTTAGTTTTGCTAAACTACGCTTATTAATATGGGTAATGCTTTTGTTAAGTTTGGCATTCAGTTGTTTGAGTATACTGCTACATAATAGTGGGATATCTTCAATGCGATCTCTTAACGCTGGAATGTTAATAGGGAAAACATTTAAGCGATAATATAAGTCCATGCGAAATTGGCCTTGCTCAACCATAGCGAATAAATCACGATTAGTCGCGACTATGATACGAAGATCAACGGCAATGGTTTTACTGCCACCAACGCGCTCAAATTCGCGCTCTTGTAATACCCGTAATAATCGACTTTGTGCCTCGAGTGATAACTCTCCAATTTCATCTAAAAAAAGTGTGCCTTTATCGGCCAGTTCAAAACGCCCCTTACGACGCTCTATGGCACCGGTAAAGGCGCCTTTTTCGTGACCAAAGAGCTCAGACTCGAGTAAATTAGCAGTAAATGCAGCACAATTCACTTTCACCAATGGCTTGTTGCTACGGGCACTTAGCTGGTGTAAGTTGCGCGCTACGACTTCTTTACCCGTACCATTTTCACCTAAAATTAAAACCGTGCTGTCGGTTTGTGCCACTAACTTTATTTGCGCTAGCATGGCGGTAAATTTAGTGCTATTACCTTCTAACCCAGAGCCTTGCCATGCTTCATTAATTTCACTTTGTAGGTAAGTGTTTTCTGCTTGTAGCTGTTCGGTCAGCTCTTGTACTTTTTTTAACGCGTCGCGTAGGTTATTGTCGGCAAGCCGCTGTTGACTAACATCTCTAAAAACTGCAACCGCACCAACAATCACATTGTCTTTATATACAGGGGTTGAGGTGTATTCTACGGGAAATGAAGTGCCGTCTTTACGCCAAAATACTTCATCGGTAATTTTACGTTCGACACCATCGCGCATTGAGTTATAAATATTACATTCTTCACTAGGGTAATGATCGCCATTCGCATGGCTATGATGATGATATTGATGAATATTTTTACCCAGCAATTCTTCAGACTTCCAACCAGTCATACGTTCTGCGGCTGGGTTAATAAATACCGCATTCCCTTCAATATCAAAACCATAAATGCCTTCACCCATGGCATTGAGAAGTAAATTTGAATCAGCTAAGTAGGCTTTAATACTGTGGTTAATATCTTTGTTATGGTTGTCTTTCATATGAAAACTATTCACTCTTTATCAATACACGATATATCGTGGTTTTGGGCAGCATAACAAATTAAGTATGAAAAGATAAGTGCGCCTTTACAACGCCGAACTTGAGACCTTGATAGTTTTTAGGGCTAAATAAGTCTTTTTGTTATGAAAGCTCCCAATGTTTATCTGCTGAAGAACAACACCACCTGTTTATTTTTTAACCTTGACATAAGAAACTGATACACGTAATGTTTTTGTTAATTTTTTGTTGCAACATAGTTTACAATCTTTCGATAAGTCAGCTCATCAAGAGAAATAATAAATGCGCATGAAAAAGCGCTAAACAATAAAAGGTAAGTGTTTATGAACAAGCTCAAAGTACTTTCTGTGTTAATTTGCGGTGGTATAAGCACCAGCAGTCTCGCGATTAATCCACAAGTTGACCCTGAAAACCCAAATGGCTATGTTGTTTCTCGTGTTGAACTCAATGCCTCGCGTGATGCTAAAACTGCAGACCCTATGTACGCTATTTGGGCAAAAGCTTTAGAAACAAGCAGTAATGCAGTGGTTGAGGCAATTTATCCTAATTTACCGACTAATCCTGATAATGTTAAGCGCGCCGAGCGTATTTTCCCCGAAGCTGAGTGGGATTTTTTAACCAAAATGGCAGCACCAGAATATACCTATACGCGCTTTTTACGTGCCATTGGCAAATTTCCTGCGTTTTGTGGTGACTATATTGATGTCGCAAAAGATGCTGACGCCATTTGTAAAAAATCAATAGTGACGGCGTTTGCCCATTTTGCTCAAGAAACTGGCGGTCATATTAGTAAGGATAACATTTCAGATAACCCTCAACAGCTTGAAGAGTGGCAACAGGCATTGGTACACGTGCGTGAAATGAGCTGGTCAGAAGGTGATGCAGGCTATACGGTTGGCTGTAATGAGCAGAATTGGCAAACATCACGTTGGCCATGTGTCGCAGGTAAGGGTTACTTTGGCCGTGGTGCTAAGCAATTATCTTATCACTTTAACTACGGTGCTTTTTCTGAAGTGATGTTTGATGGTGATGCCTCGGTATTATTAAATAACCCTGGTTTAGTTGCTGACTCATGGTTGAATATGGCGTCTGCTATTTGGTTTTTC
The DNA here is from genome assembly GCF_039523295.1 of Colwellia asteriadis. Classification (NCBI taxonomy): domain Bacteria; kingdom Pseudomonadati; phylum Pseudomonadota; class Gammaproteobacteria; order Alteromonadales; family Colwelliaceae; genus Colwellia; species Colwellia asteriadis. The sequence continues at coordinate 22,925 of NZ_BAAAFA010000006.1, read as the reverse complement.
TTAACGCCACAAGCACCAAAACCAGCAATGTTACATGTTATCGATCGTACTTGGGTGCCATCGCAGCGTGAAACCAATGCGGGTATTGGTTATGGATTTGGTACCACAATAAATGTCATTAATGGTGGTATTGAATGTGGCGCTCAAAATGAAACTAAGGGTCAACCCGTTAATCGTATTCGTTACTGGGAAGGTTTATCGGCTTATTACAATATTGATATTCAGTCGGATGAATTAAATACTTGTTACCAACAAACGCCATTTGGCAGTATTAACCTTGAAGGTGCTACGGATGTACTTTACACCAACTGGGAAGGTGACTGGACCTATTATGCAGATCGCCCAGAAGGTCAGTCATTTGAATGTAAGTTAGTTGCTTATCAAACCGCATACTCAGCGTTAGTGCCTGGCGATTATGAAAAATGTGTTACTAACTTTCATAACTCTCACGCCGGTTGGCCGCAAATTCGTGTCGTAGATCAGCTCGATACACCGGTTGTTGAGCCTCCTGTCGATGGTGTTGCTGCATGGGTTGATAGCAAAGTTTACTTACGAGGAGACCAAGTATCTTACCAAACAGGGATTTACGAAGCTAAATGGTACAGCCAAGGCAATATTCCAGGAGCAGGAGATCCTTGGAAAGTGATTAAAGCACCAACCGTTACTCCTTAAGCAAAGTAAGACCTTATTTGAGAGGTATAAAAACGGTATAGAGCTATCTATGCCATTTTTAGTTAATGTGATTATTACCTATTGTTTATATTCATAAATTTAATGATTTAGCTGATTGAAAGCTAATAGCTATTAGGTTATATTTTATACTCACTTTTTTATATGGAATTAGTTATGTTAAAGAAATCTTTACTAATTGCTAGTGTTGCACTAATAACATTAGCTGGCTGTGGCTCAACGCCACCAATTCAAGCGCAAGAAAAAACGATAGCTTATCAAGGTAAGGTTTATGTCTTCGGTGGTCAGTACGACGAGAAACGCAAAGAAGTAGAGCTTACGGTAAATGGTGATCCTGTAATGAAAGGACGTTTTCCTCCGTATACTCCAACATTAAACTTAACAACCAACTATCAAGATGTTGAAGTGTCTAGCCATTGTTACTTTAGCTCAGTTTTAAACCGTCAAGGTGGTGTGTTTGGGGCGGTGGCTGGTGCTATTCAGTCATCAAATTCACAATCAGGTGACAAATGTGATATTAAAGTTGCAGGTGAAACACTAGAAACTTTATATTTTTAAATTAATTATCATAAAATTTTTCCGTTAGCTTTGGTTATCGGTTGATTAGATAAACAAAAGCACCTTATATAAGGTGCTTTTTTATTTTCATCAGCACTCTTTTTTCGTCTTGATTGTGTAGTTAATGTACAGTTTTTTAGCTTTTTTGGATGCTCAGGTGACTATATCTACTTAAGTAACTCTCTTTGTTAAAATTATGGTGGCCTATTTATAATTAAGTCGCGAGAATAATGCTGCTTAACTCACGGTTTACGCATTAAATGAGTGTGAATTTTTGATGATTAGCGATTATGAAGTCAATGAGTACCCTCACTCGTTTGGCTAAATAACTCCTGTTTGGATAAACTAAATATACAGGTAATTCAGCTGGTTGTGGTGTACAACTAAATTGTAAAAGTAAGCCAGCCTCTACGGATGCTTGACATAAATTGATAGGCAATATAACGACGCCTTGATGAGTGCAAGCTAAATCATGTGCCAATGAAAAGTCATGTGTAACCAACTTAAAGCGCTGTGATTTGTTCAATGGTGCAAAGATAAGTTGAGTTGATAAGCTCTCTTTACATGCTTCTTTTCCTAGCTGTTTAACTACTGATGGGGAGGCGAAGTAACCTAGCTTAGCTTTTCCAAGCTCTCTCGCGATAAGATCTAAATCGCCAGCATCACGACCTCGAATCGCAACATCTATATTTTCAGCAACAATATCCTGTGGTGTATCGGTAACCATGATCTCAACACTTAAGTTAGGATAGCATTGTTGAAATGACGAAATAAGTCGAGCTAAGGGCATTTTTGGCATCGCAACAGGAACAGAAATTTTTAGTCTGCCTGAAAGTGCATCATTTTGAATTAACGATTCTTCAGCAGAAATCAGCATACCTAGGGCTTTTTGGCATACTTGCAAATAGTCTACCCCTTCATTAGTTAAACTAACATTTCGAGTATTCCTATTGAATAAGCGAGTATTTAATCGCACTTCTAACGCTTTAATACGGGCGCTGACAGTTGATCTGGGTAAAGCAAGATTATTACCCGCTTGTGTAAAGCTATTGCTTTTTGCGACCTCGACAAACGTTTGAATTTGAATTAAATCACTCATTGTATGAATTTATTGTTCAGTTTGTTCAATATTAGACATCTAGTTCACTCAATAGCAAGTTGTTATTCTCGTGAAACTTTAGTCAACAGAGATAAAAAAATGCAATTACGTAAATTAATTTCCCTCAGTATCAGCCTCTTATTAAGTACTCAATTATATGCACAAGAACCAGAAGTTGAAGTGCGTTGGCTTGGTGGTCCAAGCATGGAGCTGCATTTTGATGGGCTGAGTATTATGACCGACCCGATGTTTGGTGAAGGAGAGCAGGCATTTTTAATGGCTGATCCAAACGAAATGTTTGATTTGAAACTTGGGCCTAATGTTCGTCATCACAAACGTGTTACCAAGTTACCAAATATCGATTTAACACAAACTGATTTAATCTTATTAAGTCATGCTCACGAAGATCATTTTGATCAAGAAGCACATAAACGATTGCAAAAAGATATTTTGATGATGATGCCTAAAGATGATCAAGAAAAAATAGCTAAGTTGGGTTTTACCAATATTGATGCATTGGCCCCGGGTGATTCACGAGAATTTAAAACCCCTAGAGGTAAGGTAACGATTACAGCGGTACCCGCAGACCATACATTGAATAAAGCGTTAGAGCCATTACTGGGTCATGGCTTAGGGTTTTATATCGTGTTTCAACAAGGAGATTGGCGCCGTAGTCTTTATTGGACAGGAGATTCAATGCCGAGTGAAAGAGTAATTAACTTTGTTAGAGCCTTAGGGCCTATAGATATTTTGATACCGAACATGGGAAGAGTCGGCACTACTGGCCCATTAGGTCAAATAAGTATGGGCGCGAAAGAGGTTATAAAATTGGTTAACTCCCTAGAAGTTACTAAAGTATTACCTATTCACCATAGTACCTATGCCTTATATTTAGAGCCTATTTCAGTGCTAGTAGAACTAATGCAAAATAACTCTGTTGGCTTAGATTTGATTTCTGAAGGCTCAACAGCGGTGTATTAATCACCGTTTTCTGAGCAGTTTCATTGATACAGTGCTTGGCGTACGATTAGTAAAGCGATTGCTATTTGCAAGCCAAGCACCCAAGCTGACTTATAGCATCGCAATAATCAGGCTGGCATAAGCCCAGGCAAGATAAGAGCAGCTTACGAGATGGATTTCTTACCTGAATACAGCATAACTTTACTGATACCTTTCACATACCTTTCACATTCACTCGAATAAGCTTATCGGCAATTATGTTATTAAAAGGCCGTCAGATATGTCTATTGTTACTCAACCTAATTCGATTCAACCCAACGCGATCCAACTCAGCTCAATTCAATTAAAAAATATTAGCCAGTCCTTCACACTAAATGAAGCGAAAGTTACTTTATTTGAACAGCTTAACTTAACCATTAAACAAGGGCAGTCTTACGCGATTACTGGTCCATCTGGGGCTGGTAAATCAAGTTTGTTGATGTTGATGTCAGGTTTGGAAAAGCCGACATCGGGCGAAGGGCTTTATTTAACGGGCAACCAAGCAACTAGCCTCGAAAGCTTGCGTACAGACATTGGTTTTATCTTTCAACAGTTTCATTTGTTACCTGAATTAAGCGCATTAAATAATGTTGCCCTGCCGTTGAAGCTACGCGGAGATAAAACTGCAGTGAATAAAGCGACAGCCATGCTCACTAAAGTCGGTTTGTCAGATCGCATGAACCATAGTCCCAGTGAGCTCAGTGGTGGCGAGCAACAACGAGTTGCCATTGCACGAGCCTTAGTTTTCCAACCGCGATTTATTTTTGCCGATGAGCCGACTGGTAATCTCGATGAAAAGAGTGCTGGAGATATCGCGAATACGTTATTTTCTTGCTGTAAAGAGAATAACGCGGGTTTGGTTATGGTAACCCATAGCGAAAGGTTAGCGCAGCGTGCTGACCATATATATCGTTTGAACCAAGGGCGACTCATACAGGATAGTAGTCATAACAGGGAAAGTAAGGTTTTGGAGGCGGCATATGTTAACTAAAACACAAGGTGGCGCAGTGCCAAGGTCATTTGCGGGCTTTATCATGCAAGCGAGGCTTAATTTTTCACTGGCATGGCAATGCTATCGTCAAGAATATCATTTACCTCATCAACGCCTGCTTCGTTGGACGCAAGCAATACTCTTAATTTTTATGCTGGCGTTAAGTCAGTCAAGTGAAAGCGTTCAACAATATTTGACTAAAAACCTACAAGGGTTGCTTGGCGCTGATGCTCTTATTAGCCAGCATCAACCCTTAGCAGCAACACAATTAGCAAGCTTAGCTAAACAGGTTGATGACGTCGCGCAAACTCAGCAAATTAGCATTAATTTTAGTCATGATAATAGCTGGCAATATATTAGCCTAAAAGGCGTTGATGATAATTACCCTCTGCAGGGAGAGCTATTAACTGCTAACTCCCTTGATGGGGTTACATACGCGAACTCGACTGGCCCGAAAGTAGGTGAAATATGGTTCGACAGTCGTTTATTGTCGCGATTTAGCCTGAAGCTGGGTGATGTGGTAAATATTGCCTCACAAACTTTTACCGTAACAAAATTGCTAGCTCATGAGCCTGATCGCTTGATGGAAGGACATAATGTCAATATGCGTGCAATGATCAACATTGCTGATATGAAGCAGCTAAACTTTAGCGAAAATTTAATACAGTATCGTTATTTACTTGCCCTTGATGAAGACAACATAACGACACTACAAGCATGGCAAAAACAGCAAATACCTGCCGCCGAATTTATGCATAAAAAAGGCAATCATCCGTTAGCATTATTTTGGCAGCGAACAGAAAACTTTTTAGGCTTAACCTCTATCTTATTGTTTTTTATGGCAGCTGTTGCTATTGAGCAGCTTTCCATCAAGCATAAAAGTAAAGAGCAGTATTTTGCCGCGGTGTGTATGAGTTTAGGTGCTAGCCATCAAACGGGTATCGTGGTGTCTATCATTAAATGGTGCTATTCATTGCTACTACTATTGCCCATTGCCTTTATTTTAGCCGCAGCAACACATTGGCTTATCATCAGTCATTTAGCAGAAAGCTTTGTCAATTTAACGTGGCAATGGCACCTTGGTTTATCCTTTAGCACCTTAGGCTTTGTAAGTTTATTGTTTGCTTTATTTTATCTACCCGTGTGGTATTCGTTAGCCAATAGCACTATTGCGTCACTCTTTACGACTGCAACGAGTGAAACGAAACAATTAGGGCAAAAAATAGCGGCGCTAATGGTCTTAATCATTGTGGTGTTTGCTTATTCAGATAATGGCCTATTAACGACCATGATGCTTATTGCCATGGGGGTTACTATTGCACTCATTTTAGCGCTTAGCTGGTTGACATTGACCTTGGGTGAAAAACTCACACAAAACCTGTCAGGGTTGTTACCTTTTGTGTTTTTTATGATGAAGCAGCGCTTAGTGAGCAAAAGTACCCAAATATTAGGGGTAGGCTTATCAGCATTTCTACTGTTATTTACCCTCATGTTAATGCACGACTTGGGCAAAACAATGTCGGTTTATCAGCGAACTCACGATGGAAATTTAATGGTATCGCAAGCGACTACGGATCAAATGGATTACCTTCATCAGTGGGCGTTGGATAACGATATTAGCATTCGCCAAAATAAAGCTTATATGCATGCCAAGCTCATAGAAGTGAACCAACAACCGCTTAAAGAATTTGCGGGGAAACCTAGTGACAGTTTAGCGCGCTTTTCAAGAGACATAAGAATGCACTGGGCTAACGAGCTACCAAGTAATAACCGTATTGTATCTGGTCAATGGTGGCAAAACGCAAGTGAGAATTGGCAGCAAGTCTCAATAGAAGAGGAGGTGATGACGGATATCGGGTTGGCCTTAGGTGATGAGGTGAGTTTTATGATTGCAGGTAAACGCTATAACTTTATCGTTGCTGCTAGTCACGCATTTAAGTCTGGCAATGGCTCAATCACGTTTTGGATACAAATGCCTAGCACTGCGATCGCCCACATTCAAGCAACGCATTACCATATGGCAAGTATCGAAGTGAGCGATCAACAACAGTCTTTATTGGGTAACTTATGGCAAAAATATCCGACATTGCGCATGGTCTCTTTAAAAGAGATGACCGCACGATTTGACTCCACGCTTGCAATGATAACGACAGTAATCACAGGATTTTCAGTGGTGATTATCTTACTTGCGATTATTGTTATTCTCGCGTCAATTAATGCAGCAGAAGCGAAGGAAAGGAAAAAGAACAGCATTATCATGAGCTTTGGTTTTTCTAAACGCACATGTTTTCAGCTTAATATTATTGAGTGGCTTATCACGGCATTGATTGCAGCAACTGGGTCAATAGTAGGTACTTACCTTGCTGGATTACTCATCTATCAATCACAGTTTTCCCTACCCTATCAACCTGACTTTATTTGGCTATTGGGAACCTTGTTTATTATTTTAGCGAGTGTTACTTCCCTAGGTATTTTCGCTAATAAGCACAGTTTAAATAGTTCTGTTAAGCAATTAATGACGGACTAACCTTGTAAATTTGTAAAAAACGCGCAGTGAGAAGCTTTTATATCAGATGTTTTACCTCGGTTTCACATCAGTTTCACAGACTCACTGCGATGCTGTCCCCTGAGCAGTTTTATACTCGAACTATCTAACCTAACCTAACCTAACCACCTAATATAAAAAACGATTAAGAGAGACATGATGAAAAGCATTACTCAAAAAATAGTTACAATGATTTGTTTAGTCGTCGTTACTTTGCCGGTAAAAGCTACGCTTGATAAGCAAGTTACTCAAACAGATCTTAAGAAAAAAGTACTGATGGTTGTCAGTGGTCATGGCGAGGAGCAAGGGGAAAAAGCGCCTGGCTATGAGTTTGGCGAATTTTCAAAAGCCTATTTAGTGTTTCAAGCAAATGGTATTGACGTTGATGTCGCTAGCCCTAAAGGCGGTAATGTGGTCGCCGATAAATATGATCCAGCGACACGCTACAATGCGCAAGTTCTCGCGGATAAAAAGGTAATGGACAAGTTAGCAAATACTTTCGCCACCGCAGATATTAACGCAGCTAGTTATGACGGCGTGTTTATTGTTGGGGGGAAAGGCGCAATGTTTGACTTACCAAAAGATAAAGCACTGCAAACGCTAATCAGTGACGTATACCAACAACAGGGCGCAGTGGCAGCAGTTTGTCACGGCCCCGCAGCACTAGTAGACGTAAAGTTAGCGGATGGTACTTATTTAATTGCCAATAAACATGTAAATGCTTTTACGAATGAAGAAGAGCAATTGTTCGGTAAGAAATGGTCTCCAACGTTTGATTTTATGCTCGAAGATAAGCTAGTAGAGCGCGGCGCTATATTTCAAAGTAGTGATATTATGTTAAGTCATGTTGCAGTTGATGATCGTTTGATCACTGGCCAAAATCCAAGTTCTACGGTGGGAGTAGCAACCGCGTTAGTGACGAGCTTAGGCATTGATGCGGTGACTAACGCGCGATACAACGATGATCACACGCTTGCGTTAATCGCTGATTTTTTAGCTGGTGAACGTGCGGTTTTAGCACAAGTTTCTCAGCGTGAGGCGAGTGAGGAAAAATCAAAGCAGCTTAGTTTCTTTGGTATGTATGGTTTTTATTTTTTTAAAGTAGCAGAAAAAGAATCAGAAATTGAACAAGCACTAGATTTAATGACAATAGCTCAAGCAGAGCTAAACAACCCTGTACTTGATGTCGCCATTGCAAAAGCACAGCAAAAATTAGGTAAGAATTTGCTAGCAAAAACCACACTACGACAGTTATTAAAGATTAAGCCTGAATATCAACCAGCGCTAGAGCTATTGGCAACATTATAGTAAGGCTATAACAACTAAATAATTCAGGCTTAAGGGGGCAATAACTTGTTATTACCTCCTTAAGCTTTTAACGTTTACGCTTAAATAGTGAATTAATAGCGCCAAGTCGCTTTCAATGGAGTTTTTTATGGTCAGTACTAATACCTCATTACATATATTATTAGTGGAAGATCAACTTAATATTGCGCGCAATGTCGCTGAGTATATGGAGGCCAAAGGACATGTGTTTGACTTTGCCATGCAAGGTCAGCAGGGGCTAGCGTTGGCGTTAAGTGAGTCTTATGACCTTATCATTCTCGACTTAAATTTACCTGTGATGGATGGGTTAACGGTATGTGAGCAATTACGACTTAAATCATCACGCCATATTCCTATTTTGATGTTAACCGCTCGCGACACTATTGACGATAAAGTCAGCGGTTTTACTGCTGGCGCCGATGACTACCTAACTAAGCCGTTTTCATTGCAAGAGCTTGAAGTTCGCTGTTTGGCATTATCGAGAAGACATTTATTGCAAACCGATGATGTTGTTACCCTTGGTGAGTTGCAAATAGACCGTAAACGTAAAACTGTACAGCGCAAAGGAGTACCACTTAATTTACACACTATGGGTTATCGCATTTTAACGCTATTAGCTGAGGAGTATCCACAGGTGGTCAGTCGTTCTCAATTAGCACAAAAGCTATGGGGCGATGAGCCAACCGAGTCTGATGCATTACGATCGCACATTTATCAATTACGTAGTGTGTTAGATAAGCCATTTAGTTATGCGATGTTGAAAACTCGCCACGGAGTTGGCTTTGCCTTAGAAGTTGCTAACGGTAAACGTGAGCAGGGTAGTGAATGATGAAAAGCAAAATAATAAATAAAAGTTCAGCTAATGAAAATAGCACCAATAAATACCATAGTTTGAGCCGACGTATTGTCGCGCAGTTTTGTGTATTTACCTTAGTCTTATCATGTTTTTATAGTGCCTTTGTGTTTTTAGCTATGTACGCATTAGAAGATAGCTTTATATACACAACCATGGCACAAGAAGCTCAGTTAATGCAGGAAGGCTATCAGCAGCACCAACAATGGCCGATACCTCGCCATCACTATATGAAGCTCTATCTATCAAAGGAAAGCTTACCAGAGCTCATTAAAGTGCAGTTATTAACTGAGTCTAATGCAGGTGAGTTCTTTGGCGAACAAGGAAAGCACTATCATTTATATGCACTTCCTAAGGTAGCGCCTGAAAAACAAAGTGATGCCGAGCAAGCTTATTTATTAGCAGAAGTGAGTGAAATGTTACTCGTTAGGCCTATTAGCGGCTTTTTACTTAAAGCGATGTTGGTTGTGTGTTTAGTCTTAATTATTATTGCCTGTACTATTGCGTGGCTGTTAGGGCGCAGTACAGCAAGACCCTTACAGCGGCTGGCTGACTTGGTTGATGGCGTTGCGCCTGAAAATATTCCGGATAAGTTCGCACAACGCTTCCCAAACAATGAAATTGGTCTATTGGCACAAACCCTTGAAAATACGCTAGGACAAATTAAATTAGCGTTAATCCGCGAAAAACACTTTACCCGCGATGTTAGCCATGAGCTTCGAACCCCCGTCGCAATTATTAAAAATGCCGTTGAAGTGTATCAAACCAGTCATACCTTAGACCCTGAACTACCGCAGCAACAATTACTCCAACAGCAACTAAAACAACAAGCTACCGATGCACTGATAAAACGTATCAGTGATGCTAGTGTACAAATGGAGCAAACGGTGACCACCTTATTATCACTAGCGCGTAACGAACACACCTCGGTTGCTAAATCGTCGGTGAATTTATTGGCGCTAGTCGAGCAGGCGGTGATTGATCACAGCTATTTGCTGGCAAATAAGACTAATGGTAACTTAGTTGAAGTGCTAGTCAGTGACAATACTAATGTGAATCTAACACTGCAACCAGGCATGTTAAAAGTGTTACTTGATAATTTGATCAGTAACGCCTTTCAATATACCAATGCTGGTGAAGTGCTGATTAGTTATGAAAATAATCAGCTTGTTATTGCAGACACAGGCTCAGGCATAGAGGCAAGTATTGTGGATAAAGTCACTGAACTTATGGTTAAAGGTAGTCAGAGTACTGGTTACGGTTTTGGTTTATCGATAGTGAAGCGCTTGTGCGAACACCAAGGTTGGCAGTTAAGCTTGAAGAGCGAACAAGGCACGCAGATATCGGTACGGTTTTGAATGAGAAGCTTGCTTAAGTTAAAACCGTAGGCAATAAAAAAGCACCTTATATAAGGTGCTTTTTTATTATTAAGCACGCTTGCGTGCTTAATAAATTGACTTAATCAGAAAATTAAGCAGATTTTTTCTTGCGACTAGCAGCGAAACCAATTAAGCCTAAAGCTAAAATAGCTAAAGAACCTGGCTCAGATACTGCTACTGGAGCAGGAGAAGTAATTGATGCTGAAAGTGCAGATTGTTTTGTTCCGTCAACCGTTAAGTTTTGACTAGAAAGGAAAAACTCCGTTGATGTTGTGACGAAATCATCGTGTACTACATCACCAATGATGTATAAACCTGTAGTAGCGCCAAGAGTTTCATTTGCACCAATTGCTGTAGCGATGAAGCTAAAGCCGTTAACATTCCATAACTGTAAACCGATGATGTTATTAATGCTGATAGGGTTAGTATCTAATGCCACTGCATCACCTGCAGTTAAATAAGGTGCATAATCACCAGCTTGATCAACAAGAGCAATGTTTGCAAAGATAAAATTAATAAGAGTAACTTCACCATCTGCATTTAATGTGATATCTGCAACACTGAAAATATCAAATGAACCGTCAATACCTGATTTAATCGGAGTAGCTTTAGCTGTTGCGGCTAGTGTCAGTAATAAGACTGCGGCAAATAAATTTCTTAACATCATTTTCCCTTTAAAACTAAATTATATTCTGTAAGTGTAAACGGTGTGACATTGTGATCAATCAAACCGTAAAATAGGTTGTGTTATTTAATCAATTATATAACACAGGCTCTATTAAGCACAAAACAAGCCATATTTTCATTTGTTTGTTTTAAAACGATTTTTTGCATTGTTTAGTTTTTTTACTCTAAATATGTAAAAGAGATGTAAAAAAACTAGACGGTCAATAAATATACGTTATAACCAGCCTATATTGCGTAATACAGGCTTGCTACAGTAGTTAACCTGAGATCGGCTTAACACATGTTTCTCTAGCAGCTATTTTCCCTAACTTCTTCGTTAAATTTACTTGCAATAGGCCAGCGATTGACGCGAAATTTTCCTTGCTTATCATATGAAAAGAAGAAGAACTATCAAGCTAGCGATTCAGAAAGATAATTTTTATTATATATCAGTATTTTAATAGTCTCTTAAACCGAGTTCAGGTGAGCTACCAACCTAAATTTGGTTGGTGTTCATGCGATCTAGTAAACGAATGTTTTGCACTAAATCTTGGCGTGTTGGATTGAGTTTCAATGCTTTACGTAATAATACTGCAGCTTGGTCGTAATTTTTTTGTTCAATATATACTTGAGCATGACCAATATAAGCACGTTCTGCGAAGCCCTCAATGCTAGCCGCTCTAACAAAAAGTAGTTGTGCTTGAGTGTAATCATTTTGCTGCTGATAATGTTCTGCTAGGGCAATTAATGCCTGACCATTGCTTGGGTCGAGTTTAATCGCTTGTTCATATAAACGCGTGGTTTGCGTTGCACTATTACCAGGCATACTTGCGCGGTGCAATTTAAGCTGACTTTGTTGTGTACCTGTGATTTTATTGGCGTATTGCTCTGTGTGTTTTAATAATGGTTTAGCCTCAGACCAATGCTTTTCATAAATTAGCCAGGCAATAACCGACTCAATCGCATCAAAGTGCTCACTGTTCTCTGTGGCTTTATAGCTACCTTTTTGCTGCCATTGGCGCAGTAGTTGTGACATTAATTCAGCAGCTCTACTTACACTACCGTGGTTCAAATGTAGCTGTGCTGCGGCAATTAAATTATCCGCGTCAGTGTTACCTAAACGTAACGCCATTTCCATACTCATTAAAGCATCAAGAGGTGTATTGTCATCAAGTGATATACGGCTACGTTGTAACCACAAACGCATATCGTTTGGTGTTTCCTGTAACATCTCATTGAGCATTGCTTTGGCAGCGTGATTATCTTTTGCTTTAATTAAGCTATATAACAACCCTTGCTGCCATTGGCTGTTATCTGGCTCAAGTAATAGCGCTTGTTGATATCCGGCAATGGCAGACCATGGTGTATTGAGCTGTAAGTTAATATACGCCAAGTAGCCAAAGAGCTGTGCATCACCTTCGCCTAACTCAATCGTTTTGATTAAATGCTTACGTGCTGCTTGATAATTTTGTTGTTTGATATAAATAACTGCGAGATTTTTATGGGCGCGAATAAAATCAGGTAACAAAGTTACCGCTTCAATAAATGTACTTTTAGCAAGTTCATATTCTTTTAACGATAAGTAAATTTGTCCTTTAACCTGTAATAGTGCAGGGCTTAACGAAAGAATAGGCTCTGGCTCGTAATCTTCATGGCTACTTGTTTCAATGGCATTTAAGGCTGCTTGATATTTTTTTTGATCAAGGAGCGGGCGCAAAGTTAACGCGAGGCTTTGTTCAGCTGGAAGCAACTTGGCATCACGCTCTAACAATGGGTTATTACCGGTTTGAATGGTCCATACAGGAGCAAGTTGTTCAATATGAATATTGTTGATTACTAGCGGCTTATTATCCGTTGAACTGTGTTGTACTAACGCTAAGCTGCTATTACTGTAGCTAAGGCTAGTGCATAACACTAAAGCCGAAATAATTATTGAGGGGAAAAAATGTGTTTTCATGTTTTTTTAAACTCCACTGGCCAAATAAAGCGAGCACGTACTGCTTGCCCGTTTTTAGTTGGTACCGAAAAACGCGAATCGCGAATAATTTTGTTAATAGCGTCAGATAACTCTTCATAAGGCATTTCTTTAATACCCACCAAGGTGATACTGCCTTGCTCGTCGATAAAAACATCGAGTGCTACTTTGGCTTTTTTGATACCTTTGCGTGCCAAACTTCGCGGAAACGCGGTTTTTATTTGGGTTAATAGCACGGGAATGCTGTCTAGCTCACCTAAGCCAAATGCTTGCCAATCAACGGCTAGATCAAGCTCAAAATCATTAGCACTGTGATTCATCTCAGGTGGCGATAACATAGGATCAAAATTTTGCTTTATTTTAATGTCGGCAATGGCCAACGACGGCCCTTCACCTGCGGCACTTAGATCAATAGTGGGCTGGGCTTCACTGGTTTGTCTATTAACAGGTGGCGGCGGAGGTGGTGGTGGCGTAAAAGCTTGATTAACTTTGCGTACCATTACTTTAGGCTCGTATTCATTAGCAAACCAGTTACTGGCTAGAATACCCAGTAATGCCATTATCATTAAGACACTGCTGGCAATAAAAGCAACAATATGAAAACGATTAGGTTTTCGCTGAGTTATTGCTTTTAATGCTGTTTTTGTGCTGTTTAGCGCAGAAGTCATCATGTTGCCTTAAATTGCTGTGGCAATGTTAACTGTGCTAGCACCAGCGAGTTTCGCTTCATCAATCACTTCGACTAACAACTCGGTCATTACTTGTTTGTCGGCTTGAATAACTACCGCTCTTTCTCTCACTTTTAATAATTGAGAAATGGTATTACGCACACCTGCCACGCCAATAGAAGTACTGTCATAAACCACATCTCCTTTATTGGTAATGGCTAACATAATGACGGTATTTTCTAAACGTTGTGCAGATACCGCTTGTGGCTTGTCTACTTCTACGCCGGTTTCTTTCACAAAAACTGAGGTGACAATAAAAAATATTAATAAGATAAAAACCACATCGAGCAATGGTGATAAATCAATACCGTTGTGTGTTTGCTCTAAGCGTTGTTGCAAATTAGCGCGCATAAGCAACTCCTTGTTTAGCGATTAAATGCTTGATGTGCCCTAGTAGTAACCAAGCGGGTATTGCTACAACCAAGCCGAGCTGTGTGGTCCATAACGCATCGGCGATGCCTTGGCTTAATGCACCGGCTTGATCAAGAGTTTCACCCTGTGACATGGCATGAAAGGTATCAAGTAAGCCGCTAATGGTGCCTAGCAAACCTAGTAACGGTAAGGCACCAATAAAAATTTCAGCGGAGGAAATCCACGAAGCGTTTTTCAGTTGATAATTACCAGAATAAACACGAATAATGTAATAGGTTAAGAGCTGATAACAAACAAAACCTAAAGCTAAAATGCTCCATACTACTGGGTGATCAAACGAATTAAATGACATGATTTTTCTCGCTTATTTATCGTTATTGAGCTGGCTTAAATTAACGCCACAAGACTCTAGTGCGCCGTAATAGGTTTTAACGCGTCGAGAAAGCAAGGCGTGCAATAATAATGCTGGAATAGCAACCACTAAACCAAGCTCGGTGGTAACTAGTGCTTGTGAAATACCACCTGATACTGCCGCCGGATCGCCAGCACCAAATAGGGTCATGAGCTTGAATGTTTCAATCATGCCACTAACCGTACCGAGTAAACCGAGTAAAGGTGAAACCGCAGCGGTAATGGCTATGGCACCTAACCAATATTCCAGTTTGTGTTTACTGCCAAGTAAATTAGAAAACAGTCGGTCATCACGCTTTTGACCAATTTCAGTGTTGAGAGCAATCTCAATCAACTTTGCTTGCATACCTTGTGCTTGGGCGAATAAACTTTGTTGTGCTGCTATTTTATCTTCCGCATTAGTAATTTTTTCGAGTTGCGCAAAACGTTCATTAAAGGCAGGAATTAAGCTTGGTAATCGAACAAACTGTATGGCTTTTAATAGGGCAATAATTAAGGCGAAAACACCAAAGGCTACAATAGGGAAAATCCATATGCCGCCTTTACCTATATGGTCAATAATGGTTTCTTTTTGACTATTAATTTTAAAAGCGCGGGTTAAGGTCGGATCAAATGAAATAGTGCCACTGCCGGTATTCATTAGGGCGAATAAGCCTGCGCTTTCATCTGTTGCTAATACTAACTCTGCTTTTAATAGTGCGCTGTTAGGTTCGCTAACATTGTCGCTGTCGATCATGCTAACAAAACCCGCGGTATTGCTTGCTTCATTGGCAAATACTTTAACTGGCCCTAAAGCGAGCACCTTTGCAGTATTTAACTCGCCATTTGGCATCACCACTTTTTTACTTTGCCATGTTGGGTTAATACGGTTATCAATGCCATTTAAATGCTCAGTAAGCCAAGCAAGCTTTTCTTCTGGAGCAGCTTGGGTGCTAAAGGGCTGCTGTGCCATATTGTGGTTAAAGCGGCTCAGGATATTTTGCTGATATTGTTTTTGCTCTGTCCATGTTTTTAAACGGTTTTGTAATTGTTGCAAGCTTAAGGTTTTTTCATCTTGCAGACGTTGAGATACTGCTGACTTTTCACGCAGTTTGGCAACCAATTGCTCTTGCTCTCGTACTTGAACCGCCAGTTTTTCTCGTGATTTAGTAAGTTTTTTTTGGCTGCTTTCTAGTTTACTTTGTGCTGATTTTATATCGCTTAATAAATCGTTGATGACTTTGCTATTATCTTCAGTAGCAGCAAAAGCAGAAATTGAGAGTGCCATTAACATAGTGGTTAAAATTATTTTTTTAGTCATTAGTTACTCACCGCGGCAGTTGTATTTTGTGTTGATAAGCTAATAGGTAATTGTAAAAATTTAGCTTCACTGCGTCGTTCTATCATGGCAATGGCGTTAAGTACGGTTTCAGCATTTACCTGGTCATCTGCAATCCAGCGCCATCCTGACTTTTCAGGTACACCACGGCCAACAAAGGAGCCGTCTAGCGACACATACCAGGCTTGTGATAGGCCAATATAAAGTTGGTGTACCATTACTTCTTTTTCGCCTTGGGCATTGCTTAGTGTTAAAGCGGATTGAGCATGACTAATACGTTGTTCAAAGTCATTCAGCTGCTCAAGTAACTCCAATAAAGTGTTCAGTTTTGTGGTGGTATCGGCCTCAAGCAGTTCAGTTGAGGTGAGTTTGTTATGCCATGCTTGATAAAGCGGTGGTGGTAGTTGAGGGTGAACCTGAGCAACAATTTGATAATAGCTGATTAAAGATTTGTCTAATTCAGCCTGCATAGCTTCCATGGTGTTTTGCGACTCAAGCAACTGAGCACGTTTTTTTTCTACTTCATTATCGCTTTCATTAGCGGAAGTGAGGTTTTGTTCAAGTTGTTTTTGCTCTTGCTTTAATAGTAATAAGCGTTGCTCTAACAAAGGCTTTTGCTGGTGCCAATCATTAAGTATGGCATTGCGTTGTTGCTCTATTGCTAGCCATTGTTGAATGAGCTTGTCGGTTTGTTTTACTTTATTGGTTGTGGCAAATGCGTTATTGCTGGCAAGGAATGCAAACAACACAAGTGCGATTAACACACTTATTATTTCACTAATGTACTTTCTCATGATGATATTTCTAACCTTCAAGCGTTAGCTTGTGAGTGGAGTTCTAAAATTATTCGCCAATAGATATGTGGATATAAATAAACGTCACGAATTGTAATGCTAACCATTATCATTTGCAATATTTTTAGTTTAAGGTCAGAGAGTTTAAGGTAAGCGAGCTTAGTTGAAGTGACTTGGGGTAAATGAAAAGAGTGCTTTAGACAATGCTCAGAGATAAGTGGCAATGTTTATATTTAGCTGGATCGCGCTGGCTTAGTGTTATACACAACAAGCCAGCGCTGCTCTTTCAGGTAGGAAATCAGTAACGTGACGTTTAAACCGTCAATACTTTGTTTACTGGTAAGTCTCTAATACGAATATTACTGGCGTGGTAAATAGCGTTAGTAATACTCGGTATAATAGGCGGTACTCCTGGCTCGCCAACTCCACCTGGAGGAGCGTCAGATTGCACAATGTGTACATATAATTCAGGTACTTGGTGTATACGAGTAACAGGAGCATCATGAAAATTACTTTGTTCTACCACGCCATCTTTAACAGAAATTTCTCCCATTAAAGCAATTGATAAGCCCATGATCATGGCACCTTCCATTTGTGCAGTAACGCGATCAGGGGTTACGACAATGCCGCAGTCAATCGCAGTATGCATGGCTAATACTGTTACTTTATTGTTAGTCACCTCCACCTTAGTGGCTGCTGCCACAAAAGAGCCGAAGCTACGTAAAAAGCTAATACCCCAACCTTGGTTTTTAGGTAATGGTTTCTCTACTTCAGCTTTATCACAAATTAAATTAATAAGGCTTTTCATGCGCTTAGTATCAAGCGGGTGTTCGGTCATCGCTAAATTGTAATTGTTGTACTCATAGTTATTTTCAGAGGGGTTAACATGACGGTCATCGCCAAGTAAATTAAGCCACATTTGTCGTGTTGATAAGTTAGCTTTGACAGCAAGTTCATCAACAAAAGAACCCAAAGCAAAACCATTATTAATACAGGCAACAGAGCGTAACCAGCCAGGTCTAACGTAAGATTCTGACTCTTGTGTTTCAAGGCTAAGGTTATTAAGTGCGAAAGGAATATCGCCAAAGCCTAGTGCTAAATCATTAGGTTGTGGGCTTTTTAAGTCGGCATTCCATAGCCAGCCAATAGGAGGGTAAGCTACTCGGCTTATCCAAAAATCGGCGCTGCCGTTAGCGGTTAATTCTGCTTTATGATAATTGGCGGCAATAGACTGATAGTAACCATGTTGAATATCGTCTTCGCGACTCCAAATAACTTTAACAGGTCGTTTAGTTGCCTTAGCTAACTCAACCGCCTCAACAATAAAGTCGGCTTTTGATTTTCGGCCAAATGCACCACCCATTAAAGTAATGTTTAATTCTATTTTATGATGCTCTTCTTGGCTATAGCCTAGCTCTGTAGCGACAATACCTTGTGCCCATTGTGGGTTTTGAGTACCCGCCCAAATAGTACATTTTTCATCGGTAACTATTGCCGTTGCCGCCGGAGTTTCCATGGGTGAGTGATTATTGTAAGGCACAGTATATGTGGCTTCTAGAGTGTTTTCGCTTTGATATTGATGGGTGTAAATATCACCTTTATGGGCGGCAACACTACCTTGTTGATTAACTTTTTTAACTAACGCCTGTTTGTGGCTTTCGCTACTGTGTGTGCTGTTAGCACCTAAGTCCCACTCAACAGTGAGTTTTTTTCTACCTTCAAGCGCTGCCCAAGTGTTAGTTGCTAATACCGCAACGCCAGATAACGGATTGGTTGCCACGGGGATAGAGCGCGGCTTTAAGGCGATAACATCAACAACGCCTTTAATTTTTTTAGCTTGGCTTGCATCAAACGACAGTACTTTTCCACCAACAACAGGAGGGCGCACAATAGTGGCTATTAGCATATTTGGTAATTGAATATCTTGCGCGTATGTCGCTTGCCCTGCCACTATTTCATTAAGATCTGTCAAACTAACATCTTTACCAATTAAGGAGAAATCTGTGGTGTTTTTTAAGGTTACGTTTTTGGCATCGAGTGGCGTTAATTTAGCAGCATGGGGCGCTAATTCAGCAAAAGATATTTGCTGGCCTGTTGCACTGTGCGTAACGACATGATTGCCTGCTTTGACTGCTGATTTATCGACTTGCCAAATTGAAGCTGCGGCTTGCTCTAACATATCGCGGGCAATTGCACCCATTTGACGAATGGTAGTGAAATGACTGCGAATAGAAGCTGAGCCTGCAGTGCCTTGAGAGCCATATTTAGCATCGGCCTTTGCTTGCACTACATTTACTTTGTCCCAATTGGCACCTAATTCATCGGCAATAATTTGTGGCACGCTGGTGCGAATTCCTTGGCCCATTTCACTGCGGTGACAAACAATAGAAACAATGCCATCGTTCGCGATACTAACAAAGAAGTTCAAGGTACTAGCTGCTGCTTTGGCTGGGTCTAGTGTTTTAGCGGATAAGGGTAAGTTAATACCTAAAATAAAACCACCACTGGTGATGCCTGCCGCTTTAATAAAGTTGCGTCGACTGACGTTTTCAATAGCAGTCATTAGCGATTCTCCTTAACTAAATTCTCATTTGCAGAAGGTTCACTATTTGCCGCAGATTTTATCGCTGCTTTAATGCGCTTATAAGTACCGCAGCGACAAATATTGCCTTGCATAAAGTCATCAATTTGTTTATCGCTTGGGTTTGCTGTTTTCGCCAATAATGCGCTGGCACTCATTATTTGTCCGCTTTGACAATAACCACACTGAGGGACTTTGTATTCACGCCAAGCAATCTGTACTTTGTTGTTATTATGCTCATCTAACCCTTCAATTGTGGTAATTTTTTGGTTGGCAACAGCAGATATTGGGGTAATACATGAACGAATTGCTTGACCATTTAAGTGTACGGTACAAGCGCCACATTGCCCTGCACCGCAACCAAACTTGGTGCCAGTAAGTTGTAATTCATCGCGCAAAGCATATAGCAGCGGCATTTGTGGGTCGACATCAAGTTCAATGGCTTTTTTGTTTATTGTTACGTTAATCATACTGACTCCAGGTTTAGACAGTGATGGTAAATATGCTAAGTTTTATTTAAGTTATTGTTAGCTAATAGCTAAGTACTAATAACTAAGTGCTCTCTTGTTGCTGTTATTTTTTCTGTTGCGATATTGTTCATTTCAGCTAATTGCTCTGGGGTATCAACATCAAGCTTCGCCATGTCACACTGCAGTGAAATTACACGGTTTTTATGACGCTTTAAAAGTTTCGCTGCACCGATATCGCCTTGAAGTTGTACTAATTCTGGGAAAAAATCTTTAGGAAAAATAACAGGCGGTAACAATAAATCATCACTGCGTGTGGCAATAATTTTGTCAGGGTGTAGTAAAGACGTATTAACGAGTGTTTGATAATGCTGCTGTGTTACTAACGGTTGATCAACTAAAGCAATTAACAAATGTGAGCTAAAAGGTGCCACTTGCTTTACGGCATCAGCTAAAGAGTGTCCGATCCCTTTTTGCCAATGACGACTGGTTAATAGAGGGGTATTTTTAGGTAATAGCGGCGATATTTTATCTTGGTGAGCGCCTAAGCTGATATAGAGCTGACTTTTTTCATTGTTGTCACTTGTATGATTAGCATTATCATCGTTATGCACAGTCGTTTGATTAAGTTTATTGAGTTGTGCAAGAGCAGGGTTAAGTTGCTCTATCGTATGCTCAATAAGCGTTGCTCCTTGAAACTTTGCTAACTGTTTTATATCGCCCTTTGAGTTTTTGCTGCCAGCAAAACGTTTTCCTGCTCCTGCCGCGAGTAAAATAATATTAACTGGCATTGGCAATATCACCTGCTAAGTGAGTTTTGATGTTTATTGCTAATTCAATCGGCTGATGCAGTGCTGTGGACGTATCTTGGTAAACGCCTAAGGCTTGTGCGCTTTTACATTCTACGGCAGCGTGCGCCTGAGCCAGAATAGCAAGTGCAATACTTTCAGGTAATTCACCACCTAAATCTAACCCAATAGGATTAGCCAGCGCTACGGGTAACTGCTTTGTTGATAATTGAGTGGCGTCAAAAACACGTTTAGTGCGATGTTGTGGTCCAAGTAAGCCTATGTAATGCGCAGAGCTTAACTGTGGATTGCTTTTAATTAAATCCAATGCTTTAGCATCTAACTCAATGTTGTGATGCATTATAACAATTGCATCAGCTTTGGGGAGTTTCTGCTTGTTTGAGGTGGTGTTTAACGTTGCGTAATTACTATTGATAATTTGATCGGCTTGCTTGAAATAAGCCGGACGGGCGTAGCTAGTTCTACAGTCAATTAAGCAGCTATACCAACCTAATGTGTGTGCCATTGCAATCAATGGTTGAGCATCAAGACCACCACCAAAAATAATCAATGCGGGAGCAGGTTTTACTGTAATAATTAGCGAGCTCTGATGTTCAACTTGTACGGGCTGCTTGTTTATTACTTTATTCAGGTTAGGGGGGTTATCAATACTGAGTTGATAGTAGCAAAGCTGGCGATTATCTATATGAGTTTTTAAGGTGAGTAAATCGTGGTAATTATTCTCGATATTAATAGGCTGTAATAGTACTTTGACCATACCGCCACAGCCAATACCTAGCTGCCATGCAATATCGCTTTCATCCTGCATGTCGTAACATATAGTTATACTTTCATTTTTAAACCAACACTTTTGCGCTTGACGCATTAAATCAGCTTCTAAACAACCACCGCTTAATAACCCATAGCTTTTGCCTAGGCTATTAATTAGCATCATGGCGCCGGATTTTCTATATGAAGAGCGTTGAGTCTCAATAATGGTAGCCAATACCCATTGGCAGCTATCTTTATGCTCATACCATGAGTTTAACAGCGACGCTAAACGGTTACTCATGTTTTAAAATCCATCTCTACGTGCTCGCTGTTGGTTATAGGTTAGGTTAAAACTAGCTACCCTTGACCATAAAATATGCCGGCGGGAAAATAAACTAAAAAAATGTAAATATTTAATTAATGTTTTTACTCTAAAATTGTTATGTTTTTACCAATTTAGAGCTCCTTTATGTGTGAAGGTGCCATAAATAAGGGGAATGGTGTTAACAAATGAGAATCAGTCCACCTAACATTCACTTTGATATATTAGCCTTAGCTTATTTAACGATAAGTAATCCGACAAAGCTAATTTAATGGCAGAATTATTATATGAATGCTGCTCTTATAGTTAACCAGAATATTATGTCGTTGCTACCGACAACTATTGTCGGATAAGGTATTAATATTAAAACAGATAGTGTGCGACACTACTTGTCGTTGATATAGTACAAACAGCTGAATACTATTTTGTGTATCGTTTTAATATTTATAAATGAATTATTAAGCTTCTGTGATAATGTCCGATAATTTTACACTTATATTCAAAAATGAAATAAAATCAATTTAAATCAACATGTTAAATTGTGGTTCTTTTTTTGCTTAATGTTGTTTAAAATTATAAATATGGAATAAATTATGAAAAAAATTGGATTACTATTACTTTGTAGCTTAATGAACCTTACTGCTAATGCGACTTTAATGACAGGTGAAGTGGCAGAAGATGCTTTTGTGACCGTTGGGGGGTATGATTTAGCTTGGGCATCTCCTTGTAGTGATGGCCTTTTAGAAAGCTCATGTTCTAACATAGACTTAACTGAGCAATCAGGCTACGGTTGGAAGGTAATAACGTCGAGCTTATTTTCTTCTCTAGGCATCAATGCATCGACATTCATTGTGGATTATTCTTCTTCAAATACAAAGTTCTATAACGGGAAGAATTACGCCAAAGCCGCTGGTTGGTTTTCAAATGATTATTCACACATTGATGTAAATGATGGTATTGCAGGGCTGTGGTCTTTTGCAGATATTGCTGACTCTCAATATTGGGCTGAAACAATTGTTTATCGCGACTCTAGTTCCGTGAATATTCCAGAGCCAACGCCTTTTACCTTACTTGCTTTAGGTTTGGTTACTTTAGGCATATCAAGAAGAAAGCTTAAAGCTTAATAAGCTAATTCATTAAACAAGTAATAAATGGGGCTTAAATGCCCAATGCCAGTCAGTTAAGCTGACTGGCATTTTTCTTTTTATGGGGATACTTGGATGGTTTAGGTTTAACCCATCGGGGATATTTTCTATCTTCTCGGCGAGTCGGAAGCTTAAATAAGAGTAGCG
>NZ_BAAAFA010000005.1:0-314041 GCF_039523295.1 Colwellia asteriadis | reverse complement strand
TACGCTACTCTTATTTAAGCTTCCGACTCGCCGAGAAGATAGAAAATATCCCCGATGGGTTAAACCTAAACCATCCAAGTATCCCCATAAAAAGAAAAATGCCAGTCAGCTTAACTGACTGGCATTGGGGGCGTTTGGTTGATAATAAAATGAAGCGTATGCGTTTTATTGGAGCCAATGGTTTACTTGTTTTACTTCCAGCTGCCGTACTGCTTGATCAGTGGGCAGCATCAGGTGTGTTTGATACTAAATTCTATGTAATTCAGGGGGTTGAGTTGCTAGCTGGGGCTATCAATTTAACGCTTATGGGGTTGAATATCCGTGAAGGCCTAAAAATATCAGGCAAATTAAACCGTTCTGCTTAAACGTCATAATACAAATTTCTCGTGTAATTTTACCAACCCATAAAAATAGTGATTTGTATAAATAGAAGAGAATGCGCTATCACTGACGGCACTCATTGTCGTTATATAAATAGATAAGGGAGCCACTGCTCCCTTATGCGCAAACAAACTCAGCAGATTAATTGATGCTGTTAGTTATGCTTGCTCAAGTATTTCACGTTGTTCTGCAACTTCAATTCTGATATCAAAATCACGAGGTAAGCTCTCATTACTATAATCAAATACGGTCGCTTCAGTTGCGTTTTCAGCGTTTAAATGTGTTTGTTGATTTTGCATAGGTAAATAACCTCTTTTAATAAGACTCACTTAATATGTAATATTATTACGTAATAATCAACCGAAATTTGTTTTTTTGTGAGGTTTTACGTATTTTTGTGGTTTTATTACTTCCTGTGGCTTTAGAGCTTTAGGTTTACGGGTTTTCATAAAAGAGGGAGATCAGAAAGTAGTTTTATCGGAGCTTAACTGTTGATAGCAAAGAAAAAGGCGAACCATTGCTGGCTCGCCTTTGAGTTTAATAACGGGTACTCGTTTAGAAAAAATACCTTGGATTTATTGGTAATAGACTCGCTATTGACGGATGCATCCGCCTTGCTAGTGCTGACGTTTCTAGCGTTCAGGCTTTACTGTAGGTTTACTGTCAGCTGAAAGCGCGCGTGCTTTACTTTTAGCTTTCTTTTTTCTTTGATCTTTTTTACTCGCTAAAACAACCGTATTGATAAATTCGGCCGATTTCTGGCTAGGGTTATAAGCGACTTCAATGGTTTTATCGTTATATTCGATAATATCACCGCGGCGAATTTTTTTACGCTTTTGCGTTACGACTTTATTATTTACTAATACACTGCCTTCGCTGATGATGGTTTTAGCTTCGCTGCCACCGCCAACCATATTGGCGATTTTGAGTAATTTATAAAGTTCTATTGGTTCAACACAAATGTCGAAAGTTGAGTGTTCAGACATGCAATACGCCTAATGGTTTTAAATAATAATATGACTAACATTCTAACATGTTTTTGAACAAAGCTTATATTTAGGGTGCGTTATAAAAGTTAGTCACTCGGTTTTTTTGGTTTTTTCTAAGCAAAATTGACGTTAATTGATGCTTACTATTAGCCCCTAGTTAGCGCCTTTTCTTTTTCGCGTTAGTCACTTTATGGTTTTTACTGTTTCTACTTGGTTTCTTAGTCGCTTTCTTTTTCTTAGCAGCTATATGCGCTTTTGAAAACTCTTTATGAAACGGCTGCTCTGTGACTACAGGAATAACTTGCCCGATACTATTTTCAATATTGGTTAATTGCCTGATATCATTTTCTACAACAAAAGAAATGGCCGCGCCACTCTTACCCGCACGAGCGGTTCGTCCAATACGGTGTACGTAGTTTCTCGGGTCTTCTGGTAGGTTGTAGTTAATCACCAAGGTAATATTATCAACGTCAATGCCGCGCGCAGCCACATCGGTTGCTACTAATACTCTTAAATTAGCGTCTTTAAAGTTTTGTAACGCTTCTTCTCTAACCGCTTGTGTTTTGCCACTGTGCAGGCTAGCTGCAGTAATTGAGGCTTTTTCGAGGGCGTTAACAATAATGTCTGCGCCATATTTTGTTTTGCAAAATATTAGTACTTTTTGATGCTCTGGTGTTTTTAGTATGTCAAAAAGCAAAGGTACTTTATTTGATTTATCCAGGTGGTAAATACTTTGATTAACCAAGTCGGCAGTCACCGCTTGCGGGGTAATTTCAACTTTTGTTGGTTTAGTTAATATCGCTTGTGCCAGTACTTCAATTTCAGCGGGCATAGTGGCAGAAAATAACAATGTTTGTCGGCTTTTTGGCAGCTTAGCGATAATATTTTGCACGTCTTTAAAAAAGCCCATGTCAAGCATGGTATCTGCTTCATCTAAAACAAAAACTTCTAATGATTTAAAGTGTATATCGCCATTTTCAATTAAGTCTAATAACCTGCCAGGGGTGGCAACTAAAATATCGAGGCCTTGCTCGATAGCGTCTACTTGCGGTTGTCTGCCAACGCCGCCATAAACAACTTTAGTTTTTAGCCCTAAGCCTTCTGCGTAGTCATCAATATTTTGCATGATTTGCGAGGCAAGCTCTCGTGTTGGCGTAAGAATTAACGAACGGGTACTCTTGGTTTTGATTTCAACGTTATTTTGACCAAACTTATTAATAATAGGTAGGGCAAAGGCGGCCGTTTTTCCTGTGCCTGTTTGCGCTATACCTAAAAGATCATTGCCATCAATTAGCGCGGGAATACATGCTTGTTGAATTGGTGTTGGCTGTGTGTAGCCTTTAAGACTAACGCGGTCAATAATTGACGCTAAAAGTGGAAATGCTGTAAATTCTGACATGCTGCCTCGAAATGCTTTACTCAATGGTTGGCTATTCTAACAGAATGCTTGTACAAAACAGGATAAGAAATTGCTTATAAGGAAAATAACTAAAGCCCAATTAATGTTTACTGCTGTAACGTTGTGTTCAAACTTTACAATAAAATAAACTTCAGCGCTGAGTAAGCTGAAGTTTATTTGTTTACTTCGAAAAACTAAACACGATAATATTTACTTTCATTGTTTTATAAAGCAAGCTCTTTTCGCACAATTTCAGCGCCTGCACTTAAGGCATGTAGTTTGCCTTGTGCTACTTGATGAGATAACGGTGCCATGCCGCAATTAGTGCAAGGGTAGAGCTTATCAGCATCGACAAACTGCAACGCTTTTCGCAAAGTTGCAGCCACTTCTTCGGGTGTTTCAATGATGTTGCTAGCGACATCAATAGCGCCGACCATAACTTTTTTACCTCGAATCAATTCAAGTAAATCCATTGGTACATGTGAGTTATGACACTCTAGTGAGATAATATCGATACTTGACTGTTGCAGTTTTGGAAACGCTTCTTCATATTGTCGCCACTGTGAGCCTAAAGTTTTTTTCCAATCAGTATTGGCTTTTATGCCATAGCCATAACAAATATGTACGGCTGTTTCGCATTTTAGCCCTTCAATGGCTCTTTCTAAGCAGGCAATGCCCCAGTCATTTACCTCGTCAAAAAACACATTAAAGGCAGGTTCATCAAATTGAATAATATCAACCCCTGCAGCTTCTAATTCTTTCGCTTCTTGGTTAAGAATAATGGCAAACTCCCAAGCGAGTTTTTCACGGCTTTTATAATGATCATCATAAAGGGTGTCTACCATTGTCATAGGACCGGGCAGCGCCCATTTTATTGGTTGTTTAGTTTGCTTACGTAAAAATTTAGCGTCTTCAACAAATACCGACTTTTGACGACTCACTGGGCCAACAACCGTAGGCACGCTGGCGTCATATCTATCACGAATTTTAACAGTTTTACGTTTTTCAAAATCAACACCGTTAAGATGCTCAATAAAAGTGGTGACAAAATGTTGGCGTGTTTGCTCACCGTCACTGACAATATCAATGTCAGCGTGTTGTTGGTTTTGTAATGACAAGCGCAGTGCATCGTGTTTTCCTACAGCTAATTCTTCGTCTTGTAATTTCCAAGGTGACCACAGGGTTTCAGGCTCTGCCAACCATAAAGGCTTAGGTAAACTACCTGCTGTTGATGTAGGTAATAAGGTGTTGTTGGTCAGTGTTTTCATAATAAATAATACCGTGTATTTAGTTAACTTTTAGCTCTTAACTTTTAATTTTCGACTTAGCGCTATAACGATTAAGCGCAGCTATTGGCGTAGTTAGCAGACCACTGCTCAAGTACAGTTTGATAAGGTTTGATGAAGTTTTCTTCAGCAAATTTACCTTGCTCATTCGCTAGCTTGCTGCGCTCTTCTCGGTCATAAACAATTTGCGTTAATGAATGATCTTGGTTTTTTAAGTTAGGTTGGTACGACTTTCCTGCAACCGCATTGGCATTATAAATTTCAGGCCGATAAATCTTTTGAAACGTTTCCATGGTGCTGATGGTGCTAATAAACTCAAGGTTAGTGTAGTCGTTGAGTAAATCACCAAAGAAATAGAAAGCCAGCGGTGCAACGCTGTTTGGCGGCATGAAATAACGTACCGATAAGCCCATTTTTTTGAAATATTGCTCAGTTAAAGACGACTCATTAGGTTGGTACTCAACCCCTAATACTGGATGTTGATTTTCAGTGCGATGATAGGTTTTGTTATCTGACACACTTAAGCATATTACCGGTGGTTTGTTAAAGTTTTGTTGGTAAGCACTTGAGTTAACAAAATACTGAAAAAGTTTGCCGTGTAGCTCACCAAAGTTATCAGGAATACTAAAACTGCTTTGATTTTTATTATGATTTTGCAGTAATACACTAAAATCATAATCTCGCACATAAGACGAGAAGTTATTGCCAACAATGCCTTCAATGCGCTTGTTGGTTTTATGATCAACAATATTCGTTTTTAATACTTCAATTGACGGAAAGCTCTGTCCGCTGTTTTCAATATCTATATCTACTGAAATAATTTCAAGCTCAACAGAGTAACGATCGCCTTTAGGGTTGTCCCAATTGGCCAGCGCATTGAAGCGATTATTAATCATGGTTAGTGCGTTACGTAAATTGGCTTGACGGTAGTCGCCTCTGGCCAAGTTGGCAAAATTAGTGGTAATACGCGTGCTGTTCGATGGCTGATAGTTTTCATCAAGCGCAAGGCTTTTTAAGGTAAATATAAAATCTTTGTTCATGTTAGTCAGTATCCTATTTGCTGAGACAAAACCAAAAGTTGTTGTTTGCTCTTGCTAGACTATGCAACGTTGCCATTGTGTTTTCGGCGTTGTGCCAGTGACTTATTCAACATTGATTTTCATCTTGTTTGGCCATCTGGCTGTCTAACTTTAGCGGCTGAGTGAATTTATACGTGGATAGCTAGCTGATGAAAAGCGCATTTATTTCACATAGGGTATGAGAAATATTCATGCCCTTTATGTTTGAATGTTCACGCGGGTGTAGGCTATATTAGCTCGCCTGATAAGAGCAAAGTGGTATTTAGCTCTTTACTAACCTTTTGAAAATATTAAGAAGTGAGCTGTATGAGTGAGTTATTGTTGTTAATTATATACTGCGCCATACTCGGTAGTGGTGTGGGCTTTTTAGCTGGGCTGTTAGGTATTGGTGGCGGCTTAGTGATTGTGCCAGTATTGAGCGTTATTTTACTTCACTTTGATATTGTACCCCTTGAGCAAGCAGTAATCGTTGCTATTGCTACCTCATTAGCCTCAATACTTTTTACCTCCACCTCTTCAGCATTAGCACATCATAAACATGGTAATGTTCCTTGGGAAATTGCGCCGTGGATAATGACAGGTGTTGCGCTTGGCGCACTAATTAGTGGCTTTCTCGCAGCGCTGTTACCTGAGAATGTAGTGCGGATAATATTTGCGGTGAGCGTGGTACTTATTGCCTTGAAAATGTTTTACAGTAGTCGCAAAGTAGATGCTCCAATAGAACGTGAAATGCCTAATAAAGCATTGCTAACATTTTTTACCACCATCACCGGTGGTTTGTCGGCCATGATAGGTATTGGTGGTGGTGCATTGTTAGTGCCGTTGTTAACGTTTTTTTCAATCGACATGAGAAAAGCCATTGGTTGTGCTTCGGCTTGCGGTATTGTTATCGCCTTATTTGGTTCAATAGGTTACATCACTTCTGGTAGTTCACATTTCGCTGTAGCAGATGGTTTTGCCGGTTTTGTCTATTTACCCGCTTTATTAGGCATTGTTTGCACCTCTTGGTTTACCGCGCCTTTAGGAGCAAAAGCTACCGCACATTTACCTGTGCCGTTGGTCAAAAAAATATTCGCAGCGCTACTATTGTTGATGGCGGTAAATATGGTAATGCGTTAAGGATAGTAATGCGTTAAGGGTAGCGTAACTACCTGTTTTATTTGGTTATTATAACCTAACATGATGCTGTGGCGGTTATTGTTAGCGATATTTATATCTTGCTGAGGTAAGAGTGGGAAACTCCACTCTTATCTTCGTTAAATTTCTTCAACAAACTGATAAATATAACTTAAAATATTTCAATTGCTTTTCACTCACGCAGCCTTAAGCTTCGTGCAATCGATTCACTATTGATAAGTTTCCTCTCCAGATTTTTAAACAAAAATCAGCTGTAAATTATCACAATTACACCAGTGTAACTTTAACTCACAACACCACTCATTTAGTACACCTATAGAGATAACAAAGCACTATTAGCATGACTAAACAAATAAGATAGTTTGTGCTTGTTTCTTATCATATTGAAATTATTATATTTTAGTGGTTTTTTAGGTTTTTTTTACAATGATTAGTAAAAATGCTTGACTTATTTTTGCTGACTACCTACTGTTTGTTGGTGCATTTTTAATCGTTCTGATTTTTAAGGTGAACGTAATTTGAGGAATAAATGTACTTAATCATTCCCTAAAAAATTGGGGCTGGTTAACCATGACTGACTAACACCAAAAGGTAAATACACATTATGAAAGCAACAATAAAAACGAAAATGAAATATTTAACCGCCTGTATATTTTTAACAGCGGGCGGACAGGCCCAGCTGGCAAATGCTGGAGATATGACAAATTTCTTAGATGCATTACGTGGATTTGAGTCTGGTTTGCCTGACGCTACAGATGCGATTGTTAATGGCTATAAAACTGGTTACAACGATAATACAGCCCGTACATACAGCTACTTAAAAAAAGATGCTCAAGGTAATGATATTCCTGGCCGTATAGATTTGGCTTGTGATGGTAGTGTCGTTGGTGAAACGCATTCGGTTAAAAGGTATTTCCAAAAGTTAGATGTTGATCGTTTTTATGACAATAATGCTTCTCTTGCCGATCGTAAGCGAATGATCAGAAAAATGCAGTATAGCTCACTCAATGCTTGGGGGTTTGTTGGTTATCAAAATGGCGAAGCAACCCTTATCACCTCTGGTTATTATATTCCTCAAACTGAAGGTGGCCTGAGCAAATATTACTCCGCTCGACCAGCAAGTGAGTGGGCGGCTACTGGTACCGGTCGACAAAGTGAAGCTACATGTACCGGTGTTAAAGAAACGATTCAATTTAGATGGGAAGGTGGCACCGTTGACTTATTAACACCGCAGGTTAATGAGTGGTTAGGTACTTTCAGCGGTAAGAGCGATATTTATCAGTTTGATGATATGCGTATACCAGCAAAACAAGAGCAGATCATTCGCGCGCTAATGCGCTCTAACTATATTAAGTTTCGTGAATTGATGCAGGAACGAGGTAAGGATTGGTCAGATATACTAGGTACAAGCTATGACTATATTCATATTGAAAATGGTCAGCAAGTGACTAAAACTACTACTATCACTATGTCTGGCATAATAGCAGCTACTCACTTACGTGGAGCTTTAGGGGTTATCAATGCTATTTTTGAAGGTACAGATGCGGGTGATGAAACAGGCACAACAGCTGGCTTTTATATGGATATGTTTAAAGGTCATGACACCTTGTTTGATACGCCGAGTAATGACATTATTTCTGGAACGCAGCACCCTGAAATGCTATTTGCTGGCTGGGGTAACGACACCGTCACAACAGGCGATGGTAAAGATCAGATAGTTATCCAGAAAAACGCTTCAGGTAATACGCAGACCGTGATTAATGACTTTGCCCTCGGAACAGATCGTATATCTCTTGGTACAGAGTGGACAGGTTCCCCTTTAGCCCAAATGACTATTACCAGTACTAGTGATCAAACAGGTTCGGTATTAACACTTCCGGGTAACCAATCGATAGTATTACAAGGCGTACCTAGCAGTAGCCTACCGACAAATATGGATGATTATATTGTCCATGCAAAAAGCTACGTGCAGGGTTGGGGTGGAACGAGAGAAACCATTACGGGTTTCCGCCCTATGCTTGACAAAATTATTCCAGAAAGACATGTTACTGTTTCCGACTTGAGCGCCTTTGAAAACGCAGCCGGTAACCTAGAGGTAGGCACCGATACTTGGAATACTAAAGAGCTTGTTGGCCTTAAGTTAGCCGACCTAACTGCCGAGATGTTTTCTGAAATGACAGGTGATATATCTCAGCTTGGTGGTATCACTATTCCAGCCAGACCGGTGGTTATTGCTAATGGTGACACTGCTGCAAATGGCGGTGATATGATTAATCTTACTGGTAGCGTAACAGGAACGAGTAATTATGAGTGGACTCAAGTTGAGCCATTATCTCCTAAGGCGACTATTAATAATCCAACAGCATTAAATACTTCGATAATATTACCAACGGTTAGCTCAACAACAGAGTTCTACTTTCAATTAAAAGGAGTTAACGGATTAGCCAGTAATGCTGCTTCTCATGCTGTGCTAGTGAGTGCAGGCACGAATACAGGTAACAACGCACCAACCGCTGTGGTTTCTTCTTCAGCAACGAGTGTGGTTGAAGGTCAAACTGTTAATTTATCAGGTGCTAGCTCTACCGATCCAGATGCGAATACCACATTGAGCTATCAATGGAGTGCCTCACCAGCCAATGCTGGTAGCTTCAACTCACCAACGATTGATAGCCCTACATTTACGGCTGCTAATGTTACTGCCGATACCAGTGTGAATATTACGCTAGTAGTTAGCGACGGTGAGCTAAGCGATAGCGCTTCAACTTGGGTAACGGTCACTGACTCTACAGTAGGTAATAGTGCGCCAACAGCAGTAGTTTCAGCGTCAGCAGCGAACGTTGTGGAAGGTAACTCAATTACTCTTAATGGTGCTAACTCTACCGACCCTGACGCTAATGATACATTGACTTATCAGTGGAGTGTTTCGCCAGCTAGTGCAGGTAGCTTTAGTTCATCAACGGCGGCTAACCCAACATTTACCGCAGCCAGTGTCTCAGCAGATACTATCGCTACTGTTAGCTTAACGGTTAGTGATGGAACGCTTAGTGATACTGCAACTAATGCAGTAACTATCACTAATGAAACAACTGGAACAACGGTAACTCCATGGGTTGCAGGTCAAACAGTAGTGAGCAATGGCGATGTTGTTTCTTACAATGGTTCATGTTTTGCAGCTCAAAATAACCCAGGTACTTGGGAAACACCAACATCTACTTCTACTTGGTTCTGGACTGAAGTTTCATGTAACTAATGTTCATTTAAGTAGTCATAGCATAAAGACAAACAGCGACCTAACAAGTCGCTGTTTTTTTAGACTTATTTTTTACTTGCCCATTCTCCGTAATTTAA
This sequence comes from Colwellia asteriadis, assembly GCF_039523295.1. Classification (NCBI taxonomy): domain Bacteria; kingdom Pseudomonadati; phylum Pseudomonadota; class Gammaproteobacteria; order Alteromonadales; family Colwelliaceae; genus Colwellia; species Colwellia asteriadis. The sequence goes on along the minus strand of NZ_BAAAFA010000005.1, from coordinate 304,422 downwards.
CTTATAAACTTGCGCCGCTCGTGTCTAAATTCAATCAGGATAAATATTGTTTATTTAGGTTTTATCATGTTGGATTAAGAGCTTTTTAAGTTAAGTACACACTTAAGGGTCACTAAATAGCCCTAATACATAATTACACCCTGATTATATCTCTATTAATTGAGTTTAAACTGACTCATAATGCAGCTAAAGCAGCACATGATAAAATGTTAACATTAAATCAATAAACATAATTGAGCGCTAACAAGGCAATAGAAGCAACCAGATTGGTTATAGTAAGGAGAGCTTACTTCGATTCTTTGACATGAGAACTTAAGTGGCAGTGTAACGTGAAGTGCTACAGTAATCATAAGCTATGTACTTGATTAATTTATAATATATGCATCTGAAGTTGTTGAAATGGTTACCTGACTAACGTAATTATAGTTAATTATGCTAAACAATTAGCTTCAACCTTTAAAGGGGAGGGAGGTAATGGACAAAGATCTCATTACCTCAATCAGTTAAGTACCCAATTTGTCAGTTAATGCATAACTGTTGAATAATGAGCTGTTATATTTCAGTACACTTCCCATCAACACATTTAAAGCACTTATAGCCAAAACCAGCTGGGAAGTTAATACAAAACACCGTCGGATCTTCTTGCGATGAGGCTCCTTCGTTACTAGCTGCGATAGCGTTAACACTTCCGAATAAAAGCGCAGAAACCATAACTACTACATATTTAGCTCTTAATAATTTTTTCATTATATTTCCTATAAAGTTTATTTTTTAAGTCTCTAATTACCAAAGAAGAAACTCGATATGTTGCTTTTTCAAGCAACAACCTTATATTAAGAATCTCAAACCAATAAGTCAAATGTTTTTACTTATTGGTTTATCTATAAGGTGTTGATAAGTAATTTACTATATTGGGTTTGGTGAAGGGGCTTAATTAAACATTTGTTAATGTAGATGTTAATCATTACACTCATTGCTTCCTATAACGACTGTAAGGCTTTTAAACAAGACCTAAAACATATAAATGAACAACAAGAACCTAAAGAGCTAGGGGCCTTTTAAGCGTTTGGATGATAAATGCTCAAGTACTTCAGTTTTATAGAATTGCTTTATGTGTATTAGCTTAGAGGTAGAACAAATAAAAAGTTTTTTGAAAAACAAAAAAGCCAGATTTAAAAAAAATCTGGCTAGGCCTAAAATGGCAATCCATTGCCACGTGTAAATCGTTTAATTTAACTGTTGCCAGTGAGGTAAACGATAGCTAATCATATGATAGGAACGTGTCAAACCTATCATATGAGAAGAGGGGGGCTTGGTATTAATGTTGTCTTAAAACTTAATACTTGCACCAAGGTAGTAGCGAGTACCAAACTCATCGATACTATGAACTACATTACCAAAGTCAGGTTGGCGTAATACTAACGCTTCGTTGGTCAAGTTAACGGCTTCAAGCGAGATATCAAGATTATCCATAGCATGCCAAATAACAGAGGCATCTAACTGGCTGTATGGGTCATTCACGCTTGCACTGCCGCTATTGTTATAGTTACGCATGAATTCATCACGGTAGTTATAGGCTAAGCGAGCACTAAAGTTATCGTCTTCATAGTATGCAGAAAGGTTAAATGAGTTTTTTGATACTTCGTTTAGCGGTACTGTTTTACCAGCAGAGTTTGTTACTTCACTGTCGGTATAGGTGTAATTACCTTGTACGCCAAAACCATTATCAAAAGCATGTTGAATTTGTAGCTCTAAGCCCGTTACATCACCAGTACCAACATTACGAGAGCGAGTTACTAAACAGGTTTGTGAACATCCATCATAAGGCTCTACCGCAGCGGTTGTTTCAATATAATCGCTGATGTTTTTAATAAAGAAAGTTGCGCCAACAATAGAAGCTTCGTCAAAGTACCATTCTAAACCGATATCGTATTGGTCAGCTTTGTAAGGTTCAAGGTTAGGGCTACCAACAGTTGCTGTAGCAAAGCTAACAGAGATTGTTTCAGCCATTTGCATCGCATCGTAATCAGGGCGTGAAATAGTAGAGCCTGCAGCAAAGCGGAAAATAAGATCATCAGAAATATCTGCGGCAATATTCACACTCGGTAAAAAGTTACTGTAATCATTCTTTCCTTGTGAAGGTAAGCCATCAATACTGCCTTTTGATAATACGTCAGTGTCAACATAGCGTAAGCCTACGTTACCGCGGAAGCCATCACCTTCAAAGTTACCTTTTACATAGAATGCGGTAATGTCTTCTTCAATTGAAAATTGGCTTAATGTTGTCGTAGTATCTGCTTGATTCTGATAAGCATAATCCCATATTCCAGCACCGTCAGCCACTGGGAATGCTGATAAGCTGCCATCGCGTCCTTCTTTACTATGTAAGCCACTCACAAAGCCGCCGTTGTAATCACTAAGGTTTAAACCATCAGCGATTGCTTTGTTTACGTCAACATCACGATAATCACCACGTGAAGCAAAGGTTTGACTTTGATATTTTAAGCCGAAATCAAGTGTGGTAAACATGCCTTTATCAAGCTGGTAAGAGAAATCAGATTGTATATAGTCAATATCGTTATCACGAACATAATTTATGTAGGTAAATTCTTGAAAAATATCAAAATTACTATGGCTACTTAAGTAATCTGAATTAGTGGGAATAATTTCAAGTGCACCTGCTACATCATAGGTGTAACCGCCATTAGCAGCATTTGTTGTGTCGCCCCACCAAGTACTGCTTTGTAATGTACGCCCTTCAGCGCTAGAGCTACCAGCAACGAAACCTATTGACCAATCATTCACGGTATACTCTAGTGTAAAGTTTAGTGCGTCGGTTTGCATTTCAGGCTTACGTAAAACGGTATTATTAAATAATGGTGGTGACCCTGCGCCATTGGCAGCATTTGTGGTTGCACGCGTGAGTACACCTGCGTTGTTTGTGGTAATAGAATTACTATCAAGCGTACCAAAGCTAACAATACCAAACATTGCAGTGTTGATATGGTCGTTATTTAACTCGAACAAGTTATAATTTAAGCCCATCAGTAGATTATCTGTCGGGGCGTACTGCACAGTTATTTGACTACTTGTACGTTCTCTATCTTCATCAAATAAAATTGATGACATGTAACCATAAGAGTTGTGAGATACGCCATTATCATCCATAAGGCTACCGCTAGGTGTACCAAAACTTGATAGAGTTTCACGATATACTTTAGATTGTTCATTTGAATAGGCGACTAAGATACCAAAGGTTTCATCGTCGGTTTTCCAGCTACCCAACGCAGAGTATGCAGGATCCCACTCTTCAGAGTTTTCATGGTAAGCCCCCTCAACAGAAGCAAACACAGTACCTGCGTCTAATTCGAGCGGCTTACGAGTTTTTAGGTTAACCGTACCACCGATTGCGCCTTCGTTAACATCAGCTTCGACAGATTTATATAAGTCCATGCCTGAAACTTGCTCTGACGCTAACATTTCAAAGTTGAAGCTACGGTTAATACCACCTAAATCAAACCAACCCACACTAGCAACATTTTGGCCATTAAGTAATACCATACTATGCTCGGGCGCTGTACCACGTACTGTTACGCCACTCACTTCACCGTAGGTTCTAACCACGGTAACACCAGGGATACGCTGCATCGCATCACCGATGTTTTTATCTGGAAATTTACCAATATCTTCTGCAGATATAGAGTCTAAAACTGAATCACTAAAACGTTTGCTATTTAACGCTTTAGTTAAGCTGCCGCGTATACCTTTCACCTGAATGATTTCTACGTCACTTTTATCAGCAAGATTGTTATCTGCCGCTTCAGCGGCATAAACATTACCCATGGCACCTGTTAATGCAATAGTGCTAAATGAAATAAAGCGCATCGCGGTATTATTTTTAATTAAGTTGGTTAACTTTTTTGACATACCCTTATCCTCTCTTGTTATAGTTTTTATGTACTTGTTATATTTTTTATTCGTCTAGCTTTTACTTTGTTAATAAAATCTTGTTAGTAACTATTATGTAAATCGTTTTTACTAATTAAATAATCAATCATTTTGACTAAATGTCAACCAATTATTAAGAACAATTTATTTTAAAAGGTGTATTTTTCTTCAAGTAACCGTTTTGCAAGCTCTCTAGCGCTAACTGAACGACTTGAATAAGTACAGACATAAGTGTTTATGGCACATTTTTGACTTAACTCTGTAAGTTCATAGTCTGAACGAAGTGCTAATACCATTAGCTTATTGGTAAATAATTGTTGGGCTTGCTCGATACGTTGAAGCTGCTCTTGCTGAGGAAAAGTTTCTCCTGGCAGAGGATAATCTTCAGTCAAGATAACAAGAGGTCGCTCTATATCGAGTGTCTTATTACCTGCTAGAACTTGAGAAAACTCTTCATAGGGCAGGTACGTTACTTTTGCGTTGGATTGCTGTAATTGTTGATAAAAAACTTGGCTTGCTGGCACAGCGTCATTTGGACCAATACCGCGACTATTAACTAGGTTTTCATAACTTGCTGGGTTAACAGCGCAAGTAAAGTAAAATTCTGATTGCCCTAATGGCCATAGTCCTTCATTATTTTTAAGCACGCTAATAGCTTGCTGAGCTGCTTCTTTAGCGACTTTATTACCGGTATCGACCGGCGACTTATTGGTTGATGGTTTATTATTAACTTTTTGATATTTAAAGCACAAAACATGCTTTAAGGTTTGGTCAATTTGAGCCAAACTCAGCTCACCACTATGTACTGCTTCAATAACACCGTTAATGGTTTCTTGTTGTATTTGCTTATAGGGAGTTGTTTCATTTTCATAATGCTCTTCACTAAGCATAATTAAATGCGCGCCAGCTTTGAGCGCAAGAATAGCGGCTTCACTTGGTGAATAATTTTTTCTCATTGCCCACATATTCATGCTGTCGGTAATAATGAGCCCTGTAAAACCAAGTTCGTCTTTTAATAGTTCTGTTAATATCTTTCGAGAAAGTGTTGCTGGGTATTGAGCATCAATTTCTGGGTAGTTAATATGCGCGGTCATAATGATGCCAACATCATTATTAATTGCTGCAATAAAAGGGGGTAAGTCTTCACTCAGTAATTGACTGGTGTTTTTAGTAACCTCAGGTAAAGAGCGATGACTGTCCGTTGCTGTATCACCATGACCAGGGAAATGCTTTGCGCAGGCAATATTACCCGTGCGATTAATGCCTTGTACTGCTGCTGCAACATGTTGAGCCACATGGCTAGGTTTTTCACCAAACGCGCGTTGACCTATAATCGGGTTATTTGGATTACTATTAACGTCAGCGCAAGGAGATAGCAAGGTGTTGTAACCTATAGCTTGCATTTGCTCGGCAAAAATTTGGTACATATTCGCTGTTAGGTTGGCATCGTTTGCGACCCCTAATGCTAAGTTACCGGGGCCTAAATCAGTCTCTGTGGTTAGTATTCCCCAAGCACCTTCTTGGTCTACTGCAAGTAATAAAGGTGCATCACAAGCACGTAAAGCGGCTTGTTTTTGTAATTGTGCTGATAATATGTTCGCTTCTTTTAAGGTGTTTGCATTGTCATCCGTCAGGTAAAAGCCACCGACATGCATATTTTTCACTAAATCGAGCGCGTACTCATTGTCTTGTCCTGCGAAAGCTAAGACAAAAAGTTGTCCGACTTTTTCTTCAATAGTTAGCGTCGGGATAAGTTGTTCAATTTTCTTTAAGTAACTCATTTTGCATTCCTTAGGCAAAGCGAAGCCCTGTCGCGAGTTTCATGGTATTAAACATGCTCGCGATGTAGATTTTTCGATAACGTTATTGAGCGACTAAGCGGCTATTTTTTTAGCACCAGTAATTAGCGCCACTAAGTCTTCTTTGGTTACATCAGGAACTGCGACATCGGCAACTGAACTCCCTTGATACAACACCACCGCTCTGTCACAGGTTTCGACGACATGCTGCATGTTATGACTGATCAGTAATACGGCAACACCTTGTGAACTGATGACCTTGATCAAGTCATTCACTTGTGCGCTTTGTTCAACGCCGAGTGCTGCCGTAGGCTCATCCATAATAACAATATCAGCGCCCCAGTTTACCGCTCTAGCAATGGCTATTGCTTGTCGTTGGCCACCTGACAAGTTATGAATTTGTTCACTGTAAGAGGGGATACGTGTATTTAATCGATTTAAAGACTTTCTTGCTCGTTTGGTCATGGCTTTAGTGTCAAGCCAACCTAACCAGCGCAGAATTGGGTTTTTGTGTTTTATTTCTCTATTGAGAAATAAATTTTGCACAATATCAAACTCAGGAATCATTGCTAAGTCTTGGAATACTGTTTCTATACCCGCGGAGCGGGCATCTTCAGGTGAGCTAATATAAACAGACTTGCCATTAACTTTAATATCACCACCGTCAGGTGCATGAACCCCTGAAATACACTTAACTAAGGTAGACTTACCTGCGCCATTGTCACCTAACAAGCCAACGACTTCACCTTTGTTTATAGTGAAAGTTACGTCTTGCAGTGCATGTACGCCACCAAAACTTTTCTTAATTGAGCTAAGCTCTAAAGCCACTTGATCTAATGCTGATCTAACCATTATTTCGTACCTCTTTAACACCAATAGCAACCGCAACCACCAAAATAACACCGCGAGTAATCATTTGCTCATTGGTGGAAAAGCCTGACAAAATTAGTCCGTTGTTAATAATACCCATTAACCACGTACCTAAAATAGCACCGACAATACAAGCTCTGCCACCAAATAAGCTAGTGCCACCAATGGCTACAGCTGCTATTACCGTTAATAAGTCTGCTTCACCTAGAGTGTATCTTGCGCCATGTAAGCGCCCAGCATAAAGTAAGCCTGCTAATGCGGCGGCCGTTGATGAGGCAATTAAGGCATAAACGCGTATCTTAGTTACTTTTATACCCATAGCTCTTGCAGCAGCAGGGTTACCACCAACCGCTAATAGGTGTCGACCTGCGGCAAGCTTTTTCAAAATGATATAAGCACAGCCACCAATTATTAAGGTCCACAGTAGTAATATTGGCATGCCTAATACTTTTCCTGAGCCAAAGAAATAGGTGAAGTCTTGATTAATAATTGGAACCGATTCTAAATTGGTTAATTGTCTGGCAATACCGGTGATTATTCCCATAGTACCTAAGGTAATAAGTAGTGACGATACTTGTAGCCGCTCAATTAATAAACCATTAATTAAGCCGACGGTAACACCCACTAAAAGTGCGCCTAAAACCGCGAGTGGAATACCAGTATGTTGTAATAACAACGCACCTACTAATGCACTTAATGCGACCACCGAGCCAATAGATAAGTCGATATGACCTACGGCTAAGGCAAAGGTTAAACCCACAGCCATAATAGTTAACGGCGCTGTTTGTTTAACAATATTCATAAAGTTGGATAACGTTAAAAAAGCCGTATCGTGTAAAATAACTGCGAAAAAGAATAAAACGAAGAAGAAGATATAATAAATAAATGCCTCTCGTTGCAAAGCAAACTGCTTCATTTGGTTTAGTGATAACATTTTAGCACTCATAGGGGATCCTTTACTGTTGTAATGCTTGTTTTAGTAATTTCGGTAAAGGCTTTTTAAATGCTTCTAGCCATGCCGTTGTAATGTTTGTTCGAGTAACTTTATCAAAAGGGACAATAGTCACTTGTGCCGCTTGTTGCCCAAGTATTGACGCTGCACCTAATTTAGCCATAGTTGCGCCAATGTCATAAGGTCTATCGGCGACTGTGCCGTATAAATTTCTGTTGGTTGCCATATCTAATAAGTTGTTGACCCCTAAATCATGGGTGATCACCTTAATATCAGGTCTATCTAATGATCTTAATGCTTCTATTACCCCTTCAGCTGCACTATCCCATGAGACATAAATTGCTTCAATTTCTGGATTTTTTAGTACCATTGCTGCGGCAATGTTGCTGGTGTCGCTTTCTTTAACGAAACCTTTCTCGATAACAATCTCTATATTTGGCGCAGCGCTTAACGCTTCTCTAAAAGCACTGTCTCGGTTGTTAGTAATAAAGTAATTAGCATCATGATAAATCATGCCTAATTTACCTTTATCTGACTTACTTGGTTGATTTAGTGCCTCTATAGCTAATTCAGCCGCTGCTCTTCCCATACCAAACATATCATCGGTAACAATACCAACATAATCTTTATGGTGCACAAAGCCTTCAATAGGGTTACTTAACAGCACTAACTTAGCACCGCTATCAATGGCGTTACGGTAACTGTTTTTAGTACTGGTACTATCAACGGAGAGTGACAAAATAATGTCTGGCTTAAGTGCGCTTACATTTTCTAAGTCGGCCACTTGTTTAGCAGGATCGAACTGGGCGTCGGTAACCGCAATAACATCGATGCCAAGTGTTGAAAATGTTTCTCTTGCGCCTTGGTTAACCGCACTAACCCATGAGCTAGAGCCGTGCCATACTAATGCTGCCGTGAGCTTTTTAGTTTTTAACTGCGCTACTTGTTGTTCAGATAAGCTAATATTTTCTGATTTATCTGCATTAGTAATGCTGTTAAAGTCAATTGCTAATGCAGAGGAAGTAAAAGAAATAAGTAAAAAAGCAAAAGCAGTAGCAATGCTTTTACTGACTAAATGGCAATGATTACGACCATGAAAGTAACGTGATAGTGTCATAAATGAACCTGATTTGATTGTTTAATAAACTCTATAGTAAAGATAAAAAACATTAAGTCAAATGTTTTGACTTAATGTTTTTTATCTTTTTTGCAGTAAACAAACTAAAAATTTTTAACAAACGGTACTTTATAATTTAAAGTACGTACAATGATCTTGATGACAAATAATTCCCATAGGTGTGTGCTCACTTGAAAGGCTCGAACTCCAAAAAAAATAAAGCCTTAAACTTACGTTTAGTGCTCTCAGAAATAGTTACTCAACGGCCAATTTCCCGAGTGGAGATTTCTCGACGTACGCACCTGACCAAGCAAACAATTACCAACATGGTTGAAGAGCTGCTCGATATTGGCTTAGTCATTGAAGTGGGTATTAAAAAAGAAGGTGCAGTTGGTAAGCCCTCAAAGATGCTCGATCTAAACCCCGAGGGCTGCTATAGCTTTTCGATTCGTATGTTTTTACAAAAGATAGAGCTGGGCATTTTTTCGTTAACCGGCTTAGCGATTGTCAAAATGGAAGCAGAGTATAACCAAGGGAATGAGTTAAGCGTTATTAGTGAGTCATTTAATACACTAATGGCTCAAGCAAAATTAAAAAAATCGCAAATTCTTGGTGCAGGTATTACTTTTGTCAGTAACAAAGAGCACAACCTGTTAACGTATCAAAAAAGTATGGATTTTAAAGTTGCGTTAACAGAAACATTAGCGTTACCAATAGCGACTGAAAATACGGCCTCAGCTTGTGCTGCCTATCAAATGTTATATGGCGAAGCCAAACATTTACATAGTTTTGTTTGTGTGCATATTTCGGATGTGGTTGAAGCAGCGGTTGTTTATGATCGAAGTATATTACTCGGCGCAAATGGCTTAACAGGTGCCATTGGTGAAATGTTTGTTACGCCAGAGACGGATGAAAAAACTGTGGAACTAGGGCGATTAAACGATTTTGCTTCACTTAACTCTTTACAAGCGCATTTTGCCAAGTCGTTTACTAGTCAAGAAGCGTTGATGGAATACTGCTATAACAATCCGAAAGTATTTGAACAGTGGTTAGAAAAGTCTGCCGAGCCAATGCGCATCGCGATACATTCATTGGAAACCTTATTAAACTGCCAAACCATTATTATTGGTGGTGATGTCGACTCATGGTTTTTAGATAAGTTTATTACCCAGCTGCGACCTTATATTCCATCTATTGCCCAATACGGTGATAGAAGTGTTGTCCGCTTAATTAAAGTGCCTAAAGTTGAAGAGCTAACCTTAAAAGCGACGGCAACATTACCGCTACATGCCGCTTTATCTATGGGTAATATGCAAACGTTGTCTTTACCACCGTTTAATAGTTTAGAGCCAGTGCAACAACTGATTTATTTAGCAGAATAAATCAGTACTTGTACGATGGATTAACTTTGCATAACTTGTGTTAGTTATGCCACCAACCATAAAACATCTATTTTTTGGTAGGCTGCTTTAAGATTATTAGCAAGAGAAATAATATGTTGATACGCACTTTTTTTGCCAGTTTAATTTGTACTTTGGTGCTTGGCTGCGCTAGTTCAAGTAACTCGGGTAATTTGTACAACCAAGAAGAAGCTAATGCGATTAAGGGCAAGCACTGGTTAATGATGAACCTTAAACGAGAAGGGGTTTTAGCCACAGACTCTGGATTACAGTATACCGTTTTAGAACCAAGCTCGGGTTGTAAACCTGATCCAGACTATAAAGTAACTGTGCACTATCAAATGTTTTCAGTGGCCTCGCAAAAAATGATTGATAGCAGTTACCAACGCGGAAATCCTGATAAATTTGCTCTCTCTAAAATGGTCAAAGGTTGGCGTGAAGGAGTTCCTATGATGAAAGTTGGTGAAACTTGGGAGTTTTATATACCGTCTGATCTTGCTTATGGTAGTAGAGGTTTGCCGGGCTCAGTTGCACCCAACAGTGTACTGATTTCACAAATAACATTGCTTGATGCCCGTTGTTATAATTAACCACTGATAGATATTAAATTAATTGACTATTTAAACAATAATTTGTATTCAGTTGTAACTCAAAGATAACAAGGGTAGGAATAAATAATATTTTCTTGTATTATTTCAGTCACTTTTTAGGCAGTTGCTTTTGTAGTGTTGTAAGGTTTAGCGAATTAAATCTTCTGTGCGCTACTAAAATCAAGCGATAAGCCATAAGTTAATGTCGTTGGTGTAATGTCTTATTTTGACGTCAATAAATGCTAACGTGGTAAATTTACAACAAAAATAAAATAAGGAAGATTCCCTTGTCATTTAAGAAACTTTTATTAGCAAACTTGCTGGTGACTTTACCACTAACCGCACAGGCGGGTTTATCTCAACAGCAACTTAATAGCTTTGCGTCAGATGCCGAAGTGCACTTTGAAGTGGTAGATAACTTTGTTTTTGGTAGCTCATCTCACAATGGGCGAGTTATTTTAGATAATAAGTCAAAGGTAGCTATTCCTGCTGGCGTCAGTGACTGGGCTATTTACATGCACGTTACTCGTGTTATTGATGAAGAGCAACAAACCGCAAAAGCTCATGGTTTGAATATCGAACATGTGCAGGGTGACTTACATCGCATAGTGCCAACGAAAGACTTTAAAGGCTTAGCCGCAGGTGAAACGCTGGCGATAAACTATAAAGGGGCTGCTTGGATCGTTAGTATGACTGACTTTATGCCAAGAACCTTTATTGTTAGTGGCAAAGCTAAGCCTGCTATTTTCGCGAATACAGATACCGAAGATAGCTTCTCTTATGTTAAACCTATGGTTCGCCCTGAGCAGTATTTACGTTATAACGAGCCAAAAGATTTATTTCCAAAAACGGATGCCGCTTTACGTTATAAAGCTAACTTAGCCGCGCAAGATTTTAGCTTAAGCCGTGAAGAAGTTACCCGTAAAATCATTCCTACGCCGCGCAGTGTTGATCATAATCGCGGTGAAACAACGTTTTCAGACCAATGGCAAATTCGTTACGCAGGTAGTTTAAAAAACGAAGTAACCTATTTACAAGCACAATTAGCCGATTACGGTTTAAGTAAGCTTGATGTACAAGCCGAGCACGTTCCATCAGCTAAAAAACAAGTGCTTTCACTTAAAGTGAATGCCAACTTAAATCATGAAGGTAAGCCCGGCTATAACTTAACGGTTGATAAAAATACTATTGAAATTATTGCCACAGATAATGCCAATGCATTTTACGCTATTCAATCATTACTAAGTTTAATGCCAACGGATAAAAAAGCACCAATAAACTTACCTCGTCTTGAAGTTGAAGATTCAGCGCGCTATGAATGGCGTGGTATGCACTATGATATTGGTCGTAACTTCCATGGTAAAGACAATATTTTAAAGCTGATTGAGCAAATGGCTCATTACAAGCTTAATAAGCTACATTTACACATGACAGAAGATGAAGGCTGGCGTTTACAAATACCAGGCTTACCTGAGTTAACCGATGTTGGTGCAAAGCGCTGTTTTGATTTAACGGAACAAAGCTGTTTATTAACACAACTAGGTGCAGGTCCTCATGGCGATGCCGTTGGTAATGGTTATTTGACTCGTGAAGATTTCATTGAAATATTAAAATTTGCGACAGTTCGCCATATTGAAGTGATCCCTGAGGTTGATTTACCGGGCCACGCTAGAGCGGCAATTAAGTCAATGGAAGCGCGTTATAACAATTTAATGAAAGCGGGTAAAAAAGAAGAAGCCAAAGCCTATTTACTGACGCATCCAAAAGATACTTCTAAATACTTAACGGTACAAAACTATAACGATAACTCAATGGATGTTTGTTTAGACTCAAGCTACAACTTCATTGATAAAGTGCTCTATGAAATGCAGGTCATGTATCGCGATGCTGGTATTGACTTGAAAAAAGTACACTTAGGTGGTGATGAAGTTGGCGCGGGCTCTTGGGCAGGTTCTCCTGCGTGTCAGGCATTATTTATTGAGCCGGGCAATGGCATATCAGGCGTACAAGATTTAAAAGCGTACTTTATGTCACGTGCTTCTAAACTATTAGCTAACCGTGGTTTAGCGATGGGTGGCTGGGAAGATGGCTTAATGTATAGCCGCACAGCAACCTTTGATCGTGACAGCTTAGCCCCAGATCAAGTATGGGCTAACCCTTGGGATAATATTTGGGAGTGGGGTGTTGCTGATAGAGCATACCGTTTAGCGAATGAAGGTTATGATGTGGTGTTATCTTCTGGCTCACATTTATACTTAGATCACCCATATGAAGCTCACCCAGAATCACGCGGTTATTACTGGGCAACACGCTTTACCGACACTAAACGTGTTTTTGGTTACATGCCAGATAACTTATACGCTAATGCTGACTATACCCGTCAAGGTGTTCCTATTGATAACTTAGAAGACTTAGTTGGTCGCGCTATGCCTAAATTAGAAAAGCCAGAAAACATTTTAGGTATGCAAGGCAATGTCTGGAGTGAAACTATTCGTACTGCTGAGCAAATGCAAGAAATGGTGTTCCCAAGAATTATCGCCATTGCTGAACGTGCATGGCACAAAGCAGATTGGGAAGGTGATAAGGTTAATGCAAAAGACAGAAACAAGCAGTGGGCTGAATTTGCCAATGTATTAGCAGCTAAAGAGTTTTCCAGAATGTCGAATAAAGGTATTCATTATTACTTACCTATTCCGGGTGGCGTGATTAATGATGGAAAATTATCAGCAAACGTTGCGCTACCTAGCTTTAGTATTGAGTACAGCTTAGATGGTCAATCGTGGCAAAGTTACCAAAGCCCAGTGACGGTAAAAGGTAATGTATGGCTGCGCAGCAAAGCGGTAGACGGTCGTGTTAGTCGTGCGACAGAGGTTGTAGCTAAGTAGCCTTTTTAAATGGTTCATTGAAGTTATTCAGATAGATAACTCTGCCTCGCTCAAAGAGCAAAGTGGTTCGCCACTTTGCTCTTTTTTGATCTATCAAGACAAAGCTTTTCTAATTAACCTGAACTCGGTTTAAGAGATATTTAACAAATTGAAATATCAGTAAAAATTACTTTTCTGAGTCTCTAGCTTGATAGTTTTTCTTCTTTTCATATGATAAGCAAGACAAATTTCGCGTCAATAGGGAGCTATTGCAAGTAAATTTAACGAAGAAGTTAGGAAAAGTAGCTGCTAGAGAAACATTTGTTAAGCCGATCTCAGGTTAATTAAGCGTTAGATATTGAAGCATCAGCTAATCAGGCTCATTTAAATTGCGCTCGTTGTTATCGTAAGTTGAATATTTAAAGGTGCTCAACTAAGGTTAACTAAGTAGCTGCTCTCAAAGCTTTTTATTGAAAAATACCAGCCATATTTACGGGTACTTCTTGATATCAATCATTGATTTGTATTTAGGCTTTATACTAAATACAAGTTTGCATACAGTAGGTAAGTTTATGATTAGAAAAAGTTGTTTAACACTAAGTGCTATATGTCTCTATGTGAGCACAGCCTATAGTCACGAATTTACTGCCACCGTTGTTAATGACGCGAGTAATGTTGTTTCTGGTGGTGTTAATGAAACCTCTGCTGTGAGAACTTTAGTTAATGCTAGCGCATTGTTTAATTTGTCTGAGCATTATAGTTTTTATGCTGATGGTGCTTTACTTAGAGGGGATGATGGCGGTTTAGACACTGGCGCTATTCAAGCTTACTCTAATATTGACGAAGCCGAATTTGAAGATATTTATGAAGTTTGGTTTGAAGGGAGCTATCAAGAGCAAGGACTACGTTTTAAGTTAGGTCAAATAGATGCTAATAGTGAGTTCGCCTTTATTGAGCATGGCGGCGAATTTATTCATTCATCAATGGGGTTTACGCCAACGATTGCATTTATGCCAACCTACCCAACGCCGACGTTAGCAGGCGCTATTAACTGGAAAGCAACGGGGAGTGGTAATATTGCTTTTGGTTTTTTTTCTGATGATTCAAATGAATTTGATGAAGTTTTCTATATTGCAGAGTGGGCTCAACGCTTTAACAATGTTGTCGCTAAAATAGGTGTTTGGCACCAAACTGGCGATATAGAAACCTTTACAGTAGCAAATCATAAAGAGGGCACTGAGGGGGCTTATATGATTGTTGAGGGCTCGTTAGATAATTATTGGCTTTCTTCTCAATCATCATCGTGGTTTGCGCAAATGGGTTATGCAGACGATGAAGTGAGTGAGTTGAACTTTCATTTTGGCGCAGGTATCGCTTGGTATGCTCCATTTAACAGAGCAGGAGATAAGACAGGGATTGGCGTTAACCATGTATCAACGAGTCATTATTTACATAATGAATTACAAAAGTCCGAAACAGCTTACGAAGTTTTTTATCGTTTTCAAGTCAATGATTACCTCGCTTTTAAGCCAGATATTCAGTACATAGTTAATCCCGCTACCGATAAAAGTTTAGACAATGTCTTGGTTGTAACCCTGCGTACTGAGATAACTTTTTGATGCTCTTCGCTAGTGATTATTAAACCGCTCTTTGGACTTTTTAATAATCATCGTACTACTCCTGTATTATTTATATTTATTTGATATTGTTGTGGTTATTTAAACTATGGCAAAATGAATTGAAAGCTAATGCTCGGCAATAGGCCCAGCAATAAATATTATGATAACAACGGAGAGTTAGATGAATATCGCAGCATTTATAATTGCATTAATAGGCGCACTTGTCGTTTTTGGTGGCTTTTTCTTTAGTAAAAGGCTTGAATCAAAAGTTAAATCTGGTGCTTTAAGAGTTATCTCAGCGATTGGAGGATTTCTTTTGATCCCTTTAATAATTACAGCCACAGGATTACTACCAAGTGACTCAGTGCAAGCTGGAAAATATTTTTTCTATATTATGATTATTGGGATTATTTTGTCATTAATCTTTGGCAGAAAGAAGTCAGTAGCGAACTCGTAACATTTGAGTATTAATAACTTACCACACTAATCACGACCTAATCACGACACATTTTTATTAAAATAAGAGCTAAGGCACAGTAACGGTTTAGCTCTTTACTCCTCTTCATTTTTTAGCAAGTAACTGTCTTATTTTCCCTGGAATTAGATAAAAGTCATATTGTGTCTAAACTTTATTGGATAGTAAGCGGTCTGAACTTGAGATAAACCAAATTATTCAACAAGTGAGTTTATACGTTATTGTCAATAACGAATTAACCATCGACTAACTGAGAGGGTATGACTTAATGAGTAAGAAATTAACTACCGCAGCAGGTTGTCCTGTTGCTCATAATCAAAACGTTCAAACAGCAGGAAAGCGTGGTCCTCAACTGCTACAAGATGTATGGTTTTTAGAAAAAATGGCGCACTTTGATCGTGAAGTGATCCCTGAGCGCCGTATGCATGCAAAAGGCTCTGGTGCTTATGGTACATTTACTGTTACCCATGATATTACGCAATATACTAAGGCGAAAATATTTTCTGAAATAGGCAAGAAAACAGATCTGTTCGCGCGTTTTACTACCGTAGCAGGTGAGCGCGGCGCTGCCGATGCAGAGCGTGATATTAGAGGTTTTGCCTTAAAGTTTTACACTGAAGAAGGCAACTGGGATTTAGTGGGTAACAACACACCAGTATTCTTTTTACGTGATCCTCTGAAATTTCCTGACTTAAATCATGCGGTAAAGCGTGATCCTCGCACTAATATGCGAAGCGCTAAAAATAACTGGGATTTCTGGACTTCATTACCCGAAGCGTTACACCAAGTTACTATTGTTATGAGCGATCGGGGCATACCAGCTACTTATCGTCATATGCACGGCTTTGGCAGCCATACTTTTAGTTTTATCAATGATAATAACGAGCGCTACTGGGTTAAGTTTCATTTCAAATCACAGCAAGGAATTAAGAACTTATCTGATGCAGAAGCAGGACAAGTGATAGGCAATGACCGTGAAAGCCACCAACGTGATTTACTTGAAAGTATTAATAATAAAGACTTTCCTAAATGGACGTTAAAGGTACAAATTATGCCTGAAGCGGATGCGGCAACGGTTCCATATAACCCTTTTGATTTAACTAAAATATGGCCGCACAAAGATTACCCATTAATTGAAGTCGGAGAGTTTGAGTTAAATCGTAATCCAGAAAACTTTTTCGCAGAAGTAGAGCAGTCGGCGTTTAACCCTGCCAATGTAGTTCCTGGTATTAGTTTCTCACCCGATAAAATGCTGCAAGGGCGTTTATTTTCATACGGTGATGCTCAGCGTTATCGCTTAGGCGTTAACCATCAACATATTCCAGTGAATGCTGCGCGTTGTCCTGTTCATAGTTATCATCGTGACGGCGCTATGAGGGTCGATGGTAATTTTGGTGGTACTGTCGGTTATGAGCCAAATATTGAAGGCGAATGGGCAGAGCAACCTGAAGTTGCTGAACCAGCTTTAAATTTAGATGGAGCAGCTGCTCACTGGGATCACCGTGAAGATGACGATTACTTCTCACAACCTGGGGATTTATTTCGCTTAATGAGTGCAGAAAAACAAGCGATTCTTTTTGATAATACTGCGAGAAATTTAGATGGCGTACCTAAAGAAATTCAATTGCGTCACTTAAAGCACTGTTATAAAGCAGACCCTGCTTATGGCGAAGGTATTGCTAAATTACTGGGTATCGACGTTAGTGAATTTAGTTCTTAATAAGTTCGCTTAAGCTAGCTTTCTAGTTAGCAGTTAGATGACTTGAAATAAGGGCGCATATAGCGCCCTTATTTCAAGATAATTTATTATTGTTTTATCTAAAGCTTGGAATTATTGCAGGAATACCCGGTAGCAAGCCCACCGCAGCCATTACTCCTGTTAATACCACAAACATGATACCTGGTAGTATCCAACGGCTCATCTTACTTAACTCTGAACTACGCGTTTTACAACCAATCAAACCAAGGTTATCTAGTAACATCGTTAATGACCAACCAAAAGCGGGATTAACAAGCGCAGAAGAAAACACCACAATAGCTGCAGATTGAGTTGTTTTACCTTCTCGGGTCATTTCCATACCTGCTTCAAGTAACGGGATAAATACGCCAACTACTAAGGCAACACAAAGTACAGGTTGCCAAATAGCTAAATCCATTGGGTAACCCCAAATAGCGGCAATAATACAAAACAACGCAGTAAGTATTGCGCCAGCAGGAATAGGGCGTTTAGCGATAGCGGCGGGTACGATGTATGTGCCCCAAGATGAGGTGAAATTTGCTCCACCTAAAATAGAACCAAAAGTTTGGCGAATAGAGGCGCTGGTCATGGTATCGTCAATATTCATTTGTACTTTTTCAGTACGTGCAGGATAACTAATTTTTTGGAATACTTGGTGTCCTAAAAAGTCAGGAGACCACATTGCAACCGCTAAAATAGCAAAAGGTAATACCACAATAAAGCTTTCTAATGTTGGTAAACCTAACATCCAGCCAGTGTTTTCACCCCACCAATACATCGGGTTCATATTAGGTAAACCAGGACCTGTTTGGAACTCAAAAGGTGCGCCCATTGCAAAGGCAATTGTTCCCCCTAACAAACAACTTAACGGTACTGCTAGCCAGCGCTTTCGCCAATGTTCGAGTAAGGCGTATAAGATTATGGTGCAAAAAATAACGGCAAAGGCTATATAGCTCATTTCTATACTTTCAGCCCAAGCGAAGAGCTTTTTTACTTGAGAAATGGTGCCAACAAACCCAAGATATAATAGTAAGCCGCCACAAACTCCCTTGCTGGTGAGGTTTGCCAACATACTGCCGCCTTTACTTATCGCTAAAATTAAACCAAACGCACCTATGAGCAAACCAAAGGCCATTGGGTGGCCACCTGCAGCAACGACAATAGGGATAAGCGGAATTAATGGACCATGTGTACCAGCTAGGTTCGCGGTTGGTAAGATAAAGCCTGAAAAAATAATTATAAAAAAAGCGACAATGAGTAACTCATAACGGACATTTTCTAATATAAACGCTTCACCTAAACCTAGTGGTCCAGCAAAAGTTGCCGCAATAGCACCGACCATAACTACTTTACCAATGGTTGCTGCCATTGCAGGGATGGTGTCTTCTAGCTCAAAACGATAGTCTCTAAAAGGAAGATTAGGCCGCCAGCGTTTAGGCGCCATTATTTGTAATTCGTGCTCTAAGTATTCTTCACGTGAGTTAAAGGCTGAACTTGGTTTATGTTGTTGTTCGTAGCTCAACTCATTAGTTTGCTCATGAGCACTTTCTTGAAGCTTATCTTTTACTTCGTGTACAGGTTTAGAAGTATTGCCCATTTTTATTCCTATTATTCACCCACTACAAAGTGCGGTTTCATTTAAGTAACCGACATTTTATCTTAAGCCCTTAACGAGGGCTAACCACAAACGACAAGTTATACTAGGCAATTAGTCTAGGATTAAGCGCAATGGCGCTTAAAAAGTGAGCTTTTACTCTATTTTTGAAAATTACTTTGTTTTAGCGATATTTTCATAAAACATTCTCTGGTGTTACATCAAGTTTAGTTAATGCTATTATTAGCGAAGCTATAGTGACAATTATAAGCGGTAGTTATAGCTAAAAAATTGACGATAATATTGCTAACATAAACCTGAGCACATTATTAATCAGCCTTCATTACTAAAGAGAATACGCACTTGGCCACTCCTATTGATAACAAAACCCTGAATGACATTGAGCAATACAACATTGAAAATCGCTTTCAGTATTTTCTTAAAGAGGTAAACCAAAATAGTGAGCTGTGGATCCTTGCTGATGAACACGGTTGTATGATGTTAAATAGTGATGATGAAGACTGCGTTCCTGTGTGGCCCAATCAAGAATTTGCCCAAACTTGGGCAACAGGTGATTGGGAGTTATGTAGTGCACAAGCAATTAGCCTTGATGTTTGGTTAAAACGTTGGACTCAGGGATTAGAAGAAGATGAATTATCCGTAGTGGTTTTTCCTAATAGCAATGAAGAGGGGGTAATACTTTACCCGACTGAACTTGCTGATGAGTTAAATAAGAAAGCACAAAAATTAAAAAGAAATAACTAAAAAATTTATTAAAAAAGTACTTAAAAGCAACAGTAAAATAGCTCACAACGAATTCTGTGGCAAATTAGTGCTGTTTTTTTTGTTTTGTTTATGCTGGTACATACGCTGATCGGCGAGTGATAAACACTCTGACTGATTTAGTGTTTCAAAACTGGTGGCAATGCCAAAACTGAGGCTGGCCTGTTGCCAGCCACTTTGTTGTAGCTCAGTTTCACTTGCTAGTAGTAACTCCGATATTTGTATCAATAATGACTCCGTGTCTTGTGCGTTTTTTATCTTGACTACCCAAATAAATTCATCACCACCACAGCGGAAAATAGTGCCTAGCTCTGCTAAGTTTTTCTTCATAATTTGTGCTGCTGCAACCAAGTACTTATCTCCAGTATCATGGCCTAATCTATCGTTAATTTCTTTAAAGTTATCGAGATCAATAAAAGTTAAGCTGTAGTGTCCTTGTAATTTACCTAACATTTCATTTTGCGCAAAACGATTGCCTATTTGTGTTAATGGGTCAACGCGGGAGGTTTTGTAACTGCGGTTAAACTCTTTTTGTTTTATTTGCAGCCACTCTGCTAGCGCAAGAAGAATACACAAACAATCTAGTGCTAAAGCTATTTGCACAATTAATTCAGGGTAAATATACCAGTCAATATTATAGGCATGAGATAAAACATATACCGCTAACGTTAGTCCATATAAAAGGTTACCGATTAAGTAATACTTAGCGGTAAAGTCTCTTTTACGTAACATAAAAATACCAGTACTAATGGAAAGAGGTATCCAAATAGTAGCGATGATGTGCGAAATGAAATAGCTTAATGTGAACGGGACAAAAGGCATTAACAGCCCTATCACAACGCTAAAAATGGATAAGTAATTAAATAAGTTAGCTAATCTTGGGTGCTCTTGCTTACAGTTGAACAGCAACTTGGTGAATTGACTGGCTGCGGCAATAGCAAAAGGGAACAATATCATGCCGCTATACACTGGATTAAATGATGTTATTGGCAATAGATACCCTAAGCTCCCCGATGCAGCGAACCAACCTATGCCATGTAAGCCAATATAACCTGCACATGCTAAAGTGATAATATATTTAGTGTTCAGGTAGGTAAAAAGAGCTAATAAAGCTAACGTTATCATTACCGTGAATGCTATTGAGGTAATATTGTTTATCAAAACCTGCTTTTTATAAAAGTTAGCCTGATTATAAATATTGATCACTGCTGGGGTTGGAAACACTTTAGCTTGAATATAAATCCAAAGTGTACCGCTTTGTGAGTCTGCTAGCGGTAAAGAAAAAGTTTGTGAATGAGCCATCTTAGGGTTTTCAGTGCCAATGTGACCAAAATCTTCTAAGGGTATGACTTTACCTTGCTCGGTTTGCCAGTAAGCTTGACCAATATCTAAGTAATTGACATGAAGGTTCACAAACCATGTGTTATGGCTATTTGCTGTGTTTATTACTTTAATTGCTGTTATAAAAGCACCACGCCCCCCTTGTGATGATGATACAGGGGCAGCATTAGTAAATAAGTTTGTTAATTCAGTAAAACTCTCAGGAGCACTGCTGTCATTGACAGAGGACCAGAGGTTATGTTCGTTTAATGTAACTGTGTTGATACCATCTAAGTGTGCTGTAGAAGCAACATTGTTAGCATGAATGTAGTTAGAAAAAATGAATAGGGTAAAGAGTAATATGTTTTTTATCATCAAAAAGTAACTTGTTTAAAACACCAATAGCAAGCGAATGAAATAGGAAATAAATATTTATTTAATTATTATAGCCTTATAGTTAAAAAAAACTTTTTTTTAGTGAAGTAAAGAAAAAAACAATGATAAAGCTCTATACGGGGTGATCGAGTAGGTTAGTGAATGTGTTGTAATCTACAGTCATTACCTTGTTGGTGTCATGATAGATTAGCTCAATACGACTATCAGCTATGCTAGCAATATGGTTGCAGTTAAGCTCTTTATCCGCTTTATTAAAGGAGTAGCTCCCTTGTTCGGTAAGCACCATACCTTTTATGCGATTTACTGCTAATGTCGATAAAAATAAGAAGAATTTTTGGTGATTAAAAATATAGCGATTTGAAAAAATCCAGCCTTTACTAAAAAAACCTTCCCCTTGATTTGTTAACTCAATAAAACCATGCAACTTGATTTGCTGTTGTATCTTTTTCTCGGTATTAGCACTGACGTCTGTCGTCTTATCAATATAACTCTCCTCATTAATATTAACTCCAATGGTAACGTTGCTAAGTGGTGAGAAAGCACGCTTCGTATTGTTTAATAAATATTGTTGATGTTTACCTCCTGCTGCGTCTTTAACGGTTACCTTTTGTAGGTCGCCCAGTGCAATTTGCCCATGGCAGATTAAATTAAGAGGTTTATCGTTGAGTTTGCTCAATGCTATAAATGAAGTTAAGTTTTCCCTGTCTTGTTCACTGTAAAGCTCAGATTTGGTGCCAATAATAATATCAGCAATATTGAGCTGCTGGACGAAAGATGGGTGTGAGGTATAGCGCACATCGCTAAGGTTTCTTGCATCAATTAAGCATAGTATTGATTGTAATGAGATTAAGTCTTTATACTTACCGCTGGTTAGCACCTCAACCACTTCTTTTGGGTGGCCTAGCCCCGTAGGCTCTATAAGTAAGCGATCAGGTTTTGCTTTAGCGATGAGCTGATTAAGTGCAACTTGCATTGGTACCCCAGAAGCACAACACATGCAACCACCAGGTACTTGGCGAATAAATACGCCATTTTTTTCATTATTAGCTTTATTGTTTTTATCACTATTATTAGTTAATAGCTCAGCATCAATGCCTACCTCGCCAAACTCATTTACTAATACCGCCCAATTTTCATGCTCGGGTTTATTAGCCAGTAATTGTACGATAGCGGTGGTTTTTCCTACCCCTAAAAAACCGGTAATAAGGTTGGTAGGAATTGCTGATATTTTAGGAGTTAAATTTTTGAACATAACAGTCTTTAGTGATTCTGAATAAAGTAGAGTCATGGTGATAATACAATATTCATGAACTAAAGGGGGGACTCAGGCTTTTCTAGATGAATTATTTAGGTTAGTCGATATAGTAAAGAGAAAATCTAGCATTATCTGAGCAATCTAGCATTATCTGAGCAATGTTAAGTTAAAAGTAAATTATTTGTTACAAATTTATTTACTTTATGGTGTTATTGAAATTGCTAGTATAACTTTTTTGTAATATTTTCGAGTATTGCTTACTTTATAAGGATATAACATTGATAAATAAAACCTTACTTAAGAGCGTTATTTTAGCCTCTGCAATCACCTCTTTTATTACTTATGCGACACAAACTGACTCTTACCTTTGGCTTGAAGAAGTCGAAGGTGAAAAGGCACTTAATTGGGTTAAGGAGAAAAATAAGCGCTCTTTAGCGCATCTAAAGTCTCATGAGAGCTATCAAGGTGTTTATGATAATACGTTAGAAATAATGAATGATAAAGAGCACATCCCCTATGCAAGAGAGCGTGCAGGTTTTTATTATAATTTTTGGCGAGATGAAAACCATGTGCGCGGGATTTATCGACGAACTACGTTTGAAGAATATCAAAAAGCATCACCTAAGTGGGAAACCGTACTGGATATTGATGCGCTAGCTAAACAAGATAATGAGAACTGGGTTTACAAAGGTATGAATTGTCATAAACCTACCTATCAGCGGTGTTTAGTCTCTTTATCACGCGGTGGTGCAGATGCAACAGTGATTAAAGAGTTTGATGTCAAAACTAAATCATTTGTAAAAGGGGGCTTTAGTTTACCTGAAGCGAAAAGCAGCGTTTCTTGGCATAGTGAAAATAAGGTATTTGTCGGTACCGACTTTGGTGAAGGCTCAATGACGGACTCTGGTTATCCTGCTGTTGTAAAAGTATGGCAACGTGGGACAAAGCTTGAAACGGCCAAAACACTCTTTGAAACCGATAAAACATCAATAGCAGCAGGCGGCTCTACTGTTTACGATGGCGATACACCGCATCATATCATTTCTGAGGCTACCAGTTTCTATACTCGTAATGTGTTTGTCATCAATAATGGTAAATTAACTAAACTTAATATTCCTGAAGATGCTTCTGTTGTTGGTTTGAATAATAATAAAATATTTGTTCAGTTGAAGTCGTCTTGGGGGGATTTTGTACAAGCTGAGGTTATTTATACCGATATTGATTCTTTAATTGTTGGTAAAGCAACGTTTACCAGCTTTATAAAGCCCACTAAAACGATATCAATTGAAGGGTTAAGTTTTACTAAGTCAGCCATACTCGTTACTGTGATGGATGATGTAAAAAACAAATTATACCGTTATCGTCCAAGCAAGAACGATCAATGGCAAGTTGAACAGGTGAATTTCCCTGAAAATGGCTCTATTACGGTGTTTAACACTGATACTGCAAAAGATGACTTTTTTGTTAATTATACAGACTTTTTAACTCCATCAAGCTTGTATTTAGTTAATGGCAATGACCTTGTTATTAATAAGCTTAAAGGGGAGAAATCCCACTTTGATGCTGGCAATTTTGTTGCTAAACAACACTTTGCAACATCAAAAGATGGCACTAAAGTGCCTTACTTTATTGTGCACGATAAAAACATCAAGCTAAATGGCAAGAACCCGACATTATTATATGGTTATGGCGGTTTTGAAGTATCAATGCAGCCTTATTATTCTTCAGTTACAGGAAAGAATTGGTTAGAGAAAGGCGGTGTATATGTTATGGCTAACATTCGTGGTGGTGGTGAGTATGGTCCAAGTTGGCACCAAGCAGCACTAAAGCAAAATCGTCATAAAGCCTATGAAGACTTTGAAGCCATTGCAGAAGATTTAATAACGCGTAAAGTTACTTCACCTAAGCATTTAGGGATTCAAGGTGGCAGTAATGGTGGTTTACTTGTTGGTGCAGCCTTTACTCGTCGCCCAGATTTATATAATGCGGTAATTTGCCAAGTGCCATTACTGGATATGAAACGGTTTAATAAATTGCTTGCGGGCGCAAGTTGGATGGGGGAGTACGGAAATCCAGATAATGCTGATGAATGGGAATATATTAAAACCTATTCGCCTTATCATAACCTAAAGAGTAGCGTTAACTACCCGAAAGTATTCTTTACTACCTCAACAAGGGATGACCGTGTTCATCCTGGGCATGCGCGCAAAATGGTAGCCAAAATGGAAGATATGGGGCTTGATGTTTTATATTTTGAAAATATGGAAGGTGGTCATGCCGGCGCAGCAAATAATGAGCAACGCGCTATGGTGAGTAGTTTGAGCTATGCTTATTTGATGGATCGACTACAGTAAAGCTTTAATCACCGATATTAGTGATTGTAATAAAAAGGGAATAGTTTAATCACTACTCCCTTTTTTGTGGGTTAACCTCTAACTTTATCCTGTATTACGCATACCGGTAGCGATACCCGTCATACTTACCATGAGCAGCTGCTCACACAATGGGTGTTCAGGTTGTTTACGTAGGCGTTTCAATGCTTCAATTTGTAATAAGTGCAACGGTAGTAAATAAGGCTGTCTTAACTGGAACGAGGTGAGGTTCCACTGATCACTTTCTAAGGTTTCAGTTTGCCCTAACAGTTTAAGTACTGTTGCTTTATCTTTGGCTAATTGTGAGCGTAATTCATCACCCATGGCTTGTAGCTCTGGCTCCACTAAGTGTTGATCGTACATTTTAGAAATACGACTGTCTGATTTCAAATAGACCATTTCGGTTAGTGAAACACGGGCTCTAAAGTAAGGCCAATTTTCTAGCATATCTTGAATGGTATAACTTTGTTTTTGTCCTATTTCTTCAATCGCTTGTCCAAAACCAAGCCAACTTGGTACCACTAAGCGGTTTTGGCTCCAAGCAAAAATCCACGGAATAGCACGGAGTGATTCAATGCCGCCATCGGACTTACGTTTACTCGGGCGTGAGCCAAGTGGTAATGATGAGAGCTCTTGCTCAGGGGTTGCTTGTCTGAAGTAAGTAACAAAGTCTTCTTGATCACAAATATAGCTACGGTAAATGTCACAGCTACGTTTTGCCATGTCATCCATCAAACTTCGCCAAGAATCTTTCGGAGCCGGTTGCGGTTTGACTAAACTTTCAAGAATCGCGCTGGCATATAAATGTAAGCTACGTACTGCTAAGTTAGGTAAACCAAATTTAAAGCGAATAGTTTCGCCTTGCTCGGTGACTCGTAAACCACCTTCTAACGTACCTGGAGGTTGCGATGCAATCGCAGCATGTGCAGGGCCGCCACCACGGCCAATTGTGCCACCACGACCATGGAATAATTTTAAAGTGATTTTATGACGACGAGCGACAGCTACTAACGCTTCTTGGGCTTGATATTGTGCCCATGCTGCTGCCAATACGCCGGCATCTTTAGCTGAATCGCTATAACCTATCATGACATGTTGTGCGCCATGAGTGCGTTTAACGTAGTCTTTATCAGTCAATAACACATCAATAACTTGTGCGGCATTATTTAAATCATCTAAGGTTTCAAATAATGGTGCAATGGGCATATCCCATGTAATACCCGTGGCTTTCATTAACAAGTTAACGCTAAGTACATCACTTTGATTACTCGCCATTGATATGACATAAATACCAAGTACTTCTTTGGGTTGGGCAGCAATAAAACTAAAGGTGTCTAATACTTCTTGAGTTTGCTCTGACCATTGTACTTTAGGTAATAGTGGGCGAGAGTTATTTAGCTCAGTTTGTAAAAATTGACAACGTTGCTGCTCATCCCATGATAAATAATCACCTAAGCCTAAAGCCGATACAATTTCAGCGATTGCTTGATCGTGAAACTCACTATGCTGGCGAACATCAAGCTTAACTAGTGAAATACCAAAACAGTGAACTTTGCGAATAACATCTAACACTAAAGAGTTAGCAGCGCGTGTTAGCCCAGCATTAAGTAAACTATCACGACATAACAATAATGGCGCTAATAGTGCACTAGGGCTAGCAATAGCTCCCTCGGTATTATTGTTTTTAAGTAAAGTTATAGTCTGTTCAAGTTCAGCTATAGTTTGCTTTAATAAATGACGGTATGGACCAATACCTTGAACGTCGGCGGTAACTAAAACCTCATCTGCTTTGTCCATTGACAGTTCTAAATATAGGTTTTGAAAGTCAGTTAAATAAAGCTCAGCAGCCATTAAACGTGCTTGAATTACGGCCTGTTTACTTAAGTTGGCTGTTACAAAAGGGTTACCATCTCGGTCGCCAGCCATCCAACTTGCCATGGTAATTGGCGTAGCATCAAGTGGTAAAGATTGCCCAGATACTTGCTGACATAAAGTGTCGAGCTCACGTACAAATTTTGGTACCGCAACCCATAAACTATCGCTAATTGCGTTTAAACCCCAGCGTGATTCATCAAGTGGCGTGGGGCGTTGTTGTCTAATTTCATTGGTGCCCCAAGCTTGTTCAATTAACTCTTCAATACGCGGGTTTAAATCAGAGCCACTATCGGCAAGTTGCTCGGCAATTTCATGATATTTATGAATAAAAGTACGGCGATTTACTTCAGTAGGATGAGCGGTTAACACTAATTCAATATGTAATTGGTTAACTGCTTTTAAGAAGGTTTTAGCGTCTACATCACCAAGTTGCTCTTTTAACGACTCTAATGGGTGAGGTAAGTCAAGTTCAGCTAAACCTTGCTCACTCGCAGTATGCTGCTGCTCAGCCACATTGGCTAAATTCAAAAATTGGCTAAAAGCTCGAGCATAAATTAACAGCTTATCTTCGTCGCACGATTGAAAAAGACTTTTTAACTCATCAAGGGCATAAGCTTGGTTAGCCACGCCATCTTTCGCTAATAAGCGTACATGCTCAATGTTATCTAACCAACGTTGGTCAGTTTCATTGGCAATGGTTTGCCCTAAAGCTGAGCCTAGAGCTCTGATATTGTGTGAAATTGTTTCTAACATAATCTTTGCGTTAACCTTGTTTTAGCTTTTCACTTATCGCACATTAGGATGCAATATGGGAAAACATTACGGTGTATTGATGTTTTTATGCTAGAAGTTAAATTAAATAGAGTCTAATATATGTTTTTAATTTCAATTATAGATTTTAATCTATAGTTTGTGTTTTTGGTTTGATTTAGTAGCTATTTATGAGTGTAAAACAACCAACAATTAGGCAGTTACAATTAGTTCAGGCTTTAGCTCGCTATCAGAGTTTATCTGTTGTGGCTGAAAAGTTATTCATTTCACAGCCATCAGTTTCTATTCAATTAAAAAACTTAAGTGATTTACTCGGTTTACCTGTTTACCAAATGCGGGGACGAGTAGTTGAGCTAACCGATGCAGGTCAGGCGGTGTTACGTAGTGCCAATCAAATATTTCAGTCGCTCGATAATTTAAAAACTGATATAGATAATTTACAAGGAGTGGTAACAGGTACGTTAACTATTGCGGTTGTTACCACGGCACAATATTTTTTACCTTTGTTACTCGCGGCATTCACACAGCGTCATCCACAAGTTGAAGTAAAGTTAGAAATAGGTAACCGTGATACGGTACACGCTCGTCTTCGAGATAACAGCGACGACTTTTACCTGTTTAGTCAAATACCTACAGGGGTTGAAGTACTAGAAAGCCCATTTCTAACAAATGAGTTAGTTGTGGTAGCGCCAGAGCGTCATGAGCTTGCCCAGCAAGAAAATATTAGTTTAGCGCGATTAAGTCATTACCCATTTATTCTCAGGGAGGCTGGCTCTGGTACGCGAGAAGCGGCAATTAATTTATTTAATTTTCATGGCTTTAAGCTTAATGAAAAAATGACTATTGCAAGTAGTGAAGCCATTAAACAAGCGGTTTCGGCCGGGTTAGGGTTATCTATTTTAAGCCGTTATAGCGTTGATTTCGGTTTAGTACCCGGTATAAAAATACTGCCAGTAGAGCACTTTCCTATTAAAAATAAATGGCGCTTAGTACAGCGTAGTTCTCGAAAACCTAGCTTAACAGCAAAAGCATTTCAGCAGTTTATGTTAGACAATGGGGCAAAAATATTAGCAAAAGCGAAAAAAGATATTACGAGCACTAACTCTACTTTGCCTTTACTTTACTAATAAATAACGCTGACGCATTATGGAGAATTTAGCTTTATAGATGAATAATCTATGACAACTACATAATAAGTCTTAATATTCATTAGCGCACAACTTGTGCTTAACATAAATAAGGTTAATACTCCCCATAATCACGGCTATAAAAATTGTATTTTGAGGTCTTAAGATACTTACTATTTTTATTTTTCCAGTAACTTTATTTTATTTCAATTTTATTAATGTGCTATGAATGATCAGCAACAAACTCTTGCTTTAACCGAAGCGGTTAATGGTTTATTACAACAAAGCGGCTTACCTGCAACGCTCACTATAGAACAATGTGCTTCATTGTTGGCAATGAGTATGACTTCATTTCGTCGCAAACTGTCGTTAGAGGGCAGTAGTTTTAAGCTTATTCAGCAAAAGTATTTAAATGAGTTATGCGTACAAGCGCTGTTAACTCAAAATGCCAAAATAGAGTCACTGGCTATTCAATTAGGTTACTCTGAACGCGCTACTTTTGAGCGTGCTTTTCGACAAAAATTTGGTATTACCCCGTCACAATTTCGAGAGTTATCTTTAATTGGAGATAATAAGAATAATCCGCAAAACTTAGCAGGTATTGCGCAAAATATGCCGCCACTATCGGACTGTTGTCAACAGTTGTTAAAAGAGCGAGATAACCATAATTTAGATATCGACAAGGTTGTTGCTATTGTTGCCGAAGACCCCATTTTTTCTGGGCGTGTTATCGGTCTTGCGAGTAAAGCTATCTATGGGAAAACACCGCAAAGCCTTCATGAAGCGATTAGTCGGAATTTAGGTATTAATACCGTTATTAATTTAGCGGTTATGTATACGGTAAAAGATGCACTGAAAGCACATGTAACCCCCACCATTATTGAGCCGTATGTAGAAGCATTTTTAATTGCTCCTAAGTTTTTTCAGTTATTGCGTAAGTCGGTTGCTCCTGAGGTTAAATTCGATATTGCTTTAACCGAGCAAGTACTTGTTTTTGCGCTGTTGGGGATTTTATTGTTGAGTCATAAAGAGGCGGGTAATCACAAGTTTGTAATGCACTCACTTCAAGGAATGGATGACTTACACTCGCTTAATCAGCACATTAATACCTCAATGAATATTAGTATTTATTCAGCCTCGTCGTTAATGTTGTCGCTGTGGCATATTGATGCGAGTTTAATTAAGCAGTTAACCCATTTAGATAAAGTAAGCCAACAGCGCAGTAAAGGGACTAAAGAAGATGAAATGATTTTGTTTATGTTGTCGTGTTTATACCATATGGCAGCAGGTCATCAAGATTATAGTGCTTTATCGCAAAAAGCTGAGCTTTTAAATATTGTTGATTTTGATGATATTAAACGAACATTAATGGGGTAACTTACCGTGGGTAATATGTGACGGTGAACTTATTTAGTTGAGTTTTCTAGCTAAGTTGTCTAGTGAAGTTGCCTAGTGAAACTTTCTCGTAAAGTAGGGCGCTTTTTCAGCCACTCAATAAATTGAGGGGGGATTGGCTGAAAAAGCAAACATTATTGAATAATATAAATATAAGCTAGATTGAAGCCGGTAGACGATCCTGTCTTGTGGCTAATATTCTCAATAATAAGGTTATAAAAGCAGGTGTTATTATTTACCAGCTAATACTTTATTCTTTGTTCGTTTAGTGTGTCTACGTACAAGTAAACCAAAACCTAATAAACTTAATGCAAAAATAGATGGCTCAGGTATGTCACTTACCTTAGCGTTGCTAACTTGTACCAACGACACATTATCAATTAAACCACCAAACGAGTTTTTCATCCCAAAAGCGCCGAAACTAATGTCCATGGTTTCTGCTTGCGCAGTTAAAACCACTGACTGTTTTACCCAGCTTGGGGTAATGTTTTTAGTACCATCAACAATAAACTTTGCCGCCATGTTTTGATCAAAACTGGTGCCTGAGTCATACCAAAATACTTGTACGCCATTATCATTGATTGCGTTGGTGCGAGGCTTATAAAAAAACTCTAATAAATAATCAGCACCTACGGTTAATGAAGTTAATGATTGCGACATCACAGTATTTGCTGCGCTTTTCATATCTGAATCAAGCTCAACATGTGTTGCGCCATCTTGCGATTGAGTGACTACATTTTTTTGTAATTCAATGCCACTACCTGCAGTGGTTACCCAACCCGGTAAGGTGTAAAATACATCCCAAGCACTACCCATAGATTGATAAGACGCTAAGTTGGTATTATTTGCTGCACCGACCACCTGAGTATTATCATTAAATGCTAATTGCTCAAAACTGCCATTGGTAATTAATGAAGCATTTGCGGTAGTGCTTAATGTGAACAAAGAAGCTGATAATAGTATGCGACTGATGTTATTAACCATATTGAATAATCCCTTAACGTCTCGATTTAGACTTAGTATAGAGAAGCGAACTTGAGTAAAATATGGCAGAACTGTCCAATTGTAGATATTTTTAATGGCAATTAGGCGAGTTGATGCGGTAACGAGTTGATGCGGTAATAGTAAGCTTATTATCACGAGTTCAGGTTAATGCTATGCTTAGTCATATTTTTGCCACAATTAAGTAAAGCATTTAGCATTTTGTTAGTCTGCCTCTCTTTACTTATTCAAATAAGGCGGCACAGTGTTAGCAGCATATCATCAATTAAAGTTACCAATAACGTTTGACCCGTTCAAGGTACTAGTAGCTTCACTATGGCTGGTTAGTTTTGGCCTATTAGCTAAAGATAAAAATATTGAGCAGGAAAGTTGGCAGCGATATTTTGACGCTTACCAAGCAACAGGTACTGTAGTCATACTAGATAGCCGAACCGGCGTTAATAAGCGCTGGGTATATAATCCAAGTCGGGCGAAAAAAGCATACTCGCCAGCTTCTACATTTAAAATTCCACACAGTTTATTTGCCCTTGACGCAGGTCTTGTTAAAGATGAGTTTCAGGTATTTACATGGGATGGAGTAAAGCAAAGCTACTCACTACATAATCAAGATCAAAATTTACGTTCGGCGATGCGACACTCTGCAGTATGGGTTTATGATGCGTTTGCCAAACAATTGGGTTATGAAAAATCTTTGCGTTATTTGCAAAAATTGCAGTATGGCAATAGCGATCCACAGACGGAGCAAGGCAGCTATTGGATAGAGGGTAATTTGGCTATTTCAGCGCAGCAACAAATCGATTTTCTAGCGCAGTTACATAAAAATAAACTACCGTTTAAGATAGAGCATCAATTATTAGTAAAAGATTTATTAGTTAATGAAGCGGGTAGTTATCAAGGTAACGATTGGATTCTACGGGCAAAAACTGGCTGGCAAGGAAAGTACGGCTGGTGGGTGGGTTGGGTAGAATGGCCAGACGGCGCTGTTTATTTTGCTTTAAATATTGATACCCCAAACCGAGGCAAAGACTTATTTAAGCGTAAAGCGATTGTTAAAGATATTTTACGTGCGATTAATGCATTGCCTGAAGTGGCTATATGAATGACCAATGTAGCCGTGTATAAAATCAAATATGACAGTGAAAATATTTGGGTATAGACGTTAGGGGCTGTTGAACTTTCGCGGTTAAATTTTGTTCGAGATAAAAGCGTTTTAATCGCGGCGGACAGTGTGTTGCCTAGTCATTCTAAGCAAATACTGTTCAACAAAGAGTAAAACGCTTTTAGCCGAATCCTTCGGACAGCGTTTGTTGGTCATTTTTACTGCGTTATCGCCTTTTTAGGTAGAATAACTACATTACAAAGGCTCTGCCTTGTATAAATACCCAACAAAAAAGCTGCAAAAATAATCTCGAAAGATCAATAGCCCCTAGGATTTTTACTTATATTTTAGAGTTGTGACTGTTTTCAACAGCCTTTAGTCCGCCTTGGTTTTTTAATTGTTGAAAAGCATTCTCGACCCTACTTTTTAAACTAGGTGTAACCGATTTCTTACTAAGGGCAAAGTAAATAGGCGTGCTATGAAACTCTAATGGCTGAAACCAAACACCTTCAAAGTCTTCATCTGATGTTACGCCATTAATAATATTACGTTTAGCTTCTAAAAAGCCACTAATACGTCCGCGCTTTAAGAGCTTCAATTTAGTTTTATTATCAGTAACATGAATAAAGTGTTGCTGATGTTGTTTGTCAGCTAATAATCGCTCAATATCTTCGCCGTAATAGGCATTACGTTGGATCGCAATAGGTTTATTTAGTTGCGTAATATCTGATATTTGATTAAGTGAAAAATTAGCACTTTCATTGGTTGCCAGAACAATGACTTCATTGCGAATAGGGCCAATAAAGTAAAATAATTCCTCTCTAATCGGCGTTTTTGAAACATTGACCATTAAATCAATATCACCATCAGCTAGCATCACGAGTGCTCTTGCCCATGAGATTTCAACCACCGAAAATTGGCATTGTGCTTTAGTTAATAATACTTTGGTTAAGTCGATATCAACTCCAGACCACTTATTATTACTGTTTTTTTGAGACTCTGGGGCGTAATTTTCAAGTCGAACGGTTAGCTCACAGCTAAAGCTAGGTAAAGCAATAACGTACAAAAATATAATGATAAAACGTCGCATTAACTTGCCCACACTTCCTACTTTTTGAGTAAAGAATACCAATCGATTTATAGCGCTATTGGTATTGAATGAATGACAACCCTCTGTCCTTGATCGCTGCTAGCGGCGGATAATACGTTATTGATAAAAATTTTGCTTTAAAATAATTGTTATTTAATTGTAAGCCTAACCCAGCAAATTGCTTAGTTTATTTTTATCTGAAATATTTATCCTTTAGTTCAATTGATTACCAGTCTAAGCCTTTTTGCGCTTTTATACCGTCTTGAAAAGCATGCTTAGTTGGCTGAACTTCCGACACTGTATCAGCAAGCTCTATTAAGCGGCGATGACAAGCACGTCCGGTAATGAGCACATGCTGCATTGGCGGGCGATTAGTGAGTGCCTCAATAATTTCATCAAGGTTTATATAGCCGTATTTAACCATGTAGGTCATTTCATCAAGCAGTACAATATCAATATCAGGGTTAGCTAACATCGCTTTACTTTTTTGCCATGCGACTTTAGCCGCGGCAATATCTGTGGCTTTATCTTGTGTTTCCCAAGTAAAACCTGTGCCCATAACATGATGTTCTATCGGAAATTGCTTTAAAATATTCATCTCGCCACATTCCCATTTACTCCCCTTAATAAATTGGACAATACCGGGCTTTAAGCCGTGACCTAAAGCGCGTAATACCGTGCCAAAACCTGAGGTGCTTTTGCCCTTGCCATTACCGGTAATTACCACTAATACGCCACACTCTTTAGTTGCTTTAGCTACGCGCTTATCCACATTGGCTTTTATTTTTTGTTGACGAGCTTTATGCTTTTCTTCAGCGCTTTGCTGCTGGTGTAATTCGTTACTCATTAAAATGCCTTACTGTTTTTAGCTGTTTTAAAGTTATCTTCTATAGTTTGTCAGCCCATTAATGGTAAATGGGTCATTAGTTATGACTATTTAGCTATCTTATTTATTTAGATAAAACTCGTTTTTTATCAAACATCTTTAAAGCAATTTCGGCATTACTTGGTAAATACCAATGCATATAGGAAGCAATAATATTATTGTGCTGATAGACCGACTCAACTAAACGCTCGGTTGGGTGATGCTTACTAACGCTAACAGCTTTTAATGCAATATCGGCTGTTGAGTAGTGAAAGCTATGACCTCGGATTACCGTGTTTGCAATACCTTTAAATAAAGGAACTTCAACCGATTGTGAGCCAATTGCAGCAAGCTTTTGCTGCATTTTTGCTTTACCAGGTAGTAAACCAACCATAGTAAAGTTGTTATCATTTAAATCGACTAGCTCTTCAAGTAAGTAGAGCATACCACCACATTCAGCAACAATAGGTTTTTGTGCGTTTGAAAATTCACGCACTTCGGCAATAAAACTGGTATTACTGAGTAACTCATCGGCATAAAGCTCAGGATAGCCGCCGGGAATGTACAGCACATCACCAGCAGGTAAGTGCGCATCGTTTAGGGCTGAGCAATAAACAATATCTGCGCCTGCTTGTTCAAGAAAAGCAATGTTGGCCGCGTAAATAAAGCTAAAAGCTTTATCTTTAATAATGATAATACGCGTACCTGAAAGTGCTGTTGAGAATGCGGCTGAAAACTCTGTGCTATGTTGCTCAGCTGCTTGCTGCTTTGTTACTGGGAAAAACTCTACCGCTGTTGGTAAATCAACTAAATCGGTTTGTGCAATATGGCTGGCTGCTTTATCAAGTTGAGTGTCAATATCGGCTAATTCTTGCGCTTGAACTAAACCTAAGTGGCGCTCAGGCAAAGTAATTTCAGCATCTTTCGCAATGCGCCCAAAAAAGCGGAATTCCTCAGGTAAACAACTTTGCAAAATTTCAACATGACGCGGTGTATTTACGCGATTGGCTATTACCCCTGCAAAGGGTAAATCAGCACGAAGCTTTGCCAGCCCAAAAGTTACCGCAGCAAAGGTTTGCGCCATCGCCGATGCATCAATAACCCCTAAAACAGGAATGGAAAAATATTGTGCTAAGTCAGCGCTACTTGGCGTACCGTCAAATAAGCCCATCACCCCTTCAATCAAAATAAGATCTGAGTCAAGTGCTGCACGGTGTAATAACGCTTGGCAACCTTGCTCGCCAACTAGCCATAAATCGAGTTGGTAGACCAGCTCGCCACTTGCTTGGCGTAATATCATTGGATCAATAAAGTCAGGTCCGACTTTAAAAACACTAACTTTACGTCCTTGATTACGGTGATAACGTGCAAGTGCTGCCGTTATTGTGGTTTTACCTGAGCCAGAAGAAGGAGCAGAAACAATAAGTGCTGGACACACAGTGCCAGATCCAGCGGTGTTTTTCATTTTATGCTGAAAAGGTAAGTTTTCAGGAGATGTTGAGTTAGTCATTATTTAGCTTATTTTAGTGTTATAGGTGTTCAGATGGCTGCGTGGCAGCGCTCGTTTTATGACTAAAAAATTGACTAATAACATAATCAATTGCTATGGCTGAAGCGACATAGAAAATAGGTCTACTGATAGAGCTCACAAAATACTTATCAACACGGGCGGTATATTCTGCCCATGAAAGTGGATAAAAGTGACCTGATAAAGCATAGTAACTGCCATTTGAAATGAAAAAGGCAATCGCGCTTGCGGTAAATAAAGCAATTGAAATTTTGGCAATATTAAAAAGTGCCGATTGCTGATTCCAACTGGCTTTAGCATAAAATCCAATAGCAAACATGGCGGCATAACTAAAGGCTAAGGCAGGGTAGGAAGCAGTTAAACAATCACCAAATGAGCCACGCATATAAGACGAGCTTAAATCAATCACGATAGATAAAATATAGAAATACCAAAAGCTTTTTATACTGCGTAAATACATACCCGCGAGAAAGAAAACCGCAGTAGAAGCACTTGGTAAGTCATTAAATACAGTAAAATGGTTACCACGAGTGGCGAGCATTAAAAACGTTAACAGGGCAACAATGCTGGCGAGTATACTAATAGGGTATTTTTGAGTGGTTGATTTCATAACAGTTCCATTAAATAAATTAACGGCAGAGGAAATCAAAGAGAGTAAATAGCAGCAGCTAGCTTATTTAAGCCTTTTAGGCTACATAAGTAACATTTTTAGCAAGTTAAACCTTTACGCAGCGGCGGGTACTTACTTAGTCTATTTTTTACTATGCTCTGAATCACCGCCCACCGCAGTTGTCGAGTAAAATAGGCCGGTCTCCGGACTCCTGTTCATCGCATTGCAACACCTTCCCATACGTCATCAGCTTTTCGCTTATGGTTCATACAGTGGTTTTTGTTGCTGCTCACAGTTACCGTTGCGGGGGCAGTACTGGTATTTCACCAGTTTCACGTTTCATCTTTATTGGCTGACTTTTTTACAATGGGTAATTGCTGATAAGTCAGTTAATAGCTTAATAACTCATTCTAAAATGAAGTGTAAAATCAAAGCTAATCCTAAGACACCTAAATCACGGCAAATGGTACGCAATGCAGCACCTAAATACAATAAACAATGCTCGTTTGGGTATAACTAATTGCAATATCTCAGATTTGCATTGAAGCCATAGAGTGATTTGGTTATGCTGCGCGTCGCTTTTATGAGGTAGTTGATATAATGCAAACAGTTTTTTATTTAGCTCGTCACGGTGAAACAAAGTGGAATAAAGGTCATCGCTTTCAAGGCCAACTTGATAGTGAGTTAACTGAGCTAGGAAAAAAACAATCAAGCAATCTCGCTGAGCAAATAAAAGCTTATAACATTGACGCTATTATTAGTTCGCCCTTAGGTCGAGCCGTAGCGACGGCAAATTTATGTCAACAATTATTGCAGGTTGAAGTAAGTACTGAAAAGCTATTAATGGAGCGCGATTTAGGCGCATGGCAGGGGCAGTATTTATCTGATATTGCTCATCAAGCGCATTTTGAGGAAATATTACATGGCTTTACTTGCCGAGTACCGGTGGATGGCGAAAGTGCTGTGGCATGTGGTGACCGAATATATCAGGGGCTTTGTACTATTGCTGTGGCGCGTATGAATACTCAATTACTGGTTATTTTTCATGGTGAAGCATTACGCTGTTTGCTGTCTACACTAGGGCAACGTCTTAACGGTAATGCTTATGAGTTGTTTAAAAATGCCAGCGTTATCAAGTTAGTATATTGTCATCATCAGCAGCGGTTATTTCTGCCGTCAACTTAGGTTATTACGAGGAGTTTTTAGTGTCATTATTAAATGAAATAGTTTTACCTGATGCTTACTCTTTAATTGTTGGTTGTTCAGTAAGTATTACCTTATTACTGGCGTTGATATTTGATGCCTGCTTTGGTGAGGCGAAAAAATACCATTACCTCGTTGGCTTTGGTTATATTGCTCAATGGTTAGAGCAACGACTTAATCCTGATTTTATAGCAAAGCCAATCAAGCCAATCAAACCAATTAAATCAAACAATGACGACTCCGATGTTTTTGCTGAAGAAGATCTTGCCCTTACCTCGAATAGTTCTTTTAGTGCTTCGTCTAGTAAAGTGGCGACTGGTACTAATCAAGAGCCAAAATTTTCAATAAAGTCTGCACTATTAGGTGGCTGTGCTTGGTTGCTTATGGTTTTACCTATTCCACTGTTTTATTGGTTTTTTCTAAATGACTTTATTTGGTATTGGCAACTATTGCTTGATGCGGTTGTGCTGTATTTAGCGATAGGCTTACACAGCCTACACCAGCATGCGATGCAAGTTTACCAGCCGCTAAAAAATAATAACTTAGTACAAGCACGACATTTTACCGGTTATTTAGTTAGTAGAGATACTACAGCGTTATCGCCGCAAGCGATGTCGCGCGCAACGGTTGAGTCAATGTTAGAAAATGGTCATGACTCGGTAATCGCATCACTTTTTTATTATGTTATCGGCGGCGCTCCATTAGTGATATTACATCGTTTTGCTAATACCTTAGATGCCATGTGGGGTTATAAAAGTGCCCGATTTTTCTCCTTTGGTTATGTTAGTGCTCGTCTTGATGATTTATTAGGGTTTGCTTCTGCGAAAGTTTGCACTTTGCTCTATGCAATACAAGGTAGTATTTATGGTCGCTTTAAGTGCAGTGTGAGTAATGCTTTTAAGCAAGGTAATCAATATAAAAGCCATAATGGTGGTTGGGTGATGGCTGCAGGCGCTACTGTAATGAACGTGCTTTTAGGTGGTAGTGCTAGTTATCATGGCAAAACTATCAGCAGCGTATCCTTAGGTGTGGGAGAGCAGGTGAGCCTTGACGATATTATGCGTAGTGTTAAGCTCGTTAAAGTGGCTGCGCTGTTGTTGTTATTGAGCGTTTTTAGTGGGCAATTAGTGGCTATGTTATTGATATCACATTAAAAGAGAAGTAATGCTAATAGCAATACCTATTACCTGTACCAACACCTGTACTAATACCTGTACTAATAACACTAGCAGCAATAAAGGCAGAAGGCGTTAATTCACGATATTACTTTTAGTTAACACTAGTGTAGTACTGAGCTAATACTAAGTTAACTTTGAACTCGTTTTGAACTCATTTTTCAGTAAAAATCATTATGACTCTTATCCATGGCGGACAATTACATCAGGTAGCCGCACAATATAAAATTCCTGTTAATAATTGGTTAGACTTATCAACAGGCATTGCACCGCTAAGCTATGCTATCCCTGATATTCCGCTAGCGTTGTGGCAACAACTACCACAAAAAAACGCCGATTTACTTGCCGCGGCGCAAGGGTATTATCAATGCTCTCAGCCATTATTAGTAACTAACGGTAGTCAGTCTATTATTAAAGCATTACCTCTGTTATGGGCGCAGAAAAACAGCCAAGTAATTGGGAAACTTGCTAGTAGGGTTTATGTACCAGAGCGAGGTTATAAAGAGCACGGTCAAGCATGGCAAGATGCGGGACACTTGTTGTGCTTTTATCAAGATGAATTACCTGAAATTACAGAGCTTACCCCTTACTGTGTGTTGGTAGTCATTAACCCTAATAATCCAACGGGTAAGCTTTTTAGCAGAGAAACACTACAAGCATACCAGCAAGCGATAGCGCGATTACATGGTTTGTTAGTGATTGATGAAGCGTTTATGGACGTTATTGAAAAGCCTAATTCAATGGGCGGTTTAGTTACTCATTCACACACTTTAGTATTGCGCTCATTTGGTAAGTTTTTTGGTTTAGCAGGTATTCGCCTTGGTTTTTTAATTGCTAATGATGAATGGCGTAAAGTGTTTTCAAACTACTTAGGACCATGGCAAGTGAATGGTCCAGCGCAGTTTATTGCGCAAGTGGCGTTACTAGATACCGATTGGCAAGCAGAGCAAAAACAAACACTCTCTACATTAAAAGCAACACAAGTGGCGCTTTTACAGCGATGTTGGGGGGATGACCTTATTGCCACTATGCATGGTTGTAATTTATTTATTACGGTTACTTTTCATGTTGAAAATGTTGATTTGAAGCAGGGGAAGAGTCACTTTATCGCCCAGCAGCTTTATCACTTGTTATGCTTGCAAGGGGTTTATGTCCGTTTAGCTGACGAAAACGATACCTTGCGCTTTGGTATCGCCTTAACTAAAGATTTACCTAAACTTGAGCAAGCACTGCTTAACGCTAAAAATCAGCTAGTTGCACTAACTAACCTGAGCTCGGCTTAACAAATGTTTCTCTAGCAGCTACTTTTCCTAACTTCTTCGTTAAATTTACTTGCAATAGGCCAGCTATTGACGCGAAATTTGCCTTGCTTATCATATGAAAAGAAGAAAAACTATCAAGCTAGAGGTTTATAAAAGTAATTTTTGCTGATATTTCAATTTGTTAAATATCTCTTAAACCGAGTTCAGGTTAACTACTAAGTGCTAATTTTTATTCAGCTGTACTTTTTATTAGGCATTAGAGCTAGCTATCAGAACTTTCGGCTCGTTTAATCGCCGACGGTACAATTAATTTATGCATCGGCGCTACGAAAAACATATACAATTTTCCCATAAAATTATGTACATGAACTACGGTTGAAATGGAAACTAAATGAGCTTTTTCTCTGTGGGTATACAGCGAAATCTTTACATCTAGATGTTTATCCGAGTCGATTAATATGGCTTCACTATCACTTAAAAAAAGCAAAGTGAATATTCCCACTTTATCGCCCACTTTATATTCACTAATTAACTTTTTAGTATCTATGTCACCTAAGTGACCAATATTTTTCAAGCCAAATATTGAGACAACCTTATTGCGAGTTGCCATTAAAAAGGTAACCCAAGCAGGTGTTTTACTTGCATGGTCTAACCAAACTTGCAAAGCAACTCTATCTCCTTTGTTTGAACAAAAAGCGTATGAGTCAGCATAGTAAGCACCTTTTAGGCTTTTGAATATCTCACTATGAATTGGGACATTTACCTTGTTAATTGTAAACACAATAATTGAATACTCCGTTAATTTTTGAAGCCCTAATAAGAACTATCAATGGTGATATAAAATTGCGGTGAACAACTACAACCGAGCTGTTTTGTTCGTTTGAGTCATTTGTGCTTTCTTTTCGGATAGTAAATATAGCCCCAACCCAATAAACCAAACAATTTGTGATACACCAAATATTTCCGTAAAAGTATCGTTAGGATAAATAGTGGCAATACCTGCCATACCGACAAAACACCCAAGAAAATTGATAAAACGAGGCAAGCAATTGCCTTTCATAGCTGCAATGCTAACTAATAAAACCCATAGACCACCAACAACCTCATTTCCTCCGCCTAAACTTTCAGTAATGACTGAAATGGTTGTCCATAGCTCGAGAGCTTTCTCCGGGCTTTTATTCGCTAGCTCAATCGCATGAGCAAGCCCAATATTTGAAAGCATACCACTGGCAATGACAAGCCCAACCCAAATAACACCAAATAACGACCCAATGAATATTGTTGGGGTATTTGTGTGCTTAATTCTTTCATGTAAGCCAACAACCAGTAGGGCGAGAAAAACGCCAAATACTACATACATTAATAAACAGACTAATGAAAATGTAAGTTGTACTTCTGCGAGGTAAGTCATTTTTTCTACTGGGCTACCATTTATGGGGTAGGTGAAAAATGTCCCAAAGTATATAAAAGCTATTATATATATTAGTCCTTCAGCAATAGCGGCAACTCCGGCTAATTTTTGTAGGTGTGTCATTTGATAAAGCTCCATTTTTTAATGCTAACGCTTTTTTGTTATTCTTTGCCGTTTCTAAAGTTAGGCTATTGGTTACGTTGCCTAATTATAAATTGTTTAATCTCCTCTCTACCAGACCAAGCACGCCAAAATGCTGTAAGCATTATCAGAGAAGCTACTGTTAGCATTAGCCACTCTTTGTGAACAAAATGCGTCCCAATAGCGCCGAGCATGAACCCGCCCAAGCATAGTGCAGAGAGTGATGATAGCCTTGTAATTAGTAGCCCTAATGCGCCAAAAACTTCAATTATACCCGTTAAGTACATAAACTCGATTGGGTAACCCCAACGTACAAATGCTTCAATCTCGAATGGTAGCGATAATAATTTCGCACCACCTGAAGCAAAAAATATTAGTGCAAGAATATAGCTCGATATACGTGCGACCATTTATAGCCCTATCACCTTATTATGGATAATTTTCTGTAATGATTACCCCATAAAATTAATTCATCATAACTTAATATTTCATAAATTAAATGAATTAGAAAGGCTAAAACCTTAGAGAGTATTGATAATTGGATGATTTTTAAATAAATCAGTAATATCTAACTTAGAAAGTGATGATTAAGTTTATATTTTTCATGTGGTTAATCTACTACCCTAAGTTTTTTGTGTTAATGCTTATAGGGACTTACCTGTGAACATTAGGCTTTTCTATTTAACTACTAAGAATGGCTGTTTTGACGTCGTGTCCCGTCCTAAATATGTAAACACATTTCAGGACGAGATACAGCCATTAAAAAAGCCAAAAGGCATAGTACCTTTTGGCTTTTTCATTGTTATTTTACCGAGTAAAGTTACCTAGCTCCTTAAAAGTTCTGGTAGGTAACTCCTAAGTAAAAGGCTTGCTCTTGGGTATTATAGCCATTAGCTGTTTGGTATTCTTCGTCAAATAAGTTAGTAACGCGCGCGTTCAGTTTTAATTCCGGCATAATTGCGTAATTAAAACCTAAGTTAACGACTTGGTAAGCATCTAACTTAACATCGCCGCGATCGGTTCGTTTACCAACATATTGGTATTCAGCGTAAATATCTGCGTTAGCAATAGACGTTGAAAATTTATAGCTGGCTTTGTTTTTTGCGCGTCGAATAAGTTGTTTATGGGTTTTTTGATCTTCAGCGTCAGTATATGAAGCATTAAAATCGTGATTGCCGCCAAAACCTAAATAACTCGCGACAAATTCAGCGCCGCTAATTTCTACTTCTTCAAAGTTTTCTGGGCCTGCGCTTGTCCATGCAATTAAGTCGTCAACGTCAGTATGATAAAAGTGAATACTGGTATCTACTGTTGCTAGTGTTGTTTCAAAAAATAATTCAATACTGTCTGAATATTCAGACCTTAATTCTGGATTACCGCTATAAGGGTAATATAGATCATTGAATGTTGGCGCTTTAAAACCCGTACCATAATTAAGTACTACACGGCTGTTTGTGCTGAAATTATAACCTGCACCTAAGTTGTAACTTACTTCAGAGTCTACTTCTTCTACATCGTCGTAACGCAGTGTTGCTTCATATGAGAAGTTATTATTGGTTAATAAACCGTGGGCGAACATACCGGTTGTATCTCGCTTAGTTTGCTCATAGCTGGTTTCGCTTCCCGATACATCATCTTGGTAATGATCAATACCCACGTTTAATTGTACATCTTCAGAAAATTGGCTGTGATTCACTAATGAAAACTGGTTACGTCGAGTCTCAAAGCTGCCTTTTAATACGCCATCTTTTAAGCTGTCAGCGGCATCTTCATTTTGCCCGACCATAGCAACGGTGTTATTTATAACATTGCCAATGTTAGTTTCGTAGTTTGCACGTACTAACCAAGCGTAGTTGTTTACATCTGATTGGTTTTGATAACCGCCGTCGTATTCCGTTTCACCTTGATCTGCGGTAAATAGCCAATCGAGAGTTAAGTTAGTATTTACATTTTGCTGGCCGCGCACTGCAATTGAGGTGAACTCGTAACCATCGTCATCGGTTTCAGTATTATCTTGAACATCAAAACCATCACTTTCTTCATGATTAACGGTAATACTAGTTTGGCCGTCGCCATGAGCAATACCTACGCCTGCTTGGTATTTACGGTAGTTATCGCTACCAATACTTGCACCAGCAAAAAAGTCGCCACCATCAAGTTTACGGGTAAATATTTGAATAACGCCACCAATGGCATCACTGCCCCATAATGCGGCGCGTGGGCCTTGAACAATTTCAATGCGTTCTATAAGTGCAGGTGAAAGTGTATTGAGGTTAGTGCCACCTGATGTTGCTGAGCTAATACGTACGCCATCAATCAATACTAATGTGTGATCTGAGCTAGTACCGCGCATAAATACGCTAGCACTTTGGCCTTTGCCACCATTTGATGCAATATCAATACTCGGTACGGTAGAAAGTAAATCTATAACGGATACTGGGTTGATGCGCTCAATAGCTTGACGGTCAATCACAATTTGACTAGTTAACGCATCATTAATATTTAATGCTGAGCGAGTAGCCGTTACGGTAATCACTTCAATATTTTCTTCTAATACATCGTTAGTTACTGCATTATTCTCGTTGGCATAAGCCGATACCATAAAAGTACTAGAAACAGCGGCGGTAATGGCTAACGATAAAAAAGATTTAGTTGGGGTATTTTTGTGCTTATTATTCATAGGACCTCGTGAATGATGCCCTCCGCATCATGGTGGTTGCCGTGACAGGCACGGTGTAGTTAAGTTGGCTTGAGTGATCGGACTGACACAAGTTAATGTGATTACCGTTGCGGGGGCAGTGAAGAATTCTCATCTTCTTCCCTCAAACTAACTATAGTAAGTGACTTTTATTTA
Source organism: Colwellia asteriadis (assembly GCF_039523295.1). Classification (NCBI taxonomy): domain Bacteria; kingdom Pseudomonadati; phylum Pseudomonadota; class Gammaproteobacteria; order Alteromonadales; family Colwelliaceae; genus Colwellia; species Colwellia asteriadis. The sequence continues at coordinate 259,922 of NZ_BAAAFA010000005.1, read as the reverse complement.
ATGTTTTGGGTAAATAAAGCCACTGAAAGTATTTGGAATTATGATTTTCATGGCGGCCGTAAAGTCCGTTTATAACCATCAAAGCTGCTTATCAGTATTGATGAAAATGGTGACCTGAGAAAATTCAGCGCGTATTCTAGCGCATTTAAACTGAGAAATCATAATAATAGCGTTTTACTTGGATGGGCTGTTGTTAATATGTTAGTTAATGTCGCCCTTAATACCTCATTGAACTTAGTGAGCAACAATCAAAATAATTGTACTGTCGGTATTGCTAGGTTATTGAAAAGTTATGTCAGGAAATGCTATTAGTTAATACCTCAAGTTGCCTTACTTCACTTAGTAAAATTAGCTGGGTTTGCGTGTTGTGATTCATGGCTAGATATTCTTGTTCTTCAATCACGTTAATGACTGTTGCTATACCATAGTAAATGTTATTGCTTTTGGTCGTAACCTTTATGGGGCTACGACGCATGCAAATAATTTTAAAATAGTTATGAGCGTCACAACTTATATTCTTTTTTATCGTGTTACTCCCCTCTATTATTGAACCTTTGCAAAGGTATACACTCATTTATAAGCGAAGAATACTGTGCCCATGGAGGACAATATTTTCTTGTACTTCAGGGGGAGCCATTTCACTATGGCAAAAATTACAACGACTTTGTTCAATGTTGTTTGTGCTTACCCCTAAACTATCAAGGTAGCGCTTAGCGTACTGTGCAACGTGGTTGACATTGTCATCATCTACCAAAACATCAAAATGGATATATTGACCCGTGGTGGTATGTACATGAGTATCGTAAACATGAATTTTCATTTTTTGCTCCTAAAAATAAAGAATTATTGGCTTTTTCCGGGTAAGCTTAAATCACCCGAGGCAACATCAAATACATTACTAACGCATAACAGCGGTGCATGTACTTGTTGGTTTATTCTTAAACCCGCAGTAACCCCGTCAAACGAAAAGCTTTCTGGAAAACCTAATGCCGATAATGGTACTCGCACTAATACCTCTGATTGTTGTAAGGTGAAGTCAAAACCTGGACTGTCAATAAATAGCGGTAAGTTAGGCCAAGTAGCAGGTAGTTTTGGCGAGCTGCCTTTTGCAATGTCTTTCACTTTTAAAGCACCGTCACCACAAGCATTATCAGGCACTAATACTACCCAGTGGCTATGCCAATTGTCTCCATCATTGGTTTTATTACCATCGCCATCTTCATCATATAAAGGTGTGTCATCAAAGTCAGGATGCACAGTTAACGCTAAAGCTAAAATCCCCTGATCTGCTTCAAAACCTACTGCCGAGCTATTGAGTGATGTTGGCCAGACGTAACTGTATACCTGTGCCCCAGCAAGTTGACCATTTTTTGTTGGCTTTTTATTGCCTGCTTCTCCGGTAACTGCTTGCTGAAACAGTAAATGGCTACCTTGGGTTACAATTTTGGTATGCACAATATCAAACTCAGTAGCAATAGTTGTTGATGCCGGTGCTTGGATGTGTCCGTGATGCTTGTTATGGGCATAGCTAAAAGGTGTTAGTAATACAGTACTTAAAATTGTACTTAATGTTGTTAGCTTTATTCGGTGTGAAGTGTTCATGATTAATCCTTTAGTTTGTTTAAAATAGTTTAATAAATATGGTTTCGCATCGAAACTATATTTATTAAAGCATGGTAAAACTTAACTTGTCAAACATGTTTTGACTCGATACTATAAATAAATGAATGATGAACTATTTAATATAATTGAACGTTTAGCTAATTTATTACGCCAAGAAACGAGACTCGAAGGGCAAAGCTTAGGGCTACAGCCTATACAGCAAGAAGCTTTGTATTATTTATCAACGTGTAACCGCTATTCTGATACCACATTAGCGGTTACTGAGTTTTTAGGGTTAACTAAAGGCACAGTTTCACAATCGTTAAAAATTTTAGAGAGCAAAGCTTTAATTAGTAAGGTAAAAGATGAAAATGATAAGCGTATTACCCACTTAAAGGTGACCCAAATAGGTCGCGATTTTTTGATGAAAACTTGTCCGCCGCAGAAATTTACGGATGCAATATCTGGCTTATCACCAGACGATCAATGTGATACCAAAGCATTACTGCGAAAAGTATTGAGTAATTACCAAAAATCAACAGGGCGAGTTGCTTTTGGTGTTTGTCGACGTTGTCAATATAACCAGCAAATAGGTGACGGAATATTATGTGGCTTAACCAAAGAGAAGTTGACTAACCATGATGTCACCTTAATTTGTCGAGAGTTTTTAGCTTAAAAGTTGGGGTGTGTTGTTAGCCTTTTAAGTTATATCAAGTGAACCTACTAAAGAGGATTTAATGACTAAACCAATAGTTTTTGCTTCGCAATTAGACCAACAACAGCAAACCTTATGGTTAACGCATTTGCAACGGCACTTACCTGACGAAAAAATAGTGCTGATAGAGCAGTTAACCGATGAGCAGGTAGAGAATGTTGATATTGCTATTGTAGCTAATCCGAAAGCGACTGAGTTAATACGTTTAGCGCAGTTGCCTAACCTTGCTTGGGTACAAAGCCTGTGGGCTGGCGTTGAAAAGTTAGCTACAGAATCAAGCTTACAAACTATACCTATAGTGCGTTTAGTGGATGACACACTAGCAAAAATTATGGCAGAAGCGGTGTTAGCTTGGACGCTGTATTTACATCGCAATATGCCTGAGTATTTACAACAGCAAGCCAAAAAACAGTGGTTGCAACTTCCTTATAAAGCGCCAACCGAGCAACGTATTACGGTTTTAGGAACAGGGGAGTTAGGCATGGCAGCTATAAATAGCCTAGTGCGCGCTAATTTTACCGTGAGTGCTTGGAGTAGAAAGCCTAAGTCAATTGCCAACATCAAACATTTTACGGATCAAGAAGGCTTACAGGCGGTATTGCCGCAAACTGATATTTTAATTAGCTTGCTCCCCTTAACCTCACAAACAGCAAACTTATTAAGTAACAACACGCTAAGCTTATTACCGCAAGGTGCAAAGTTAATTAACTTTTCTCGAGGCGGCATAGTTAATAGCGATGATTTACTCGCGTTATTAAATAACGGTCATTTAACACACGCAGTATTAGATGTGTTTGCTGTTGAGCCGCTACCTGCTAATAGCTTATTGTGGAGTCATGAAAAAATAACAATTTTACCGCACATTTCTGCGCCAACTCAAATGGCTAGTGCCGCGCTAGTTGTTGCAAATAATATTAAGCAATATCGACTAGAGGGCATTATACCGACAGCGGTCGATAAAACATGTGGTTATTAGTCAACTGAGTTAATAGAAAATTGAGTTAATATAGAAAATTGAGTTAAATTAATACAACCCTTTATAAGTTACTGAAAGTATGTGATATTAAGTCACCTATTTAAATCGTTTGGTTTTAGTCAATGGGGGGACAACGCAAGCCCCATGTAGCCTGAGCCTATAGCAGTAACGGATAAAAAATATCATGGAATTTAGACAAGCAAAAAAAACCAAACCACTTTTGGGAATAAGCTCATTTATTATTGTGCTCGGCTTTCCGTTATTAAGCATGTTATATAATCAAACAGAGCTTGGCTTTTTAGAAGTGTTTGAGTGGGGAACCATATTCGGTTGGTTTTGTATTGGTACAGGCTTAGCTATCGCCAGTTTATTGAAAGAAAAATCGCAAGGCTTTTATATACTCTTACCTATAATTACTCTTGCTCTGTCGGTGATATTAATGACTTTTCAATTAGACGCTTAAAACATCACATTAATGCTCGAATACTCTAAATCTAACCCAATCTATTTCAATCCAATCTAATAAAGATAGAAAAGATAGAAAAGATAGAAAACACAGATACGAGATTACGAGCATGAAAATGCTATGAAATATAGCAATAAACAAGTATTTAGCAGCAAAGTGCCCGCAAGTAGCTTAGCCCAAACAGCTATCTCAACGCAAAGTAGCTAAAATCAAGGCAGTTAACAGTAAGGTAATTAAAAAGAGAGAGGGTTGTAATGCTTGGTAAAAAATTTTTTATACTGGCAGGTGCGTTAAGCGCTATGGCCGCTTTATTACACCTTGCTTGTATTTATTTTGGTGCGCCTTGGTATCGTTTTTTAGGGGCGGGCGAGCAAATGGCGCTAATGGCTGAACAAGGGAGTATAGAGCCAACAATAATCACCAGCTTCATTGCTATTGTACTGACTATTTGGTCACTTTATGCTTTTTCAGCGGCAGGCATTATTCGCCGTTTAGTGTTGTTGCGCGTTGTATTAATGTTTATTACTGCCGTTTACTTGCTCCGTGGTGTTGCTGGTTTTTTCTTCATGAGTAGTCCTATGGGGCGTAGTGCTGAATTTTGGCTTTACAGCTCGCTTATTTGCCTTAGCGTTGGACTTGTTCATTTAGCCGCGCTACTAAAAAGCAAGCCGTAAGCTTAATCAATAGTACAGTTAAAGCCGCCAAGGTTAATCCTTTTGGCGGCTTTTTATTTGAACAAAGCAAGTATTTAGTTGTATTACTCGCAAGGTGTATCACTCATACTTTGCTGAAAAAAACGTCAAAAAAGTAAAGATTAGATGGGGTCGAACACGATATTGCTGTATAATGCGCGACTTTAATTCTGCTGGTCTAATAATAATAACGGTTATAACCGCTTTATTGGGCTGTCACCATCAACGCGTATCAGTTAATCATGAGTGATTTTAGACACTTATAGTAGGTTAACTTAACGCTGCTCGTTAGCAAAAATAGGAACTTCCTTTGATCTCTACATCGAACATTACAATGCAATTTGGCGCAGAGCCGTTATTTGAAAACATCTCAGCTAAATTTGGCAATGGTAACCGCTACGGTTTAATTGGCGCTAATGGTTGTGGAAAATCAACATTTATGAAGATCCTTAGCGGCGATTTAGCACCATCATCAGGTAATGTTTCAGTCACACCCGGCAATAAAGTGAGCACCTTAGGTCAAGACCAATTTGCTTTTGAAGAACATAGCGTTATTGATACCGTGATTATGGGTGATATGGCGCTTTGGCAAGTAAAGCAAGAGCGTGATGCTATATATGCACAAGCTGAAATGAGCGAAGCTGACGGTATGCGCGCTGGTGACTTAGAAAGCCAATTTGCTGAAATGGATGGTTACACTGCTGAATCTCGCGCTGGTGAAATACTACTCGAGGCAGGTATTGAAGAGTCGTTTCATTTTGGCTCAATGCAACAAGTTGCCCCAGGTTGGAAATTACGTGTGCTATTAGCGCAAGCGTTATTTGCTAATCCAGATATTTTATTACTCGATGAGCCTACCAACAACTTAGACATTCATACCATTAGTTGGTTAGAAACCGAGTTAAATAAACGCAAATGCACCATGATAATTATTTCTCATGATAGACACTTCTTAAACTCTGTTTGTACGCATATGGCTGATATTGATTACGGTGAATTACGTATTTACCCAGGTAATTATGAGTTTTTCTTAGCGCAATCGGCTTTATTACGTGAGCAATTATTGTCGGGCAATGAGAAAAAGTCGGCTGAAATTGCTGAGCTACAAGACTTTGTAAACCGTTTTGGTGCTAATGCCTCAAAAGCGAAACAAGCCAGTTCTCGTGCTAAAAAAATGGATAAAATTAAGCTTGATGATGTTAAATCTTCAAGTCGTATTACCCCTAAAATTGCTTTCGCTCCGGGTAAAAAAATGCACAGACAAGCGCTAGAGCTTGAAAACTTAGGTCACGGCTTTGATGGTGAAGTGCTTTTTGAAAAAGGTGACTTATTATTAGAAGCAGGTGCTAAGCTTGCTATTATTGGTGAAAACGGCGTGGGTAAAACTACCTTTTTACGTTGTTTAATGAATGAGTTAACGCAAAATACAGGTATAGTTAAATGGTCTGAAAATGCCTCAGTCGGCTACTGTCCGCAAGACAGCGGGTCATTTTTTGATAATGACTTAACCTTGATGGACTGGATGTCACAATGGCGTAGACCGTGTCATAACGACTTAAGTGTGCGTGGCATGTTAGGTCGTTTATTATTTACTGACGACGATGCCAATAAAAAAGCCCGTAACTGCTCGGGTGGTGAAAAGAACCGCTTATTATTTGGTATGTTAATGATGGCTGATATTAACGTATTAATTATGGATGAACCGACTAACCATATGGATATTGAAGCCATTGATGCGCTTAATAACGCTCTTAAGGACTTTGAAGGCACACTAATTTTTGTCAGTCATGACCGTGAGTTTGTATCAAGCTTAGCCACACGTATTATTGATATTAAAGATAAAAAGCTAGTTGATTTCCAAGGTACTTTAGATGAATACCTTGATAGTCAAATGCAAGCACAAAAACGAGCATAGTTAGTGGCGGAAAGTTAAGCCAGCACTAGTACTAGCACTAAACTTTATCTGATTGTCTTTATATGGTGATATTTATTGATATAGAGACTTTTAGCGTGAGATAAATTGTTATAGTAAGTTGTTATTATAATCCTCAATGAATAAGCTGTTTTGCATATTTATTGGGGATTTTTTTGTCACTATTTTTTTGCCGTAATTACTTATGATTTTTAACGTCAGCAATCACCACGTAATGATCTTAAGCTAAATTAAGCGATGAACTAGGCGATGAACTAGGCGTTATTATTTGTGATGATTTATTGTTAGCGCTTCAGTGTTAGCGCTTTGATATTATTATCGTTACTCGTGTTTTAAGTGCCACTTCTAAATGATTTTTTAATATTAGGGGCAGTTATTAAATTTTTAACCCGAGTGCAAGTTTATTCGTATTTAATGAAAAGGGATATTTTATGTTTATTGGTGAAGCTTCAAAGCTCTCTGGCGCTACACAAAGAGCGATAAGACTTTATGAGTCAATAAAGCTTTTGAAGGTCGCAAGATCAGGGAGCTATCGGGTTTATAGCAAAGAAAACGTTGAAACAATTAAAGTGATTAAAGAGGCGCAAAGCTTAGGAGTGACTCTTGCTGAGCTATTGACCTTACTTAATGAGCAACAAGATTTTGACTGGTATTTAATGCGAGATTTTTTAAATGAAAAATATCGTATGGCAGAAGAAGAAATCGCACGTTTAGAAAAACAAAAAAGCCATATTAGACTTTGTCAAAGCTCAATTGACCAATGCTTAAAAGCGCTTGACTCTGACCTATAGGACAGAGTTTACACTGCCTTTTTTATGAAACAAGGTGGTTAAACCAATGAAAAAAATACTCGTCATCAATGCTAACCCTAAATCTATAAGTTTTTGTAAATCGATAGCAGAGCGCTATGCTAAAACAGCAGGGAGCAAGCATGCGTTAAAACAAATTGACCTCAATGCGATGAACTTCGAAATAAATTTGCAAGAAGGATACGATAAGGAGCTCGCGTTAGAGCCTGACTTAGTTGCTTTTCAAGAAATGTTACTTTGGGCTGAGCATATCGTAATTATTAGCCCTGTTTGGTGGGGGAGTATGCCTGCAAAGTTTAAAGGAGTTATTGACAGAACGTTTTTACCTGATTTTGCTTTTAAATATCAGGCAGGAAAATCAATCCCTGAAAAGTTATTAAAAGGGCGTACATCAGAGCTCATTATTACGTTAGACACGCCAACCTTTTGGTATAAGTATGTTCAAGGCAATCCAATATACAAAAACTTAAAACGTACTATTTTGGACTTTTCAGGGATCAAAAACACCTCGGCAACTTATTTTGGCCCAGTGATCAGCGCGAGTGAACAAGTTCGTAAAACTTGGTTAACTAAAGTAGAAAAAATGGCTAATAACCTATAGCGCTAGTATTGTTATTTCATTGAGTTTATTTTACCTGAACCCGGTTTAAAAGATATTTAAAAAATTGAAATATCAGTAAAAATTATTTTTCTTAATCGCTATCTTGATAGTTTTTATTTTTTCATATGATAAGCAGGAAAATTTCGCGTCAATAGCTGGCCTATTGCAAGTGAATTTAACGAAGAAGTTAGGAAAAGTAGCGGCTAGAGAAACATTTGTTAAGCCGAACTCTGGTTATTTAGTATAAAGTTTCATTATTAAACCTCTTAAACCTCTTAAACCTATTAACCCGAGTAGGTTATTATCGTGTAAGTTAAGCTCGAAAGTAGCGACTTTGTCATGTAGTATTCTGTATCAAAAGGCGGTAACGTATTAAAATATCGAATAAATTACCAGCTCAAACCTTCTACTTAAAATAATTAGGTTAATGACAACTTGTCATAAGTACCACGCTTTTTATTGAAAAATAAATCGCGTTATATCAACTGTGTTTAGGATTAATAGGTTTTATCAATGAAAAATGTTTTTTTATTCGGTGAGTGCATGATTGAATTAATGTCAATTTCGCAGGAAAAAACGCGAAATATCATGAGTCAATCATTTGCTGGCGATGTTTTTAATACCGCCGTTTATTTAAAGCGAACATTTTCAGATATTAATACGCATTTAGTTACCGCGGTAGGTACAGACCCATTTAGTTTAGCGATGATTAGCTATTTTGAGAGTGAAGATATTGGCTCGAGTTTAGTCTTTAAATCAGCAAATAAAATTGCCGGTTTATACTCAATTCAACTCGATGCTCAAGGTGAACGTAGTTTTACGTACTGGCGAGAAAACTCAGCTGCTCGTCAAATTATGGAGCATATTGATGATGAAGCGATTAATTACCTCGCTAAAGGTGATATGTTTTTCTTTTCTGGTATTTCTTTAGCAGTTATTAAACCTGAGGCGAGAGCAGAATTTTGGCTACTTATTGACAGGTTAAGACTTGCTGGCGTACAAATAGTGTTTGATCCTAATTATCGTCCACGCTTATGGAGTAGTCCCCAAGAAGCGCAACAACAGTTTGAGTTAGCGTTAAGTAAATCAGACTTATCATTGCCTGGGGTTGATGACTTCGAGCAATTGTTTGGTATGACATCCATTGAAGAAGTGAGTGATTACTGTAAACCTTTTGCTATTAATGAGCTCATTATAAAAAATGGTGCGCAAACTATTTTAACGATAGTTGATGGAGATGTAGCTGAGTTTGTAATTACGCCAATAGAAAACGTGGTTGATACTACCTCTGCAGGGGATTCATTTAACGGCGTTTACCTTGGCGCGCGTATACAAGGTTACTCTGTTAAAGGCGCCATCGCTTTAGCCTCTCAAGCTGCGGGGTTTGTTATTCAACATAAGGGAGCGATTGTTGACAAACAAGCGTATCAAGCGTTTATTGGGGCATTAACTTAGCTTAACAATACTGGTCGATAAACGTTACTTGAGAAGTCATAGCTGATAAGTGGCAGCGTTGAACTAGTTAATGAGCTTTTATTATACCTATAATATAATATAAGATAACTTTGATACGGTTGACGTTAAGGCTAGAGATTATGAAAGATGGAGTCCATATAAGCCCCCTAATCATAAGGACATTTATGAAACATATTTTATTAACCCTTAGTATATTGATGCTAAGCGCTTGTGGCGGAAGCAGTGGTGGAAGCGACTCAGGTGATGGTGAGTTAATCGCTGATGAAGGGCTTTTTACTATACAAAATGTCAGGTTTGATGCAAAAGACTATTATGAGGGAGAGCAGGTTACTGTTACCGAAGGTACTAGTTTTGAAGTTCAATGGGTATCACCGACTTCGGCATCTTACAAAATAGACTTATATTTATCGGTTAATGATCAAGGGCATACTGACAACAATAAAGTAGTAGAGCTTAGATGTGGTAGCGCGTCTTTCTCACTTTGTCCCAATGCCACAGGTGAAGTTCAATGTGAAATTAATAACAATGAGTTATCTTGCTCTATTGACGATGACTTTCTAGGTAGTGAGGCTTTTCAGGAAAAAGATTTATCAAGTTTACAGTTTATTTTAAAAGGTTGTGATGCCCTTAGTCATTGTGATGTAAAAACTTTTAATTTGTCGGTACAAAAGGCGACCTCGAGTTCGCAATAACTTAACCTGAGCTTTTTTCGAAAGTTATATTTATATCTTGAGTCGAGTGAGTCGAAATGAGAATAACTCATAACTCACTCGAGCACAGGTTAGCTTATCTTATAACGAGCCTTTAATTAAAACCCTTCTAAAACCAGTTTGCCACGCGACTGTTGCGATTCTAAAATTTGGTGCGCTTTAATGATATTTTCAGGGCTTATTTTTCCTAAGTGTTGTCCTAGGGTAGTTTGTAAAACACCTTCATCAATCAATGCACTAATTTCATTTAAAAGTCGATGTTGGGCTATCATATCGTCGGTTTGAAACAGAGAGCGGGTAAACATTAACTCCCAATGAATTGAAATGCTTTTACGTTTAAAAAGTAAAATATCAAAGTGTTTAGGGTCGTCTATTAGTGCGTATTTACCTTGCGGTTTGATGATCTGCGCTACTTCTTCTAAGTAGTCATCAGAATTAGTTAAACTGATCACATAATCAAATTCAGCCAGTTGTTCATCACTAACTTGCTTGCTCAGCGAAGCACTATGATCAAGAACTTTATCAACCCCTAAGTCTTTTAACCACTTAACACTTTCTGCTCTTGAGGCGGTGCCAACTACGGTTAATGCGGTAAGTTGTTTGGCTAATTGCACTAAAATAGAGCCTACACCACCGGCCGCGCCAATAATGAGTAGTGATTTGTTTTCTTCTTCTGCACCTTGTTTAATATCAAGGCGATCAAACAGTAATTCCCATGCGGTAATTGAGGTTAACGGTAATGCTGCCGCTTGTGCGTCTGATAAGGTTTTAGGCGCGTGACCCACAATACGTTCGTCTACTAATTGATATTGTGCATTACTGCCATCTCGGGTTAAGTCACCAGCATAAAACACGCGATCGCCTACATTAAATAAGCTAACCTCTTCGCCAACAGATTTTACGGTGCCAACACCGTCCCAACCTAAAATTTTAAAGTCATTTGTCGGCAACGCAGACTTTCTGACTTTGGTATCAACAGGGTTAACTGAAATAGCACTAACTTCAATTAATAAGTCATGCCCAGAAGCGGTTGGAGTAGGGAGCTCAATAGCGACTAAAGCATCGTTATTAAGAACTTCTGAAGGCTGTTTGTAACCAATTGCTTTCATCTTTATCTCACTTTTAATAAAAGTACATCGGTAGAGCATAAGCCATGCTAAACGAAAAAACTAACTAAAAAACTATATTAACTCGCTTGCGTAACGTTATTATACGGTTTGAATAAAAGTAACTAAGCACATTTAATAAAATGTATTACTCTGTTAACTTAACCATTAATAGATTATTTAATCGCTTCTTTACTAAACTGTTATTTATTAAAGCATTGTTTATTAGATTATTGTTTATTAAATTATTGTTTATTAAATGATTGCTTACTGAATTTTAATTGAGATTGCCGTGAATATACCTGACATTCCTAATAACCATGCTTTGGCTATGCTATTAATCACTGTTATTGCATTGTACTTTTTCCGCCGCGATGACATTCCACTTGAAACGTCGTCTTTATCAGTGCTGGTTTTACTGTGTTTAGTTTTCACAATATTCCCTTTTGAAGTGAATGCTCAGATGTTAGAGCCATCGTCACTGTTTTTTGGTTTTGGCCATGAGGCGTTGGTGACTGTTTGTGCTTTAATGATTATTGGTCACGCTTTAGTTCGAACGGGCGCTTTAGTGCCCGTGGGACGAAATTTAGCAAAACTGTGGAAAATTAGTCCTGCACTCTCATTACTCATAACTTTAATTATTGCTGGAACGCTAAGTGCCTTTGTTAACAATACGCCGATTGTCGTTTTGTTATTACCTATTTTGGCAAACGTGGCCTTAAGAACCAAAACCGACACCTCACCCATGTTATTGCCTATGGGGCTCGCGACGTTAGTTGGCGGTATGACAACCACTATTGGTACTTCGACTAACTTACTGGTTGTTAGTGTTGCGAGTGATATGGGCTTACCACGCATTGGCATGTTTGATTTTAGTTTACCTGCGGTGATTGCAGCGACGGTTGCTATTGCCTATTTATGGATTGTTGCACCTAAGTTATTACCTAAGCGCTCGCCGTCACTTGCTGATACTTCACCACGATTATTTAGCGCTTATTTAAATATTAATGAAGACAGTATTTCAAATGGTAAAACAGTGGCAGAAGTACTGAAACTCACTGATGATCAAATGACAATTCAGTCAATTCAACGCAGCCCTCATTATCGTAATGTAAGACCTTTTCCTGATACTGTTTTACGTGAAGGCGATCGCTTACATGTAAAAGATTACCCTGATCAACTGAAAGAATTTGAGTCGGTAATACAGGCAACTATGTTCTCAGGTGCTCATAAAGTAGATGAAAACCATCCACTTAATGCCGAAAAACAAATGCTGGCAGAAATAGTTGTAATTCAAGCATCAGGTTTAGTGGGTCGTACATTAAGAGATGTACAATTTGCTAAGCGTTATGGTATTTCAGTCGTGGCGCTGCACCGAGATGGTAAAGCGATGGAGATAGGGCGTAGTAGTATTGGTAATATGATTATTCACACCGGTGATGTTTTACTAGTACAGGGTGAAGCAGAGCAAATTGATGAATTAAAAGAAAATCGCGGCTTTTTAATTATTGATGGCGCGGCTGATTTACCTTACTCGAAAAAAGCGCCAATTGCCCTTGGCGTACTCTTTGGTGTAGTAACGGTTGCCGCACTGGGTATTTTACCAATAGCGATCAGCTCTATTTGCGGTATTGTGGTGTTATTAGCAACTAAGTGCTTAAGCTGGGAAGATATTTCATCAGCGCTAAGTAGTCAGGTTATTCTTATTGTGGTGGCTTCACTTGCTTTAGGCTCCGCGATGATGCAAACCGGGGGCGCAGAATATATTGCCCAAATGTTTGTCGCTTTAGCCTTTGATTTACCGCCTGCGGGAATTCTATCAGCCTTAATGTTAATGCTAGCGGTATTAACCAATATAGTCTCAAACAATGCCGCGGCGGTTATTGGTACGCCCATTGCCATTTCAGTGGCAACACAATTAAATGTACCCGTTGAACCTTTTATTTTAGCGGTATTATTTGGCGCTAACTTAAGTTATGCAACGCCTATGGCTTATAAAACCAATATTTTGGTTATGAATGCCGGTGGTTATCAGTTTTCTGACTTTGTCCGCGTTGGTTTACCGCTGGTAATATTAATGTGGATAACGTTGTCATGCTTATTAACGTGGTTGTATTTATAGCACCAGAGTTTTTTGAGGCTTATTTATAAAAGCCAGCGACGTTTGATTTATTTGCACAAAAAAAGCTAACGCTTGAGGTAACAGATTAAATATATGTTACAGAGCGTTAGCTTTATAATGTTAGTTATGAGCTTAACAATTATTCAGAATTTGGTTTTAAATAGGCAATATCGTCATCAATATCATCAATACCAAAGTCATAACCACCATCAAAGTCATCATGTAATTCATTAGTTACATTCACTGATAACTCTAATACTTCGGGCAAATAAATCGCGACTGTTTTAGGTGAGGCGATTACTTTTTTAAGCTCTGAAAATTCAAATAATGTCACTTCTTCAAGGTACATTTTTGCAGTTAACGGTAAGCTACTAATGAGCGTTTTAGTACAGCTGCTTAATTGCGCTGCTATTTGCTCTGCCGGCGTTGTACTTAAATAAGTGACTAATTGGTTATACAGGTCACTATTAAAAACATTACGGTCAGAATTTATGAGTAATAAACCTAGCGCAGAGTTTAAAAACTTTTGTAGCTCAAAGAGTAAAACGTCTTCATCATGCTCAGGTATTACTGTGTTAGCGCTATACTTAGCGGATACTTGCTTATGTACTTCTAATAGCTTAATGCTTTTATAGGCATTTTTTACCAGCGTAGTATGCTTTAACATAATGTCAGCGGTATCATTGACACCCAACGCATAAGTACTGATAGGTATCTCTTTAAAATACTCAGGGGCGATGCTTTTCAGCTCAGCGTATTTTGCCCAGCCGGCACGAAAACAAAAGACAATGCCTTGATTTTTAATAATTTCAATGGCTTTGTCAGAGTCGTTGTTACACTGGCTTAACAAACCTAAATTGATCATACCTAACACAATTTCACAGGCTTTTTTAATTTGGTCTGCGTAAATTATAGATAAGTAGTCTGAAGCAATACGTAGCGACATATCAGAGAGTTGTTGTTGAGTTTTATGCATAAACTCTGCTGAGAAATCACCATTTGTAACACCGTCTTTCAATACTAAAAGTATAAAAGGGTTTTGCCTTAACTCTGCTATTTTCATTTACTGTCCTATAGTAATGCAGGTTGTTAATTTATACATAATAACCTGCAATTAGCGCCTTATTCGTTGATTTATCGGTAAAACCTAGTAATTAACCTAAGCATTTTACCTACAGCGGCGCAAACATGTCATCGGTGTCCATCTCTACAGAGGTAACACGTTGCTTGTTGGCATTTTGTTTTAAAATGGCTTCAATGTTAGCTAAAGTACCATTACTGCTTACCGTTAATACTTCACGGTAGGCTTCTTCATCAAGGTTTTTTATTTTTAATAACAGCTCTTCAATACTGCCTGAAAGCTGTTCTTCGTCGTATTCCATTTCAGAGAAATCATGACCAATAAAAGGTAGTGATAAATAGAGTAAACCAAAATCATCTTCAACAATGGCTTTGAGTAACTCACGTTGCTTTTCGTCATCTTCATAAGATAAGAATATTTGCGATAGTAAGCTGTGTGCTTCTGTTTGCGCACAAAATACACTGTCTTCATCCATATTTTGCCAATAAGATGGTTCAACATTTAATAGTTGTTTAATTGACTCAGCGTCCATAAGCCAAGTAGCAATGGAAGGAATAGTGGCATCGTGCTCACGAATAATTTTAGCAACGGTTAAAATATCCATTTCAGACAACACAGCAAGCATGGTTTCATCGCCTTGCTCCGCAGCTATCGCTTCTAATGAGGTACCTGCGCGTCTACCGCTGTGTTGAGCGTCTTCAATAATATCTGAAGCAAGAATTAGTGCATTTTTAGTCAATTGATATTCCTCAAATGGTATTGTTTTTACTATTAATTTTAGCTTTAGCTTTGTTATTAGTATTGTTCGTCATAATCGTCACTATAAGTGTCGTATTCACTCTCGTCTTCATCTTTTAATGATGCTAATGGTGTCGCATCATAACTATTATAAAAGTGATTTAGCAATACGGCCGTTTTTAGTGCTTGCTCAGAGTGATTCATTAATTCAGTGATTGTTGCTCTGGCATTAGCGTGTACACCCACGAAAGGCTTAACATCAGACCAATTAGGCTCTTGATTTAAGTCTAATTTTGCCAGCTCTTTTGAGTTAATGCGAATACTCGGATTAATTGCCATGGCTAATTGGTCAATTAGGCCGGTAAATATTGAGCTATCTTGGCTGAGTTGACTCGCGAGTACTTTTAAGTAATTACTTAGTAGATCAGGGTTTTCAGGATCAGTTAACGATTCCATGTTTTCTAAATAAAGAAAAAAATCTTCACTGAGGTAGTCGGGAATTGTGGTTTCATTTTGCATGGTGTAATTCCTACAATAGGGCATTATGCCAAAAGGAATCAGATATTTCTCTTGGGTCGGTAATAACAGTGTAGTTGCTCTTAATGTAAAGTGAGCGCTTTTTAGGATCCGAAATAACGTCGTAAGCTTTTTGAATTAATTGAAATTTTTCTTTTGCTTCAACACTGTCATTTCTATCAGGGTGGTATTTGTTTGCCAACTTGCGGTAGGCTTTTTTTATTTCGACGGTCGTTGATGTTCTGGTAACACCTAACAATTCAAAATGATCCATAGAAGGTAAGTACTCATTATATGGGGAAGTTAATAGAAGCTAATATAGCTTATTTACACAATCGCGTTATTTTACCTTTGCTTAGTGCTTTTGAACATCATTATCTTCAGAGAGTACTTTCTTTGGAAGTACTTTCGTTGGAGGTATGTAGTGAGCGTAACTAAGCTACACTCGGTACTATCATTTCTAACAATAATTTTTGCTGCCTTTAAATAGTCAAATTCAAACTGGCTTCGACAGGCCAATCAGGCCTATAGTTATTGGTAGATGTACCTTTTCTGTTATACTGAGCCACTTTATTTGACCTCCACTTTCATCAAAAATTTTCCATTAATTATAATTAGCTATATTTGAGCTGATTGCACGCTTGAGGCTACACACTGAATGTCATTTTCTACACTAGGATTGTCTGCTCCTATTTTAAAAGCAGTTGAAGCGCTTGGTTATAAAACGCCAACAGCGATCCAAAAAAAAGCGATACCGGTTGTACTTTCAGGGAAAGACTTATTAGCGGCCGCTGAAACGGGTACCGGTAAAACAGCAAGTTTTGTGTTGCCATTACTTGAAAAGCTTTATGCTGCCCATGCCAGTCAAGGGCATAAAATTCGCGGAAAACGCATTCGTGCATTAATTTTGGTACCAACGCGAGAATTAGCGGTACAAGTCGAGGCGAGTATTAAAAGCTATGGTCAGCAGTTAACGATTAGCTCTATGGCAATGTACGGTGGTATTGACTCTCAGCCACAAAAACAAGCTTTAATTTTGGGGGTTGATGTGGTTGTGGCAACGCCAGGTCGCTTATTAGATATGGCGCATCAGCGAGCATTACATTTTGATGAACTTGAAACTTTAATTCTTGATGAAGCTGACAGAATGCTTGATATGGGGTTTATTGACGATATTAATAAAATTTTAGAGCGCCTACCTAAAACACGTCAAAATTTACTCTTTTCAGCTACCTTGTCAGAGGATGTTAGGGCTCTCGCCAAACGGGCTATATATCAGCCCGTTGAAATTAGCATCGCAAAAAATAGCCCCTCAAAACCTAATATTGAACAATGGCTGATCACCGTTGATAAAACCAATAAGTCAGCATTACTCAGTTATTTGATTAAAGAGCAGCAATGGCAGCAGGCACTTATTTTTATTGAAACTAAGCATGGTGCTGCAAAGTTGGTGAGCCAGTTAGAAAAACGCGGAATTGCTGCAGAGTCGATTCACAGTGGTAGAACTCAAGCGATACGAGAGCAAGTATTAGCAGATTTTAAAGCAGGTAAAATTAAATTTTTAGTTGCCACGGGTATTGCTGCGCGAGGTATTGATATTGGTGATTTAAGCCGTGTGGTTAACTATGACTTACCCGATCAGGTTGATGATTATATTCACCGTATTGGCCGAACAGGTAGAGCGGGCGCAAGTGGTGAAGCCATTTCTTTTGTGGCTAAAGATAACTTTAGAAACTTATGTGCTATTGAAAGTAGATTAGGGCACGTCATTACACGTAAAGAATTTGCAGAGTTTCCGGTGAAAAAAGTAGTTCCTGTGTCAATTCTAAATTACGTACCGAAAAATAAGCGCTAGAAAGGACAGACTCTATAAATAAAAAGCCGTTAGTCATTAAAGACTAACGGCTTTTTTGTAACCGGTATTAAGCGCTAATACCAGTATGTAAAGCTAATCTCGTTATACAAGCATAATTACATAAGTATCGTTATATAAGTATCGTTATATAAGTATCTATAACAATACAGCTTACGCTTGAATAAGATGTACATCGCGTTGCGGGAACGGAATAGCAATTGCGTTTTTATCAAGCGCTTTTTTCATTGCCTCGTTCACGCCAAAGTATACATCCCAGTAATGTTCAGGTTTACAATGAGGTCTTACTACAAAGTTAACAGAGCTATCAGCCATTTCAGTTACGCCAACAAATGGAGCAGGGGTTTGCATTACTTTGTCGTTATTTACTAACACATCCATTAATACGGCTTTAGTTTGATCAATATCAGCGCCATAAGAAACGCCAATGGTTAAATCAACACGAATTTTACCTTCAGCGGTGTAGTTAACAATAGAGCCGTTAGATACAGCGCCATTAGGAATAATAATGCGTTTAGATTGAGGCGATAATAAAATAGTATTAAAAATTTGTACTTCTTTTACCACACCTAAATGGCCTTGTGACTCAATCAAATCACCCACTTTGTAAGGTTTGAATATCATTACTAATACACCACCAGCAAAGTTAGCTAAACTACCTTGTAAGGCTAAACCAATGGCTAAACCGGCGGCACCTAAAACAGCAATAAATGACGTAGTTGCTATACCTATCATTGAAGCAACAGAAATAAATAATAATACTTTTAATAACCAAGAAACTAAGCTGCTCATAAAGGGTATTAATGTAGGGTCAACTTTTGACTTCTTCATTGATACTTTTACTAGCTTACTAACACCACTAATTATCCATAAACCGATAAGTAAAGTAAAAATAGCGAGTGCTAGCTTAGGAGCGTAGGTTAACCCTAGCTCATATGCTTTCATTGATAGTGCTTCAACTTGTGAAACAGAGTTGTCGATAGTGCTCATTGAATATCCTTGTGGCAATGATTAAAGTCTCGGTTATTTTATCCGTATTACAAAAAATTACAAATATTTAGCAATCTCTTTATAAATATTCTAATAACGTAATGTGCCAAGGTCGGTTATACTTGCAGTATCTTTATTTACGTAAAGCATCAGACTATTTTCTCCAGTGCTAAGTTAACGTAAATACAACGTTTTTTGGGCTTTATGTTAGCTCTAATTTTAGGTATACAAATGATAAATAATGATATTCTTCGTCGCATTGCTACTATTTTTAATTTCGATAATGCAAAAATTAAAGCGATTTGTACGCTAACAGGTTGCCATATTTCTGAACACGAGATGAATCACTTTTTTATAGAAAAAAATGATTCTGCATACGTTACTGTAACAGATGAGCAATTAGCGGCTTTTTTAAATGGTTTAATTATTGAAAAACGAGGACAGCAAGACGGTCCTGCACGGCCTAATGAGTTAACACTCAACAATAACGCTATTTTTAATAAAGTTAAAATAGCACTGGCATTAAAAGCTGATGACGTTATTGCTACGCTTGAATTGGCAGAGTTAAGTTTAGGTAAATATGAGCTTAGTGCTTTTTTCAGAAATGCTAACCACAAACATTACCGTGATTGCCCTGATGATGTACTATCAGCATTTTTAAAGGGATTGAAGATTCAGCACTGTAAATAAATAGTGTTGAGTTTTGTCATTAAACTGTCATGAGCAGTTAAAAAAACATTCATATTATTCGCTTAAATTATTGGCTTCGATAGTCAAGTAACCCGTACATAAACGGGCTTAAATAGTTAAATAATGCAAAAAGCGAGTATTGATATGAATGATGAAAACTGGGCAGAGTTTGATGATATGTATAGTGAAAACCTTGATGAACTATCAGCACACGATCGAAAAAGCAAAGGGAAAGCTGTTCGTAAACGTAAATGGCGCGAAATTGAAAACATTAAAGAGCAGCGTCGTTCACGCCGTGAAATGGAAGAGTATGAGCAATACTCTTATTAAGTTTTTGCTTAAATAACCTGAGCTCAGGTTTAATAGATAAATTATTAAAGCGTTTTGCGATTATCGCCTTAAAGCCAGTCATGACGACTGGCTTTTTTGTTTTGTAGTGCTGTAATTCTTCTTTGAGTTTGTCAAATGTTGCCTACTGTTTTTCTCGGTAAGTAATTGCATAACTTTAAGTAGGTGATTTAGCCAGAACTGGAGTACAACTGCAATAGTTCGCTTAATTACGCTTTTTTGTCCTATTTTACATTAGTGAATGTGGTTTACCCACTCAAAGTGCTATTCCAAACTATTGCCTCAGAGCAGAAAGGCATATGTACTAATATTTACTATATCGTTATAGTAAACTCTTTGTTAATACTAAGGAAAGTAAAATGAACCTAAATAAATGGCTCTTTATTGCTGCTATATTATGCTTCGTTAATCCCGCTCAAGGAGTGGTATTACAACAAGACCAGTTTACCTATAATAATGTGGATCAATGGCAACGTATTATATCTTTGTCCGCTGGTGGTTTCGTACTTAAAAATAACACGACGATAATGACATTTGAATCATGGGAAATGAGAGAGTTATTAGCAGATCATGAAGAGTATATAAAAAGCTTAGAGCAAGAAGAAGCGTTATACAGTGTTGAAGACTTTATTCATTGCTCTTTGAATTACCAGTGTGTTGATAACTTTTTAAAATCATTCTCTTCTCATCAATTAGTAAAAAATGTGAAGCCTTTAATTGATGTCTGTATAGACGTAACAATTCATTGTGTAATTTTTAATACACCTATTAACAATTACACATTTGAAGCTTATGTGTATACCGCTTCTAACAACGACTACTTTATTCGTATATTAACAAATATTACCTCGCAATCAGAACTATCCGAGCATTTAAACGCTATAAAGTTGGATTGAAATATAAAGTAATCATAAGGAAATGATAGAAATGACATCAGATGATATTAAAGCTGCAAAGACTGTTATTTTTTGCTTTTTATGGACGTCAGCTTAGCATAAATGACCCAAGTGAAGAAACCGTGA
Source organism: Colwellia asteriadis (assembly GCF_039523295.1). Classification (NCBI taxonomy): domain Bacteria; kingdom Pseudomonadati; phylum Pseudomonadota; class Gammaproteobacteria; order Alteromonadales; family Colwelliaceae; genus Colwellia; species Colwellia asteriadis. The sequence goes on along the minus strand of NZ_BAAAFA010000005.1, from coordinate 239,456 downwards.
ATATATTAGCCACAATGATTAGTGAAGCGGCTAAGTGTAGTCGTACTATAACAAAATTACTTAATTCACTTTCATCAATAACAGGTTCAGGGGCTGCAATTAGGATTGTTCGTAGCGCTGCGAAGCTTGCTAAGTCAGATAAGAATGCTTTTAAGATGTGTAATTCTATAACTAAGTATCATTATCGAGCCCCTTTAGAAATATCAATGCTTGGAAAGAAGAAGAGATAACTGCGGCTTACATAAATAAATCGAATACCATAAAAATGCCCATCAGAGTTATCTGATGGGCATTTTTATTTGGCTAAATAACCAGATCTCAAGGTAATAAATTACATCATTTACTTGTGGAAATAGTTATTTATACAAAACTACCAAATACGTACACGTTCATCTTCAGGTAAATATAAAGCATCACCTGGTTTTACATCAAACGCTTTGTACCATGCATCGTGGTTACGTGGTGCTTGTGCACGGAAACGACCTGGGGCGTGTGTACCGCCGCGTAATTGGTTTAACATGCTCTTTTCAGTACGTTTTTCTTTCCATACTTGCGCCCATGCTAAGAAGAAGCGTTGATCGCCAGTTACGCCATCAATTACAGGTGCCTCTTTACCATTTAAGCTAAGTTTATAAGCATGGTAAGCCATGGCTAAACCACCCACATCGCCAATATTTTCGCCTAAGCTATTACGGCCATTAACAAAGTTATCTGGAATCGGTTCGTATTTATTGTACTGTGCAACAAGTTGGTCGGCTTTTGCATCAAACGCCGCTCGGTCTTCATCTGTCCACCAGTTACGTTGAATACCGTTTGCATCAGATTTTGAACCCTGATCATCAAAACCGTGACCCATTTCATGTCCAATTACTGCACCAATAGCACCGTAGTTAACTGCTGCATCAGCATTTGGATCGAAAAATGGAGGTTGTAATATTGCTGCAGGGAACACGATTTCATTAAACGAACTGTTGTAATAAGCGTTTACACGTTGTGGTGTCATGCCCCAGCGGTTACGGTCAGTTTTTTGTAATTCTTTAGCAACACTATCAGCGTTAAAGAATTGACGAAGGTTAGTAATATTACTAACTAAGTCAGTTTTTGAAATAGTTAAACCGTCGTACTTTTGCCATACATCTGGGTAACCAATTTTTGGGTTGAACGCGGCAAGTTTGGCGTGTGCATTAACTTTAGTTTCTTCGCCCATCCAGTCTAAGCCATCAATGCGTTGGCCAAGTGCTGTACGTAAGTTTTCAACTAGCTCAGCCATTTGTTTTTTAGAGCTTTCAGGGAAGTAACGACCCACATAAACTTGTCCAATAGCAAAGCCCAATGATTCAGTACCCGACATTTCTGAAATAGCACGTTTCCAACGAGGGCGAGGCTCTTGCTGACCGCTTAACTCTTTACCGTAAAATGCAAAGCTTGTTGCATAAATATCTTCAGAAAGTAAGTCGGCATTACCTGAAATAGTGTGGAAAGTTAAGTAATTCTGCCAAACGTTTAGCTCTTCTTGATTAACTAACGTAATCATCGCCTTAATTGGTTCAGGTTGAGAGATATTTAATTGTGGAACTTTATAACCTGTTTGTTCAAAGTATAAATCCCAGTTAAAGCCCGGGTACTCTTTGGTTAAATCAGCACGTTTAATTTGGTTTAAGGTTAAATCGCGATTACGACGTTTCTCACGTGGCCAGTGACCTTGAGCAATTTTAGTTTCAAGTGCTAAAACAGCTTCGGCACGTGCAGTGCTATTTTCAATACCAGCTAAGTCAAGCATTTGTGCAATATGAGCCACATAAGCGGTACGTGTTTTTACAAAGCGTTCACTTTCTTCTAAATAATATGAACGATCAGGTAAACCTAAACCGCCAGCACCCATCGACATTTCATATTTGTTTGGGTCTAAACGGTTAAACCACATACCACCACCAATGGGTGATTTAGAGCTAGTTAACCAAGCCGCGCCAAATACTTTGGTTAAATCATCGGTATTTTTAATGGCAGCTATTTGATCAAGCGTGCTTTGAATCGGAGATAAACCTAGTTTGTTTAACGTTTCTGTATCCATATAAGCGTTATAAAAGTCCGCAATAAGTTGCTCTTGTGCATTTAAATCACTACGGCTAACAATATCATCAATAATTTCTTTAACTTGCTCTTCACTGCGCTCAGCTAAACCAGTAAAAGCACCAAAACGGGTTTTATCGGCAGGCATAACGTAGTTGTCGTACCATGTGCCGCTAGCGTACATAAAGAAGTCATCACCTGGCTTTATTGCTTCGTTACGGGCCGTTAAGTCAACACCAAAGCTACCTAACTCAGCGGCTGTTGCTGTTACTTCTGTTTTAGCTGATTTTTTTTCGTCAGTAGCTGTTGTTGATGTACCGCAAGCGCCTAAAAAGGTAGTCGCTAATGCGATAGCTATTAAGGATTTTTTCATGAAATTATTCCTTTATTTTATTAATATTATGGTTTTTTGAGTACATTCAAAGGCGCTTTTATAGTTGATAATTATTTAGATTGGCCGTCAGAAAGTACTTGATTTTGAAATAAACAAGTACATATTCTAGTAACAAGCCAAAAAGTCAACAGTAGATACGACCAGTGGGGTTATTTACTCGTTAAGATAAGTGTGTTGTTGGTTGGTTTATGTTTGTAGGGAGTTGAGCTAAAAAGTTACAGCGAACAATTTGTTGTATACATTGTGCGCTGTAACTTGGATTATAAATTACTTAGCAGGAAAGTAGGTCTCAGCGCCAGGGCCAACAGGCATACCGAGTACAAATACCCAAACGAAGAATAAAACAGTCCAGCCGAGTAAAAACACCATAGAATAAGGCAACATCGTTGCTATTAACGTACCAATACCTAAGTCTTTCTTATACTTAACCGCGACCGCGAGAATTAAACCAAAGTAACTCATCATTGGGGTTATTAAGTTAGTAACTGAGTCACCAATTCGATAAGCGGCTTGAATTACTTCAGGAGCATAGCCCATTAGCATTAACATAGGAACGAAAATAGGAGCGGTTACTGCCCACTGTGCAGATGCACTACCTAACATTAAGTTAATAAAGCCACACATTAATATGAATAGAATGAATAACTCAGGGCCGGTTAAACCCAGCGCCTGTAAAAAGGTTGCGCCTTTAACTGCCATTACCGTGCCTAAGTTTGTCCACTTAAAAAAGGCAACAAATTGCGCTGCAAAAAAGACTAATACAATATACATACCCATAGTATTCATGCTGGCAGACATAGCATTAATCACATCACGATCAGTTTTCATCGTGCCCGCAACACGCCCGTATACATAACCAGGAATAGCAAAAGTAATAAAAATAAAAGCGACAATGCCTTTTAAGAAAGGTGAACCTTTCATTTCACCTGTTTCAGGGTGTAATAAAATACCGCCAAATTGAGGGATAACCGTGAGTGCTAATAAGCCACACACTAAAGCAAAAGTGATCCCCGCGGCTTTTAATGCTTTGATCTCTAATGGTGATATTTTTTCAATTTTTTGTTCTGCTAAATCAATAGAAGCTTCATTAACGTCATATTTTCCTAAACGTGGCTCTACAATTTTTTCAGTAACCACAGCACCTAAAATTGCGATTAAGAAGGTACTAATAAACATAAAGTAATAGTTGGCTTCTGGGCCTACTTGGTAAGTTGGGTCAATCATTTGCGCAGCAGGCGTGGTAATACCGGCTAATAAAGGATCAATAGTCCCCAGTAATAAGTTAGCGCTGTAGCCACCTGAAACACCAGCAAAAGCTGCTGCAAGACCTGCTAAAGGATGGCGACCAAGTGAGTGGAATATCATCGCTGCAAGTGGAATTAATACTACATAACCTAGCTCAGAAGCTGTATTTGAAACAATACCAGCAAAAACTACGGTTACTGTTACCATACGAGGTGAGGCGTCCATAACCAACGCACGCATTGCGGTTGACAAAAGCCCTGAGCGCTCAGCAACAGCAACACCTAATAGCGCTACTAATACAGTACCTAAAGGCGCAAAACCGGTAAAGTTAGTGACTAGACCCGCCACAATACGTTGTAGACCTTCGGCATTAAATAAGGATATAACTTCAATAATGCCATCAGCTTCTCTACCAGGAGCCCCCATAGGACGGGGGTCGGCAACGCTCATTTCAAAAAATCCAGCAATACCACTGATGGCAATAACCGCTAAACAAAAACAAGCAAATAAAGTGATAGGGTGAGGTAATAAGTTACCTAACCATTCAACGCCAGCTAAAAAGCGATTAAATAGGCCGGACTTTTTAGGCTCTTTTTTTGACTCATTTAATTGCCCCTGAGTGCTGGAGCCAAGATTTTCTGATGACATAGATTGTTCCTTACGCATGCCGCTATAAATTGCGGCTTATTATTGTAGCTTGAATAAAAAACCGCAGAGTTTACCTGAATTAGCGGCAATATTCTCGTTTTTTAGTTAAGCAAAAGGTACACTGCGATGAAATACGGGTGTTGTCAGGTAACCGTTGGTGATTATTTTATTTAATTATTTTGATAAAGTGTTGCCCCGTTAAAGGTTTTATATGAACAATAAAACAGTATTTAATTGATTTTTAAGTTTTTTTAATGTTTTTTACTTTTTTCAGTTAAGTGAATGGCAATTCTTTCACCAGAATATATAAAGCCAATTTATACCAGAATGTAACTTTTATCGGCAGTGCAGATACAAATTGATACATTCCCTTAATGTGTGTTACGTCTATTCTTGCTGCCCTTGGATAGTATTACGGTTAACAAAAAGCAAACCACAAGGGATTACATGAAAAATACAACCAAAACTATTCTTGTTAGCTTAGCTACAGCTAGCCTAGTCACCACGAGTGCTTTTTTTAGCTCGCCATTGTTTGCCGTACAAAGCGTCGAGCAGAACACCGCACAGAGTAATGCACAAAAGAAACCAGCGACTAAAGAGCCAAAAGAAGAAACAACTCAAACAAAAAAACAATTAGCAGAATCGGCAGATACAGAAAGTACTGAAAACCCTAGTGAAGACTTTATTAGCGTTAAAGCTGATCCTAGCGATAAAAGTAGCATTAATATTTGTCTTGGTGATTGCTCTGATGATGAACAGTTTGATATTAAAATTAGCTGTAAGAACTTGAAAAAATCAACAAAGGCTGATGACCATAATAAGCTTGAAGCGACAAGTGATAATGAAGAAGGCCTAGAAAGCAACCCCAACTTAAAGAATGACTATGACTGTGAAGATGAAGATATAGATTTTCGTTTTGAGAATAGACGTGACGGTATGCAGTTTGATGTGAGTGCCATTAGCAGCGTTGGTGATAACTATACCTTAATTAACAATGATAGTAGTGACGCGGAGTTTGACGTTGCTATAAGCTACCGTATTCAGTTACTAGGAATGTTTATTGAGTCACCCGGTATTAGCACACGTCGCATTCACGGTATGTACTCTATGCCTGCATGGGGGCTAAATTTCTACAACAGCGATGATTGGTCGTTCGATTTATTTTATCAATACTCAACACGTGGCATTGAAGGTTTAGAAGGCATTCAAGCAAGAAATAAAGATGAACGTGCTGGTTTGCGTGTTACAGGTTTTTTCGAGCATAGCCAATTCCAAGCCATATACTCGCCAGTAAGTCGCAACGATGACGGTAGTGACGGTATTGAAGCGTCGTTATCATATAGTCACAATTGGCAGTTTAGAAACTGGAACTATTATGCCAACCTAGGTATGCAATATCGCTCAGAAGAAGTAACGCCTTACAATTACGCAGGTTATGGCAATATCAGCACTATAGATGATAACTTATCGTTTAGTGATGGCATTAATTACTCGGCTGAAGTTGGTGTCGAATACCCATTAACAACCGACTGGGTGTTTGGCGGTTTTGTCGGCTATAACGCATTATCAGAACGTTCAGCGTTAATGCGCCAAGACAATATCAACGACGGCTATCGCGCTGGCGTTTTACTCACGTATGTTTTTTAGGAGTGATTTGATGACACCCATTAAAAAAACAACTGAGGTTATTAACGTTAATCGTTTAGCGCTCATACGTCGTGTACAATATCAGCTGAAAAATATATTTTTGATGATGTTATTAGTGCCACTAAGCTTCGTTACTTATGCCAGTGATATTAAAGCATTAATGAATATTAGTCCTGAGCAATGTGTGGCAATGTCGCAAGGACAGTCTTGTTACGTTGCAGTAGAGCTAACATGGCAAGTTGATGTACCAGGTGATTATTGTTTGTATAGCTCAGCACAAGAAAATTCTTTACGCTGTTGGAGCAATGCTAGCGAAGGGCAGTTTACTCAAGCATTCAATACAAAAGTTAACTTAACCTTTCACTTGAAGCAGCAAAATGCCACACAACCTTTAGTTACATCTGTTGTTAAAATGGCTTGGGTGCATAAAAAGAAAGGACAGCCGAGAACATCGTGGCGGCTGTTTTAAGTCATATTATTTTATATTTTGAGTTCTGATTTCATCATTAAGAGGGGCTTGAGTTTAATATCTCAAGTTCAAGTTAAATAGGATTGGTAGTACATGGTAACAAGTATGGCAGCACATATATTATTGGTTGAAGATGATATAGAGCTAGCACAGTGGATAGCTGATTATTTAATTGCGCGTGAATTTGAGGTTACCACTTGTCACCGTGGTGATGAGGCAGTTTCACTGATTGAATCACTTAATCCTGACATTGTCTTGCTTGACGGTATGCTACCAGGCATGGATGGGCTTGATATATGTAAGGCGGTTCGTCATACCTTTACCAATCCTATTATTATGATCACCGCTCGCGATGAAGAAATTGACGAAGTGTTAGGGCTTGAAATGGGTGCTGATGATTATATAACTAAACCCGTTAGAGCACGGGTATTATTGGCGCGTATACGGGGATTTCTTCGCCGTAAAGAAGTCAGTAAACACAATAATAGCCAGTCTGATGAAACTAGCGAAACCTTAGTTGAAAAAGAAACCAGCACAATATTAACCTTTAGTGGTTTAACTATAAATGAGCAAACTCGTAGCGTAATGCATGATGGTAATTTAATAAAAATATCGTCGAATGAATTTGATGTTTTATGGTTTATTGCACAACGTGCCGGACAAGTCGTATCGCGTGAAGCGTTAGTAACGCACTTACGAGGCTTTGACTATGATGGCTTTGATCGCTCTATTGATTTACGTATTTCACGGTTACGCAAAAAGCTTAATGATGATCCAGCAGAGCCTTATCGTATAAAAACTATTTGGGGTAAAGGTTACCTCTTTGCTAATGATGGTTGGTAAAGAAAAGACTAACTTTATTTGGTTTAGCTAACGACATAATATCAACTGCAATATTATTAGGGGCTGTTGATCTCTCGAGATTATTTTTGCAGATTTTTGTTGGGTATTTATACAAGGCAGAGCCTTTGTAATGTAGTTATTCTACCTAAAAAGGTGATGACGTAGTAAAAATGACCAACAAACGCTGTCCGAAGGATTCGGCTAAAAGCGTTTTATTCTTTGTTGAACAGTCTTTGCTTAGAATGACTAGGCAACACACTGTCCGCCGCGATTAAAACGCTTTTATCTCGAACAAAATTTAACCGCGAAAGGTCAACAGCCCCCAGTTTGCAATTGAAAGGAATAACATGGGTAGACTAGCACTGTCATTATTAAGTGTTGTATTAATCGCAACCATAGGTTTAGGTTGGATGTTTGATAGTATTTACAACCAATATCAAGCGTCATTTACAACAATATCATCTTCAGATAAAACACAACCAATTGATAATATTAGCACTATTGAACGGTTAGGTGAAAATTTAGCAATAACGGTTAACCAGTTAACTGATAAAGCAACATTTATTCAAAAGTGGCCAAAGAAAAATGGCTTCACGCTGAGTTTATTACCTTTAAAAGCGTTACCTTTACCTGAGGTATTACTTAGTGAGCTTAAAGCAGGGCAACCTTTATTGCTGGAAACCGATGAATATATAGCGCTGCATTTCTACTTGAGTAGCTCCAATGAGCTGCTAGTGCTAAAAACTATTCCTATGGCAGAGCCGAAAAACAGCACGTATATATCAATATTACTGACCAGTTTATTTTATTTAGCGGTGCTGTTATTAATGTTTTTATGGCTTTACCCGCTAGCAAAGCGTCTATTTTATTTACGTCAAGCAGCAAAATCTTTTGGGGAAGGGGATTTAACGCAACGTATTAATGTTGGTTCGGTGTCTTATATTCGAGATTTAGAATTAGAGTTTAACCGTATGGCTCAGCGTATTGAAGATTTAGTTGCCGATATTAAGTTGCTCAGTGGCGCCGTTTCTCATGACTTACGTACACCACTTGCCCGAATTCGCTTTGGTATAGATACTATTGCTGAGGAAGATGATCCGATATTGCGACGACGCTTCGAGCAACGTATTAGCGACAATGTTGATGAAATGGTCGACTTAGTTGAAACCTTGCTTAACTATGCTCGCCTTGATCAAACGCTACTCACTTTAGATAAAACGCAAATAGACTTTTCTGCACTGGTTGCTCGGTGTATCAGTAATAAAAGTCAAGACAACGTGCGGTTGCATTACCAACCACCAACAACGCCAATTATGGTTTATGGCGATTTATCGTATTTAATGATCCTCGTTGCTAATTTATTGCAAAACGCTTATCAGCATTGCCAAGGAAAAATTGATGTCACTATTAAAGAAAGCAATACTCATGTTGAATTAACTATTACGGATGATGGCTCAGGTATCGCACCAGAGCAACGTGAGCAAATACTTAAACCTTTTATTCGTGGTGAAAATAGTAAAAAGGTTAAAGGTTATGGCATGGGCTTAGCTATTGTTAAGCGTATTGTGCAGTGGCATCAAGGACATATTTATATCGATAACTCTGAGTTACTTCGCGGCGCACAATTTACAATTACTTTACCAAAGTATAAATAACCCGAATTCAAGTTAAATCGTATATCATCAAGCGTTCTCAAGAATGTAGTTTAACTTTTTATTTATTATACCGAAGATTCACCGTCAATAATGGCAATACTTAATGTAGATAAAGCTTAATAAATATTCACCAACATATTGATTTGAATGCTTTTTAACCATAAATCCCTCACCCTACGTTTGGTTACATAAATGGCATTGATTTATTATGACTTATCATGCTTAATTCGGACATATTCTTATAGCTAATACTTATCAAGTATTGAGCATGATATACCGCACTAAAGGCAATTATTTATGCACCCTACCTTAGAAAATGAAAAAACGTTTTCAGCTGAAGAACAACTTGTTTCAACGACCGACTTACAAGGTCGCCTTACGTATGCTAATCAGGAATTTTGTGATGTTTCGGGGTTCTCATTGGAAGAGCTTGTAGGGCAGCACCATAATATTGTACGTCACCCTAGTATGCCAAAAGCCGCATTTGCTGACTTATGGGATAAATTAAATCGGGGTGAGTCGTGGCGTGGTATGGTGAAAAATCGTTGTAAAGATGGTGGTTACTACTGGGTCGATGCCTATGTAACCCCGCTATATGAAAATAATCAAGTTATCGGTTTTCAATCGGTTAGAAGTAAACCGACTCAAGATCAAAAAAATAAAGCTCAGGAACTTTATGACGCACTAAACCAAGGTAAAGCAGTAAGCGATTTAAAATCTAATACTGCGTTAAAGCGTGTTGCTGCATTGCTTATTGTATTGTTATCCTTGCTTGTAAGTGCTTATTTTACAACTTTTATAGCATCGGTATTTATTTTATCAGTAACGTTATTTATGTTATTCATATTGTTTTTTGAAGAGCTGATTGTGTTTCCTGCAGCTGTGCATAAAACTCAGCAACAGTTTGACAGCCCTTCTCGTTTTATTTATTCGGGTAAAGGGCTAACCAATATTTTCAATTATCCATTAGCGCTATATCAAGCGAGAATTAATACCATTTTAGGGCGAAGCCAAGACTCAGGTCGAGGGTTAGTTGAACTAGCAGTCGAGTTAGAGCAGCTATCAAGCGATATGCTTAGTGGTATTCAAGAAGAGAATGCTCACTTAGCACAATTTGCTACAGCAATAACCCAAATGAGTGCAACAATTAACGAAGTGAGTGAGAATACCACGCGCACTCATGAGCAGGTTGTTAATATTCAAGAAGAATGCGAACAAAACATTGGGGTGATTGATAGCAGTCAGAATAAAATTTCGCGTTTAGCAAGTGATGTTGAAAATGCGGCCAATAATGCTATTGATTTAGTTAAAGATGTATCAAAAATTTCAACTATTATGTCAGAAATTCAAGGGATTGCCGATCAAACTAACTTACTAGCACTTAATGCTGCCATAGAGGCCGCTAGGGCTGGAAGTCAAGGCCGAGGTTTTGCTGTTGTCGCAGATGAAGTGAGAACACTAGCAAGTAGAACACAGGGCGCAGCGGTTCATATACAAAGCTCAGTTTCAACATTGCAGGCTACACTCAATAACTGGAGTGAAGTTATGATGTTAAGTAAGGCTAATGCAGAGGAATGCACAGAAGACACTAAAAAAATCAAGCAAGTTATGACAAATATTATTACTAATGTTACTTTAGTTGGGGATATGACCGCACAAATCGCTACCGCAACAGAAGAGCAAAGCGTCGTAGCTGAGCAGATAAATCAAAGTATTGTCACTATCGATCATATCTCTAATGATAATGCTCGCTTAGCAGAACAAGTTAATACCAAGGGGATTGAAGTTAATACAAATGCCGCTTTAATAGATGCTTTGAGTACAACGTTCAAATAAAAAAGTGCAATACCAATGGCACTAACTAATCTGAAGTTCAACGTAATAAAACATCTACAGTAGCTGTTTTATTACGTGTAAGTTAGTTTCACTTGTAGCAGTGAGGTTACCTTTACTGTAATAAAACTAGGTTAAGAGCCCATAAATAAAAAAAGCCGCATTATGAAGAATGCGGCCAAAGCAATGTAAGGGAATTACAAATTGCGCTTAAAACCTTTTACAATGTTGAATACTGTTTTACGAACTGGCTGATAGTTTGACCGTTACAACGCATTTGTTTAACGTCAAAGTTTGTTGTGTTTGCTACTGAATCAATACCTGTTGCTACTGCTTGAGCACACACTTTTGAAGCACTGTTTGCGTTAGCTGGCACAACTACAATTTTTGTTGCTGCTTTTGGTGCTTGGTAAGCCTTTGAAAATTGTTGAATGCTCTTACCGTTACACTTCATTGCTACCATGTTTTTTTGACCAGATTGGCTTGCATAGCTTACTGCAGCGTTATAACCACTTTTTGCCGCTACCACACAAATTTGGCTTTCAATTGAGTTATCAACAGAAACAAACTTAACACTTGACGTTGACGCTTGTGCTGCGCCAGTGAATAAAACTACGCTTAAAGCTGCTACTAAATTCTTCATATAAACCTCTATATTATGTCATCAACAAGTTAAAAAATGTTCCTGCTCAAGGAATAGAGTAATTATACTAATTTATTTTTACGTGTAAAGTTATTTTTGTAATTAAATTACATTTATGTTCTTTTTTTACTTTTTTATTGGTTTTGTTTTGTTTTTAATGCGTAAAAATCGCATAAAAACCTGTTTTAATCACTTTTTTTAATAAATATAAGAATAAAAAGGTTTTTTATGCAATATTATTACAATGATAATAATTACTATTTGTGTTTTTTAGTGTTGTAAAGAATTTACTTAAACACAGGGAGATAAGTATAAAGCCAAGAGAGGGGTTGCTTGAACTGAAGTATAGTAGGCAAAATATTGCCTTAAAAGCACAGTGTAATGGAAGAGCCGTTCAAGCTTAGATTATAGATACTTAGGGTTAATTAAAAAACTAAGTATCAGTACTTGGTAAGGCTGCTTTTGGTTTATAAGCCTTTGTTCCCCATAGCGGCACTGTTGATAAGCTATGTTTAAAGCTGCCTGAGGTTTCTTTTGTTGAATAAGATAAATACATCAGCGTTTGGTTATCAGCATCAAAGATACGACGTACTTTCATACTTTTGAAAAATATACTTTTTGATTTTTTAAAAACAACTTCGCCAGATTTGCTTTTGTCTATTGCTGCAATCATTTGTGGCGTGATTTCGCCCGTTTGACGACAAGAAATAGAACTGTCGCTAGGATCGGCTAAGCTTAAATTTGCTTCTACGCTGGCTACATGGCAAGTAACGCCGGTAACGGTCGGGTCAACTAAAGTATTTAATTTAATATCTTTCATGGTAAACATACCTAAAGAAACATCACCTACTTCATTATCAGAGCAGGCCGTTAAAGCACTAGTTGTGGCGAGTGCAAATAATAGTTGTCGTGTTTTTTTCATATTGTTGTCTCGTTAAGTTAACGTAAGTATATATAAAGATAGCTAAGATCGTCGTTTCTAAAGTGGCTGGTTGTGGCTGATTGTGGTTAGTTGTAGCTAGTTATAACCTAGCAATAACCTATGCTACGTTAATCCATAACCGCGCGAATAACAAAATAGCTCGGCCATAAGTCGTGTACCTCGCTTTTCCATTGTGGCTCTATTTCACCATTAGGACCTTGTAAAAGCCAGTATTTTGCCCATTTTCGTACCAGCTTACCTGACTTACTTAACTTCAGAGGAGAAAAGCTACGCTGATAATAGTTACCTTGATACTCAACCACATCACGGTTTTTAACTTTTGGGTATAACGCATCTAATGCCGCGGTGATTATTTCTACTTGAGATAGCGCTAACAGTCCTTCTTTTTTTAATTGGCTGACTATTGCAGCTTTTTTTAGGCAGGCTTCCATATATAAATCCCTATGCGGGGTATATACCATACCGGTTAAGCCATAAATAGATGCTAACTCTCGCTCTGCAGTTTTTTTTAATAGGGGTAATTGTGCTGTAATATTATCTAAATCAGCTTGTGTGTACATTCATGATCCTTTATTGGCGTAATAAAGTAAGAAGATCGAACAGCTATAGTAACACTATTGTGACTTATTCAAGTGACTTATCTGAGTAAGTGCTAGGGCAAAGTAATACTTAGTTAATCTAAGCATTACTTTTAAGAAAGCTTCCATAGTTGTTAAGTAACTCATTTTGCGGGCTTGTTGATGATTGATTTTTAGTCACCATATAAATCGGGCGCTTGGTTAGCAGTGGCGTTTCGACTTTATATAAGGTTTTATTAGTAATTAAAGTACTAACAAGCGCTAAGGGTAAATAAGCAAAACCACCGCGCGAGAGTAAAACCTCTAAAGCGATCATTGCCGCTGAAGTTCGTAAAGATGGCTGCAATTTATGATGCAATGCATGCTCTTTTAAAAAGGTAAGCCCCCAATCTACTAAAATATAATGGTCTATAACATCCAGATGGTTTTCACTGGTGCTTACTAACGCTAATTCAAAGTGCCCAATTAAAGTATTGGTAAAGTCTTCATCTTTTATCGGGTCAGTTAAAAGCCCTACGTCTAAAGTTTTTTCACCAAGTTTACGTTGAATAACTTCGCGTACAGATATTTCAGTACCTAATGAAACTTCACTGAAAAAATCAATCGTTTCTTGTATGCGCGAACTAAAAAAAGCATCCCAAACATTGGGTGTCGCAGCAATAGTAAATTGTGTTTTTTGTTTTTTGGCGGTGGTGATGGCTTGCTTTGACTGTTCAAGCTGCTCAATCATTAAATGGGCATGAGCAAGTAGCGTTTCACCTGACGGAGTTAAGCGTAAATTATTTTTATCACGGATAAAAAGCTGAGTACCATAGAATTCTTCAAGCTGTTTTATTCGAGCACTTACCGCCGCTTGAGTAATATATAAGTTTTCAGCAGCGTGACCAAAGTGCTTTGTTTTAGCAACCTGTATAAAGGTTTTAAATACGCGAATATCCATAAAATACTATCTAATAAATACATTAATTATTACAGCCCTTAATGTATGAAAATATTGTCGTTACGACAATTTTTTTTTGTTTTATTCGGTAATTTAATTGGTATACATTCTAGCGAATTGAAAAACCTTAACGCGATGAATCAATCAATACGCTTATTTACGTTAAATTGGAGTACATCTTATGCAAACAAAGATAAGAAAAGGTCAACGTGCTTTTTATGGCGATAGTGTTTTCCCTCACGGCATAGCACGCAGTGGTTACTTTAATAAACGAGAAGCTGAAGAGCTTGAGCTCTACGGTGATACCTTTGAAGGTTTATTAAGTGGTCGTTTGCTTAGTGAAAACAGAGAAGAAAAACGCTTTATTGCTAATATAGGTGTAGAACATACTGACTTATATCCTGTGCGCTTATGGCAAAAATATTTAAATGCTCTCGCTCATATTAAACGCCGCCATGGCTTTATGATCAGCGAGGCAAGAAGTCGCGGTAGTGTTGTTACACCTGATGTTGAGGTGGAGCCTGATATCGTAATGAACGACTAATAGAATTGCTACACTTAAAGTAAACGAGAGACAAGTTAGCTGTTATACAGCTAACTTGTCTCTGATTGATTTTTTTTGTTGTTACGATAAAAATTTATTAAGAGCTTTTTGCGTTTATTGTCGGTACTCTCGCCAAAAATTACCCTCAGCGTGTAAAACTCACACTTTTCGTGAGTTGCTACAACAAACGCTAAATAGCATTTAATAGAGTTTACTTATGAAAATTTGTTTTATCATGTATCCGTGGGATAGAGTTGAGCCCGAAACCGACTCAACATTACGCCTAATACACGAGTGTGTTAAACGTGGTCACACTGTTGCTTTATCTACCGTGAATAACTTAACCATTCGCGATAGTGTTGCGAGTGCGTTTTGTGATGTATTCAAACGCAATGAAAAAGTTTCTGATAACATTCCAAATTTTTATAAAAAAGCAGAGTTTCGCCGCTCACAATTACCACTCGCGGGCTTTGATGCCATTATTATGCGCGCTAACCCACCGCTAGATACCTTAGCGTTAAACTTTTTAGACTCTATTCGTGGTGATACTTTCATTATGAATGACTTAGATGGCTTACGTATCGCCAATAACAAAGTATATACCGCATCATTTCAAGATACCGAAAGCGAGTTTATTCCCGCAACGCATGTCTCAAAAAACCGTGAATATTTAGAGCGAATTTTTGAAGAGTCAACCAGCGATCGTATGATTTTAAAACCGCTTGATGGCTATGGCGGTCGCGGCGTTATTGTGCTTGAGAAAAACGCTCGTCAAAGCTTTAGCTCATTACTTGATTTTTATATTGGCGGTGATGAAAGCGGCAAAGGGACTAACTACGTCATTCTTCAAGACTTTTTACAAGGAGCAGAAGAGGGCGATGTGCGCATTTTAATGTTAAATGGCGAGCCTATTGGTGCGATGAAACGTATTCCTGCCGATAATGATATTCGCTCTAACGTACATGCTGGCGGACGCGTTGTTAAGCATAAATTAACAGAGCAAGAAAAAAGGCTGTGTAAATACATTGGCCCTAAATTAGTGCGCGATGGTTTATATTTTACCGGTATTGATGTCATTGGCGGTAAATTGTTAGAAGTGAATGTATTAAGCCCAGGAGGGATTATGCGTATAAATAAGCTTAACCGTGTGCGCTTGCAAGAAAAGGTTATCGACTTTGTAGAGAGCGTTGTTCATGCAAAAGAGTTATCACGCAGCCGTAAAAATGAATTTAGACAGGTGATTGAAAATGCTAACGCTGTCTGAGCAAGAGTGTATAGCGCTGATTGAACAACAACAGTGTTTTCAAGCTGAAGTTGAGGGTGGCGCTTTTATTATCAAAATAGATGAATATTCGCCAGTTATTTGTGCGGCTGTTCATAATGGTCATCGCTTACGTGCTGAATTAAAGCAAAGCTTTTTATTGACCAAAGCCGAGTCGTTATATGAAGAAGACCCATATACCGATGAGCTTATTTCGTCGTTTCCTGTGGTATTAATGGGTAATGACTCTCGTTTTGAGTATGACTTAAGCCGCGCTAAAGCCCTGTCAACTAACCATAAAATTGCAAGCAAAAAGCCAGTATGGAAAAAAGCACTCACAGCAAAGCAACGCGCAAAAAGTCAGGCGAAGCACCAAGCCTTTTACAATGTACTTGAAGCGCTAGTTGCTAGTATTGAAAAGCAGTTTAAAAATGCAATAGTGTTTGATGTGCATGCTTACAACTACAAACAGTTAGCAACTACAGCACCAACGTTTGATATTGGCTCAGCACAAATAGATATGGAGCGTTGGGGCGGCATTGTTAAACACTTTCAAAAGCAATTAGCAAAAATTGAGTTACCTAATATTGCTTGTTCGGCCACAGTTGATGAAGTCAATCAAGGACATGGCTACTTAATTACCCATATTAATGCGCACTTTGATAATACGTTGGTATTACCTATTGAAGTGAAAAAAGTGTTTATGGATGAAGATACTGGTGAGTTGTACTCGCTGGTATTAGAAGAGTTACGAGCGAGCTTTAAAAATGCCTTAAGTGAAACAACCGCCTTTTTTATGCGCCGTTACGGTAAACGTAAGTCAGTTGGCAAGGCTGATATATTGTCATCATCGTTATCGCCAGCGCTTATTTCCCTTGATAAAAGCTTATATAACTTATCGCAAAATGTTGATACGTTAAGTTTTATTAACCCCGTTAATATTGCTAGTGAGCGTAAAAAGTTTTTTAATCAAAACGCACAATATACGCCAGAGTTTACTTATAAACAGCTAAATATTAATCCTTATGAATTTAGGGAAAAACTTTATAAGTTACCAATAAATCAGATTGCGGATGCTGATATTCAGCAACTCTACCGACATGTTATTGACAATTTAGCGGCAAAAATTGACTTGTTAACGACAATTGGCACGGAAGACTTTCTTTATAACTCATTAAAGTATTATGGTAAGCCTGACCAGCAAGATATTGCTAATGCTAAGTTTATTCTACACGCGCCTGATATTTCAACAGAAGTGCCTGAAAAATTTGATGCTGATTATGCGGTTGATTACTTCACTGAAATAGCACAAGAATGGCAGTTAAAATGTCGAGTAGAAAAGTCGAGTCGCCTTGTGGCTAAAGCCATGGTAAATAACAAGCGTAGTTTGTTATCAATTAACAAAGAGGCAACGTTTACTAAGGCCGAGCTACATGCTTATGCGTACCATGAATTAGGTATTCATATGCATACCACCATTAATGCTAAAAAACAGCCATTAAAGGTGTTTTCACTAGGGCTGGTGGGTAATACTCACACGCAAGAAGGCTTAGCTATTTTTAGTGAATATTGCTCAGGCAGTTTAACGTTGTCACGGTTAAAAATGTTAGCTTTGCGAGTAATGGCCGTTAATTATATGGTAACGCAGGGAGATTTCACCAAAACTTACCTGACACTTATTAATGAGCACGGCATGGCAAAAGAAGCGGCATTCACTTTAACTACACGTGTATATCGTGGTGGTGGATTTACCAAAGACCATTTATACCTAAAAGGGTTTCGCGATATATTTTTATTGAGTAAAACGGCCAAGCTTGAAGACTTACTTGTAGGTAAAACAGGTTTGTTAGACTTTGCTATTATCAGTGAAATGATTGAACGAGGTTTAATTATCAAACCAATCCCACTGTTTGAGTTTAAGGTGAAAGAAACAGAAGAAAGTCGTATTTTAGATTATTTAGTGCGCTCTATTTTATAAAGATTTCTTGTTAGTAGATGTAATTTATATATAAAAATTAGCGATAAAAAAAGCCGAGTTAAGTAGCACTTAACTCGGCTTTTATATTTTAGGTTAAACACGCTAGCCTAATTTAACGTTAGTACCTTAAAAAGGTAATGGAATAGGCTTATCGTTAAGGATTAGTGCTTTGTCTTTTAACGTTAACGTTGAGTTGTAGTTTGTTTCAGTAGCGGTTAAAAAACCCTGTTGAGCAAACATTGACAGCATTGCCGGTACTTGTTGATTAGCAAGATCTGTAATTTCAGCTTCTGTCATACCTGCAGTGCCAGGATCTTTAGCAAGTTGCATTTGCATCATGTTTGTTGCTATCCACTCAATTGCTGCTTTATCACCATTAATATTAGCGTCAACTAACGCATGGGTTAACCAAAAACTAGGATCAGCTAATTGTGCAGGTAAGCTGGTAATATTAACTAAGCTGGTATTAAAGTGACTGCTAAACTTACCTTGTGGTAAGGTGCCACGCAAACTCGTAATATTTACTTCAGGGTTGGCTTTAACCAGTAGCAATAAATTGTTGTTTAAAAACTCAATCAGTTTTGTTGGGTCTGCTACGCCATTAGCGCTAGCAATAGCCTTACTTTCGGCCTGGTAAGCTTGAATAAACTCTCCGCTAAGGTTGTTCATTTCAAACTCTAATGCAATATCTTGTGCAGCAAAATCATCAACAGCCAAGTTATTAACGCCGTAAGCTAACTTCATGTCCATTAATTGTTCTTTTGGCTCTAGTACCGTAGCTACAGTCATGTAAAGATCAGATAAAGTGACTTTTTTTGCTTCATCTTTAATATTGACATCAATGTTAGCAAAATTCATTTTAGTGCTTGAGTCATAAATACCATTAGCTAAAACTTCTTCAATTGATGTTTCAAGTAACATATCTAAGGTTAAATCATTCAAGGTAACATCAACCTCACCAGAGGCTAAGGTAAAGTCACGCATAATCGCAGAGTACTCTAAGCCTTGCCCGTCATAGCTACCTTCACCTTGATAACCACTAAATGTTACTGATATATCTTCATCAGATTTTTTGGCACTAAAAGCAGTTATAGTATCAGCGTATGTATGACCGCCGAATAAACCCATACTCGACTCGATTTGATAAAAGGCTTGCTCTAATGGCCACTCAAGCGCTTCTCTTAATGCTTCACCGTCAACCTTTGCAGACCAGCCAACCCAACCTAAACCACTATGCTCACCAAAACGAAATGGGCCGTGAGTCGCACTGTATTCTGTTTCAAGCGTAAGTTCTTCCATCTCAACATAAGAGCCCTGGGTAAAGGTTCCTGGGGTTATTCCTACAACTAATACCGCACTGGTAGAGAACCAGTTTGACTCAATATCTTTAATACTCATGGTATAACCGGGTACATCGTTTACCGTTTTTACAATTTCATGAAGTGAATCATTTAATTGACCACCGACAAACTTAGGAGCAATAAGCCCACCTAGTACCAGTGCAGACAAAGATATTGTTACTATTTTATTCATGTTTTAAAAGTCCATATAATTGACAATAATTAACAGCAGTACGTGATAGTACGGCTACTGTAATCCCTAGTTCGAGTAATTGTTACATATTCATATAGAAAAGTATATTGGCTAACATCTTGATGATAAGTCGTTTTATATTAAACATTAGTGGTAACTCTACCTTTGTTGATCTACCTCATAGCAATGAAGACTAAAAGTTCTTAAACTCATAAAAGTAGTTAAATTCTCTAATTTGCGTTTAATACAATGACTAATATAAGGAAGTTAATGATGAAGGCAGCGGTAAATAACCAGTTTAAAGGTAAGTTAACCATTCAAGATATTGAAAAGCCCATTATTGGCGTTAAAGATATTTTGGTGAAAATTCATGCTTGTGGTGTTTGTCATACTGATTTACATGCTTGTCATGGTGATTGGCCCGTTAAACCTAAAATGCCGTTAGTGCCTGGACATGAAGGCGTTGGTGAAATTGTTGAAGTAGGGGAGCAAATCAAACATTTGAACATAGGTGACCGTGTTGGTATTCCATGGCTTTATAGTAGCTGTGGGCACTGTGATTACTGTTTAACCGGTGATGAAAACTTATGTTTATCGCAGCAAAATGCAGGCTACTCGGTTGATGGTAGTTATGCTGAATACTGTAGAGCCGATGGTGAATATGCGGTGAAAATTCCTGACAATATTAGCTACGTCGATGCAGCGCCGCTTTTCTGTGCTGGAGTTACCACCTATAAAGCGCTTAAAGTCTCTAGCGCAAAACCGGGTGATTGGGTTGCTATTTTTGGAATAGGTGGCTTAGGGCACTTAGCTGTTCAATATGCTGTGGCAATGGGGCTTAACGTCGTTGCGGTTGATACCGGTGAAGATAAACTTAACTTAGCGAAAAAATTAGGTGCTGAGGTTTGTTTAGATTTTAAAACAACAGATGTTGTTACTGAGGTACTGTCGGCTACAGGTGGCGTACATGCAAGTATTTGTACCGCGGTAAGTAAGAGTGGCTTTGAACAAAGCTATAAAGTTGTTCGTCGTGGCGGAAAATGTGTATTGGTAGGGTTACCACCTGAAGAAATGCCATTGCCTATTTTTGATACCGTATTAAATGGCGTTAGCGTTGTTGGCTCTATTGTAGGTACCCGAAAAGATCTTATTGAATGTTTAGACTTTGCTGCTCGTGGAAAAATTAAAGCAATAACCATCGAGAAAAAACTCGAAGATATTAATGAGATTTTTGACGATATGATCAACGGAGACATTACTGGCCGTGTTGTAATGAAAATATAAGCCTCGCTTAAGTTAAACTATCGTTAGCAGGTAGCTAAGCTTTAGCTACCTGCTTTTAATAAATAACGCGGAATAGCTTGGTTAAATAGACTTTAGTTGCGATAATTGACGCAATTATTGACAACTTACTGGTTAACTATGAAACTTTTAGTTCGTAACTTATCTCGCTCAACAACAGAGCAAGAAATTCGTATCCTTTTTTCAGCGCATGGACGTGTTACTGAATGTACTTTAGTGCTTGATAAAGAAACAGGATTATCTAAAGGTTTTGCTTTTGTTGAAATGCCTAATGATAAAGAGGCAAATGTTGCATTAACAGCAATACACCACTTACGTGTTGCTAAAAATAGAGTACGTGTGAAAATTGCCGACAGTTAACAAGTTCGTTGTAAAAAGCTCAAACACCTCAATAAGCCAAACCTCGTGTTTGGCTTTTTATTACCTAAATGAAAATAAACTTTATTCTGGTTTATCGAGTTAAATCATTATATGTTCACTATTTGTTATTTTCCCCCTGTGTCAGGATAATTGATTAGAGAAGAGTAATGATCCGAACCGTATGTGAACACGATACCCAAGCAATCACCAATATTTATAACCACTATATTCTTAACTCTGTTGCAACCTTTGAAACCAATGTCATTACATCGGCAGATATGGCTCAACGTATTGAACAGGTACAAAACGCAGGGTTTCCATGGTTTGTTGCCCACAATGCACAAGGCGACGTTATAGGCTATGCCTATGCCAATACTTGGAAAGCACGATTAGCTTATCGGTTTACCGTTGAGATCACTGTTTATGTAGATCAGAGTTGCGCTCAGAAAGGTACTGGCAGTAAGCTATATTCAGCTTTATTTGCTCAATTACGAGAAAGTGATATTCGCACAGTTATTGGCTGCATTACGCTTCCTAATATTGCCAGTGAACGTTTACATGAAAAGTTTGCGATGGAAAAAGTAGGGCACTTTAAAGACGTTGGCTTTAAGTTTGATCAATGGCTTGATGTTGGCTTTTGGCAGGGCACGTTGAAATAAGGGGTTACTTTCAGTATTCAGCTAAGAGTTATATTGGCTAGCACTGTAGACCTATAACGCCGGGTTAAGCGGACAAAAACAGTTGGCTATACTTCGTGGAGCACGAAGTATAGCCAACTGTTTTTTTATCCTTACTTATTTTCTGATTAGATATTTGTTAACCTAACCTAATTTTTGCTGGCTAGCATGGTTTACTCTACAGCCTTTCCTAAGCTACTATCAAAGGTTTTTATAAATTGAGTGCTTTTCACGCCATGACCAAAATGATGAAGTATTTCATTTTCAAAGTAGCTTTGCTGTGATTGAGTAAAAGCACCTGTAGCATCTGTGACTACAAAAGTACGATAGCCTTTGTCATGGGCATCCCTTAGTGTTGACTCTACGCATACATGAGTTGCAAACCCTGCCAGAAAGATGGTATCTATACCATTATTACGTAAGAAACTGTCTAAGTTACTACCAGCAAATCCTGAAACGCCCGTTCTTTCAGTAATAACGTGTTCATTTGCCGTAGGCATAAAGTCGCGATGAATAGACTGCATATCACCCTTCCATGTTTTAGCATTAGGTATAGCCGCTCTAATACCAAATTCCGCATCACCAAAAACTCTATACTGAGTATCTGGTTTTAGCGTTACATGAATTACGGTTATTCCTTCTTTTCTGGCAGTAGCCAAAAGAGTTTTCGAGTGTTCGATGGCGGACTTAAAAGAGGTTTCATCTTTAACAAGGAGGTGACGCAGAGTTCCATCATCAGCAACCCACTCATTTTGATACTCAATCATTACTAATGCCGACTTTGATTTTTCAACAGCTGCTGCATATAAATTCGATGATAGAATAACTAATGTAACAACTAATATTTTACTAAAAAATTTATTTCTCATAAGTATAACTCCTCACTTTTGTAAATGGAGGAGTATTATAGGTAGTGAGCTAAATTAGCTCCTTAACATTTGATAAGTCAGTTTTTCTTCGAATACGCGATAAAGTTACATCCGTCATCCCGAGGTAAGAGGCTAAATGGTGGAGTGGAACTCGCTCGTGTAGGTCAGGAAAATCTGTGAAGAACCGCTCATAACGGCCTTTTGCATCTAACTGAAGAAACATGATCTCGCGTCGAATTTTATCTTCAAGAAGGTTCTCAGCCAGGCGGTTGTAAAAGTTTCTCCCACTAGGAGATTTGTTCAGAATCGTAGCTAGCTGTTCATAATTACAGCTATAGACTTCAACATTAGTCAGCGCTTCAACGAAAAATAATGAAGGCTCTTGGATAGCAGAACGAGCTATTGGGGCAAGAATTTGGTTTTCGCTAAAAAAACCTTTATTGGATTCTTTACCACTGGAATCCAAGTAGTACAGCCTGAAAATTCCCTGGCGAATCGCCATCAGCTCATTCCAATGCTGTCCTGGAGATAACACTACAGTACCTGAGCAAATGTAAGCTTGCCGAAATAACGGAGTTACTTTAGGGATGGAAGCAGGTATTACCCCATTCTCAAGCAGGATCCTAGAAAGACTTTCAGTCATAATTGGCGTAATCCTTCTGTTTTCGCATACGGAGTAGCTCCCGATACATGTTTAATCTCTTAGCGCTTGAACACAGTCGGCTAACATTTAACAGCATATTATGGTGACTTCTCTGTAATGCCCGTCCCATAGATTCAATTTGTAAAGGCTTAATATTCCATATTTTCAATAATTTAGAAAGTTTAAAATATTATGAAATAATTAGGGGAGGGTATTACTGAGGATTATTAGTAAGTTCTATATAAAACAAAAAGGTATAAGTTGTTACTTTTCAGAGGGTAATTGTTTTCAAAGTTACTTAAAATATGAATACTGAAAATTATTATTAACGCTACAGGTCTTAAAACTTTTAATTGCTTTATTTTAGGCGAAAAAAAAGACGCTAAAAAGCGTCTTTAATTTATAGTTTGGTGGAGCTGGCGGGATTTGAACCCGCGTCCAAAAAACCTACATCCTCGGTACTACATGCTTAGTCGATTATTTATTTAACCAATTAGACGCCAATCGACAGGCTTCGTCATGGTGAGCTCGATACTATTTCGCGGTTCAGCCTCAAGCAAGCTTCCCTCGCTAACCTATTTGGGGTGACCATCAATCCTCTAACCAATAGGTGAGATTTCAAGGTGATGGCTAGCCTAAGCGGCTAGTGCGAACGTTTCGTCGTTTGCAATTATAGTTTTGCGGCTTTTTACCAGGCCAACCGCCCCTGGGCATGCACCTTGGGTTTCGTGAATCTTGTCGAATCCTGAATCAGCCCCAAAGTTTTACAATATTGATATTTTTTACTCTAGTGGTTGTGAGTACACATCTACTAAGTAATCATCAGTTATCAATACGTTGATTATACTGCTATTAGGTTATAAACGCCAAGCTAAATAATAAGTTTATTTAATCTTGTTTGTTTTTCATCATTCGACCTTGTTCAACTTTCCATTCACGGTCTTTAATGTCAGCACGTTTATCGTGGTCTTTTTTACCTTTACCAAGATAAAACTCAAGCTTAACCCAGCACTTTTTCCAATACATTGCAGTGGCAATAAGTGAGTAACCATTACGCTCTACTGCGCCAATAAGTTTATCAAGCTCGCGGCGGTTAAGTAATAATTTACGGGGTCTTACTGGATCACAAACAACGTGTGTTGAAGATGAAATAAGTGGGCTAATTTCCGCACCCACTAAAAATGCTTCACGACCTTGAATGTGAACATAACAGTCTGAGATGTTAACCTTGCCAGAGCGAATACTTTTAATTTCCCAGCCCTGCAGACTCATACCGCCTTCAAATTTATCTGATAAGGTGTAGTTATGTCTCGCTTTTTTATTTAAAGCGATAGTATTACTGTTTGATGATTTCGATTTCTTTTTTGCCATTATATTTTTGCCATTAGAGTTTCTATATTTTTGCCAAAATGACTAGCAAACGGCGGTGATTATACGCATAAACAACAGTTTTTACATGACAAATTATCATTTATCATAAAAATGATGAGATTAATGCGCTTATCGCTGACTTTTGGTATTATGCGTGGGTTGCGAGGGGCTAAATTCGGAGATGTAATGCCAACCATAAGTCGTAGTGCGTTAGTGATGCACAATGTTGATCAGATGTATGAACTAATTAATGATATTCATGCTTACCCTTCGTTTCTTCCTGACTGTGATGATAGTAAGGTTATTGCACAAGATAGTAACACAGTTACTGCGGCACTTTTGGTGTCTAAAGGTGGGTTGAGTAAGTGGTTTACAACAAAAAACACACTAATATCTAATGAAAAAATAAAGCTGTCGTTAGTTGATGGTCCTTTTAAAAAATTGGAAGGTTACTGGCTTTTAACACCACTTTCAGATGAAGCGTGTAAAATAAGCTTAGAGTTAGAATATGAGTTCTCGAATAAATTAGTGTCGTTAGCTTTTGGTAAAGTATTTAGTCACTTTAGTAACAGCTTAGTGCAGGTTTTTATTCAGCGAGCAAAACAAATTTACGGGGCGCAATAGCTATTATGACAGCTAATGAAGAAACCACTGAGGTGGCACAAGGATCTGAGGTTAATCAATCAGAAAGTCAAATATCAGAAGACAACACATTAAACAATACATCAGACAATAATACATCAGAAATACAAGTTGAATTAGTTTATGGTTTAGCACATAAGCAAAAATTGATGGCGATTAATGTTGCTGTTGGTACGACCGTTGAAGAAGCGATTCTAGCGTCAGGTATGTTAGCACTTTTTAAGGACATTGACTTATCAGTTAATAAAGTTGGTATTTGGAATAGGGCAGTTAAATTGTCAGATGAGGTGCAAGACTTAGATCGTATTGAAATTTATCGCCCACTTATTGCTGATCCTAAAGAAGTGAGAAAGCGCAGAGCTGAAAAAGCAGTGTTAGAAGGACGGGCTGATAAAACCACCGGTGGGCGAGTCAATCCGTTACGAGCAGAAAATAAAGACTAACGCTTGGTTTTCTCTCTAAATCAATAATAAAAAAACGGCTACTAAAGCCGTTTTTTTATGTAATGAATAGTTATAAGTTTATTACTGTTCAGTTACGGTTGCTGCATCATTTACTGGGGCATTAAAAGGAACGTAAAAGTTTTCCGACAACTCAAAGTCACCACTAGCGGCCGTTAGTTTGTCGTCAACAAAGTTGAGAATAAATTTCTTCTGAATATCAAAGTCTCTATCACGACCTGACTTTAGCTTATAAACATAATGCCATGTGTCGTTATTAAAAGCGTCGACTACAACAGGGCTGCCTAAAATAAATTTAACTTGTTCTTTAGTCATACCTACTTGTAGTTTTTCAATAGTCTTTTGTTCAAGGTAGTTTCCTTGCGGGATATCATAGCGAAAAACCCAGCTAGAACACGCAGAAAGAGATAATGCAGCAATAAGAACGGTAATACGGAACAACATGAAATTTAATTATCCTAGTAAGTGTGAGCAGGCATGATAACCAAGCACAGCGTTAGATTCAAAGCTATTTTCTTACGAATACGAAAAAACTGAGAAAAAAGTCGTAAAGCAACACATTTTTTTTACTTAAAGTGAGCGCTAAGTTATTAACTCGTAATAACTTTATTTGCTCTTTAATGTGCTGCTTACGTTTGTTAGCCCGCTAATAGTTCTTTGGCATTTGCTAAGCTGTGTTGAGATATTTTATCACCAGCAAGCAAGCGAGCAATTTCTTGGACACGGCTTTGCTTACTAAGTTCCGTTACACTTGTTTCTGTATGTTCACCATCAGTTAATTTACTTACAAATAATTGTTGGTGGCCCTTACAAGCAACTTGAGGTAAGTGGGTTACACAAATAACCTGAGTGTTTTTTGCTAGTTGTTGTAATTTTTTGCCAACCATTGCTGCGGTTGGACCACTAATACCAACATCAACCTCATCAAAAATAAGGGTAGGAGTTACTACTTTGTCAGCCAAAATAACTTGCATAGCTAAGCTAATACGCGAGAGCTCTCCGCCAGAAGCAACTTTATGCATAGCTTCAAGTGCTTGGCCAGGGTTAATACTAACTTGAAAGTTAATTTCATCAACTCCGTTAATACTGATTAATTCTTTGTTCGCGCCTTTAGTCGTTTTTTGGTTGCTAACTGCAATATTAAATTGTCCGTGGGGCATATTTAATTCTTGCATACTATGACTAATGAGTTCACTTAAGCTCGTTGCGGCTTGTTGTCTTGAATGGGAAAGCGCAGATGCAGCATCAAAGTAAAAGCCTTTAACCTTTTCTAATTCTTCAATAACGGTGTCTATACGCGACTCATCGTTTGAAATATTAGTGAGCTCTTGTTTTAATTCTTGATGAAAACCTACAAGCGCATCAGGTGATAATTGGTGTTTTTTAGCTAGTTGTAAAGCGCTAGAGTAACGCTCTTCAATCATATTGTAACTTTCAGGGTCTAGCTCAACTTGTTGATAATAATGTTTTAACTCATCATTAGCTTCATCTAGTTGTATTAATGATTCATTGAGTAAAGCGGCAACACTCTCGAGTTGGTTATCAACACGAGCGAGTGCGCTTATATTGTCATTACAATGTCTTAAGGTATCAATAATATTAAAGTTTTCATTTTCAGACAGGCTTTGTAAAGTGCTTAGCGTAGTATCAAGTAAGTCTTGTGCATTGCTATGTCTTTTATAGTCGGCCTCAAGGGTAGTAAATTCATTTTCTTGTAGGTTAAATTCATCAAGCTCAGTTACTTGGTATTGTAATAGCTGCTGTTTAGCCTCTCGTTGTTGCTTGTTTTGTTGCAACAATTCTAGCTCTTTCGTTAACTTTTTATATTGCTGAGCATAATGTTTTACATCATCAAGTAATACTTGGTGTTTGGCATAACCATCAAGTAATTGACATTGATGGCTGGCTTTGACAATAAGTTGGTGATCATGCTGACCGTGTATATTAATTAATAATTGACCAACTTCTTTAAGTTGCGCTAATGGTACTTGGCTGCCATTAATATAGGCTTTAGAGCGACCTTCTGCTGAAATAACGCGTCTTAATATGCAGTGGCTTTCTCCCTCTAAATCAAGATCGTGAGTTTGTAACCATTGCTGTGCAATAGTATTGTCTTTAGTGTCGAAGTTAGCGGTTAATTCGGCTTTTTTACAATGGGGTCTAACTACATTAGTCGTGGCTCTATCACCTAAACATAAGCCTAATGCATCAATGGCAATAGACTTACCCGCGCCAGTTTCCCCAGTAATTGTTGTCATGCCTGCTTGCCAGTCAATCTCAAGAGAGCGGACAATCGCAAAATTTTGTATATTAAGTTGCAGTAACATAGCTTGCCTCAGGCTTTAGCCCAAAAGTAAAAAAACAGTTACTGTTAATTTATACAGTAACTGTTTTTTGTTCAAGTAATATTTGCAATTATTTGATGATATTTTGAACGTGCTTTATTAACACATTGAATTTATTTCTATTTAATAAAAGTAAGCGTTATTGTTGAGGTTTAGTAAAGTTTATTACCCCAGCTTAATTTACTACGCAATACATTGAAGTAATCATGACTTAATGGGTGAATAAGCCGAATACTACATTCACTCTTTTTGATAATAACTTCATCGCCAGGCATTACCGCTAAAATAACATGACCATCGCAACTTACTTGTAAATTGTCATGGTTATCGTTTGAGAGTAATAACTTAATTTCACTGTTACCATCAACCACAATAGGGCGACTTGTTAAGGTATGCGGAAACATTGGCACTAGTGAAAGTGCATTTAAGTTAGGCGTTAAAATAGGGCCGCCAGCTGACATAGAGTAAGCGGTTGAACCAGTAGGGGTTGATACAATTAGCCCGTCAGAGCGCTGACTAAACATAAATGAGCCATCAATATGCACTTCAAATTCAATCATGCTTGCTACTTTACCCGCATGAAGTACTGCTTCATTAACCGCGCTATTTGAGCTTTTTAACTTACCGTGACGATATACTTCTGCTTCTATAATAAAGCGTTGCTCAGAGCGTGATTTTCCTGCCAGTATTTCTTCTAATGGTGCAATAATATCGCTAGGGGAAAGATCGGTTAAAAACCCTAAATTACCGCGGTTAACACCAATAACACCAATGTCAAAACAAGAAAGTACGCGTGCGGCACCTAGCATATAACCATCACCACCAACAACAATGGCAAGATTTGCTTGCTCGCCAATATCGGTTAAGGTGCCTGTTTTTGCCTCGTGAAGGTCAAGGTGTTGGGCAACTGATTGCTCAATAATAACGTGATAATTTTTTTCGGTTAAATAGTGGTATAGCTTGACTATAGTCGCGCTGGCACCATCATGTTTTGGTTTACCAATAAGGCCAATTGTTTTATAAAGTTGAGCCATTGTTAGGTCTGCTTTTTATATCCATAATAGTGGCAGTTTCGCTGGATTTTATCTCATTGTAAAGTTCACATTTTTATAATTTGTTGATAATTGATGCTTGAAAGATTTTTCATAGTCCCCATAATGACAGCAATAGTTAAAAATGACGCTTAAAATTGAGGTTTTCATGACAACTGAGTCAACGACAAATAAAAACGAACAAACGCTTAGCCCTGAGCAATTAGCTGATGAAATAGTACAGCAGGCAGAAGAGCAAGTTGAAGAGCAACACGAGCATGCACATGAAGTACTTAGTGCAGAGCAAGAAAAAATTAATGAATTAGAATTAGCATTAGTGGCAGCGCAATCTACCGTTTCTGATCAAAAAGACTCTGTGATTCGTGCTAAAGCTGAAGTCGATAACGTACGTCGCCGCGCAGCTCAAGATGTAGAAAAAGCGCGCAAGTTTGCATTAGAGAAATTTGCCGGTGAAATGTTAGTTACGGTTGATAACCTTGAACGTGCTTTACAAAATATTGATAAAGAAGACGATAGTAAAGCAGCCGTGATTGAAGGTGTTGAGCTAACGCTACAAGGTTTAACATCATCTTTAGAGAAGTTTGGTGTTAAAGCGGTTGATCCACAAGACCAACCATTCAATCCTGAATTTCATCAAGCAATGTCTATGCAAGAAGTACCTGGTGTTGCGCCAAACACAGTTATTGCCGTGATGCAAAAAGGTTACGAGCTAAATGGTCGATTAATTCGCCCAGCAATGGTAATGGTATCTAAAGCTGCACCGAGTGTTGATGAGTCAGCATAAGTTATTACTACCGCCTTATTAGGTATTAAAAACCAGACGTTCAGTCTGGTTTTTTTGTTTATGGCGGGTGTAAATGATAATGCTTACCAGTGCAAGGTTAACAAATAATAGAGGCAAGGTAAGTCGTAAAAATTATTTTTAAAATAAAATGAAATTTTTATAAATTTTCTATTGAAAAGCATTTTCCCACCCCCATTAACTATTTCAACAATTGATTAATTAATATTATTCTCTTTTGAGAGTAAACGTAATAGATAGGAGCTTCCCTCATGGGTAAAATCATTGGTATTGACTTAGGTACAACTAACTCTTGTGTTGCTGTATTAGACGGCGACAAAGTTCGTGTTATTGAAAATGCAGAAGGTGACCGTACCACTCCTTCAATTATTGCTTACACTGAAGATGGCGAAACATTAGTAGGTCAACCTGCTAAGCGTCAATCTGTAACTAACCCAAAAAATACATTATTCGCAATTAAACGTTTAATTGGTCGTCGTTTTGATGACGAAGAAGTACAACGTGATATTAAAATTATGCCATTTGGTATTGTTAAAGCAGACAACGGTGATGCATGGGTTACTGCACGTGACAAAAACGTAGCGCCACCACAAGTATCTGCTGAAGTTTTAGCGAAAATGAAAAAAACAGCTGAAGACTACTTAGGTGAAACGGTATCAGAAGCGGTAATTACTGTTCCTGCTTACTTTAACGATTCACAACGTCAAGCAACTAAAGATGCTGGTCGTATTGCTGGTCTTGATGTTAAACGTATTATCAACGAGCCTACAGCCGCAGCACTTGCTTACGGTATGGACAAAAAAGAAGGCGATAAAGTTGTTGCCGTATACGATTTAGGTGGTGGTACTTTCGATATTTCAATCATTGAGATTGATGAAGTTGAAGGCGAGCATACCTTTGAAGTATTAGCGACTAACGGTGACACTCACTTAGGTGGTGAAGATTTCGATAACCGTTTAATCAACTATTTAGTAGCTGAATTCAAAAAAGACCAAGGCATGGATTTAACAACTGATCCATTAGCGATGCAACGTTTGAAAGAAGCGGCAGAAAAAGCAAAATGTGAACTTTCTTCTGCACAACAAACTGATGTTAACTTACCTTACATCACTGCAGATGCTTCTGGTCCTAAGCATATGAACATTAAAGTAACTCGCGCTAAGTTAGAGTCTTTAGTAGAAGATATGGTTAAAGCAACGTTAGAGCCACTTAAGCAAGCGCTTAAAGATGCAGACTTATCAGTAAGTGACGTAAACGACGTTATTTTAGTTGGTGGTCAGTCACGTATGCCTATGGTACAAAAAGCGGTTACTGAGTTTTTTGGTAAAGAGCCACGTAAAGATGTTAACCCTGATGAAGCCGTAGCCGCAGGTGCCGCGATTCAAGCAGGTGTACTTTCTGGTGATGTTACAGACGTACTTCTTTTAGATGTAACGCCATTATCATTAGGTATTGAAACTATGGGTGGTGTGATGACTAAAGTTATCGATAAAAACACAACTATCCCAACTAAACAGTCTCAAACGTTCTCAACGGCAGATGATAACCAATCAGCAGTTACTGTACACGTAGTACAAGGTGAGCGTAAGCAAGCATCAGCTAACAAATCTCTTGGTCAGTTTAACCTTGAAGGTATTGATCCAGCACCACGTGGTACACCACAAATTGAAGTAACATTCGATATTGATGCTGATGGTATTCTTCACGTTACTGCGAAAGATAAAAATACGGGTAAAGAGCAAAAAATTACCATTAAAGCGTCTTCTGGTTTATCAGATGATGAAGTAGAACAAATGGTACGTGATGCTGAAGCGAATGCTGATGAAGATGCTAAGTTTGAAGAGTTAGTACAAGCTCGTAACCAAGCTGACGGTATGGTTCATGCTACTCGTAAGCAAGTTGAAGAAGCTGGAGATGAGTTACCAAGTGAAGATAAAGAAAAAATTGAAGCTGCACTAACAGAGCTTGAAACAGCAATCAAAGGTGACGATAAAGAAGCTATTGATGCAAAATCTCAAGCATTAATGGAAGCGTCAGCTAAATTAATGGAAATTGCTCAAGCAAAACAACAAGCACAAGGTGCTCCTGAAGGTGCAGCTCAAGAAAGCGATGCCGCTCCAGCTGATGATGTTGTTGACGCTGAGTTTGAAGAAGTTAAAGACGACAAGTAGTTATTACTACTTTGGCGGACAAGCGCAATGCATGGGTGTACACACTTATGCTTTGCGTTATAGTTAACCCGCTGAAAACGTTAAACTAACGTTGTCAAAATTTAAAGCGTCGATATTTTCGGCGCTTCTTACGTTATAACGTAGCGTAAATGTTAAGTTGTAACGTAAATAAATAATTAATTCGCGCGAGCGTAGAACAAAGAAAAGAAGTCATTATGTCAAAACGTGATTATTATGAAGTATTAGGGGTTAGCAAAGACGCCTCGGAAAGAGATATTAAAAAAGCCTATAAGCGCTTAGCGATGCAATTTCATCCTGATCGTACTAAAGGTGATAAATCTAAAGAAGAGCAGTTTAAAGAAGTTAAAGAAGCTTACGAAATTCTGAATGACGATCAAAAACGTGCGGCCTATGATCAATATGGTCATGCTGCTTTCGAGCAAGGTGGTCATGGTGGTGGCGGCGGAGGTTTTGGCGGCGGTGGCTTTGGTCAAGACTTCGGTGATATCTTTGGCGATATTTTTGGTGGCGGCGGTGGTCGTGGACGCCAACGTCAGCAACGAGGCTCAGACTTACGTTATAACGTAGAACTTAGCCTAGAAGATGCAGTTAAAGGCAAAAGCCTTGAGATTAAAGTACCTACGTATGTTGCTTGTGAGCCTTGTGATGGCTCAGGCGCTAAGCCAGGCACATCAGCAAAAACTTGTTCAACTTGTCATGGACATGGTCAAGTACAAATGCGCCAAGGGTTATTTGCGGTTCAACAAACGTGTCCTACGTGTAATGGTCAAGGCAAGGTAATTTCTGATCCTTGTACTTCATGTCGTGGTCAAGGGCGTGTTGAGAAAACGAAAACCTTATCTGTTAAAATTCCTGCGGGCGTTGATACCGGTGATAGAATTCGTTTATCAGGTGAAGGTGAAGCAGGTGAGCATGGCGCACCAGCAGGCGACTTATATGTACAAGTGAATGTACGCGATCATGAAATATTTGTTCGTGATGAAAACCATTTGTATTGTGAGGTTCCTATTAGTTTTACTACCGCAGCATTAGGTGGCGAAATTGAAGTGCCGACCTTAGGCGGTAAAGTTAAGCTTAAAGTGCCTAAAGAAACACAAACTAGTAAGATGTTCCGTTTACGTGGTAAAGGTGTTAAATCAGTACGTAGTTCATCTACTGGTGATTTAATGTGTAAGGTTGTAATTGAAACACCAGTGAATTTATCGGGTGATCAATCTGACTTACTACGTCAACTAGAAGAAAAAATGGGTAAAAGTAGTAAAAAACACAGCCCTAAAGAAACCGGTTTTTTTGACGGTGTGAAGAAGTTTTTTGACGACTTAAAAAGCTAATTCAACTTAAGTTATTATTGGTGACTTTATTCGTTACCCATTAAAAAATCCCGTATGAATAATGCGGGATTTTTTTTTGACTAAAACTTAGGGAGTATAAAAGTAGTTAAAGATAACGCTGTTGTATATTACCCATCATATTACTCGTCAAAGTTAGGTAAAATACCACTGCGACTATGTTCGAATACTAATGATGTTTCAACAGTAGTGACTTCATCTCGGGAGGTAATGTTTTTGAAAACAAATTGACGTAAATGCTCACTATCTTTCACTGACATATGAATATAGTAGTCGTAACCACCACCCATATGATAAAGACTTAATATTTCAGGGTACTGTAAAAGGTCGTCTCTAAACTGGTTTACAATTTCTTCGGAGTAGGGCTGTAGCCTAATAGCTGCAATGGCTTCTATATTTCCGCCAATGTTGTTTAAGTTAACATCAATAAATGCGCCTTTAATTACATTACTTTGCTTTAAGCGTTTTACACGCTCTAGGCAGGTTGAGGGGGCAATACCTATTTGTGCCGCAAGTTCTTTATTGGTGATATCTGCGTCGTTATATAAAATAGTTAATACTTGCAAGTCGATATTATCTAGCTTCTTCATTGGTCACCTGTAAATGAATACTTCTTAATTAAGCTAAATACTACACTTTATATAGGTAGTACGACTAGTGTTATAAGGGTATTATTTGAATTTTTAACATAAAAGCTCGGTAAATCCGAATTATGTGAGATTTTTTAAGATAAATGTACAACTAAATAGTGCTTTAATTTTACTTTGTTTAATTGGTATTCAATAATAATTAAAAGAGTATTTTCCTACTAGCATAATTAAAATTTTGTGGAAAAAATCGTCTATTGTTAAGTGTGTACAAAATCGAACAAACTAGAATTACAAACTATAGACAACTTAAAGACTAATACAGTAAAATCGTTGCCAATATTGCGTGTCTTACGCTATTAAATATATGAATCATCACATTAAATATGGTGTACAGTCGTAATTATACGACATTATAAAAAAGGTTTACTCTATGACTTTGCTTTGGATACCCTTGCTATCCTTACTTGGCAGTATTATTTCTTCAATGACGGGTAAATTAACGCGTAATCAATCTACTGCGCTGTCGATGTTAATGCCAATCATCGCATTATGCTTTACGATTAGCTTAGCTCCTGCAGTATTTTCAGGCGATGTTATTCGTGAAACTATATCGTGGATCCCTTTACTTGGGGTTGATATAGCCTTTCGGTTAGATGGCTTAGCGCTACTCTTTGTCTTTATGATTTTAGGGATTGGTATTCTCGTTATTTTTTATACGCGTTATTACCTAAGTAGCAAAGATTCTATGCCTAAACTGTATAGCTACCTCATGTTATTTATGACAGCGATGCTAGGCATTGTAATGTCAAATAATGTTATTCAGCTCTGGTTCTTCTGGGAGTTGACCAGTATTAGTTCGTTCTTGTTAATTAGCTATTGGTGGCATAAGTCAGAAGCGCGCAAAGGAGCTTTAATGGCGTTAACGATCACTGGTGGCGGTGGTTTAGCATTGCTGGCAGGTTTGCTGTTATTAGGAAACATTGTTGGTAGCTATAATTTAGACGTTATTTTAGCAAGTCGAGAGATTATTCAAGCCCATGACTGGTACGAAGTAGCGTTAATTTTGGTATTACTTGGTGCGTTTACTAAGTCAGCACAATTCCCTTTCCATTTTTGGTTACCACATGCCATGGCCGCACCAACACCTGTTAGTGCTTACTTACATTCAGCTACAATGGTTAAAGCGGGGATATTTTTACTTGCGCGTTTCTATCCCGCATTAGCGGGTACTGATATTTGGTTTATTCTGGTGAGTATTACCGGTTTAACAACTTTATTAGTTGGTGCTTATGTGGCTTTATTTAAGCATGATTTAAAAGGGTTGCTGGCCTATTCAACGATCAGCCACTTAGGCCTCATTACGTTATTATTCGGCTTGAATACTGAGCTTGCAACAGTGGCGGCTATTTTTCATATTATTAATCACGCGACCTTTAAAGCCTCCTTATTTATGGCAACAGGTATTATTGACCATGAAACAGGTACGCGTGATATGCGAAAACTTAACGGTATGTGGCGATTTATGCCTTATACCGCAACCTTGGCGATGGTTGCTGCGGCTGCCATGGCAGGGGTACCGTTGTTAAATGGCTTTTTATCTAAAGAAATGTTTTTTGCAGAAACATTACATCAACAATTATTAGGCTCTATGTCATGGCTTATCCCTGTGCTTGCTACTGTTGCAGGGGCATTGGCGGTGGCTTATTCAGCGCGCTTTATTCATGATGTTTTCTTCAATGGTGACCCCATTGGCCTACCAAGGCAGCCAAGCGAGCCACCTCGTTATATGCGAGTACCTATCGAAATATTAGTTGCGTTATGTTTATTAGTAGGAATATTCCCTAATTTTGTCGTTGATGATATTTTAACGGCGGCTTCTTTTGCGGTACTAGGCGGCTATGTGCCAGAGTTTAAGGTCGCGTTATGGCATGGCTTTAATTTACCATTGCTCATGAGTGGTATAGCGGTTACAGGTGGTTTACTAATATATACACAACGTCGTTACCTTTATCAATTTCAGGCTTCATTACCGCCATTGAATGCTAAAAAAGCTTTCGATAATAGTATTTACGTTATGATTAAATGGTGTCAGCGTAAAATTAGTACCATTGAGAATGGCTCTTTACAGCGCTATTTAATGTTGATGTTTTTAGTGGTACTACTCGCTGCTGGTTGGCCATTATTTGAAATGAGTCAATTAGCTGGCAAAAAACAACTAACGCCTATTGATGTTCATAATGCTGTTGGTGCAGCGCTATTAATTATTGGTGCCGTTTGTACGGTAATTTGGTCTAGAAAGCGTGTAGTGTCACTATTAATGCTTTCTGTTGTTGGCCTAATGGTATCGGTCGCCTTTACTCGATTTTCTGCGCCAGATTTAGCGTTAACACAATTAACAGTTGAAGTTGTAACTATTATTCTTCTGATGTTGGCACTATTTTTCTTACCACAACACTCACCAAGAGAGTCAAGCTCAATGCGTGTATTACGCGACTTAGGGATCTCATCCGCTTTAGGTGTGGTAGTTGCGAGTGCTTGTTATGCATTAATTACTCGCCCATTAGAGTCTATTTCAGATTTT
Organism: Colwellia asteriadis; assembly: GCF_039523295.1. Lineage (NCBI taxonomy): Bacteria > Pseudomonadati > Pseudomonadota > Gammaproteobacteria > Alteromonadales > Colwelliaceae > Colwellia > Colwellia asteriadis. Next base: position 202,996 of record NZ_BAAAFA010000005.1, on the reverse strand, counting down.
TTCTTGGACAATGCTAAAACAGGTGGTGGTGGTACTAACGTTGTTAACGTTATTTTAGTCGACTTCCGTGGCTTTGATACCTTAGGTGAAATTTGTGTACTGGGTATTGCCGCTTTAGGTATTGCTAAGTTATTAGTGAACTTACCTTTATTTATGCCTGGTAGTGACAGTGAAGGCAGACCTTGGGCAAAAGAGCGTTACCCCATTTTGTTAGCAAGTATCTCTCAATCATTACTACCGCTGGCATTATTAGTATCGTTTTATATATTTTTACGCGGGCACAACCTTCCAGGTGGTGGCTTTATTGCTGGTTTAGTGACCGCTATTGCGTTTATTTTGCAATATATCGCGCACGGCTCAAACTGGATTGCTGAGCGCTTAACCATTAATTACCGAAAAATTATAGCATCGGGTATTGCTATAGCTCTATTTACAGGGGTTGGTAGTTGGTTCTTTGGACGATCTTTTATGACCACGTGGTTTGACTATTTTGATATTCCATTTATTGGTGAAATTGAGCTTGCGAGTGCATTGGTATTTGACTTAGGTGTTTATATTACGGTTGTTGGTGCAACATTAATGATTTTAGCAAGTTTAGGTAAGTTAACGGCTAACGCGCCTAAAGAAGAGGTAAATATTTAATGGAATTACTCTACGCAGCTTGTGTTGGGGTTTTAGTTTCTTGTGGTGTATTTTTAATTTTACGCTCTAGAACTTTCCCTGTGGTTTTAGGTTTAACGATGCTTTCGTATGCGGTTAACTTATTTTTATTTTCTTCAGGGCGCTTAAGTCTTAATAGTGCTGCGGTATTGGGATATAGCAAAGATTATGCTGATCCATTACCGCAAGCTTTTGTACTAACAGCAATAGTTATTGGCTTTGCAATGACCGCTTTTGTCGTAATTCTAGCAATTAGAGGGCGCGCTGATTTAGGTAACGACCATGTTAATGGTCAAGTTCCAGATAACAAGGTTAAGGGTAAAGTATGATTGAGCATTTAACATCCTTACCTGTTTTATTACCTATGTTAGCGGGTGTGCTTTTATTAATGCCACCTTGTGGAAAAAATAAAAGTATCAGAAGAATTGCTTCTGTTGTTTTCAGTGCTATTACTTTTTTGTTTTCAGTCGCACTTTTATTAAAAGTTCAAGCTGATGGTACACAAGTTTATGCTATTGGTGATTGGAGCGCCCCGTTTGGTATTGTATTAGTTGCAGACCCTTTATCTACGTTGCTAGTTTGTTTAACAACCTTACTGAGTGTGGTTTGTGTTTTATATGCCAGCGCTGGAGATGACGAAAAAGGCAGCTTCTTTCATCCATTAGTACACTTTTTAATTTTAGGTGTGAACGGCGCATTTTTAACGGGTGATGCCTTTAACCTTTTTGTGTTTTTTGAGGTATTACTTATTGCTTCATATGCACTGTTAATGCATGGCGGTGATAAGAAAAACACACGGGCAGCACTACAATACGTTATTATGAACCTTGTTGGCTCTGCCGTTTTCTTAATTGCCTTGGGTGTGCTTTATGGCGTACTAGGCACATTAAATATGGCGGATATGGCCCAAAAAGTAACATTATTACAAGGTGATGATGTTTACCTTGCTAAAATTGGTGGCTTATTATTATTGGTAGTTTTTGCCTTGAAAGGGGCTTTATTACCGTTACATTTGTGGTTACCTAACACCTACGCTACAGCCATGCCTATTGTGGCAGCACTCTTTGCTATTATGACCAAGGTAGGTGTTTACTCAATGATGCGTGTTTACACCTTGATTTTTGGTGATGAAGCCGGTGAATTATCACACATGGCGCAAAACTGGTTATGGTGGTTAGCATTAGCAACCATTGCGATGGGAGCTATTGGGGTTTTAGCGAGCCAAGATTTAAGAAAGTTAGTTGCTAATTTAGTGATTGTGTCTGTAGGTACTTTAGTCGCCTTAGTAGCGGTACAAACAGTAGAAGCTAGCTCTGCAGCTATTTATTATTTAGTTCATTCAACTTTAGTTACCGCAGCACTCTTTATATTGGCTGACTTAATTGCACGCCAACGAGGTAAAGTTGCCGATCGCATTACCGCGGGGACTCCGGTCTCTCAACCGATGTTATTAGGAGCTTGTTTTATTATTGCCAGTGTTGCTGTCATTGGTATGCCGCCATTGTCAGGTTTTATAGCTAAAGTATGGTTATTAAAAGAAACCTTAGATGCAGAATATGCCATGGTGTTTTGGCCACTTTATTTACTGGCAAGTTTAGCGGTATTAGTTGGGGTGTCTAAAGCGGGTAGTACGGTTTTTTGGAACCACCAAGGTAAAGCGACTGAAAGTGCTCGACAAGAGCGGGTTCATCCTGCGCAATTAGTTGCTTTATTGATTCTGATTTCAGGTGCGCCGCTGATGAGTGTTTTTGCTGGGCCATTGAGTGAATACGCGATTGATGCTGCGACTCAATTACACGACTTTGAAGGCAATATTAATGTTATTCTTGTAGGAGAGCAGTAATGCGACTAGATACTCGATTTAAATGGCTCCCAACTCCTATATTAAGTCTCTTATTATTTTTTGTATGGTTGTTGTTAAATAACAGCGTGTCGGCAGGGCATCTTGTATTGGCAACAATTTTAGCGTTAGTTATTCCTTGGATTACAAGCCCATTTCGTACCAAGCAACCTTTAGTAATAAAGCCTTGGTTGGCGTTTCGTCATTTACTGTTGGTTCTATATGATATTATTACCGCGAATGTTCAGGTGGCTATTTTAATTTTAGGGCCTAATAAAAAGCTAACTCCAGGCTTTGTCAAAGTGCCATTAGATTTAACACACAGTATGCCTATTACCATTTTAGCGAGTACAGTGTCATTAACTCCAGGTACAGTAAGCGCTGAAGTTTACCCTTGGCGAGAATGTTTTACGGAAGGAAAAAAACCAGAGCAAAGGTTCTTACTAATACATGTCTTAAACCTTAAAGATGAACAAGCGCTAATTGATACAATTAAGCAGCGCTACGAAGCGCCTCTTAAGGAGATATTCCAATGCTAGATACCGTCATTTTAATCGTTTTTGCCATGATCGGCTTATCGTTATTATTAAACTTGTGGCGATTATTAATTGGTCCTTCGGTACCCGATAGAATACTTGCACTTGATACTATGTACATTAATAGTATCGCATTAATTATTTTATATGGAATGAGCATGGGCACAGGGCTTTATTTTGAAGCGGCATTGCTTATTGCTATGTTAGGTTTTGTTAGCACGGTTGCAGTATGTAAATACTTGCTACGTGGCGATATTATAGAATAGGGCAAAAATCATGACAGAATGGATAATTTCGATATTATTATTAATAGGTGGCTCTTTTGTACTGGTTGGCTCTATTGGTTTAGTAAAAATGCCTGATTTTTTTATGCGCCTTCATGGTCCTACTAAAGCAACTACCTTAGGCATGGCTTCATTATTAACCGCAGCCATGGTTTTTTTTAGTACCGCTCAATCAGGGCTTAGCGTAAAAGAAATACTGATTTCGATATTTCTTTTATTAACGGCTCCAATTAGTGGTTATATGCTAATTAAGTCGGCAATTCATCACAAACTTGACAGTATAGAGCGTACTCAAGGCAAAGATAATATTGAAGATGACGTTTAAGTTAAGTGACGAGAAGTAACTTTTATAATAATGGCGCTGTATCAAGCGCCATTTTTAGTTACAATAGTACGATAATTTTTATGTTTCTAGCGTTATGGCACATCACTACCAAGATTTAATTCAGCTTTTCGATAAAACCTTCAGTAATACACACAATACGCGCTTAATTAAGGGCGCAGATGAGCCTATTTACTTACCAGCAAGTAAAGAGTGTAGCTACCATCAAATTGTGTTTGCTCGAGGCTATTATGCAAGTGCTTTTCATGAAATAGCGCATTGGTGCCATGCCGGTGCTAAAAGGCGCTTATTAGAAGATTACGGTTATTGGTATGTGCCTGATGGCAGAAATGAGCAACAACAGGCAAAGTTTGAGCAAGCCGAGGTTATTCCACAAGCGATAGAGTGGGCGTTTAATGTTGCGGCTAAGCGAAAGTTTCATGTCTCGGCTGACAACTTGAGTGGCTTTCAAGCTGATACCGAGCGCTTTAAACTACGAGTGCACCAACAAGTATGTCACTTTGTTGAACACGGCTTTCCAAAGCGGGCTCAGCAATTTATTGAAGTTTTATCAACATTCTATCATAGCACTTTGCCATTAACGGTTGAGCTATTTCAAGTTGATAGCACTTGCCATGAAATTGAGTATGAATAGCTTTAGACTAATTAGCGTTACGCAAATCGCGTAACAAATAAATTGCGTTTGAAAGCTACCTTAACTAACACAGAACACTAAACGGAAAATAACTATGTCATCATTTAAGCTTGGTTTTATTATTAATCCTATTGCAGGTATTGGTGGTAGTGTTGCCTTAAAGGGAAGTGATGGTATGGCGATGCATGCATTAGCGTTAGGTGCTAAACCAAAGGCCAATGAGCGTGCAGCACTGGCACTTGAAGTGTTACAGCCTTACAAAGAGCAGTTATCTATTTATACAGCATCAGGCGAAATGGGCGAGCATTGTGCGCAACAACTTGGTTTTAACGTTAATGTTGTTTACCAAACTCAACAAGTACAAACCCACAGTGATGATACCGAGCTTGCTGTACGTGCACTCATCAGTGAAAAAGTTGACGTTATTTTATTCGCAGGGGGCGACGGTACCGCCCGTAATATTGCTAATGTGGTTGCAAGTGAAGAGCACTTTCAAGTACCAGTACTCGGTATTCCAGCAGGTTGTAAAATACATTCGGGGGTGTATGCAATAACCCCAAAAGCTGCAGGGCGAGTAATTGAATTGATGGTAACTAAAGAGTTGGTAACGCTAACTACTGGCGATGTTATGGATATAGATGAAAGTTTATTTCGTGACGGTATTGTTAAAGCAAAACGCTATAGTGAAATGCAAATTCCTAGTGAGTTACGTTATGTGCAAGCCGTTAAGTCAGGCGGTAAAGAAAGTGACGAGTTAGTGCTGCAAGATATTGCTGCGAATGTGATTGAGGAAATGGCTGAATATGATGAAACTCAATTTATTATTGGCTCAGGCTCAACAACCGCATTTTTAATGGCAGAGCTAGGCTTAGAGAATACTTTGCTTGGGGTTGATATTGTTTATCAACAAGCGCTGCTATGTAGTGATGCGACGGAAACTGAAATAATAGAGAGTATTGAGCAACACTCAGGGGTAACTAAATTAGTTATTACTTTAATTGGTGGACAAGGGCATATATTTGGTCGCGGTAACCAACAGCTAAGTCCTCGCGTACTTCGTGCTATTATCGCTCAAGAGGGCGGTAAAAATAATATAGTTATTATTGCCACTAAAACTAAATTAGCCGAGCTTGCCAATAGGCCGCTTATTAGTGATACCGGTGATAATGGCTTAGATCAAATATTATCAGGGTTTATGCCAGTTACCACAGGCTATAAAGACCAAGTGCTTTATCAGGTTGCTACGCCACAATAAGTATTTTAAAGACATAACTAAAAATTATTTAAAGATAACTCATTTAATGGAAACTGTGAAAAGATGACAACAACCATAAGTTCTGACTTAACCAATGCACCAGTAAGCTCAAAAGAGATAGCAACTGTTGCAGATATTTACGCCTATTTTGATGGGTTATTTGATCAGGATGTCGATGCTGACATACTCTTTGCCAGTGGTTATTTACGTGGTTTTATTGCTTTAGTTGCCACAAGTTTTGGCGATGAGCAGCAAGTAATTACCACGGATTTGGTTGGTGAAGTTACACTAAAATTAAAAGCAGCTAAGTCAGAATTAAGCCCGCAAGATGGTGTGATAGTGAATAACTTTTGGCTAGCATTACAGGGCTTTTTTGTTAAGCTTTAAGCCTTATTTACTTTTCTTTTTAAGGGAGCCTTGGATATTAATTGTTGAGGAAGCTTCTAACATTTCTAATAAATTAAAAGTATTAACGGCTCCCTCTCTTGAGTAAAGGCTTGCTAGCTTTTTAAAATCGATATGTTTTAAATCATCCAGAACAAGTAAATCATAATACTTATTTACGTTACCGCTATTTATTAATGCAAGGTTAAAACTGTTATGAGTAGAATTGGCTAAGGGGTGGTGTGGTATACCATTTTTTACATCGTAAATCGCAATAATCGCAATAGCGCCCATTAAAAAGTGTCCACCAACACTTGCCGATAATTTTTTTTGATTAATACTCTCAATGGCGTTACTCATCCAGTCAAAACCGCCAATTAAAATATCTTTACCTGCTTCTAAACCTAACTCTTCTATGGCTTTTATTACACCTAAAGCCATATGATCTGAAGCAGACCAAATAACATTGATATTAGGGTAACGCTGTAATAGTTTAAGTGTTTTATGGTAAGCATCTTCTGCGGACCATCCTGCATGCACAATTTGAGTTAATTCAGCATTGTGCTCTTTAATCGCAGCAAGAAGTCCATTATTGCGTAGTGTTGATTCAGAGCCAAAGTGACCGCTAATGCCTGCAACAAGAGGTTTTTTTTTCGCGACTTTAGCTTGTTCAAGTAAGTTTGACGCGAGTATGTAGCCGGCATTTTCATTATCAAAGTAAATCTCTCCTAGCCAACCCTTATAAAGCTCACCAGGTGAACCAATCTGCGCTTGTTCTTCGGGTGATAAGGTTTGCTCTAAGGTTATAATTTTAACGTTTTGTTGCTTAAGAAAGTCCATGGTTTGTTTAGCATTACCCGGATAATTAATCAGAATAATATAATCGGGGCTATGTTCTATATTTTTGAAGTAGCTTTTAAGAGCTTCAAATTGAAAGAACCTTGTGCCATCACCATAAATAATATCAAGATTAATGTTTAGAGCTTTAGCTGCTTGCTGTGTAATGATTTCGGTTTTATGCCAGAAAGGATCGGCTTTAATTGATGGGTTTACCATAACTACATTGACGCTCTTTTGTATTCCATCTTGAGCCATTACATAGTGAGTCATGATTAGTGACACTAATGTCATTAATACAAATACTCGTAACGTTTTCAAGAGATGCTCTATAAAAGAATGTGTTGAGTTGGTAATCACCATAAAGCTCGTAAACCTCAAATTAACGATAATTATTATTGCTTTGTACATACTATATAAAATATTCACTCAATAAAGCATAGTACACTTGAGCTAGATTTTTCGCTTAATCATATCCCTAATAATAAAACGGTTCGGGCTTAAGTTAAATAGCATTTCAGTGTTGACAGGAAAGGGGGTATTACAAATATCTGCGGTTAAGATTTCGGCTGCCAATGGGGCAGAGCATAAACCACGCGCTCCAAAACCTGTCATTAGATAAAGGTTATCAATACAGGGAGCTGGCGCTTGGTAAGGCCAGTTCTTGTCTTTAGCTAAGTGCGGATACTGAGTTATATGCTCACTGATGTTAGGCATGGCACCAACTAAAGGTAGGTGATCTTGTGACATGCAGCGCAAACGCGCTTTACTCATACTAATATCTTCACTTTGCCAATTAATGGCTTGGGTTAGCTCAGGTAAACATTTTTTAAGCATTGTTATATTGTATCGGTCATCTTCGCTTGTTGGGGTATCTGATGTGTTGTTTTTTTGAAACGTTGCGCCAATACAGTGCTGATTATTATGTGCGGGTGTTAGGTAGCCCTTATGACAAATAACCGTTTTTAATGGGCCAATAACCGAGTTGGTTTTCATGCTAGTAACTTGACCACGCGTTGCACTTAACGGTAAAGAGCTCAGCTGCTCTATATTAATATTTTCAGCACCACCACAAAGAACCACTACGCTGGCGTCAAAGTTCTCTTTATCGCTAATTAAACGCCAACTTTTATTATGAGAATTTTGAACTAATTTATTGATTTTTGTTTGGCACTTAATGCGTAAACGGTTGGTTTTTTCGGCAGCATTAAAAAGTTGTTTCACAAGCTCTGGTGGTGAAATCCAGCCAGCATGTGGCATAAATAAACCACCATGATCTAATTTTATGCCAGCATGCTCACTTGCTTGATGCGCATTAACACCATGAATAAGAGAGGCTGGCCAGGCATTAATTTCTTCGAAGGCTTGTTGGCGTTTAACTAGGCTGTCTTTATAAGACACTTCTAAAATACCGCACCAGTCGTGAGCAAAATGAAAACCTTGCTTTAATAAGTCTTGATAAAGGTTTTTTGCGTGTAAAAAAGCATGCTGATAAAATAAACTAATGTCGTCACTTTGTTGATGAAACAGTGGATAAAGAGCGCCAATGGCGTTACTTGAAGCGCCTTGAGCAACACTCATATCTTTACAGTAAAGTGTAACCTTAACGCCTTGTTTGGTTAAGGCGTAACTTAAACATGCTGACGCAATACCCCCACCAATAATACTGACATGTTGAGGCTTGGTGATGGTCGGTCTGAGCTGATAACCTTTGCGAGTTATTGGGTTTTGTTGAAATATAGCCCGCTGTGCATCAGCCTTTTTGCCATTTAATATTAATTTTTCAGTGCGGTAGCCAATACGTTGTAGCTCTCGTTTAACAAAGCCTGCTACGGTAAAAGTGGTTAGGCTTGCTTGCGCTTTTGATAAACGAGCAATTTGATTAAATAGTTCACTGCCCCACATCTCAGGATTTTTTGCTGGCGAAAAGCCATCTAAATACCAAATATCAATCAAACCTTTTTGTTTACCGCGGCTATGGTTTATATGTGGTTCGAATGCCGTCAATGCTGCAGTGGCATCATCAAATAGTAAGGTTAGCTTGATATTATTATCGAGAAAACTCTCAGGTAACGCTATTGATAAATTGTTGGGGAAGTTATCGGGATCACCTTGAGGATATAATGCTATTAGTAGATCGCTATAATTGGCTAGTTGCGGCAGTATTGCTAAAGACTTTACTAGTTGTGCTTTTGATAACGGGTATTTTTCAACACTAATAAAGTGTAGTGGAGGGAGTTTTTTTTCGGTTGATTTTTGTGCTCTCTCATAAGCTTGCAGGGTTAAAATAAAGTTCAATCCTGTCCCAAAACCTGTTTCAGCTATAGTGACGGTGTCACTTGCTTGTAATAATCGCTCGGTAATATTATTACCATCAATAAAAATTTCTTTACTTTGTTGATAGCCACTTTGGGTATCAAAATAAATGTCATTAAAACGTTGTGAATAAGGACTACCATCTGGGCGATAATGTAAATGATCATCACTATTGTTAATAGGCTCTTTATCCAAAGAGGTTGCTTTGGCTGGTTTTTTATTTGGATGCTGATTAGGTGATGACATTTTCGATACAAATTTCCGTAATACAACTAGTTATCTGAATGACATTTTACGTGAAAACTTGATAAGGATCAGTGTTATTTTACTTCTGCTTGCTGGCATTAACTAAAATAGCGTAGCTATCTAGAGCATAATGACATATTATAGTGTACAAGTGTACGCTGGTTCTGGAGTTGAAATAGATTAGCTTTGATAGGTAATACCAGTTTGGCCGCTATTATCAGTATAATGGCGAAGATTTTATAATTAAAGATGGTTAATTAAATGAAACGTGTCGTAATTACAGGTTTAGGTATTGTATCAAGTATTGGTAACAATGCAGAAGAAGTGCTAGCTTCATTAAAAGCGGGTAAGTCAGGTATTACTCATTCAGAAAGCTTTGCTGAACAAGGGCTAAAAAGCCATGTTTGGGGCAAGCCTGCACTTGAAACAAAAGATCATATTGACCGTAAAGCTATTCGCTTTATGGGAGATGCTGCAGGTTATGCGTATATCGCGATGGACCAGGCAATCAAAGACGCTAAATTAACTGAAGAGCAAGTATCTAATGTTCGCACCGGTATTGTTGCTGGTAGTGGCGGTGCTTCATCTGCAAATATTGTTGAGTCTACCGATACTTTACGTAATCGTGGTATTCGCCGTGTTGGCCCTTATGCTGTACCTAAAACGATGGGTAGTACCGTATCAGCTTGTTTAGCGACCCCGTTTAAAATTAAAGGTGTTAACTATTCTATTAGCTCAGCTTGTGCAACCAGTGCTCACTGTATTGGTAATGCAATGGAGCTTATTCAACTAGGTAAGCAAGATGTTGTTTTTGCTGGCGGTGGTGAAGAAGTTCATTGGTCATTAGCGATGATGTTTGACGGTATGGGCGCACTATCAGCGGGTCGTAATGATACACCAGAGTTAGCTTCACGTACTTATGATGCAGACCGTGACGGTTTTGTTATTTCTGGCGGTGGCGGTATGGTTGTGGTTGAAGAGCTAGAGCATGCATTAGCTCGTGGCGCACATATTTATGCTGAATTAGTAGGTTACGGTGCTACGTCTGACGGCTATGATATGGTTGCTCCAAGTGGTGAAGGTGCAGTACGTTGTATGCAACAAGCAATGCAAGGCGTTGAAGGTAAAGTAGACTACTTAAATACCCATGGTACCTCGACACCAGTAGGTGATGTGAAAGAGCTTGGTGCTATTCAAGAGTTATTTGGTGCCGACTCTCCAGCCATTAGTGCAACTAAAGCCATGACAGGTCATGCATTAGGTGCTGCGGGTGTTCATGAAGCAATTTACTCTTTATTAATGATGGAAAACAACTTTGTTGCGCCATCAATTAATGTTGATAACTTAGATGAACAAGCGCAAGGCTTAGATATTGTTACTGAAAAACGTGACGCAGAGCTTAACTTGATCATGTCAAATAGCTTTGGCTTTGGTGGCACTAACGCTACTTTAGTAATGAAAAAATTTAACGGTTAATTATTATAATTAAGCCGCAGTTAAAAGCCCGATAGAAACACTTTCTATCGGGCTTTTTTGTGCAAAAAATTACGACTTGTTTTGTTAAAGATAAAGCTAGCCTACTAGTTGTTATAAAGCTATCACCGTATAATAGAAATACATTTCCTGATTTCCTTGGTAAGCGTTATTTATAATGAAAATCTATTTTGATGAAAATATGCCTTTTGCTCACGAGTTTTTTTCTGGTTTTGGTGAGTTAGTCCCTTTTTCTGGCAGAGAAATTACAGCAGAGCAGGTGGCAGATGCTGATGTATTATTAGTACGCTCTATCACTCAAGTTAATGCGCAATTACTAGCGAACAACAACAAGTTATCGTTTGTTGGTAGTGCTACTATTGGTACCGACCACATTGATTTACCCTATTTAGCAGGTCGTGATATTAACTTTCATTCAGCGCCTGGTTGTAATGCGGTTTCAGTAGCTGAGTATGTATTAAGTAGCTTGGTTGTACTTAGTGAGCGTTATTTACTGGATTTAAGCTCATTAACGGTTGGGATTGTTGGTGGCGGCAATACTGGAACACGTTTAAGTGAAAAGTTAGCGGCTTTAGGTATTCGTTATAAAATTTGCGATCCGTTACTTGAGCAAAAACCTCAAGACTTACGTGAATTCTCTTCGTTAACAGAAGTATTAGACTGCGATGTTATTTCACTGCACGTGCCGAAAGTTACTACGGGTGATCACCCAACGTATCATTTACTCAATAGTGAAAACTTAGCTAATTTACGTGATGAGCAAATATTAATTAGTGCATGTCGTGGTGATGTTATTGATAATCAAGCGTTACTGGCTTTAAAGCAATTAGGGCATGGGTTAAAACTGGTGCTTGATGTTTGGGAGGGGGAGCCAAAGGTGCTTGAGCCTTTAATTCCTTATACCGAATTAGCAACGGCACACATTGCTGGTTATAGCTTAGAAGGAAAAGCTCGTGGCAGTGAAATGCTCTATCAGGCATTATGTCAGCACCTTAATTTAAAAGTGACACATAAGCTAACGGACTTTTTACCGAGCGCAAGTATTACTTTTGTTGAATTAAAGCAAGATTTTAGTCAAATATTACTAAACCAGCTGGTAAAAATGGTTTACGATGTAAGGCGAGACGATGCAATATTTCGTCAACAATTATCCGTTGAAGGTTTTGATAGTATCAGAAAGAGCTACCCCGTTCGTCGAGAATTTTCCGCAGTAACGGTATCTTCATCACCTAATGCTTATAGTGATGTGCCACATCATTTAGGCTTTAATAAAATGTCCAACTAAAAGAGAGAGGATCATGGCACAAAAATTTGATGTATGCATACTTGGCGCAACAGGGCTAGTTGGCAAAACTATTATGGAAATTTTAGAGCAACGCGACTTTCCTATTAATAAACTGTACCCATTAGCAAGCGCTCGCTCAGCCGGTGAATTTATTGAATTTAATGGTGAAAGTATTGAAGTGCTAGATGCAGATCATTTTGATTTTAGTTTAGCGCAAATTGGCTTTTTCTCTGCTGGCGGCTCAACGTCTGCTAAGTTTGCACCTATTGCTGGCGAAGCGGGTTGTATTGTTATTGATAATACCTCTGAATTTCGCTACGAAGCTGATATTCCATTAGTTGTGCCAGAAGTTAACCCAGAAGCACTTGCTGAATACCGTAATCGCAACATTATTGCTAACCCTAATTGTTCAACTATTCAAATGATGGTTGCATTAAAGCCAATTTATGATGCCGTAGGTATTAGCCGCGTTAATGTAAGCACATACCAGTCAGTATCTGGTGGCGGTAAAGAGTGTATCGACGAATTAGCTAAGCAAACATCTGACTTACTTTGTGGTAAGCCAGTTGAAAGTAAAAACTTTTCTCGTCAAATCGCATTTAATGTTATTCCACAAATTGATGTGTTTTTAGAAAATGGCTACACCAAAGAAGAAATGAAAATGGTGTGGGAAACGAAGAAAATTTTGAATGACGAAAACGTACTGGTAAATCCTACTGCAGTAAGAGTACCTGTATTCTTTGGTCACGGTGAAGCGTTACACATTGAAACTAACTCACCAATTTCAGCTGAAGAAGTTAAAGATTTACTAGCGCAAGCACCTGGTATTGTTGTTTGTCGTAACGATGAAGACTTCCCAACACAAATTGGTAATGCAAGCGGCAAAGATGAAACTTTTGTTGGTCGTATTCGTGAAGATATTAGCCATAACTGTGGCATTAATATGTGGATTGTTGCTGATAACGTACGTAAAGGCGCAGCAACTAACAGTGTGCAAATCGCAGAGCTATTAGTAAAAGATCATTTAAGTTAATTTATTTTATATTAGCCGATTAAAGAAAAGCTAAAACTCGTCGTTAACTATAGATAATATGGCTAACAACGAGTTTTTTTATGCCTGTTATTCTGGTGTAATGGTTTATACCCGTAGAGTTTAATGCTAAATAACCTAACTTGGTATCATCAGTTCACTTAATGTAAAGTAGTGATGAAAGAGTGTTGAGATAAATCATACTGATTTTATTCAGTTAAAAATCATTCAGAGGCGAATAACACGAGACATCTTCATTGAATTTGGTATTATTTATGAACATTTTGCGAGTTAGCTGCCTATAATGCCTGTTGGAACAATTTTTGCTTATTTAGCATAAGCAAATTAACCAAGCTAATTCAGCGATTATTTACGTAAAGGGTTATTCAAAACGGCATTTTTTTGACAAATGCAGTGGAATGTAACGTAATTATAATAAAAATTAGGATATCTTAATGCAAAAATTATTGCGCCTGTGCCTATGGCAGGTAGTCATTTTTGGCATACTTTCAATGCACTTTCCTGTTAATGCCGAAGACGATCGTGGCATTCGTATGCGTGGACCTAAAAGCAGTGATGTTTTTCCTTATGATCGTTACGGACCAATTAACTCACGAGATACCTTATGGAACATCGCTTTAACGATTAGACCTGATAATCGTTTAAGTGTTTATCAAGTGATGGAAGCACTCCATCAAGCTAACCCGAAAGCTTTTGTCGACAGCAATATTAACCATTTAGTTGAAGGACAATATTTAAAAATACCATCATTCGATCGCATGATGGCCGTAAATACAGAACAAGCACGCGCAAAAGTTGAGTCAGATGAAAAATCATGGGCTAAAAAACAGCCTAAAGTAGCTAAAGAGCCAGTTGTTGTGGCCCCGAGTGTTAAAAAAGAAGATCTAGATACTGTTAAAGTTGAGATTAATGATCAGCTACAACAAATTGATAGTGAACAACAAAAGCGCTTAGCCACCATTCAAAATGATGTCTTAGATTCTATAGATGGTTTACAAGCTATTCTCAAAGAAAATGAAGCGTTACGTCAGCGTTTAACTACTTTCAACGACAAACTTGTTGTCATGCAAAACGAGGTTGCCAAAAGTAAAGAAATTAAGTTGCAAATGGACGATATGATCCAATTGCAACAAGCATTACTTGCTAAAGCTGAGGCTAGAGAGCAGCAACTACTACTTGAAAAGCAGCAAGCTGAGCTCGCCGAAGAAGATTTTACTTCAAGTATCTGGTTCCTATTATTAATGGGCACAGTGCCGGCGATGTTATTGCTGGGTTTATTGGCTTTTCTTTTTAAGCGTCGTCAAAAAGCATCCGATGAAGTTTTTTTTAATGAGTTAGATAAAGAAAAAGCACCGAAAGAAGCACCTGAAAATAAAAAAGAAACGACTGACGATGAACTGTCACTTGTTGGCGATTTAGATCTAGACGATGAATTATCCCTTGATGATGAGCTTGATATTGAAGATGAATTATCACTCGATGATGATTTAGGCTTAGATTTAGATGATAGTTTATCGCTTGATGATCAATTACTGGATGATGACTTATCGGTTGACTTATTAGAAGACGATGGGGAAAAGTTGCTTGACGATGATGTAATTCATTTAGATGACGACGATGATGATGCCTTAGATGATCTTGAAGATATTTTACTCGATGATGATAGTGATAGTGATGGTGAAGCTTTAGAAGGCGGAGAGTTAGGTCAAGGTGATTTAGATGATTTACTTTCAGGCTTAGGGAGTGATGACGAATCAACCGAAGCTGAAGACTTGCCTGACGGTGAGTTAAATCAAAATGATTTAGATGACTTGCTTAATGGTTTAGGTGATGACGACGATACGGAAACTAACACCGAAGAAATTAATATTGATGAAGAGCTTGCACAAGCGTCAGCGGATGTCACAGAGCCTGATGATATTGACACATTACTTGAGTCTGTTGATGAAGAGCCAGCGCCTGCAGCAGATGTCACTGACCCTGATGATATTGACGCATTACTTGATTCAGTGGCAGAAGAGCCAGCGCCAGCAGCAGATGTAACCGACCCAGATGATATTGACGCATTACTCGATTCGGTGGCAGAAGAGCCAGCGCCAGCAGCGGATGTCACTGACCCTGATGATATTGACGCATTACTTGATTCAGTGGCAGAAGAGCCAGCGCCAGCAGCGGATGTCACTGACCCTGATGATATTGACGCATTACTTGATTCGGTGGCAGAAGAGCCAGCGCCAGCAGCAGATGTAACCGACCCAGATGATATTGACGCATTACTTGATTCAGTGGCAGAAGAGCCAGCGCCAGCAGCAGATGTCACTGACCCAGATGATATTGACGCATTACTTGATTCGGTTGCTGAAGAGCCAGCGCCAGCAGCAGATGTAACCGATCCAGATGATATTGATGCACTGTTAGACTCAGTAAATGACAAAGCAGAAGCGGCAGCAACAGAGCCAGAAGAGGTTGCCCCAGAAAAAACTGCTCCAGAAGAAGCTGCGCCAGCAGCGGATGTCACAGACCCAGATGATATTTATGCACTGTTAGACTCAGTAAATGACAAAGCAGAAGCGGCAGCAACAGAGCCAGAAGAGGTTGCCCCAGAAAAAACTGCTCCAGAAGAAGCTGCGCCAGCAGCGGATGTCACAGACCCAGATGATATTGATGCGCTGTTAGACTCAGTAAATGACAAAGCAGAAGCGGCAGCAACAGAGCCAGAAGAGGTTGCCCCAGAAAAAACTGCTCCAGAAGAAGCTGCGCCAGCAGCGGATGTCACAGACCCAGATGATATTGATGCGCTGTTAGACTCAGTAAATGACAAAGCAGAAGCGGCAGCAACCGAGCCAGAAGAGCTTGCCCCAGAAGAAGCTGCGCCAGCAGCGGATGTCACTGATCCAGATGATATTGACGCATTACTTGATTCAGTGGCAGAAGAGCCAGCGCCAGCAGCAGATGTAACCGACCCTGATGATATTGACGCATTATTAGATTCAGTGGCAGAAGAGCCAGCACCAGCAGCAGATGTAACCGACCCAGATGATATTGACGCATTACTTGATTCAGTGGCAGAAGAACCAGCGCCAGCAGCGGATGTCACTGACCCTGATGATATTGATGCGCTGTTAGACTCAGTAAATGACAAAGCAGAAGCGGCAGCAACCGAGCCAGAAGAGCTTGCCCCAGAAGAAGCTGCGCCAGCAGCGGATGTCACTGATCCAGATGATATTGACGCATTACTTGATTCAGTGGCAGAAGAGCCAGCGCCAGCAGCAGATGTAACCGACCCTGATGATATTGACGCATTATTAGATTCAGTGGCAGAAGAGCCAGCACCAGCAGCAGATGTAACCGACCCAGATGATATTGACGCATTACTTGATTCAGTGGCAGAAGAACCAGCGCCAGCAGCGGATGTCACTGACCCTGGTGATATTGACGCATTGCTTGATTCTATGGATATCGATATAGAACCAGCTCCAGAAGCAGATGTAAGTAATAATGAACAGGCTTCTGAGACTGATAAATCTGTAGATTTAGAGAGTGATAACAGTGAATCTGATGAGTCTATTAGTGCTGCTAAAATAGAGCAGTTTACAGAAGAATATGTAGCCCCATTTTTAAATGCAGACTTTGGGGATTTATCAACAGAAAAAACGAACGAAGATCCTGGTAAACCATTAAGTGATATTAATGACTTATCAAGCGAAGAAGCAGAGTCAGATAATAATGAGCAGCAAATAGCCCAGTTTACTGAAGAGTACGTAACGCCATTTTTGAATGCTGATTTTAGCGATCATACTGATGAAAAATCAACAGAAGTAGTACCTGAACGTAGCAGTGAAAATAAAGCTGAAACCATTGAAAATAAAGCTGAAACCATTGAAGATGATGATTTGGATATTGATGCGTTGCTCGATGAAAACAGCGTAGAGCAAGAAGATGTATTGGCAGATATTGGTGACTCTTTAACGGGTATTACAGATAATGAAATCGACTCAGCAGTTAATCATGACTTTGATGAGGAAATGCTTAATAATCTTTTATCTGAAAATATTGATGAGCAAGGCTCACCTGCGGATGACAACGTTGAAAATGAATCAGGCTCTGATTTTACCGATAAAGACGTATTAGCCAGTTTACTGACGGAAGATAACGAAAGCAAATCAACGAGTGACTCTTCAACAACAGAAATCGAAGATATAAAAGAACTGGATAACGTTGATTTTGATGAGTTGCTTGCCAATATTGAAGAAGAAAACCATAGTCAAGTAGAGGTTAATACCGAAGACGAAGACATTGGTGATAGTTTACTTGATGGTATTATTAGCAATGAAAGTAGTACATCAAACGAGAATCAAAATGCAATCGTTTCTGGTAATGTGCCTTCAGAAAGTGACTCTTTAACAAAAGAGTCAGCTGAATATGTTTCAGTTGACACTTTATTGTCTCAAAGCATGACGGCAGAAGAGAATAATGAGCCTTATGAAAAAACTAATATTGATGTCGGTTTAGGTGAGTATTCACTTTACGATGAAGATAATAAAGGCGTTGATGTTGACAGTGATAATAGTATGTCAGCCAAGCTTGAATTAGCTAAAGTCTATTTGGAAATGGATGATGCTGATAGCGCGCAAGTTATTTTAGAAGAAGTAATAAGTAAAGGTAATAACGAAGAACAGCTTACGGCTAAAACATTACTTGAAGGCTTATAATATTAACCATGAAACGGCGCTAGCGATTACGACTTTTACTATCAGTCATAGCTTAACGCCTTAAAATAATAGATAATGCGCATCAAAATTAAGGTCCTGTAGAGTTTAGGTGGAAAGTTTGATGCGTTATGCGCTTGGTGTTCAATATGACGGTAAGCATTATTGTGGTTGGCAACGACAAAATAATGTCATAACAGTGCAAGAGAAGCTTGAAAAAGCACTATCTAAAATAGCTAATGAAAAAATTGAAGTTGTTTGTGCTGGACGTACTGATACCGGTGTTAATGCGACTAATCAAGTTGTTCACTTTGATACTAATGCCACACGTAAAGATGTTGCATGGACTTTAGGGGCTAATACTCATTTACCGCCTGATATTGCAATCAGCTGGGCGCGTGAGGTTGATGATGAGTTTCACGCTAGGTTTAGCGCTACAGCAAGGCGATACCGTTATATTATCTATAATCACCCATTACGTTCTGCTATTTTAAGCCACGGTATTAGTCATTGGCATCATGAGTTAGATGCCGAACTAATGCATGATGCCGCTCAATATTTAATTGGGCGACATGATTTTACTTCATTTCGTACCGTACATTGTCAGTCACATTCACCTGTTCGTACAATTGAACATTGTCGGGTCTTTAGGCAGGGTAAATATATTATTGTTGATATCAAAGCGAATGCTTTTTTACATCATATGGTCAGAAATGTGGTTGGAAGTTTATTTCGAGTAGGGCAAAAGCAAGAAAGCATTGCTTGGATACAAGAGGTGCTTTTAGCTAAAAACCGTTGTTTGGCTGGTGTTACAGCACCACCAGAAGGGTTATATTTTGTCGATGTGGATTACCCTTCACAATTTAAAATACCTAAACAACCACTAGGGCCATTATTTTTATAGGTGCTTTAATGCTTGTGTTTTTATAATATTTTCATTTAAACAACACAGCAGACCAGTTTTTTATATAATATATACCTAAATCTATGGTCTAATATGCGGTTTAAGATCTCCGTAACCACTGTGCTATATTTTACCTAACAATTTATGTTAATTTTAGTGGTAAATAAGTAGTAATTAAGATTTTTTTTCAATGCTGTTTTTGATACTAGTGTCACTAAACATCATTCGTTGCAATAGGCAAAAATAATATTATGAGCTGGATAGAAAAAATTCTCCCAAAAGCAAACTCAACACAAAAACGAAATATTCCTGAAGGGGTATGGAGTAAGTGTTCATCTTGTAATGCGGTGCTTTATAAAGTTGAACTTGAACGACAAATATCGGTGTGTCCTAAATGTGATCACCATATGCGTATTAGTGCACGTAAACGTATTGATAGCTTTTTAGATAGAGATAATCGTTTAGAGCTTGGTGAAGAATTTGAAGCGCAAGATATTTTAAAGTTCAAAGATTCGAAGCGCTACAAAGATCGTTTAAGCGCAGCGAGAAAATCAACGGGTGAAAAAGACGCCTTAGTCGTTATGAAGGGTGAGTTACACGGTACGCCAGTTGTTGTTGCCGCGTTTGAGTTTGCTTTTTTAGGCGGTTCAATGGCATCAGTTGTTGGAGCTCGCTTTGTTAAAGGTGTTGAGTACTGCTTAGAGCATAACATTCCATTTATTTGTTTTTCAGCAAGTGGTGGAGCGCGTATGCAAGAAGCGTTATTTTCACTAATGCAAATGGCTAAAACCAGTGCCGCTTTAGCTAAAATGAGTGAGAAAGGCTTACCCTACGTTTCAGTCTTAACGGATCCTACAATGGGCGGCGTTTCTGCAAGTTTAGCTATGTTAGGTGATATCAATGTAGCTGAGCCTAAAGCACTTATTGGTTTTGCTGGTCCGCGCGTAATTGAACAAACAGTGCGTGAAAAATTACCAGAAGGCTTCCAACGTAGTGAATTTTTATTGCAAAAAGGCGCTATTGATATGATTATCGACCGCCGTGAAATGCGTGAAAAACTAGCGCGTTTATTAGCTAAGTTTATGGGGCAAACTAGTCCATTCCCTCACTAAAATTGCACTAAATAAACTCATAGGCATGTCTTGTATTTATAAGGTGGAGTAACAATATATCATTATATTGGCTCCGCCTTTTTTATATGCCTAACTCACTTAAACTTGTTTTGTGCGTCAATAACTAGTTTATTGTAAGTAATGCAAGGCCATTATAGTTAAAAAATAACAGCTTGATATAAATATATTATTCCGAGTTCAAGCTAATTATAGGTTGTTTTATTAAGTTGAGAAAATACTCATGTCATCATGTCACCTTACCCCCTATCTACAATTTACGCGTTTAGATGAATGGCTTTCTTATTTAGAGAACTTGCATACCAAAGAAATAGACTTAGGTTTAACTCGTATTAAACAAGTTGCTGACATTCTTGCTATCGACTTGAGTTTTGCTACGGTGATAACTGTTGCGGGAACCAATGGTAAAGGCACAACCTGTGCTTTTATGGAAAATGCACTCTTAGGTGATACAACTCATGGTAAAGCAAATAGTGTAGCAGTTTATTCATCGCCTCATATTGAGCACTTTAATGAGCGTTTACGTATTAATAAACGCGACGTTAACGATGCTGCGTTAATTAAAGCATTTATACAAATTGAGCAAGCTCGCGGTACTATATCGTTAAGTTATTATGAATATACAACCTTAGCTGCGTTGCTGGTATTAATGGTTGAAAAACCAAACTATATTATTTTAGAAGTGGGGTTAGGGGGGCGTTTAGATGCAACTAATATTATTGATGCCAATGTTGCTGTTATAACCACCATTGATTTAGATCATCAAAGCTTTTTAGGTAACGACCGAGAAACCATTGGTTTTGAGAAAGCAGGTATTATGCGAGCTAATCAAAACATCGTTATTGGTGACACGAATGCACCTAAGTCGGTTATTGCACATGCTAACTCGTTGGGTGACAACGGTAGAGTTTATCTGCGTAATGATAATTTTTGTATTTATGAAGAAACTTCAACAGAAGCGACTTCCTCTTGGACTTGGCAGTATCAAAGCACATCATTTACCAAGCTTAACTCACCTTTTATACCGCGTGATAATGTTGCCACCGCTTTAATGGTTTTATTGAGTTTAGGTATTAAGCTAAGTACGGCATTTATTAATCAAATAATAGAAAAAACAAAAGTAGCTGGTAGAACAGAAGTTTTTAAACAAAGTAATGGCTGTGATATTGTTTTAGATGTGGGTCACAACCCACAAGCAACACGGTATTTAGCTGGCTATCTTCAAAAAATGAAGCTAACCAAGCCTAACTCTAATCGTAAGGTTTATGCTGTAGTCGCTATGTTGGGCGATAAAGATATTAGTAATAGCCTTTTAGGGCTTAAAGATGAAATTGATTATTGGTACACTAGCGAGCTTAATGTGCCTCGTGCAGCACCGATAAGTTTAATGACAGAAAAACTAAACGCTTTTACTAATAACATCAATTGCTTTGACAATATTGGTGAGGCATTTAGAATAGCTAATGAGCAAGCTAATACTGATGATTTGATTTTAGTATTTGGCTCATTTTATACGGTTGCTGCTATTAGGCAACAATTGCTTATCAATTAGTTTACGGCATCATTGTTGGAGTATATCTTGTCTACACCTTTTAAAAATCGCCTTGTTGGTACTGTTATTGTTGCGGCAGTACTTGTTATTTTTTTACCCGACATATTAGATGGCAAAAAAAAATCTTATCAAGATGACTTTGAAGCGATCCCGCAAGCGCCCGCTTTTTCAGGTGAGAAAACAAGTAAAAGCTTTCCAAATGAAAAGATAACTTATAAACCAGATATTCAAGAAACTGATGAAGTCGCACTTGATGATATTGATAACCAACAAGTACATGCGACAGATGAGGATGTGGTTGTTCTTGAACAATCACAAGCAGGTAACAAGCTGCAAGTGACTCCTGCAAAAATTGAACAGCCAATTACTACCGTTCCGCCTAATGAAAATACTAATGGGTCTGAAGAGCCGAAACGCTTACCTGAAAAAGTGATAGCCAAAGAAGCGTGGGTTATTCATTTAGGTAGCTTCAAGCATAAGAAAAATGTTGAACAGCTATTAAATAAATTAAAAGCAAATGGTTATACGGTATTTACACAACCGATACAAACCAAGCAGGGAACATTAACTAAAGTATTTATTGGTCCTGAACTGATAAAATCCTCTTTAGACAAAAAGTTAATAAGCTTAAAAGAATTAACAGGCGCACAAGGCAAAGTTGCTCGTTTCATCCCTAATAAATAAAATCAAAATTAGAAAAAAGCTAGTTTTTTTTACCGTTATTCTGGTAGAATGCGCGCCTCTAATTTAGAGAACTCAATGAGACACTCAAGTTATGGTTTGGATAGATTACGCCATTTTGGCAATTATAGGCGCATCAACATTAATTAGTTTGGTACGCGGCTTTGTAAAAGAAGCTCTTTCTTTAGTTGTTTGGATTGGTGCCTTTTTTATCGCCAGTAACTTCTATGCTAATCTAGCAAACTTATTTACCAATATCACCGACGAATTCCTACGCAATGCAGCTGCGGCTGCTATTCTGTTTATTACTACTTTAGTGCTTGGCGCACTGGTTAATTATATAATTGGTCAGCTGGTCAGTAAAACAGGGTTGTCAGGCACAGACCGTATGTTAGGTTTGGTCTTTGGTGCTTTACGTGGTGTGTTAATTGTTAGTGCCGTGCTGTTTTTTATGGATGCTTTTACAAGCGCCGAAACAACAGATTGGTGGAAAGCGTCAGAATTAATTCAAGAATTTAAATTGGTTATTGAATGGTTCTTTGAGTATCTAAAACAATCATCAAGTCTTTTAACTTAGTTATACATTACGGTAACTAGAGTTTGATTATAGCTAAGCATTAAGCGGAGAAAATTTCATGTGTGGTATCGTTGGTATTGTTGGTAAAACCCCTGTTAGTCAGTATTTATACGATGGATTAACAGTGCTCCAACATCGTGGGCAAGATGCGGCAGGTATTGTGACTATTCACAATAATACGTTTAGACTTCGTAAAGCAAACGGCTTAGTGAAAGATGTTTTTCATACACGCCATATGTTACGACTTCAAGGTAATATAGGTATTGGTCATATTAGATACCCAACTGCAGGAACATCTAGCTCATCTGAGGCACAACCTTTTTATGCGAATGCGCCGTTTGGCCTATCTTTGGCACACAATGGTAACTTAACTAATGCTGAAGAGTTGAGAAAGTGGTTATTCACTACGGCTCGCAGACATGTTAATACCACATCAGACTCTGAAGTATTATTAAATATTTTAGCTCACGAGCTTCAACAAAGTGAAAATTTAGATTTAACGCCAGAAGATATCTTCTCTGCGGTTGCTAATGTTCATAAGCGTGTTAGAGGTGCTTATGCAAGCGTTGCGTTAATTGTTGGCCACGGTATGATCGCATTCCGTGACCCTAACGGCATCCGCCCACTTGTGTTTGGTAAACGTGAGAATGAGCACGGTGTTGAATATATGGTCGCTTCAGAGTCAGTAGCACTTGATGCCTGTGATTTTGAATTTGTCCGTGATGTTGCACCGGGCGAAACAATTTTCTTCACTGAAGATGGTAAAATCCATAGCCAGCAATGTGCTGAAAACCCTGTCTATACGCCATGTATTTTTGAGTTTGTTTATTTTGCTCGCCCAGATTCAACGATGGATAAAATGTCTGTTTATGCTTCTCGTGTTGAAATGGGGACTAAACTAGGCGAAAAAATTGCAAAAGAATGGGAAGACATTGATATTGATGTTGTTATCCCAATCCCAGAAACATCGTGTGATATTGCTTTGCAAATTGCTCATAAGCTTGAGTTACCATACCGTCAAGGCTTTGTTAAAAATAGATATATTGGTCGAACTTTTATTATGCCAGGCCAAGAGCAGCGGAAAAAATCTGTTCGCCAAAAACTCAATGCTATTGGTGCTGAATTTAAAGGTAAAAATGTACTACTCGTTGATGACTCTATTGTTCGCGGTACTACATCAGAGCAAATTATAGACATGGCTCGTGCAGCGGGCGCTAAGAAAGTTTATTTTGCTTCTGCGGCACCTGAAGTACGTTTCCCTAACGTTTACGGCATTGATATGCCAAGTGCCAATGAGTTAATTGCCCATGGTCGCGAGTTAGATGATATTTGTAGCTTAATTGGTGCTGACAAATTAATTTACCAATCTATTGATGACTTAATTAGTGCGGTCCGCTTAGGTAACCCTGATATTAAGACCTTTGATACCTCAGTATTTGATGGTAATTATGTGACTAATGATATCAACCAAGCTTATTTAGAAAGGCTTGATGCTTTACGTAATAATACGACCAAAGAAAGCTCGGACAAAAATGCAGACTCAATACTTGATATGCATAACGAAGGCGCTGAATAAGTACCAAGTAATCATTACTTTCAAATAGCGGTTCAAATAGCAGTAATAAAGTTATTATTGAACGCATAATAAAAAGCTCAACGATGTGCATCGTTGAGCTTTTTTAGTTGTTGGGTGTCAACATTAGTTACGCAATAAATTCTGGTCCAAATCCCATAGTCCACATCATAGCGGTTGCCGCCATAAGGGTAACTAATAATACTAAGCCGCAGGTAACCACCGAGCTTGAATAAATAAACCCTTTATCTTCTGGTATATTCATCATTATAGGAACGCCTGAATACAGTAAATATACAGAATAAGCGACAGCAATCATTCCTGCTAAGGCCACAAACCATAGCACAGGAAACAACGCGGTAACACCAACCATTAATAATGGCGTTGCTGTATAGGCTGCTAACTCAAGTGCTTGTACAAAGTCAGGTTTAGCATCAAAGGTTTTTGCCATCCATTGAATCAAATAAGCAAGAGCAAAAACGCCAACAATCAAAGCAATATACATACTTATTGCCATTAACTGAGCACTTTCGGTACTTATTTTTATGGGATCACCTGCACCTATAGTCCAACCTATATGGGCGGTTGCATAATAACTACAAATGGTGGGGATAAGCGCCACAGTTAAAATATGTATTAGGCTATAGCTTAAACTCTCATGACGTTTTTCAATGGTTTGCCATTCTTCTTTAGGGTGGGCGTAAAGCCCCCAAATATGATTTAGTATCATTATAATTCCTCTCGCACGTTAAGTTAGGGAAGTATTTTTATTATTCCTACATCTTAGGTATGAGGGATTTACGGCTATCCGTCAAGCTTTGCTTGTTTTTTGAACGATAAAGCTCTATTGATAATTGTTTTAATACTTTTATGCGATAAAGAATGGACTTAACTATGTTGTGAGAGGTGAGATCAACTTACTTTAATACGAACAATACTCATTATTTCAATATTAAAACCAGCAACTACTTCGTTGTCAGGGTAATAAGTAATATTAACGCGTTGACCTTTTAAACTTTGATAGTTTTTTTTACGTTTATATTTAAAAGGTACATCAATATTGTCTAGCATTAATGTATTAATGATCCAGTCACCACTTTCGCGTTGTACATGAGACAGTACTTTTATGTTTTCAGTGTGCACAAGTTTAGCGTGTTTATTTAGCATCTTTTTTGCTTCACTGGCGCTGGGAGAGTTTTCATAAAAGTTAGCAGGCATAAATTAAAGGCTTTTGTTAAAGGTTTTAAAGGGAAGTTTGATGTAAACACTATAAAGTAAATATTTTACTAGTATCTCAATAAATGGGCTTTTAAAATAGCCCCATTATTGATTAACCCAAAATCGTTTATGACAAATACTGAAAAACTATTGGCACCTATTTTAAGCTTTTTACAATGCCAAACTCCTGAGGCATGGATTGATGAAGCTAAGAAACCTGAAAATCTTCCCATCATATTACGAGATCACTTAGCTTGTGAGTTGAAAGCAGGGCAAACAGCCATGCATTTAATACGCAAATACGCAGTAGATAAAGAAAGCGGAAAAATTTTAGCTGACTGGTTTAAACCCTATGAGGGTTACCTTTATCGTAAAGAGGGAGATTTACACTCTTTAGCGAATCAAGAGGCAATGTCAAAATCGGTTTTTCCTAAAAGTAATTCAGACTACGGGCAAGATTTGATTGATAAAATGGTTATGCTCATTAAAGAAGAGCTGCATCATTTCTATCAAGTATTAGAAATCATGGAAGGCAGAGACATTGCATTTGAAAATACAACGGCAGGTCGATACGCTAAAGGTATGATGACGCATGTCACTACCCATGAGCCAGAGACATTAATCGATAAACTAATTTGTGGCGCCTATATTGAAGCACGTTCATGTGAACGTTTTGCTAAATTAGCACCACACTTAGATGATGATTTGCATAAATTTTACATTTCACTATTACGCTCAGAAGCTAGGCATTACCAAGATTATTTGGCCTTAGCAGAACAAATAGCAGGTAAAGATATTAGTGAGCGTATTGCACACTTTGGTAAAGTTGAAGCCGAGCTAATATTAAGTGACGATGAAGATTTTAAGTTTCATTCGGGCGTACCAGTTTAATCGCTTAGTTACTATATAGCTGCCATGTAGCTGCTATATAGTTGGTGTATGGTAGTGGTGTCATTAAAGTTAAATAATCACGTTAGAGTGTCAATTTACTAGTGTCGCAATTTACTGAAGCGTGATTTTAATGTAATAGTAACCCGTTCTAAGTGGTTGAGTGGCTACGTGAGGTGAACGGCTACTTTAAGTAAATGCTTGGTTAAGTAAAATCATCTCTTGAGGAGTGACTCTAAGCCAAGCGCCTTGCTCGTACCAGTCACCAAGAACAATGCGCTTAGCTTCATTGTTATTAACCGTAATATTATGTACTGCTGGGCGGTGTGTATGACCGTGAATAAGTAACTGACTTTTGTATTCTTGTAAACAATGAATAACTTCAGTGTCGGTAACATCCATGATTTCTTGCGATTTCATCGCGGTTGCTGCTGCGCTTTTTTTACGATAGTCAGCTGCAATTTTTTTACGTAACTTTAACGGCAAACTTTTAATAATACCTTGCCACCACCAAGTACGAGATTTTTTTCTAAACTTTTGATAAGCAATATCACGAGTGCATAAAGTATCACCATGCATAATAACGGTTGGCTCACCATATAAGTCAATAAGTGTTACTTCAGGTAGTAATACCATATGGGACATTTTTGCAAAACGAGCACCGAGTAAAAAATCTCTATTTCCATGAATATAATAAATCTCTGTACCTGTTCGACTTAATGTTGCTAACGCTTGTGCGATATCGGCAACAAATTCACTATCATCATCATCGCCAACCCAGGCTTCAAATAAATCACCTAGAATATAGAGTTTCTCAGCTTGAATTGCATCGGTTGCTAAAAAGCGAAAAAAACAGGCGCTGATATCAGGCCTGTTTTCGCTTAAGTGTAAATCAGCAATGAAGTAGGTTAGTGCTGGTTTATTACTTAACGTCATTGTTATATAGAAACCTATTCTACAAGTGCAGATTCAATAATGATTTCATCTTTTGGTACATCACCGTGACCAAACATGTTGCCAGTTTCTACTAATGCCATTTTATCAACAACATCCATACCTTCAACAACTTCGCCAAATACACAGTAGCCCCAACCTTGTACCGATTCACTGGTAAAGTCTAAAAAGTTATTGTCAGTTAGGTTAATAAAAAACTGGGCTGATGCTGAATGTGGCTCTTGTGTACGTGCCATCGCTAATGTACCACGAGCATTGCTTAAGCCATTGTTTGCTTCGTTTTTAATGCTAGCACGTGTTTCTTTTTCTTCTAAGCCAGGAGCAAAACCGCCACCTTGTGCCATAAAACCTTTAATTACACGGTGAAAAATAGTGCCATTGTAATGGCCTTCTTCAACATATTGTTGAAAGTTTGCTGCCGTTACAGGGGCTTTATCAAAGTTTAATTCAATTTTAATATCACCAAGGGTAGTTTTAAATACGATCATAATGTCTCTGCTCTTTATCAAATGTTATAAATTAACTAATTGTGATAATTGTACGCTAACTTGCTATAAAGTGCATTAGTCTTGATGACCCTTTAGTTTTGTTAGGGTACAATCAACGCTTATTTATTTTTTACCTCATTATATAGGACTCATAAAACCTTATGTTGCAGATATACAACACCTTAACTCGCCAAAAAGAAACTTTTACACCAATTAACCCCGGTAAAGTAGGCTTGTATGTTTGTGGTTGTACCGTTTATGACTTATGCCACATTGGCCATGGTAGAACTTATATTAGCTTTGACAATATTGCTCGCTATTTACGTTTTTCGGGTTATGACGTCAATTACGTACGTAATATCACTGATGTTGAAGATAAAATTATTAATCGTGCTAACGAAAATAATGAAACACCAGAGCAACTTACCGAACGTACTATTGCGGCAATGCACCAAGACTTCGATGCATTAAATATGGCTCGTCCAGATTTAGAGCCAAGAGTGACCACGCATATGGACGAAATCATCTCTATGATTGAAACCTTAGTGGCTAAAAAACATGCTTATGTTGCTGGTGGTGACGCAACAGGTAAGGGGGATGTGTTATTTGATGTATCTAGTTATGCTGATTATGGCAAATTAAGCGGCCAAAACTTAGAGCAGTTACAATCAGGATCACGTGTTGAAATTGATAATAGTAAAAACAACCCATTAGACTTTGTTTTATGGAAGTCGGCCAAGCCAGGTGAGCCAAGCTGGTCATCGCCATGGGGAGAAGGACGACCAGGTTGGCATATTGAGTGTTCAGCCATGAATGCCAAAGAACTCGGTCATCATTTTGATATTCATGGCGGCGGCTCTGATTTAACCTTTCCTCATCATGAAAATGAAATCGCACAAAGTTGTTGTGCATTAGAAACACCGTACGTTAATTACTGGATACATACGGGTATGGTACAAGTCGACCAAGAAAAAATGTCTAAATCATTAGGCAACTTTTTCACTATTCGAGATGTACTTGCTCAATATGATGCTGAAACTGTACGTTTCTTCTTAACCACGGGGCATTACCGTAGCCAGCTTAATTATTCAACTGAGAACTTAACGCAAGCCAGAGCTGCTGTAGAGCGTATTTATACTGCATTACGTGATATTGATGTACCAGCTGATTTTGTTTTAGATAAAAGCTCATCGTACGTTCAACAGTTTTGCCAAGTAATGGATGATGACTTTAATACGCCACAAGCACTAGCGATATTTTTTGAAATAGCGAAAGAGCTTAATGTTGCTAAGGCTGAAAACAACAGTGAACTTGCCCAGCAATTAGCGGGCACTATCGTAACTTTAGGCGGTTTGCTTGGTTTATTTCAATTAGATCCCGCAAGTTTTTTACAAGGCGACAGCGATACGGATGAAGTGGCAACTATTGAAGCATTAATTGCTCAGCGCAATAAAGCGCGCGCTGAAAAAGACTGGGCATTGGCTGATGATGCACGTGATAAGTTAAATGAAATGAAAATTATACTTGAAGACAGCGCAGGTAAAACAACATGGCGTAAAGCATAACTGCTTTTAAGAGCTGATAACAAAAAAGGAGAGTACGTTAAGTACTCTCCTTTTTTATTTTTAATCAACTAAAAGGATTATTTATTTATCCGATTGTTGACAAGCAATTAGTGTGTTTTCTATCAGGCTAGCAACCGTCATTGGACCAACGCCGCCTGGAACAGGAGTAATGTACGCAGCTTTTTCTTTGGCAATATCAAAGTCTACGTCGCCAACAAGTTTACCGTTATCTAAGCGGTTAATACCTACATCAATGACTAAAGCACCTTCTTTAATCCACTCTCCAGGAATGAATGCAGGTCGACCAACCGCTACCACAATAAGATCAGCATTACGCACTTTTGTTTCTAGGTCTTTCGTAAAACGGTGAGTAGTTGTTACTGTACAGCCAGCAAGCAACAACTCTAATGTCATTGGGCGACCAACAATATTAGATGCGCCAATAACTAGCGCATCTAAACCTTTTGTTTCAACGCCGGTTGAGGCGATTAATGTCATAATACCTTTAGGTGTACAAGGTCGTAGCCCTGGTTGGCGTAATACTAGCTTACCCACATTAGACGGATGGAAGCCATCAACATCTTTAAGTGGGTTAATGTGCTCAATAATTAAGTCTGAGTTTAAGCCAGCAGGTAAAGGTAGCTGCACTAAAATACCATCAATAGTCTCATCATTGTTGAGTTCACTAACTAAAGCCAATAACTCTTGCTCTGATGCGGTTACCGGTAAGTCATATGAGCGCGATACAAAACCGACTTCTTCACAGGCTTTACGTTTACTACCTACATATACTTGTGAAGCAGGATCACTGCCAACTAATATAACGGCCAATCCAGGCGCTCTTTGGCCATTCTCAAGCCTTTTAGTAACTTCTACTTTTACTGAATCTCTAAGTTGTTTGGCAATAGCTTTGCCATCGATCAATGATGCTGTCATAAGTCTTATGGTGACCTTGAAGGTTAAAATAAAAAACAGGCGTATTTTGCCATAAAGCAAAGATTTATTGTAGTTCTACTTTTCATTTGACAACAACATATATCGTTAATAATTTATTTATTGATTTTTACCGCTTATAAAGGCTTTATTAATTATCATTAATATCCCGAATAGGTACTAGTAAGCAGAGTAGAGGCTAACAATAGAGCGACTTGCTTTAAAAACAAACGAATGAACAATATTTTATAAAAAAGGTTTGACGGAAGGTAATCAACTCGGTAATATCCGCATCCGTTGAAGGCGAGCAAGCTTTTAACATTGTCGGTGATTAGCGCAGCTTGGTAGCGCACTTGGTTTGGGTCCAAGGGGTCGCAAGTTCGAATCTTGCATCACCGACCACTTTTCTCTAATGCTTATTAAAGAAAAGTGTTCTGTAGGTTAATGTGCGCCCTTAGCTCAGCTGGATAGAGCAACGCCCTTCTAAGGCGTGGGTCGTAGGTTCGAATCCTACAGGGCGTGCCATTTATTCTTACAGAGTATCTGGAAAATTGTTATGGTGGCTATAGCTCAGTTGGTAGAGCCCCGGATTGTGATTCCGGTTGTCGAGGGTTCAAGTCCCTTTAGCCACCCCATCTTTTTATTTTTATAAAAAGAGAATATATCGGTGATTAGCGCAGCTTGGTAGCGCACTTGGTTTGGGTCCAAGGGGTCGCAAGTTCGAATCTTGCATCACCGACCACTTCTTAAAGTGATATTCAATAGTAAACCCTGTATCGGTGATTAGCGCAGCTTGGTAGCGCACTTGGTTTGGGTCCAAGGGGTCGCAAGTTCGAATCTTGCATCACCGACCACTTCTTAATATTCTTTTAGTACTTCATGTTAGCCATTTTTTGGTCGTTTATCGAACCATTAACCTACTCATTCTGTTAGTAGTTCCACTTATAAATTCGTTTAAAACATAACACTTGCCTCTCACGCTAAGCCTCGCTATAATTCCGCGTCATAATTTTAGTAACCGTACATCTTTTTATTAAGCATTTGATAAGTTCTCTTTATCGGTATTTAGTATGAATAGATGTCTATAAAAGCGTTAAACGCTAAGTTTTTGAGGTATTTAAATGCAAGTTTCAGTTGAGACTACACAAGGTTTGGAACGTCGTCTGACTATTTCTGTTCCTGCCGAAAAAGTAGATGTAGAAGTTAAGAACCGTCTTCGTCAGATTAGTAAAACACAGCGTATTAACGGCTTCCGTCCAGGTAAAGTGCCACCGTCAGTTATTCAAAAACGTTACGGTAAATCTGTACGTCAAGAAGTTGCTGGTGAAATTATGCAACGTAACTTTGTTGATGCAATTGTTGCAGAAAAAATCAACCCAGCTGGTCGTCCTTCATTCGTTGCTAAAAGCAATGAAGATGGTAAAGCGTTAGAGTTTGAAGCAACATTTGAAGTTTACCCTGAAGTTGAATTAAAAGATTTAGAAAAAATTGCCATCGAACGTCCTCAAGTTGAAGTGACTGATGCTGATTTAGATGAAATGTTTGTTACGTTACAAAAGCAACATCAAACATGGAAAGAAAATAAGCGTAAAACGAAAAAAGGCGATAAATTAACGCTTGATTTCGTTGGCCGTGTTGACGGTGAAGAGTTTGAAGGCGGTAAAGCTGAAGGTTTCGAACTAGAGTTAGGCGCTGGTCGCATGATCCCTGGTTTTGAAACTGAAATTACGGGTATGAAAGTTGGTGATGAGCAAACAATTAAAGTTACTTTCCCAGATGACTACCACGCTGAAAACCTAAAAGGTAAAGAAGCTGAGTTCGATATCGTTATTCATAAAACTGAAGGCCCAGTATTACCAGAAGTTGATGATGAGTTTGCTAAGCTTTTCGGTGTAGAAGAAGGTGGTGTAGAAGCACTTCGCACTGAAGTTAAAAAGAATATGGAGCGTGAATTAACACAAGCGGTTAAAGCGAATGTTAAAAATCAAGTAATTGACGGCTTATTAGCGGCTAATGAAGTTGATATTCCTAAAGCGTTAGTAGCTCAAGAAGTAGACGTATTACGTCAACAAGCAATGCAACGCTTCCAAGGCCAAATGGATCCTAAAAACTTACCACAACTTCCAGCTGAAATGTTCACAGAGCAAGCAGAACGTCGTGTTAAAATTGGTTTACTTTTAGGTGAAGTAATTAAAGTTAACGAATTAAAAGTTAATGACAGCAAAGTAGATGAGTTAATTGCAACTGCTGCTTCAGCGTATGAAGATCCTAAAGAAGTTGTTGAATACTACGCAAACAACAAAGAACTAATGCAACAAATGCAAAACGTTGCTTTAGAAGAGCAAGCGGTAGAGTTTTTAGTTGAAAAAGCAAAGGTTAAAGAGAAAAAAGCAAGCTTTAGCGACATAATGAACCCTGAAGCTAAGTAATACTACATTTTTCAGTAGTTTTACATTGACAATAGGCTAAGCAATCGCTTAATTTAATGGCTTGTATGGCAACATACAGGCCATTTTTATTTTTAGAGGGAAGGTATACATTTGTTTAATTCTCAATTTAATTCTCAAAGTGCTCCACAAAACGGCGCAAACATCACTGAAAGTGCTTTAGTTCCTATGGTTGTTGAACAAACAGCTAAAGGTGAACGTTCTTATGATATTTATTCTCGACTACTTAAAGAGCGTGTAATCTTTCTTTGTGGTCAAGTTGAAGATCATATGGCTAATTTGATTATTGCCCAGTTATTATTCTTAGAATCAGAAAGCCCAGACAAAGATATATATCTTTATATCAACTCTCCAGGGGGCTCAGTAACTGCGGGTATGGCAATATACGATACCATGAAGTTTATTAAGCCTAATATCAGCACAGTATGTATTGGTCAGGCAGCAAGTATGGGCGCATTTTTACTTTCTGGCGGCGAAAAGGGTAAACGTTATTGCTTACCTAATGCGAGAGTTATGATTCATCAACCGCTAGGTGGTTTTCAAGGTCAAGCATCTGATTTTGAGATTCATGCTAAAGAAATACTTTTCATTAAAGAGAAGTTAAATCGATTAATGGCTGAACATACGGGACAGTCTCTTGAGAAAGTATCTCAAGATACAGACCGTGATAACTTCTTAAGTGCAGAAGCTGCAGTTGAATATGGTATAGTTGACTCCATATTAGAACAACGTAACGATAAATAAAATTTCAGTGTATACTTAAAAGTAAATAATAAATGGATTTTACTTATTTTTAAATGTTTAGAGGTAGGGCATGACCGATATTAAAAAAGGTAGCGAGAGCGGCAAACTATTATATTGCTCATTTTGTGGTAAAAGCCAACACGAAGTGCGTAAATTAATCGCTGGCCCTTCAGTATTTATTTGTGATGAGTGTGTTGAGCTGTGTAATGACATTATTCGCGAAGAAATTACTGAAATTTCGCCAAAAGAAAACCAAGAAGCTTTGCCTTCTCCTGTAGAAATTCGCCAAAGTTTAGATGACTATGTTATTGGTCAAGATCACGCTAAAAAAGTATTAGCGGTAGCCGTTTATAATCACTATAAGCGTTTACGTAATGGTGACTCTCATAATGGCGTTGAACTAGGTAAAAGTAATATTTTACTTATTGGGCCTACAGGTAGTGGTAAAACACTACTGGCACAAACGTTAGCGCGTTTACTCGATGTGCCGTTTACCATGGCTGATGCAACCACATTAACTGAAGCTGGCTATGTGGGCGAAGATGTTGAAAACATCATCCAAAAACTCCTGCAAAAATGTGATTATGATGTTGAAAAAGCACAACGTGGTATCGTTTACATTGATGAAATTGATAAAATTTCACGTAAATCTGATAACCCGTCAATTACTCGCGATGTGTCTGGTGAAGGTGTTCAACAAGCATTATTAAAACTTATTGAAGGTACTGTTGCCTCTGTTCCACCTCAAGGTGGTCGTAAGCATCCACAGCAAGAGTTTTTACAAGTAGATACTTCTAAAATACTCTTTATTTGTGGTGGCGCTTTCGCTGGTCTTGATAAAGTTGTTGAGCAACGCTCACACACAGGTACAGGTATTGGTTTTGGTGCGGAAGTTCGAGGTAAAGCACAGGAGAAGTCATTAACTACACGTCTTGAAGAAGTAGAGCCTGAAGATTTAGTTAAATATGGTTTGATTCCTGAGTTTATCGGTCGTTTGCCTGTTGTTGCAACATTGCGTGAACTAGACGAAGACGCGTTAATTCAAATTTTACAAGAGCCAAAAAATGCTTTAACAAAACAGTTTACCGCATTATTTGATATGGAAAATGTTGAGTTAGAGTTTAGAACTGATGCTTTGCACGCTATTGCACGTAAAGCGATGGACAGAAAAACCGGAGCTCGTGGTTTACGCTCAATTGTTGAGGCCGTTTTACTTGATACCATGTATGAACTACCAACCATGGAAAATGTTAGTAAAATTGTCGTTGATGAAACAGCAATCAAAGGTGAAACTAAACCAATTGTTATTTATGAAGCGCAACAAGAAAAAGCAGCTTCAGAATAAAAGCGTATGTAGTGTTTATGAGCACTGCATTATTAATAAAAAGAGCCTTTAGGCTCTTTTTTTGTTTTTATAAGCGGGTTTATGATGTTTTTTCAATTATCTTGTTGAAAGTATTCATACATACCCCATATAGTTTTTATAGTTTTTAATTTTTACCTTCCTATAAGAGTAGCCAATGAGCAAAGAATTATCTGATGTAGTTGAGATACCCGTTTTAGCCTTAAGAGATGTTGTTGTTTATCCACAAATGGTTATCCCGTTATTTGTTGGCCGAGAAAAGTCTATTCGTTGTTTAGATTTAGCGATGGAAAACGACAAGCAAGTATTTCTTGTTGCTCAAAAAGATGCGGCTATCGATGACCCACAAGCTGAAGACGTTTATCAAACAGGTACAGTTGCCACCATTTTACAAATGCTAAAACTACCTGATGGCACTGTTAAAGTGCTAGTTGAAGGCGTGCAGCGTGCTAAAGTGATTGATTTTGTTGAAACAGTAGAATACTTCAGTGCTAATGTTGAATATGTAACTAGTATCAGTCAGGAAACTGATGATATTGAAGTATTAATACGCTCAGCAATTTCTCAGTTTGAAGGTTACGTAAAGCTTAATAAAAAAATACCACCAGAAGTGCTAACGTCTGTTTCAGGTATTGATGATGCAGAGCAGCTTGCTGATACCATGGCGGCACATATGCCATTAAAGCTAGCAGAAAAGCAGAAGGTACTAGAAATCACTGATGTTAATGTGCGTTTAGAGCATTTAATGACATTAATGGAAAGTGAAATAGATTTACTGCAAGTTGAGAAAAAAATCCGTACGCGTGTTAAAAAGCAAATGGAAAAAAGTCAGCGTGAGTATTACTTAAATGAGCAAATGAAAGCTATTCAAAAAGAGCTCAATGACGGTGATGAAACCCCTGATGAACTAGATCAAATGGCTAAGCGTATTGAAGAAGCGCAAATGCCAAAAGAAGCAAAAGATAAAACTTTAGCGGAGCTACAAAAGCTTAAAATGATGTCACCGATGTCAGCAGAAGCAACTGTTGTTCGTAGTTATATTGATTGCATGATTAATGTGCCATGGAAAAAGCGTAGCAAATTAAAGCGTAATTTAGCACTGGCACAAGAAATACTAGATAAAGACCACTACGGTTTAGATAAAGTTAAAGAACGTATCTTAGAGTACTTAGCCGTTCAACAACGTGTTAGCCAACTCAAAGGGCCTATTTTATGCTTAGTGGGACCTCCTGGCGTGGGTAAAACCTCTTTAGGGCAATCTATAGCAAAATCTACAGGCCGTAAGTATGTACGTATGGCATTAGGTGGTGTTAGAGATGAAGCTGAAATACGTGGGCATCGACGTACCTATATTGGCTCTTTACCGGGCAAGTTAATTCAAAAAATATCAAAAGTAGGAGTTAAGAACCCATTATTCTTACTTGATGAAATTGATAAAATGGCCTCAGATATGCGTGGCGATCCGGCTTCAGCGCTATTAGAAGTCTTAGATCCAGAGCAGAATACCAGCTTCAATGATCACTATTTAGAAGTGGACTATGACTTGTCTGATGTAATGTTTGTTGCTACATCAAACAGCATGGATATTCCCGGACCATTACTTGATCGTATGGAAGTTATTCGCCTTTCAGGTTACACCGAAGATGAAAAGCTTAATATTGCTAAAAACCATTTAGTGAATAAACAGATAGAACGTAATGGCTTAAAACCTAAAGAAATTACCATTGATGATAGCGCCTTAATAGGTATCATTCGCTATTACACTCGTGAAGCGGGTGTGCGTAGTCTAGAGCGTGAAATCTCAAAATTATGCCGAAAAGCGGTGAAGCAAATATTACTCGATAAGAAAGTTAAAACAGTCACAATCAATCAAGATAACTTAAATGAGTTTTTAGGTGTACAACGTTTTGATTATGGTAAAGCAGACGATGAGAACCGTGTTGGTTTAGTTACAGGGTTAGCTTGGACGCAAGTAGGCGGTGAACTATTGACTATTGAAACAGCCTCTGTACCAGGTAAAGGTAAATTAACTTATACCGGCTCTTTAGGTGATGTAATGCAAGAGTCTATTCAAGCAGCGATGACTGTGGTTAGAAGTCGAACAGAAAAGCTGCGAATTAATAATGACTTTTATGAAAAGCGTGATATTCATGTGCATGTTCCTGAAGGTGCAACACCAAAAGATGGGCCTAGTGCTGGTATTGGCATGTGTACCGCTTTAGTTTCTAGCTTAACAGGTAACCCTGTGAAAGCAGATGTTGCGATGACAGGTGAAATAACATTACGTGGTGAAGTATTGGCTATTGGTGGTTTAAAAGAGAAGCTTTTAGCTGCTCACCGCGGTGGCATTAAAACCGTTATTATTCCGCATGAGAATGAGCGAGACTTACAAGAAATACCAGAAAATGTAAAAAATGAATTGTCTATTCATCCTGTTAAGTGGATTGATGAGGTTTTAGCATTGGCGCTTGAAAATGATATTGAAAAATTCAAAATAGGTAAGTAACTTGCTTAATGCTTAGCCTTTTTTGTTGATTTTTTTCAAAAAAGGCTAAAAAAGTAAAAAAAATCATAAAAAAATGCAATTATTGCTTTTCAAACGCTGAAACTATGGTAAGTTAACTACGCTTATGACGCTAGACCCCTTATACACTCTATAATGTGGTAATAAAAAGAGGGATATCTGGAAGAGTAACTTTTTTCTAAACTCGACGCTTGATGTTGCCAGACAAACAATATATTTGTTTTCTGCAACCATTTTACTAAAAGGATAGCGTTGTATAATAACAATTGAAGGGGTATACACTGTGAATAAATCTCAACTAATCGAGAAAATTGCTGCTGGTGCAGACATCTCTAAAGCTGCAGCTGGTCGTGCATTAGATTCGTTTATCGGCGCTGTTACTGAAGAATTACAAAGTGGCGAGCAAGTTGCTTTAGTTGGTTTTGGTACTTTCTCTGTACGTGATCGTGCAGCACGTACTGGACGTAACCCTCAAACGGGTGCAACGATTGAAATCGCTGCGGCTAAAATCCCATCTTTTAAAGCGGGTAAAGCCTTAAAAGACGCTTGTAACTAATCTTATAAAATTTTTTATAAAGCAAGCTTTGATAAAAAAACCACCTATTTGGTGGTTTTTTTTGTTTTGAGTAAAATAAAATAGCGAATTATTTGTATTTAATTGAGGTTGTGCTTCAAGCTAAGCCAGCTATCTGATAAAATCGCGAGAACTAAAATTAAGCCTAGTCTTTTGAGGCGTAAGTAAGAGAGAAAAATGTTAGAAGATATTCGTGAAAAATCGCAGGGATTGACTGCCAAAATTATTCTTGGTTTGATTATCTTAACCTTTGCTGTCGCAGGTGTTGGTAGCTATACCAACTCAGTAGATACATCTGTTGCTACAGTGAATGGTGAAGCTATCACTCAACAAGACTTCAATAAAGCTTATCAAGCGCAACGTAACCGTATGGCACAACAGTTTGGTGAAATGTTTGAAACATTATCAAATGATGAAAGTTATATGGCGAACTTTCGCCAAGGTGTTGTAGATAACTTGATTAATGAAAAATTAATTGATCAAAGTAGCCAGTCATTGGCTATTCGTGTGTCGGATGAACGCCTGAAAGAAACAATTCGTCAAATGCCTGAATTTCAGGTGGATGGTGTTTTTGATAATAATCGCTACTTAGCTATTATCAATCAAGCGGGTTTTTATCAGTCTTCAAGTTTTAGAGATTACCTACGTACTGAAATGACTCGCCGTCAATTAAGTCAAGCATTAGTTGGAACAGAGTTTAACTTACCGTACCAAGAAAAAATGCAGCAAGCATTACAGTCTCAAACTCGTGATATTCGCTTCGCACAAGTTGCAGCAGAGCAATTTAAAGCCGGTATTGAAGTATCAGATGAAGAAGTAAAAACATACTTTTTAAATAATCAATCTCGCTTTGAAAATAAAGAGCAAGTTAAAGTAGATTACATTACTTTAAATGTTGAAGATATTGCGAAAACTATTACGATTTCTGATGAAGAATTAAAGGCTTATTATCAAGACCATATTGCAATGTTTACACAAAGTGAACAGCGTCGAATTTCACATATTCTAATTGAGTTTGGTGATGATGAAGCATTAGCTGAAATTAAAGCACAAGATATCGTTAACCGTTTAAACCAAGGTGAAGATTTCTCAGATTTAGCCAAAGCATTATCTACAGATACTTTTAGTGCTGAAAATGGCGGCGATCTTGAATGGTTAGAGTTAGGTGTCATGGGAGACGTCTTTGATGAAGCAGCTTTAGCACTAAGTAACGTTAATGACATTAGCTCATTAGTTAAGTCAGATTTCGGCTTTCATATCATCAAGCTCACAGATCTTAAAGAGGAAGTTGTACAAGACTTTGATGATGTTCAAGAAGAGCTAAGCGCAAAAGTTAGTCATGATAAAGCACAAGATAGGTTTTTTGACTTACAACAAGAAATGTCGCGTATTAGCTTTGAATACCCTGATAGCTTAGAAGATGCCGCTCATGCTGTGAATGCTGTAGTTCGTACTTCATCTTGGTTATCTCGTACGGGTAATGTTGCACCTTTTGATCAGGAAAAAGTCATTAATGAAGCTTTTTCTGATGTAGTATTAAAAGAGAACCTAAACTCAGATATTATCGAAGTAAACGATAATATGGCTATTGTTTTACGTTTAAATACTTACCAAGAAGCGAATGTTAAGCCAATTGCTGAGGTTGAAGATGAAATTAAAGCAATACTTGTGGCTCAAAAAGCAACGGATAAAGCACAAAGCACTGTTGATGCATTACTAGCTAGTCTACAACAAGGTAATGATATTAGTGAGGAGTTAACGACGTTAAATACAGAGTTTGTTGAACAAGCCAATGTAGCTCGCTATAGCCCTCAAATAGACCAAAGCATTACACGTGCAGCGTTCGTATTACCTCACCCAACAGATAGCGTAATATCTGCTTCTACGGTTGCATTAAGTAACGGTGACTTAGCGTTAGTACAAGTGAATAGTGTTCAAGTTAATGAAGCACCGGTAAGTCCTAACTTAGCGCAAGAGCAAACGTCGCAATTAGCACAGTCAGCATACCAAAGTTATGTTAACTCGTTAAAAGTTGATGCTAAAATAACACGTAAAGCGGTTGCTGAGCCAAGCTCTGTATACTAATGAGTTAACGAAGTGTGCTTAGCACTTTGATTAATTATAAAAAAAGCTACTTAGGTAGCTTTTTTTATATCTTTTTTCTAAGGCAAATATGCTGAAATAAATATTAAGTCATCGCTTTAAGCTATTTATGTGTCAATTGGAAATTTTGACTCATCATTAATTTCTTGGTCACTTTATGCTTAGGGTGCTTAATCACGTCAATGGTTTTACCTGCCTCGACTACTTTACCTTTTGACATTACCATAACGTCATCACTGAAGTGGCGTACTGTACCTAAATTGTGAGAAATTAAAATATAAGCGAGTCCCATTTGCTGTTGAAGATCGAGCAGCAGGTTTATCATTTGAGAGCGGAGTGATGGATCTAATGATGCTAACGCTTCATCTAAAATAATAACTTGGGGCTGTAAGATAATTGCTCTAGCAAGCGATATACGCTGTTTTTGTCCACCGGAAAACATATGAGGATAAAAGTTCATATGGTCACCTAGTAAGCCCACTTTTTGTAAAGTAGTCCTTATAAGTTGTTTGCGTTGTGCTTCATCAAACTGAGTGTTTATTTTAAGTGGTTCATCAAGCAGCTCTTCCACAGTTAAACTTGGGTTGAGTGTTGTTCCAGAGTCTTGAAATATCATACGAATGTATTGACATCGTTGCTTAAAACTTTGTTCCTTTAATCGCTGACCATTTAAATAAATGCTACCACTACTTGGTGTTTCTGCGCCAACCAGTATTTTAGCTAAGGTTGACTTACCAGAGCCAGCTTCACCGACTATTGCTAAGGTTTTTTTACTTTCTATAGTAAATGAAATCGGTGAAAGGGCGGTAAATTGTTGTTTGTGATACCAGTAGCCTTTTAGCTTAAATGATTTACTAATGTCTTTAACATCTAATAGCGTCGTCATATTAGTAATTATCTTTTCTAAGTGAAGTGGTTAAAGGAAAGTGGCAGCTCACCTTATGTCCATGAAAGTTGTTTACCTTTGGCGCTGTTACACATGCTTGTTGCGCTCGAGGACAACGAGGGCCTAAGCGACAGCCTATAGGTAAATGATTTAAAATAGGAATACTGCCAGGTAGTGTCATTAAACGTGATTTAGCGGGTAGTTGTAAGTTTGCATTAGGGCTGCTATCAACTAGCGCACGTGTATAAGGGTGCATAGGCTTAGCAAATATTTGCTCGGTTGTACCGGCTTCAACAAACTGTCCGCTGTACATGACCGTGATGGTATTAGTCCAGTGAGTAATGTTTTCTAGATCATGGCTAATTAATAAGATAGACATGTTTTTAAGTTGATTTAAACTGGCAAGTAGCCTAAATATTTGTCCTTCATTGGTACTTTCCATTGCAGCGGTGGGCTCGTCAGCAATCAGTAATATAGGCTTTCTGGCAAGTGCCATAGCTATCATTACGCGTTGGCAAATGGCTTCAGTTAATTGGTGCGGGTAACTCTTAATACAGATATTATGTTTCTTAATGCCAACTTTATGTAAAAGCTTAATAACGGCTTCTTTACGCTGTTTTCTTTTTTGCCAAAAAAAACCTTTAAACTGTTTAGTGTCAAGTACTTCATTAAGCTGCTCACCTATTGACGTTGTGGGATCTAAACAACTCATCGGCTCTTGAAATATCATCGCGATATCTCGACATAATATTTGTTTTCTTTCTTCGATTGAAAGGCGTAATAAGTCAATGCCGCGCCAATGAAATCGGTCAGCATTGACATGCCATTTATCTTCTAAGACACCAATAATCGCTTGTGCCAGTAATGATTTTCCTGAGCCTGATTCACCAACAACCCCTCTAACTTCCCCTTCTTTAATTGAAAGGCTGACTCGGTCAACAGCTAATATATTACCGTTGGGAGTTTTCAGCTCTATTGATAAATTTCTAATATCAAGTAGGTTCATTAATTCTCTCTTCGCACTTTAAGCGCATGACGAATACCTTCGCCAACTAAGTTGGTGGCAACCACTGCAAATAGTATTGCCAAGCCGGGCAAATAAACTGTCCATGGTGCAATATAAAAACGCTCTACGCCATTAGCTAGAATAGCGCCCCACTCAGGTAAAGGGATTTGTGCTCCCAAGCCAAGAAAGCCCAAAGTCGCAATATCAAGAATAGCAGCAGATTGCGCCAGAGTTGCTTGGCTCATTATACGTTCAACAATATTTGGAAATACTGAGTAATAAAGCACTCTAAATGGGCTTGCGCCATCAAGTCTTGAAGCCAGTACATAATCTTTTCTAAACTCTTCTTTGACTGCATAGCGAGTAATATGAATAAATTGCGGAATAAGCACAATAACGATTGCCCAAACTGTATTGGCGATACCAGGTCCTAAAATAGCGACAATAATAATCGCTAGCAATAGTGAGGGAATAGATAAAACCACATCAAGAAAATGGTTTAAAAAACTTGATTTAAGACCTTTTGTTAAGGCTGATAGTGAGCCAATAACTACGCCAACCACTAATGAAATAAGTACAACGACAAAGCTTAAACCAAAAGTAAGTGAAGTACCGTACATTAAGCGAGATAGCATATCGCGCCCTAAC
Source organism: Colwellia asteriadis (assembly GCF_039523295.1). Classification (NCBI taxonomy): domain Bacteria; kingdom Pseudomonadati; phylum Pseudomonadota; class Gammaproteobacteria; order Alteromonadales; family Colwelliaceae; genus Colwellia; species Colwellia asteriadis. The sequence goes on along the minus strand of NZ_BAAAFA010000005.1, from coordinate 160,364 downwards.
TCGTCAGTGCCCAGTAGATAACTTACATTACCGTTATCGTGCCAAGCAGGAGGTAGCAATATCATTTCTAAATTGCCCTCTACAGGCGAGTAGGGCGCTAAAAGAGGAGAAAATATAGCTAAAAAAACAAGAAAAATGAAACAACCAAAGCCTAGCATGGCAACAGGAGTTCTTCTAAATATTATCCATAGCTGAATAAATGGTGAGGGGAATACCTCCTCAGTATAGGTTTTTTCACGAGCCATATTTATTACCTCGTGCTAATGGGTTAAGTGCGGCATAAATAAAGTCAGTTAAAATGTGAACAATAAAAATAAAGCAAGACAATACTAGTAATCCACTTTGAATGGCGGTGTAATCACGTTGATAAATACTTTCAATTAACCAGCGACCAATTCCGGGCCAGCTAAAAATAACCTCTGTTACCATGGCAATGGTTATTAAATTAGCAAACTGTAACCCGACATGACGGATGATCTTTATTAAGGCATTACGGGTTGCGTGACGAAAAATAATTTGTGAAAAGCTAAGCCCTTTTGATTTGGCTGCTCTAATGTAACTTGTTGCCAACACCTCTATCATTGCAGCACGTGATAAGCGTACAAAAATGGTTGTTGGGGCTACGGCAATAACGCAAGCGGGTAAAATAATATGAGCTAATGCGTTGTTAAGTGCTTGCCATTTGTAAGGGCTGTCGCTGAGGAGAATATCAATAAATTGAAAGCCAGTAACAAACTCTATTTCAAATAGTAAGCTTATTCTACCTGCGGAAGGTAGCCAGCCTAGCCCTATTGAAAAGAATAAAATAGCAAGCAAACCAAGCCAAAAAACAGGAATAGAATAACCTAACATTGAAACGGCTAATATCACGTTGTCAGTCGTTTTATTATGCTTGATTGCAGCGATAAAACCCAAAGGGATACCAATAGCCATGGCAATCAGCAAAGCAACAATACTTAACTCCATAGTTGCGGGTAAGAGTTTTATTATTTCATGACTAATTGGTGATTGGCTTGCCATTGATAGCCCTAAATCACCTTGTAAAACATGCCTGAGGTAAGCTAAATATTGCTCAATAATATTATTGTCGTGTTGATAGTAATGATTAAGCTGTGTTAACTCACTGGAGCTGGCATTTAATTGACCCGAAAGGTTAATAATATTATCGCCAGGGAATAAAAAGCTTAAGCTAAAAGACAACATGGTTAGCATTAGCATAGTAAATATAAACAGGCTGATTCGGCGAAGTGTAAATATTAGCATGTTAATTCGATTGCTCTACAGGTAACGACTTAGTCGCTTTTACTTTACCATTAATTGTCTTAAGCGGTATGTTTTTGTTTACAGAATAAAAATTAATACCACCAAAGTGAGGAAGAATTTCTCCAATAATATTCGCTCCTCGCGCTTGATAGCGTCTGGAGTGGGCAATAGGTAATAATGGCATCTCTTCATTAACAATTAACATAGCTTCTTTGTAGTAAGCTTTTCTTTTAGTAACATTCGTGGTTTGTAGTGCTTTTTGAATGAGCTCATCATAAGCTGCGTTACACCAAAAGGTACGGTTGTTTCCAGTATTGGTTGCAGAACAACTTAAAATAGGTGTAAAAAAGTTATCGGGATCGGGGTGATCAGCTGACCAACCTAATAGAAAAGTTTGATGTTCAGACATTGCTAAACGACGTAAGAATGTAGCCCACTCATAGCTAATAATATTAACGTTAACATTGAGCTTTTTGAGATCTGCTTGAATAAGTTTTGCCATAGTCACAGCGTTAGGATTATAAGAACGCTGAACAGGCATTGCCCATATATCCATATCAAAACCATCAGGGTAGCCTGCTAAGTCAAGTAAAGCCTTTGCTTTTGCTAAATCATACTCAGGTGAGGGAATAGCTTCATTAAAAGCCCAAGAACTTTCCGGTAAAATAGATTTAGCTAAGGTAGCTTCAGAGCTATAGACAGTATCAATAAGTGCTTGTCGGTTAATTGCTAAACTAACCGCTTGACGTACAAGCTTATTGTCAAACGGTGGTTTTTTAGTGTTAAAGCCAAAGTAACCAATATTAAGTGCTGTCATTGACTCTAACTGTAGATCTTTACGATCTCTAATTTTTTGATGTGCTATAGGGTAACTACTGACATCGCACTCGCGAGCAAGTAGTTTAGTGAGTCTACTGGTCTTACTTGGTGTTATGTCATAAACCAACTGTTCTATTTGCGCTTTACCTTGCCAATAACCCTCATGGCGATAATAACGGATAAGTGAGCCAACACGATATTCCTTTAACTTAAAAGGCCCGGTACCAACAGGTAGGGTATCAATTTCATGTGGTTTATTTAATTTACTTAATTGTTGCCCATATTCGGCTGACAGTATTACGGCAAAGTCAGTGGCTAAGTTAGCAAGAAAAGAGCTATCACTACGCCTTAAATTGAATCGGACGGTATGGTCATTTATTTTTTCAATACTCTCAACAAGTGAATTAAATTCAACACTTTGAAAAAAAGGGTAGTTGCCACCTGAAACATAATGATAAGGGTGTGTTGTCTCTAATATTCGATTAAAACTGAAAATTACATCATCAGCATTCAATAAGCGTGTTGGTGTGAAGTTATCGGTTTGATGAAAGGTTACATCCTTGCGTAAATAAAAGGTTATTTTTTTACCGTCACGGGTCATATGCCATGATTTTGCTAAAGCAGGGGATATAGTGTTGTCTTCACCATGATAAGCTATTAAGCGATCGTAGAGCTGGTGCGATGTTGCATCAATAGTAGTACCAGAGGTAATTAACTGAGGGTTAAATGTTTCTGGAGAGCCTTCAGAGCAATAAATAATGCTGCGCTCATCTAACGATATTTTATCTGAGTCACTACAACCACTGAGCAGTGTTATAATTAGCCCGAAAAAAAAACAAGGGGTTGATTTAGTTTTCATCAGTAATACTACCATCAAGTAAATTATACTTTTTTAGATAACCTCTTAATTGATGATAGGTTAACTCAAGCGCATCAGCAGTTTTTTTCTGATTAAATTGACAATGTGCCAATGCGGATTGAATTATTTCTATTTCATATTGTTGAGAAAGTGACTTCAGTGATTGCGGAAATTGATTACTTGATACAGTTGATGATTTATGTGCTAACAGTGCATGGTCTTGATTACTTTCAATAGTACTGTCTTTAGTTATTACTTGCTCTTTTACCGGCGAACTAGTGGTAACCCTATCATTAGTTTTCACTTGTTGGCTCGGTCTAAAGGGAGAATCAAAAGGATCTATAATTAACTCATGTACAGGTAAATGAGGATTATTAGAGCGGTAAACACTACGTTCCACTACATTTTTAAGTTCACGAATGTTACCAGGCCAATGATAGTCAAGTAAGCTACGTTTGGCTTTTTCAGTAAAGCCACTGAATAATTCAAATTCTAATTCTCGCGCCATATTTACGGCAAAATGCTCAGCGAGCATTAAAATATCTTCAAGGCGCTCTCGTAAAGGAGGCAGGGTAATAACATCAAAGGCTAATCTATCGAGTAAGTCGGCTCTAAATTGCCCAGATTCGGCTAATGAGGGTAAGTCTTCATTAGTTGCAGCAATTAACCTAACATCGGTTGTTATTGGGCGTGAACCGCCAACGCGTTCAAACTCTCCATATTCAACAACACGTAATAGCTTTTCTTGAATAAGTCCTGAGGTATTCGCTATTTCATCGAGAAATAAAGTACCTTTGTCTGCACGCTCAAACCGACCTTCATGGCGCTTAGTAGCACCCGTAAAAGCGCCACTGTCGTAACCAAACAGCTCAGTTTCAAGTAAATTCTCATTTAATGCGGCACAATTTAGCTTTAAGTAACTTTGTTCCCAACGCTTTGATAAATAATGTAAACGCGCAGCAACCAGCTCTTTACCTGTACCACGCTCACCAATAATGAGCACAGGTTTACTTAATGGTGCTATTTGCGAAATTTGTTCTAATACTTCAAGAAAGCTATTAGACTGCCCGAGAAGATTATCTTGCTGTTTAAAACGTGACATAGCGGCACTTAAATTTGGTTTATTTCACTAATAAGTAGTGTATTTTATTAATCACTATCATTAAAGTATTTTTTTGATTAAGTTAAAAAGAACGATAAATCAACGTGTTATATTTATTAATAAAGTTGGCGCAAAAAGTGAATAACTCATTGCTGTAACCTTAGTGAGTTACTTTGTTAATAGGTTATCTTACTAAGTGGTACAAAATATTAATTACGATAAAGCCGATTCGCCTTTTCTTATGATAAGCCGGCGATATTAAAGCATAAAAGAGGATGTAGTTATGGGTATTTTTTCAAGATTCACCGATATTATTAATTCTAATATTAATAATTTATTAGATAAAGCAGAAGATCCAAAGAAGATGGTGCGTTTAATCATTCAAGAAATGGAAGATACCTTAGTTGAAGTACGCTCAAGCTCAGCCAAAACTATTGCGGATAAAAAAGAGTTAGCGCGCCAAGTAACTCACTTTGAAAAAGAAGCGACACAATGGCAAGACAAGGCAGAGCTTGCATTAAGTAAAGATCGTGAAGATTTAGCGCGTGCTGCTTTAATGGAAAAGAAAAAATGTAGTGAAAGTGCTACAGCACTTATTGACGAATTAGCGCATGTTGATGAGCATATTGCTAAATTACAAAATGAAGTGGTGCAATTACAAGAAAAGCTAAACGATGCTAAATCGCGCCAAAAAGCGATGTTAATTCGTGAAAATACCGCGAGCTCTCGTTTAAAGGTTAAAGAAAACATTCACAGTACGCGTGTTAATGATGCACTAAACCGATTTGATCATTATGAACGTAAAATTGATGGTATTGAGGCACAAGTCGACTCATACGATGTTGGCAGTAAATCATTAGCGAGTGAAATTGCTGAGTTAGAGACCGATGCTAAAGTTGATGACGAATTAGCACAATTAAAAGAAAAAATGAAAAAATCTAAGTAAATTACCGCCAATTAATGCTGATTTAACGACGCCTTTAGGGAATTTGAGTAAATTTATCATTATATGAGTTGCTTAAACTAAAGGTGAAATAGCAAAATGAAGGAGATGTTATTGTGGAAGAATTAATTGTCGCGCCGGTAATTATATTTTTAGTTATTGTTGCCCCTATTTGGTTAATTTTACATTACCGAAGTAAAAAGCAAGTAAGCCAAGGGCTAAGTCAAGAAGAGTATATTCAGTTATCCGAATTGTCAGAAATGGCCGATCAGATGAGTGATAGAATTCAAACCCTTGAAGCTATTTTAGATGCGGAGACACCTAATTGGAGGTCTAAACTATGAGTAAAAAACGCTCAGAATTATACCGTAATCCAAGTAAAGGGAAAATAGCCGGTGTGTGTGCAGGAATTGCAGACTACTTTGGTTGGGAAATTTGGTTAGTACGTATTTTAGTTGTTTCAGGCGTTCTTTTTGGTATGCCGTTTTTGATTTTCATCTATATTGCGGGCTGGTTTATATTAGATAAAGCGCCAAACAACCCACATAAAATGGAACAAGGTGGCTTTGAAAGTAGCCGATATCAGCAACGCAGTAATAACGATGATATTAGTCATGAAACTATTAAAGTGAAAGGGCGAGTATGGCAATCAGGAGAGCCACCTCAACAGGCTTTTTATGATATTAGTCGTAAGTTTAAACAGCTTGAACGTAAATTACAGGTTATGGAGCAGTACGTAACTTCACCTGAATTTACGGTATCTCGTGAAATTAATAAGCTTTAGTTTTTATTTATTGTCATTATAGATGTAATACAAGTTGGGTTAATGCAGTCAAACGCTAATTTATTGATATATTAAGGTTACCTTCCTCAAGAAAGTAACCTTTTTTAAGAGCATAGCCTTTTATATACAAAGCAATACATCAACAACCCCCTGCTAAGATATAATTGAGATGCAACTTATGTATTTACAGAAAAATTCAATTAACGTATTGTTTCAGTTATTATTTTAAATCTTAATATTGTTTAATTGGTCGATTAAATTAACTAGGTAGCCATAATGGTTAGTTGATTTATTGATGTTTTATTCAATTTAACTAAGTGCTTAGCTATGACCTCCTCAAATAAATCATCAAAACATCGTGGGTTGTTTAATCCTAAACGCATAGATAAGTTAAAAAACAAAACGGCAGAGTTACTAAATCGTTCTATCGACCAACATATTAACCTTGCAGTAACGGGCTTAAGTCGTAGTGGGAAAACTGCTTTTATTACTTCGTTAGTTAATCAGCTTATTAACGAAGGGCAGGGCAGTCAGCTCAGTTTTTTTGATCCTGTACAGCAAGGCAACTTTATTGCGGCTAAGCGTATTCCACAAAAGCACTTTCGTGTTCCTCGGTTTGATTATGATAGTAGTATTAGCTCACTCACAGCGTTGCCAGCACACTGGCCAGAGCCAACGCATGGTATTAGTGAATTAAGACTTGCCATAAGGTATCAGCCAAAAGCGTCACTATTAAAGTATGTAAAAGATATGGCGACTTTAACGGTAGATATAACCGACTACCCAGGTGAGTGGTTACTTGATTTACCTATGCTTAAGCAAACGTACCAACAGTGGTCCGAGTTTACCTGTGAGTTATTATCTTCTAAGCCACGGTTAGACAGTAGCCAAAAGTTTTTAGATAAAGTCGCCGAAATTGACCCCTTTGCCCCTGCAAATGAAGAAGTATTAGCCGAATTATCAAAAGAATATACTCAATTACTGCACACATTTAGGTATGAATTAGGTTTGTCTGTTATTCAACCTGGACGTTTTATTTTGCCTGGGGAGCTAGCTGGAGCGCCAATTTTAGAGTTTTTTCCTTTCCCTGCTTTAGCCGAACTTGATGGTAATGACTACCAAAATGCTAGTGACGATAGTGTTATCGGTATGCTCAGAGCCCGTTACTTAGAATATAAAGAGCATGTGGTACGGAAATTCTACCGCCAACACTTTGTTAAGTTCGATCGGCAAATTGTTTTAGCTGATTGTTTAACACCACTGAATAACGGTAAAGAGAGCTTTCAAGACTTAGAACAAGCAATTAGTATGATTCTCGAAAGTTATAGTTACGGAAAATCAGGGCTATTCTCGCGGATTTTTTCACCCAAAATAGATAAACTACTTTTTGCCGCTACTAAAGCTGATCATGTTACCCCAGAGCAACATGCACCTATGGTTTCCTTATTTAACGAGTTAATTCATCAGAGTAAAAATAAACTAAACTTTGAAGCGGTTGAAGTTCAAACCCTCGCAATAGCTTCGGTTAGAACAACACAAGTTGGTAGTACTACTCATCAAGGAAAAACAGTTCCGGTATTACAAGGCACTGTTTTAGATAACAATAACAATAGAGATAAAAAATCACAGCCACCAACAGGGAAGAATATTATGGTTTTTCCTGGCTCTGTACCTGAGAAGCTTCCACAAGAAAGTTATTGGCAACAAAATAAATTTAACTTTTTTAACTTTTCGCCTATTGGGGGAACAAGCAAAAATGAAAGCTTACCCCATATTCGAATGGATCAAGTATTACAGTTTTTATTAGCGGATAAAATGCTCTAGCAATAGAGAAATTAAAAGCTAACAATAAGGTAAGCAGTATGACAAGCACTAAAAAAGAAGATGTTCACCAACAGCAAGTGTTATTTGATGAGCCAGAAATTACGGCGGCGGCAGACGAATCAATTAACGAGCAAATCATTTTTCAAGATAATGAATCTTTTGTGTTATCTGACAATAATACGAATGCTTACGATACTCGCACCGAGTTAACTAATGCAACACCACTATTAAGTGATGATGCAACGCTCCATAGCACTAAAAAAAATAGTAAGTCGTGGCTTTGGCGAGTAATAGCAGGGTTATTTGTTACGATTGTAGTCATTGAAGCAAGCCTGTTTTTTATTTCTGGTTTTTCAAGCTCGCCTATTATGACCAGTTTTTATGCGGCACTTTTAGCGTGTTTGTCTGTGGTTGGTATCAGAAGCTTGTGGCGAGAATTGTTAGGGTTAAAGCACTTTAATGCACAGCAAAAAGTACAAAAGCAAGCTGCATACTTATTGGCACATGAAGGCGCTTCAAGCAAAGAAGCTGAAGCTTTTTGTCAAAACATTACTGAAAGTTTACCTTGCGATATTGCTTTTAGTAATGAACAAGAAAAAAAGGCATGGCTAAACGCGGTCGATGCAAACCATAATACACAAGAGCTATTGCAGGTATATTCACGTGTGGTACTTAGTAAAGTTGATGAAAAAGCCTTAAATGAAGTAACTAAGTTTTCAACTGAGGCGGTTGTGTTGGTTGCTCTAAGTCCTATTGCAATTATAGATATGTTAATCATGCTATCGCGTAATTTACGTATGATAAATAAAGTTGCCGGCCTTTATGGACTAAAGCTTGGCTATTGGAGTCGTATTAAGTTAATTAAACAGGTTTTTGTTAATATGGCTTATGCAGGAGCAAGCGAAATTATCAGTGACTTGGGGAGTGATTTACTTGGCGCTGAGTTACTCGGGAAATTATCAACGCGTTTTGCGCAAGGTTTAGGTGCAGGTATGCTGACAGCACGCTTAGGTGTTAAAACAATGCAGCTTTGTCGTCCAATTCCTTTTGATGATAAACCTAAACTATCGAGTGTACGTAAAAAACTGGTTAGCCAAATTAAAACCTTAATCTCTCCTAAAAAATAAATAACTTAACTGTTTGAGTTTATTTAAATAATCGATGCTTGCGTAAATTAAATGTTTTTTACTATTTTTTATAAACTTAAACCATTGCGCTAGCATCACTTTCCTTCCTTTTTAAATACCATTGAATGATAAGTTTTTGAGCATTAGTCCCACTTTAATACTGACGTAACCACAAGTGTAATTATCTCTGTAACTTTTTTTTTACAAGTATTCGTTTTGTTTGTTTTTTGACCGTGTGACGTTGCATTCTTTTATTTCACGCCTTGGCATACTATGAATACAGTCTCGTTTGCGTGATCAAACGTAGAAGTTCTCTAACGCTAATATCTTTAATCGGTAAATATTAACGTGAGAGCAATAACACTAAATATAACAAAAATAATAAATAACCTGATCTTAGGTTAAATAACGATTATAAGAATTCAATTATAGAAAGGTTAATACAATGGCAAAAGGAACAAATTATGTATCTCGCGTTCCAGATGAAGCAGGGAACATTCAATGGTCAGATGAAGAAAATAGCATTTGGCAAGAGTTAATCACAAGACAGTTAGCTTGTATTGAAGGTAAAGCATGTGATGAATATCACGAAGGGCTTGCTAAGTTAAATTTACCGCTAGAGCGTATTCCGCAGCTAGAAGAGGTTAGCCAAGTTATTAGAAAAGAAACTGGATGGGAGTGCTACCCTGTACCAGCATTGATTGGTTTTGGTGAGTTTTTCCGATTGCTTTCAGAGAAAAAATTTCCTGTCGCGACCTTTATTCGTAATCGCGAAGAAATGGATTACTTACAAGAGCCTGATATTTTTCATGAAATTTTTGGTCATTGCCCATTATTAACCAATCCTTCTTTTGCTAACTATACTGAAGCGTATGGAAAAATGGGCTTGAATGCGAGTAAAGAGCAACGTGTTTTTTTAGCAAGGCTATATTGGTTTACCATTGAGTTTGGTTTACTTGATACACCTAAAGGCTTGCGTATTTATGGTGGCGGTGTACTTTCTTCACCAGGCGAAACTGACTACGCTATGACTAACCAAGAGGTAGAGCGTAAAGCGTTTGATATTCTTGATGTTTTAAGAACACCATACCGCATTGACATTATGCAGCCTGTTTATTACATGCTCTCAAAGGTTTCTGATTTAGATAATATTAGAAAGTTTGAAGTAGATGAAATTATGGAATTGGTTGCTAAGGCACAAATGTTAGGGTTACACCCAGCAAAATTTCCTGAGAAACAAGCGAGCTAGAAGCTTACTTACATAACAAATAACAAATAACAAATAACAAATAAAATTGATTGATAAAATACATAATAGTTGAGGAAAAAAGATGAGTACAACAGACACACTAGCAAAACAAGTATGTGAAGCTTGCCATGTAGATGCGCCGAAAGTAACAGATGAAGAATTAAAAGTACTAATTGGTCAAATCCCTGATTGGGTACCTCAAGTGCGTGATAATGTGATGATGTTAGAGCGAGAGTATAAATTTAAAAATTATAAACTAGCGTGGGCATTTGCGAATCAAGTTTCTGAGTTAGCTGAGGCTGAATTTCATCATCCCTCTATTTTATTAGAGTGGGGAAAGGTTACTGTAACATGGTGGACACACTCTATTGGTGGTTTACATAAAAATGACTTTATTTGTGCAGCTAAAACAGATCAGTTAACACAATAATATCGTAAATAACAAAACCATCAGTAGCACTAATTTGAGAATAAAACCTTATCAAAATGTAATTGGATACAGGTTGTGCTTTATTCTTGTAAAAATTAGTTTACAATAGCCCTTTTACTCTTCAATTGTGTATAAGGGCTAGCAATGCGCTTGGAAATTACTTGTCATGACCGTGTTGGCATGGGTCAAAAAGTATTAGGTATTTTTGTTGAACACGGTATTAACGTTCGAGGTATTGAATTAAAACAGCCTGGACGTATTTATATTAATATTCCTGATTTAGAATTCTCCGATTTACAAACATTTATGCCGCAATTACGCTTAATTGAAGGGGTAGGTGACGTAAAAACAGCTCCTTACATGCCGTCTGAGCGTGAAAGAAACGAGCTATCTACATTAATTAGAACTTTTCCAGACCCGTTTATCTCTATTGACTCTAAAGGCAATATTCGACTGGCCAACACTATCGCCTCTAATATCCTTGGTTTGAGCGAAGATAACTTAGTAGGGCAACATATTAGTTTATGGCTTAAGGGCTTCAATATTACTCGCTGGCTAGATAGTGGTGATGTGCTAGCACAAACACGCCGTTTGAAATTTAATGGCGATGACTTCGTTGCTGATATTATGCCAATCCATGTAACCGATGAAAGCAACAAACAGGTGCTTGCTGGCGCAGTACTTATCTTAAAGTCTGAAGCACGTTTAGGTCAGCAAATTAGTGCTTTTAAACAGCCAAATGATAATACGTTTAATGGTATACAAGCTGCTTCGAGTGCAATGCGTAAAGTTATACGAGAAGCTAAACGCATGTCTTCACTTGATTCTTCTATTTTAATTATGGGAGAAACCGGTACCGGTAAAGAAGTACTTGCTAAAGCTTGTCATGGCGCAAGTGAAAGATCTGAGCATGCATTTATGACGTTAAATTGTGGCGCGCTACCTGATGACGTTGCTGAATCTGAACTATTTGGTGTTGGCGAAAAAGATAAAGAAAACAGTAAACGAGGCATTTTTGAATTAGCCGATGGTGGTACTGTTTTTCTAGATGAAATAGGTGAAATGTCACCTAAATTACAAAGTAAATTATTGCGTGTTATTCAAAATGGTAGCTTTAGACGCGTAGATTCTGAATTAGAAGTGACAGTCAACGTTAAAATTATTAGCTCTACCAATAAAGATTTATTGCACTTAGTCTCCATTGGCGAGTTTAGAGAAGACTTATATTATCGATTAAATGTATTTGGTCTTTCATTGCCACCATTAAGAGAGCGCCGTAGCGATATCTTGCCATTAGCTGAATGTTTTATTAATAAGGCCGCGCAGCAAATAGGGCGTACACATCTGTCATTAAGTGCTGAATGTCGAGATTTTGTTGAGCATTACCCGTGGCCAGGTAATATTCGCCAATTAGAAAATGTACTAACACGCGCAGCTTCATTACTTGAAGGTAATGAAATTGAGATCAGTCATTTACAGTTGCCTGCCTATACACGCGAACATGGATATTTAGAGCAAGAGTTTGAAGGAACACTTGATGCGGCCGTCAAAAGCTTTGAGGCTGACTTGTTACGCAAGCTATATCCTGCTTACCCAAGCACGCGACAACTTGCGAAAAAACTTGGCTTAAGTCATACCGCTATTGCGAATAAATTACGTGAATACGATATTAATAAAAAGACGGTAAAAATATAACGTTACGTGTTTTTTTGTGTAATCCTAGCCGTAAAGAAATTGTTCCGTAGAATAATCACTAAGCTGCTAGGATAATTTGGTAGTTATTAAAAAAATTCGTACCATACTTTCATCTGATATTTCCTGTTATAACGAACAAGGTTTGATAATGAAATTAGCAACACTTAAAAATAATACCCGTGATGGTCAACTTGTTGTAGTTAACCGTACATTAACCCAAGCTGTCGTAGTAAATGATATAGCATCAACGTTACAAGCTGCGCTTGATAACTGGGTTGATATCGCACCTCAATTAGAAAATGTTTACCAAGCACTAAACAATGGTGAATTAACTAATACCTTAGCGTTTGAACAAGCTGAATGTGAGTCGCCTTTACCTCGAGCATATCAATGGGCTGATGGTAGCGCGTATGTAAATCATGTTGAGTTAGTACGTAAAGCGCGTAATGCTGAAATGCCTGAAACATTCTGGACAGATCCACTAATGTATCAAGGTGGCTCAGATGCCTTTATTGGTCCTCGTGATGATATTAATGTTGCTAGCGAAGACTTCGGTATTGATTTTGAGTCAGAAGTTGCGGTTATTACTGACGATGTTCCTATGGGGGCATCACCCGAGCAAGCTGCAAGTCACATTAAACTATTAATGTTAGTGAATGATGTATCATTACGTAACCTTATTCCTGGTGAACTAGCAAAAGGCTTTGGCTTTTTTGCTTCAAAACCATCAAGCGCTTTTTCACCAGTAGCAGTAACACCTGATGAACTAGGTCAAGCATGGGATGGTAAAAAGCTACACTTACCACTTATTACCCATTTAAATAGTGATTTATTTGGTAAGCCAAATTGTGGTGTTGATATGACTTTTGACTTCCCAACCATTGTTGCTCATGCGGCACAAACACGCCCTTTATCAGCAGGCTGTGTTATTGGCTCAGGGACTATTTCAAACTACGATCGTTCTGTTGGCTCAAGCTGTTTGGCTGAAATTCGTATGTTAGAAATTATTGCCGATGGTAAGCCAAGTACGCCATTTATGAGTTTTGGTGATAGTGTAAGAATTGAAATGCTTGATGAAGATGGTTTAAGTATTTTCGGTGCTATTGACCAAAAAGTAGTTGAGTATAAAGCGAGTTAATTTATTCACTCACCAGTCATGCTTTTTAATCTATTAAATTAAAAAACGCTATGCTAATTAAGTCCTCCTTGATATCTCAGGCTGGATTTAATTAGCATTTTTTTATAAATAAAAGTAATAAACGTTATAAAATTAAAAGGAAATACAATGAAACTGTATGGTTATTGGCGTTCAACCGCAGCATATAGAGTACGTATTGCTCTATTTTTAAAAGAGATAGAGTTTGACTCAATCTCGGTTCATTTAGTTAATAATGGCGGTGAGCAACATTTACCCGATTATAGTCAACTTAACCCAACACATTTAGTGCCGACGCTGGTTGATGGTGACTTTCATTTAAATCAATCATTAGCAATTATCGACTACTTAGAAAGTAGCTACAAAGGCGCGTCGCTTTACCCGAGTTGTTTAAAAGCTCGCGCTAAAGTACAAGCACTGGCATTAGATATTGCTTGTGAAATACATCCTTTAAATAACTTGCGAGTTCAGCAGTATCTAGCCAATCAACTTGCGGTAGATAACATAGCCAAACAGCAATGGGTTGAACATTGGATGAGTAAGGGCTTTGCCGCTATAGAGGTACAAATACAACAGAGTGCAGGGGCTTTTTGCTTTGCAGACCAGGTAACTGTTGCGGACATTTGTTTAGTGGCTCAAGTTTATAATGCTCACCGTTTTAACGTAGATATGAGTGCTTTTCCAACGATTAATCGTATTGTTGCACACTGTAATACGTTACCTGCATTTATTCAGGCATTGCCTGAAAACCAACCTGATGCACAATAATAAATTTAGAGGCTTAGTGTAGGGGCTGTTGATCTTTCGAGATTCTTTTTGCAGCTTTTTGTTGGGTATTTATACAAGGCAGAGCCTTTGTCGTGTGGTTATTCAGGACAATAAGCTCCTGCATTGTCTAATAAGCTACATCCATGTAGCGTCACATAAAAAGGTGATAACGCAGTAAAAATGACCAACAAACGCTGTCCGAAGGATTCGGCTAAAAGCGTTTTATTCTTTGTTGAACAGTCTTTGCTTAGAATGACTAGGCAACACACTGTCCGCCGCGATTAAAACGCTTTTATCTCGAACAAAATTTAACCGCGAAAGATCAACAGCCCTTAAATGTATGTATTTGTGTTTCTTACATTTACATACAAAATTATCTTATGAAAGTCGTATAAATAATCGTAAAGAACAGTTATTCTTACTTGCAAGTTATTAAAAAACGCGCTGCAATGGGGATTGCTCTATAATCATTAAAGAGCATATAGCGTTAATTTCTCAGTGAACATATAAATTAAGCGACAATAAAGGTAACTATGGATAATTCAGACGTTTCATCTCAAAAAATAACAAAACAAGAAGCTCCAGAGCAAGGGGCAACCTCGTCTAAAAATAACATCATCATTGCAGCTATTGTGATTGTTATCGCAATACTATTCTTTTTACTGTTTGCTGGTGATGAGTCGGCGATTGAGCCAGTCAACAAGCCTGAGCCTGTCAGTCAAATTAAAGAAAAAGCCACCGCACCTGAAGCTGTGATTGAAGACGTTGTAGACGCGATTGATACGGTAAATCAAAACACTCCACTTGAAGAAAGCGCAACATTACCTGAGCCTACTGCAATAGAGCCTGTTGAAGTGATAGAAACCCCATTACCCATACTCGATGAAAGTGATGTATGGATAAAAACTAAATTACCAGAGCTCACTTGGAGAACAGAATTACTGCAATTAGTGATTGATGACGACATGATCCGTCGATTTGTTGTTTTTACCGATAACTTTGCACAAGGCGCTATTGCTTATGAACATAGCCCGTTTGTTTTGCCTGCAGAAAAATTTGATGCTGAGCAAACATCAAGTGAACAAAGTGCAGATAAACCTACATGGCAATGGAATGAAGCCACAAGCAAACGCTTTGATACCTATATTGATTTATTACGTTCAATGGACAGTACTACACTAGTTGATTCATATTTTGAAGCTAAGCCATTGATTGACAAAGCGTATAGTGAGCTAGGTTATGAAGATGACTTTACGTTAACATTACAAGACGCTATTACTCGCGTACTGGATATGGAACTGCCTAAAGCTGATATGACATTAACGCGACCAAGCGTTATGTATAAATATCAATCGTCAGAGCTTGAAAACTTACCTGATAGCGATAAATTATTATTACGCCTAGGTAAAGAGAATTTGTTAGTGATTAAATCAGTGTTATTAGAAATCAACGAAAAGCTCGCTAAAGAAAAGAATGGGCTGAAATAAAAAAGTTGAGCTTGGGGTAGTAAACATACCTCAAGCGACAATGTTATTTAATCTGGTTGTAAACCAATAAATAACGACTTAAACACAACTCAAGATTAAAAAAAGAGCACTTAGTCGTGATTTTAAAACAAGTGCTTGCATCAAGCTTAGTGATTAGCGATAATCCTCACGCTTTACTTACTAAGAGCTAATTAAATGGTTTTGGTAACGTAATTCATCTATGGTGACCCTTTCGGTCCCCTCGCAATGATACTCTGTGAACTCGGCCAGGTCCGGAAGGAAGCAACCGCAGCAGACGACTCATGTGCCGAGGTGTGGCTGTTTGGGTTGCCACCTAATACTTTGGAGTCAATGACTTACATCTAAATAAGCGTAACTGCTACATTAGGTGCTACAATGAAGTCAGCTCAAAATCCCTCATTTATATATTCGCAATGGTATTTACTACTACCGGAATAACTCTGTTTGGCAATCATTAAGAACACGCTGTAAAAAAGAAGCCTTTAGAAAAATGAAGTAAAGAAGGCGTTGACGTTGGTCGAGACAAAGTAACCCGCTTAATGGAACCCCTGGGCTTAAAGGTCAAACAGCGAATTGCTTATAAAGTCACAACGATGCGTAAGCACAGCCATAGCGTTGCGGATAACATTGTTGATCAGCAGTTTAATCCTAAACAAGCCAATCAAGTTTGGGCTGGTGATGTAACGTATCTTCGCACGGGGCAAGGCTGGATGTACCTGGCGATAGTGATGGTTTTATACTCTCGCCGCATCATTGGCTGGTCAATTCATAAACGTATAACCGTTGATTTAGTTGAGCGATGCAGATGGCACTGAATCTCAGGCAACCAACTAAAGCGCTAATATTTCACAGTGATAGAGGCTCACAGTATACGAGTCATCGTTTTCAACAACAGTTAAAGAATAACAATATTATTGCTTCTATGAGTGGCCGTGGCGCGTGTTGGGATAATGCTGTTGTTGAACGGTTCTTTGGTAGTTTGAAAAAAGAATGGCTATTAAATATTTAACCTGAACTCGGTTGAAGATATATTTAACAAATTGAAATATCAGTAAAAATTACTTTTCTGAATCGCTAGCTTGATAGTTTTTCTTCTTTTCATATGATAAGCAAGGAAAATTTCGCGTCAATAGCTGGCCTATTGCAAGTCAATTTAATGAAGAAGTTAGGAAAAGTAGCCGCTAGAGAAAAATTTGTTAAGCCGAACTCAGGTTATTTACCATTTAACACGTAGTGATATGAAAGAAGATGTTGAGGTTTATATCAGATATTACAATCAGATCAGGCTGCATACATCAAATAGCGACTGCTCTCCAATTGAGTTTGATCAGTCCACAATAAATGTGTCTTATGTAGCTTGACCAGAACACTAAGCTAAGGAGAGTCAAAACAGAATAAATATTTGATATGGTGTAAATGCTTTAGAGAAGAGTATAGAAGCCATTAACAAATACAATATTAATGGCTTTCATTGGATAATTAATTAGAAGTCATTGCTCTTATTGTCTGCCATAAACTCAATTGCTTTTGAAATCGCTGACTTAACTCTGCTTTCCATTTCAAAACGCTCAGATGGCGGTAGATAAAAAGCCATATCAACCTCGTGTCGTATATAGCGAGTTGGTAACTGGTTTAATACAACGCAAGTTAAATCAGCAATAAAGTCATCATCATATTTTTCATCAAACTTGGCAGTAGCAAATTGTTGCATAACTAATTTTTCATAGTAGTTATGAATATCATCAGAAATTTTCATAGTAAGCCTTAAGATTAAATTATTGATTTATTATTGAGAGTAACCTGAGTGTAGACAAAATGCTAATAGAACGCTGTTTATCAGGCTAAAAATAACTATTACTTGTTGCGATTTAAATAAATTACCGCTTCTCAGCAAACTCAATGTCACGTTCAATAATTGATATTGCATGGCGACAACGGCCTAAGCGTTGATGCAACGCGAGCACCTCTTTAGAAAGCTGCTCACTGTTTACTTGTTTCGCTACACTGCGCTGTTGTTCGCGCTCAGTTATCATATTGAGTAACCTGCGTTCAAATTCGTGATGTTCGTTAAGTTTTTCGTATAAAAGGTGACTACTACTTAACACCTTACTTGTTACATCATGATATTTATTATTTTCATTTTTTTGTTTAGCGTATTTTATTTTGACTTTTTTCACCGCATCAAAATTTATTTGTGCGGCTTGGTGCATAGCAGCGTTTGCTTGTATGGCATTATACAGGGCCGAGATTTGTTGTTCTATTTGTTGCAATGTTGTTATAGCTAAGCTACTTCGATTATTACTTTGAGTGCTAGAGCTATTTAAGCGGATGAAATCATTAATTCTTTCTTCAACTTCTTTGACATAATGTAAAAACTGATCACTGCGACAGTGGAATAAGTGCTCTGAGAATAGATTGTTATTTTCAATAAGTTTATGAGATGTCGAGTGTGTATTTTGTTGATCAATAGCTTTTGCTTGCTGATTAATTTGTTCTAGCAAGTATTTAAGTCTATTTGTTGCGTTAACGCTGTTAAGTTGAGTCATGAATTAATCTTTGGAACCAAATGATGCAAATAGAATGAATAAAGGTATCACTTATTTTTAACTGCGAATAAATAAGTAACCCCATATCTACAAAGCTTTTCGTAGATATTGTACCACAGCAACTTAACCAATTTGTTAAGGTTTTAGATAATTCTAGATATAAATATTTACAAAAATTAAATATATAATTACTTTATTTCTTAAAATTGTCACTATTTAGGTACAGTTGTTAGCCTCCTAAAATAATTTTATTAGAGTTTAATTTAATGGTGACTTTAATAAACTCCTTTTTTTTTAATGGTTTACGTTTGTTTTTTTTGGGTTTTTTATTGAGCTTTTCATAGGTGTATATTTTGTTAAGGAATTTTCATTTGTGTAACAATTGGTGTTGACGTTTTTTATTGAATACGTTTACTATGCTAGTGACAGATCGGGTCGATGACCAGTTCAACGTAAAGACAAAGCAGTATAGCTTTGCTTTACATCTTAAAGATTAAAACAAAAATATAACCAAATCACACTGTGATCCAGGGAGTAAACATGTATAACAATTCTAAAGTTGCTAAGGCTATCCGTTTAGCAATGATGGTTGGTGCAGGCGCTGCGGCAACTATCTCAGTTCCAACCTTCGCTGCAGAAGAAGTTGCAGAAGAAAAAGTAGAGCGTATTCAAATAACCGGCTCTAAAATTAAGCGTATTGGTGAGTTATCACCAACTCCAGTAACAGTTATTTCTGGTGACGCTTTTGTCAAAGCAGGCATTACAAACGTAGCTGATTTATTGAGTGAACTACCTGCAGCAGCAGTAGGAATTTCACCTGAAACATCAAATAATAATATTTATGCTAATGGTTTAAATACAACAGATCTTCGTGGATTAGGTAGTTCTAAAACGTTAGTACTTGTTAATGGGCGACGTTTTGTTGCAGGTAGTCCAGGTAGCTCTTCAGTAGATTTAAATAATATACCGACAGCTATGGTAGATCGAATGGAGATTACTACAGGTGGTGCCTCTGCAATCTATGGCTCTGATGCTGTAGCTGGTGTGGTAAACATTATTACTAAAAAGTCATTTGACGGTATTGAAGTTGATGCTTCAGGTTCAATTCCAACCGAAGATGGCGGTGAAGAGTCATATTTGTCACTTACATTTGGTGACGAAGGTGAAAAGAGTAGCTTCATTGCAAATATATCATATGCAAAACAAGAGCAACTTGCAGGACATCAACGTGATTTCTTAGTTAATGGTCCAATTGCTTATGATACACCTGATAATGTTGATAATGAAGATGGTATTCCTCGTAGATCAGTTTGGAAAAAAGGTAATACAAAACTAGGATATTATTCTCCTACGGGCGATTTTTTCATGGCTGATGGCCACTATATATTTGCTGATGATGGCACTATTCGCCCATTTGAGCAAAATGATACACTGCCAGCAAGTTTAACTCCGGGTAGTCGTAATACTAATTACTTTGCCGGTGAAGGCGATGGTTATCACTTTTTAGATAATAAGTATGTTCGTACACCATTAGAACGTCTGAATGTTACAACGCAATATAATTATAACATTAATGATGACCATACTATGAGTTTTGAGTTCCTATACTCAGATACCTCTGCATATGGCGAGTCGTCACCTATTTTTAAAGCTACCAGCCTTCGAGCTGACAATGCTTTCTTTAGCGACGAAACACAACAATTTTTTGCAGACCGTGATGTATCTTCATTTACCGCATACAATACTACCGATGTTTTAGGACATCGTAAATACGAGCAAGACAGAAGCACCGTACGTGCAGCCTTAAGCTTTGAAGGGATAATTAGTGATGATTGGTCTTATGATGCCTATATTCAAAAAGGACAAGTTTCACAAATAACAACTTGGCATGGCGAAATGCTTACGCAAAACTATGAAAACGCTATCGATGCAGTTAATTGGAATGGTGAAATAGTTTGTGCTGATCGTAACGATGCAGGTGAAGTTATTGGTGCCAAATCAGGTTGTTCACCTATAAACCTTTGGGGGAAAAACTTAGCCTCCCAAGAAGCGCTTGATTATGTAGGTACAACAGCTATGCGTGATGCAACCATTGACCAAATGTCAGCGGCCGTAACAGTGTCAGGTGATTTGTTCGAACTACCTGCCGGTACTGTGGCTAGTGCATTTTCATTAGAATATCGTGAAGAGGAGTCAACTACTCGCCCTGATTCAGGTATTCAAGGTGGAATAATCTTTGGTAACCAAAGTGCGTCATCAGCTGGTAAATTTGACGTTATCGAAGCAGCAGTTGAAGTATCTGTACCATTAATCACAGATTCAGTTATTGCTGATGATATATTTCTTGAATTAGCATATCGCTATATGGATTATTCATCAACGGGTAATGATTACGCTTACAAAGTAGGCTTAACTTATATCTTGAATGACGAGTTTACTATGCGCGGTAATGTTTCTCGCTCAGTACGTGCACCAAATATTACTGAATTATACTCTCCAGGTTCGCAAACATTTGCTTCTTTTTCTGATCCATGTGGACAAGGTGCAATTGATAACGCATCAGCTGAGAAAAAAGGCAATGTTGAACGTAACTGTCGCGCTGATGGAATTCCTGTAAACTGGGAACCATCAGATGATTGGAAACGTACAAACAACTCAGGTTTTGTTTCAGGAAATGCAGAATTAACCAATGAAGTGGCTGACGATTATACTATTGGTTTTGTGTATAACCCGAGCTTTATCGAAGGTTTAGGTTTAACTGTTGATTATTGGTCGTTTGAATTTGATAACGAAATTAGTTACCCAGATGATAGAACTATAGCTAAAAAATGTTACGAATCTGAATCGCTTGATAACTTATATTGTACGTTAATTGAACGTACAGCTGGTACGTATGAAATAGACAACTTCTTGGTTCGTCCGATTAACTCGGCATCAAGTAAAATGAGTGGTCTTGATTTGGAGGTAAACTATGCTGTTGAAACTTCATTTGGTAATTTTTCACCTCGACTAATTGCAACATACAATGAGAGCCGTGAAGGCAATGATACAGGCTTCGAAGAAGACTTTTATATAGAAGATGGTGAGCAGCGTTTCCCTAAATGGAAAGCAAGCTTTATCACTAACTACGCTTATGAAGACCTTTCGTTAACTTTAAAGATTAATTACCGTGCAAGCACTGTTGAAGACAATGAGTGGGATGCAGAGCAAAATAACTATAACGATATTCACTCGTATACAACGTTTGACTTAACAGGTCGTTATCAAGTTACTGATGCGTTAGAAGTGCGAGCAGGTATATTAAATATGTTTGATCGCACCCCGCCAGCGAACCCATTCTCTTATGATGAAGGCGAGTTCTATGACTTGTTCGGTCAGCGTATTACTTTAGGTGTTAACTACAAGTTTTAATATCTGAACTGTAAAGATACTTAACTTTAAGTTAATAACAATAAACCCCACCTAACAGTTTAATATCGTTCAAGAAATACTTGAACGATATTACAACTATAAGATAATCCCCTCTGATATTTTCAAAGGGGATTTTTTTGTGCTTAATAATGAACTAGAGCTTGTCTATGAATCAGTTGAGGAAAGTGGTGCTTATGAGTCTGTCATTCAAGCGATTGAACCCGAGTGAATAGAAGAGTCTTTGTTAGCTACAGGAAAAGCAAGCATCCGAAGCCGGAGATTGCCAGCCCAGCAAGCTATTTGGCTTGTTATCTCGATGGGACTTATACGAAATAAGTCGATAAAAGAGGTTTGTAGCTCTATGGATATTGCTCTACAGCCTAGTGTCAGTAACGAATGGTCTAGAGTTGCTCCAAGTGTCCTAACAGATTGCCGTCGTCGTTTATCTGATTCACCTATGTCATACCTTTTTAAGGCAACATTGGAAGCATGGAAGGATAAAGTGCTTGGAGCTCAAAGTGATATTGGCCTTCATGTTTTGGCCGTAGATGGTACAACATTTCGCTGCCAAGATCCCCTGAAAAATGGCGTGCTAGGCTTATTGCTTACCACGAGCATCAAGGAGAGATAAAAGGGTTTATCACTTTATTAATAGATCCAGATAAATACCCGTTAGAATCAATATTGAATATCTATTGACGATTCTGGGGGATTGAAGAAGGTTATGGAGAGTTAAAGCAAACACTACTTCAAAATAAAATCACACTTCGAAGTCGATTTATTGATGGTGTAAAGCAAGAGTTATGGGGCGTGTTAATTGAGTATAACCTCATACGATTGGAGATGGCAGCTATTGCAGAAGAAGCAAAAGTTAAACCGACGAGAGTTAGTTTTACAGCAGCTATTAGCTTGATTGATACTCAACTTCGATGGCTTGCTTTACCCCCTGACGGTAAACTTCTAACAAAGTTGAAACAAATGAGAGCAGATATCCGTTGCGATACAAGAAATGATCCTTATCCGAGCGACATTAAACTCAACGTATTGGCTTTTTTTATGTTGAAAAATAAGCTACTTTTTAATAACGGCAAGGTTATCTTTCATTAACCTTTTAATAACATCTGTTCTAAGTCAGCGAGTGTATTCAGTGCGAATTATCCTTATTATTTAATCTATTAACCTCTAATAACTTGATGATTTAGGAATAATGTACAATTATCTATACGATTAAGCATTATAGTCTTAGGTTTTAGCAAGTGTATTTTTTTATATTACGGCTAAAATAAATGTGTCTTTTTATTTTTTTTTTGTTATTAATCAGATGGTTGCGATTTATTTTTTGTTACTCAATGTAGCGGAATGTTAATAAGTGTAAAATTGACCATTGAAAGACTTAAAATAGTATTGACGCTTTAAATAAATAGCGCTTACTATCTTTAATGACAGATCAGGTCGAAAGACTTATCAGAGAGAATAAACAAGACAACATAGTCTTGATTCTTTAAACATAACTAACAACCAATCACTTAGGTGATTCAGGGAGTATACATGTATAACAATTCTAAAGTTGCTAAAGCTATTCGCCTAGCTATGATGTTTGGCGCAACCTCAGCTGCTGCAATCGCTACACCAGCTGCTATCGCAGAAGAAGGCGCGGAAAGTGTAGAGAGAATTCAAGTAACAGGTTCGCGTATTAAGCGTTCTGAGTTTGAGTCAGCTAGCCCAATTTCTGTTTTTAATGAAAAAGAAATTATGGCCTCAGGTGTTGCTAGTGTTGATGAGTTTTTGAAAGATATTCCAGCTTTTACTGGTTTTCAAATGGGGGCATCAACAAACAACGGTAACAATGGTCAGAAAAAAGTAGATTTACGTGGTTTAGACTTCAACCGTACTTTAGTATTAATTAATGGTCGCAGACAAATTGGCGATGTAAATGATGATGGTGCTGTTGATATCAACGCTGTTCCTATTGCCATGGTTAAACGTATCGAAGTGTTAAAAGATGGTGCCTCTACTATTTATGGTGCTGATGCAATCGCTGGTGTAGTTAATATTATCTTGAAGGATGATGTTGAAGGTGTTGAGATAACGGCTAACTGGGGTGCGGGTACTGACGATGGTCAAGCTGAAAATAGAGGTTTTTCTGTAGTTGCCGGTGCTTCTTCAGACCGTGGTAACTTTACGGTTGGTATCGAGTACAATGAACAACAAGAAATGAAACAAGATGAAAAATCTTGGGCTCAAGAAGCATTATTTCCACAGTTACAACCTGATGGTACTTTTTTAGCGGTTGGCTCTGCATCATCTAACAGCCGAAAAATAACAACAGGCGCTGCAATCCCAGGTGTAGGTAATACATTCATCGTTGATGGTCCTACAGGTGAGGTACGACCATTCAATAAAGATTTTAATGGTAATACCGTTGATGATACTTATAACTATGCACCAGTAAATGCACTAGTTACACCAAATGAGCGCTTTCAGTTCGCAGCCAATGGTAAATATGAGTATATAGATGACCATGAGCTATACATGGAAACACTTTATACACGCAGAACATCGCACCAACGCTTAGCACCTGATGCGTCATTCAATACACCAGGTATTGATCAAAAAATTCCAGCAAGCAACCCATACAACCCATTTGGTGATAACGCGAACAATCCATACGGCGTTTCTGGCCAAGCAGTTACCCTAAACAGACGTTTTACTGAGTCAGGCGGCCGTATTTACCAACAATCAGCTGATACGTTCAGAATGTTAGTTGGTGGTCAAGGCTATATTAATGACTCAATTGGTTATGATGTTTCTTTTACTTACGCTGAAAATGAAGTTATTGAAGAAACTAAAAACCTTCACCGTATTGATAGATGGCAAAAAATGGTTGACCCAGCATTATGTGCTGCTGAAGCAGAATGTTTAGCAGCGGTTGGCTCTGATGGTTTCAATCCATTTGCGGATTACGGTAGTATCACAGATGCTGAGTTGGGCTACTTAATGGCAAACTCCCTTAAGAATTTATCTTGGGGTCGAATGATGTTATTCCAAGCTGGATTAAATGGTGAACTTGAATCTGTTGATTTTGGTTCAGGTGCCTTAGGTTGGGCGGCTGGCTTTGAACACAGATATGAGCAAGGTCGTTTTTCACCTGATGAGTTTATGGCAGAAGGCTTAACAACTTCAGGAGCATCACCAGCTCAAACAGGTGACTTTACTGTTGATGAAGTTTATTTCGAAGTCAACATGCCTGTAACAGATAGCCTAATTGTTGATGCATCTGCTCGTTACTCTGATTACAGTACGGTAGGTGATACTACTAACTTTAAAATAGGTGTTGACTATCAAGCACTTGATTGGGCAAAAGTTCGCGGTGGGTTTGCAACAGGTTTCCGTGCACCTAATATTTCTGAGTTAAACCAAGTTGAAGTAGCTAACAACCCAGTTGTTGAACCATGGTGTGAATTTTTAGATCGTCGTTCAGATGTAACAGACACTATGCGAGCTAACTGTATTGCACAAGGCGCTGATCCAACGGATGATTCAGAATTAGGTTTTGCGTATCAAGCATCGGTTTCAGAAAGAGCACCAGCTCAAGGTACATTAAAACCTGAAGAATCAGAAACCTTTACCTTAGGTGTAGTTTTAACTCCACTAGAGAACTTAAACATTAGTTTTGACTACTGGGATATCTCAATTGATAACTTAATCGGTATTCCAAGTTATAATGACTTATCATACGCGTGTTTAAATTCACCAAACCTTTCAGCGGATGCATGTTCTGTATTTAGGGATTGGGACGGTAATGCATCATCACCAGTTTTATTTGGCGCATACCCTGCTGATGCAGTTATGGAGTATGGTAACTTAGGTGAATTAAGCACTAATGGTTTAGATGTTGATGTTCAATATACTATGGACGTTGACTTTGGTTTTGGTAGCCAACTTGATTTAAGATGGTCAGCGACTAACACCTTCAGCAGAGAAGAAACTTTTGACTATACTGGTACAGTGGAAAAAGTAGGTACTGCTGCTAGCTCAGCTCTATACCCTGAGCTGAGAATGAATGCATCGGCTAACTTAAGCGCAGATGATTGGAACATTCAATGGGCAATGCGTTACATTGGTGAAACTGACGATGTATCACGCCCAGCAGAGCTGACTGATGACTCTGTGGCTGATTCAGTTTTATATCATGATTTAACGGGTAGTTATACATTTGGCGTAGTGAGCTTGACTGTAGGTATCTCTAACTTAACAGATGTAGACGCACCACGCTTCCATAGTGCATTTAACGCAAACACAGAGCCAGGCGTTTACGATGTTATTGGTCGTCGATTATTTGGTTCAGTTAGTGTGAAATTCTAGCAATAGTTTTATTATTAACTCTAAAAACCGATAGTATTTACTATCGGTTTTTTTTTCATTTAAAATTAAATTGTTGTTAGTATAAATATTACCCTATAAAAATTTTCTTAGTGTATTAAGGTATATTTATCGTAAATAAATTTGACATACTACGAAGATATTAGTAAAACAGACTACGGCAAAATTTATGTCTCTCATTGTATCAGAAATAGAATGAGTAATTTTGTTAGCAAAACGATACGTTTTTGTATTTAAGAAGTACGTTAGCAGTAAAAGAATAACTTTATCTTTTAAAGTCTCACCTTGACAGCACCGCTGTCATTTGGGATTATTGCTAGGTTGTATTCATAAAAAGTTACATTTAAAAACGACAGACTTTTATATTTGCGGTAATTAACGTTTTAACAAATTATTTGTTTGAATAAATTATCAAAATTAAAATAGCAATGGTTGGGAACTATGTCCAAAGTAAGTAAGAAAAGCCTCATCGCTACAGCGATGGTTGGTGCACTAGCGTTAGCTGGTAGCAATATCGCCGCAGCAGATGCATTAACAGATCTTCATAAAGCTGAAGCTCAAAACTTTAAACAGTCAGCTAAATCACAAGCAAAAATCAATAGCATCTACGAACAAACGCAAGACCTTCTTGCTGAGTACCGTAACACTGTTGATGAAGCAGACGTACTTCGTGGTTATAACGACCATGTTCAGCGTATGGTTGATGGCCAAAAAGCTAATATCGTTTCTTTGCAAAAGCAAATTAACGGTATTGATAAAATCAAGCAAGGCGTTATACCGTTAATGTACAAAATGATTGACTCGTTAGATAAGTTCATCGAATTAGATGTTCCTATGAACATTGAACGTCGTAAAGAGCGTGTTGAAAATTTACGTGCAATTATGGATGACTCAAACGTATCTGTTTCTGAGCAATTCCGTTTAGTACTTGAAGCTTATGAAATTGAAGCTGGTTACGGTACTATATTTGATGCATACCAAGGCGAAATTGATTTAGGTGGTCGTACATTAACTGCTGATTTCGTACATATGGGACGTATTGCCCTAATTGCACAATCACTTGATGCAAAACATTCTTGGTTATGGAACAACGAAACACGTGCATGGGAAGAATTAGGTGATGAATACTTAAAACCTATCACAGACGCTATTCGTATGGCCCGTAAGCAACTACCTATGGACTTAACTAAATTACCAGTATTTGCAGCAGGAGCCAAATAATGAAAAAAGTTATTAATTTTGTATTGCTAGCTGCATCAATGACTGCTGGCATGGTTTCTACATCGCACGCTAATGAATTAGATGCGTTATTAAAGCAAGTAAAAGCAGATCGCGTATCAGAAGCTAAACTTGATAAAAAACGTGAAGCTGAGTTTTTATCAGAACGCGCCGACAAGCAATCGCTTTTAGCTACAGCTAAAAAAGATTTAGCTAACGAAAATGCACGTAACAAGCGTTTAACTAAAGAATATGCAGCAAATGATATTACAATAGCGCAAAAAATAGTTGAACTTGATAATGCTAAGGGTACTTTAGGTGAAATGTTCGGTGTTTCTCGTGCAGCAGCAGCTAATGCATTTGGTCAAATCACTACTTCAATTGTAAGTGCTGAGTTCCCAGATCGTGGCACTGAGCTTAACCGTATCGCTAACTCGAAAGCTATTCCAGCTTTAGAAGATCTTGAAGAGTTATGGTTTGCATTACAAACTGAAATGACAGAATCAGGTAAAATCTCTCAATTCAGCTCTAGTGTAACTAACTTAGACGGCTCTAAATCAACTGAAACCATTACACGTATTGGTGCGTTTAACTTAGTATCATCTAATGGTTACTTAACTTATAACGATGAAGTTGGCCAAGTTCAGCCGTTACCTAAACAGCCAGCTGGTTATATTTCTGAAACAGCATCAAATTTCTTTAATACCTCTTCAGGTTATACAGCTGTATACGTTGACCCTTCACGTGGTGGTATTTTATCACTTGAAACACGTAAGAAAACGCTTGAAGAATTCTTCCATGAAGGTAAAGAAGTTGGTTATGCAATCACAGTATTGTTAATCATTGGTTGTTTAATTGCTCTTGAGCGTTTAATTGTTCTTGGCGGCATGAGTGCTAAAATTAAAGCACAAGAGAAAAACCTTGATAAGCCTAATGAAAACAACCCTCTAGGTCGTTTACTTAAAGTATTCTACGACAACCAGTCGGCAGATGCTGAAACATTAGAGCTTAAACTTGATGAAGCTATTTTACGTGAAACACCTAAGGTTGACCGTGGTGTTAACTTAATCAAAATGTTCGCGGCTATTGCACCTCTAATGGGTCTACTAGGTACAGTTATCGGTATGATCATGACGTTCCAAACGATTACATTATTTGGTACAGGTGACCCGAAAATTATGGCTGGTAACATCTCTCTTGCACTTGTAACAACTGCATTAGGTCTAATTTGTGCATTACCACTTATCCTTATCCACTCAATTGTAGCTGGTAAGAGTAAGTCAGTTCTACAAAAACTAGATGAGCAAAGCGCTGGTTTAATCGCTGCTATCGCAGAGAAGGGGTCTAAATAATGTTATTCCTGATAGAGCTTTGGGAATCTGTCAGGGGTTTTATTGCGACAGGTGGTAACGTACTTTATGTTGTTGCCTTTGCACTCTTATTGATGTGGATTATGATGATAGAACGTTATTGGTTCTTAGCATCAGTCTACCCTAAGATGAGAGATGATATCATTTCTCGCTGGGATGCACGTCAAGATACTACATCTTGGTATGCACATCGAATTAGAGAGACTTGGATCTCCGAAGCAGACGAGTTACTTGAAAAGCGTATGATTACCATTAGAACCTTAGTGGCAATGTGTCCTCTTATCGGCTTACTGGGAACAGTAACAGGTATGATTGGCGTATTTGAAGTCATGGCTCAACAAGGTACAGGTAATCCGCGTCTAATGGCCGCTGGTATATCGCAAGCAACAATTCCGACAATGGCGGGTATGGTTGCAGCATTATCAGGCGTGTTCTTTAGTTCAAGATTAGACGCTAAAGTTAAACTAGCAAAGGCTAAACTGGTTGACAGTTTACCTCATCACTAGAGAGATATATTCATGGCACGTAAACGTATTCGTGAGGACGAAGAAGCAGCAATTGATATGACACCGATGCTAGATATCGTATTCATCATGCTGATCTTCTTCATTGTAACCACTTCATTTGTAAAAGAAGCTGGTATTGAAGTTAATAAACCGAAAGCGGCAAATCAGTCTAAGCAAAAAAATGCTAACATCTTTATTGCAATTAAAGATAGCGGCGAAATTTGGTTAGATAAAGGCCCAGTTGATATCGAACGTGTTGGAGCAAGGATTGAAAAATTACTTGCTGAACAACCAACCGATGTTGTTATTATCCAAGCTGATAAAGATGCAAAACACGGCATCGTTGTTAAAGTAATGGATGCAATTAAAGAGGCTGGCATAGACCGAATTTCTATCGCGGCTGCAAAGGGGTAGATATATGGTTCGCTTTTTAGTATCAATACTACTAGGCGCGGCAGTTACCTTTGGCTTATTTGCTTTTATGGCTTTCCTTGTTTCATCAGGTGATCGAAACAAGGAAGAGCAACAAGAGAATATAATAGTAGAAGTTAATACTACGCCGCCAAAGTCTGCAGCAGAGCAGCGTCGACGTGTACCGCCGCCGCCGCCTCCGCCGCCTAAAGCTCCACCTAAGCAGCAGGCTCCAGAGCCTGAAGCTAGTAACAATACCAGTGGCTTAAACTTTAATATGCCAGGTGTTCAACTTGCAGGTGCTTCAACAGGCTTATCAGCACCAGGTGCAGGTATGGGCCGTGATGGCGATGCAACACCAATTGTTCGAATTGAGCCTAAGTACCCAATTCAAGCAGCGCGTGATGGTAAAGAAGGTTATGTAATTCTTTCTTTTACCATTAACGAAATTGGTGGCGTTGAAGATGTTGAAGTAATTGAAGCTGAGCCGAAGCGTGTTTTCGATAAAGAAGCTAAACGCGCATTAAGAAAGTGGAAATATAAACCTAAAGTTGTTGATGGCAAAGCTATGAAACAACCTGGGCTAACTGTACAACTTGATTTCTCTATGGGAGGTGAGTAATGTTGAAAAAATTATCTACTTCTTTAGTGGTAGCAACATCTTTGCTTGTAGTGCAGGTTCCTTTTTCTGATTACGCTGTCGCCGCCGGTGTCGGTGCAGAAGAGAAGAAAAAGCGTCCTACGCATCTTGTTGGCCCAAATATTGGTAAAAAAGTACAAAAAGCTTTTGAACTATATGCAGGTAATGAAGAAGAAGGCATTGAGTCTGATCTTCAAGGTGCATTAGCTGTTCTGCTTGAAATTGATGCAAGTAAAACGTTTGATAAAGCCTATGTTTCACGATTTATTGCCGTTATGTATGCAACAATTGGCGACAATGAAGAAAACGCGATTAAATATCTTAAATTAGCGGTTGAACCCGATATTTTAAGTGAAGTTGATCACGGTGAAGCGTTAAAGCTTTTAGCTGACTTACAAATGCAGATAAAAGATTTTAAAAGTGCTTTAGCGAACTATTATGCTTGGATGGAATTTACTGGTAAAAGCGACGGCCCAACATTTGTTAAAATTGCTCAAGCTCATTATGAAATGAAGCAGCTTGACAAAATTATTGAGCCTGCTGATAAAGCTATTGCTGCATTTGGTGATAAACCTAACCAAAACCCTTATATTTTAAAAGTTACGTCGTATTACGAGCGTAAAAAATATAAAGATGCAGTTAAAACTTTAGAAACAGTAATTCAGCTTTTCCCTGAAAATAAGCAGTGGTGGACACAGCTCCCAATGTTCTATTTATTAATAGAAGATTATAAAAAAGGGGCTTACACGCTTGAAATGGCTTACAAGAAGGGGTTTTTAGATAAAGAATCGCAAATTAAGACCCTCGCTAGCTTATATAGCCAGTTAGAAGTGCCTTATAAAGCAGCTCTTTTACTAGAAAAGCATATTGCTTCAGGTTTAGTTAAGCGTGATGATCAAAATCTATCGTCTTTAGCTAATGCTTGGCATTCTGCACAACATATTGATAAAGCAGCAAAGTATTATGGTGAACTGGCTAAAATGACCAGTGAAGCAAAACACTATCGCAAGCAAGGTATGTTGTTAAAGCAGGATGAGCAATTTACTAAAGCAGTTTCCGCATTGAATAAAGCATTAGATCTTAATATTGATGATCAAGGGAAAATTCATATGAGCATTGCAGAATGTTATTATTACCTTGAAGATTATAAGAAAGCTTATACTGCTATTCAAAAAGCGATAAAAGATCCTAGCTCTCGTAAATATGCACAGGGTTGGAAAACTTATATAGTTGATGCAGCTAAACGAAAAAATGTTTCAATCTAGTTAAGTATTTATACTCTTAATCTAATTTAAAAAACCAGCTATTTTGCTGGTTTTTTTATGTCTACTTTTTGCTATTTCTCTTTAGCAATATTCATCGTAATATTTTCTTATGAAGTGCGCCAAAAAATATCCAAATAATAGTGAAATTTTTAGGCGAATATAGAGGTCTGTTTATATACTAAGACTATCTCACTACCGACAGAGAGATAAATACAGTAATTATTAAGGAATACGCATGAATATAATTAAAAAATCAACATTATTGCTTACTGCTTCGTTATTAGTAATGGCATGCTTTACGAGTATAACGGCACAAGCAGAGGTTAACCCCTTTTCATCTAAGGAGTTAGCTACTGTAGTTGCTAGTAATGATACAAGCAAGTGTGGCGAAGGTAAGTGTGGCGAAGGCAAAATGAAAGATGCTGCAAAAAAAGGAAAATGTGGTGAAGGTAAATGCGGCGAAGGCAAAATGAAAGATGCTGCAAAAAAAGGTAAATGCGGTGAAGGCAAAATGAAAGATGCTGCAAAAAAAGGTAAATGTGGTGAAGGTAAATGCGGCGAAGGCAAAATGAAAGATGCTGCAAAAAAAGGTAAATGTGGTGAAGGTAAGTGTGGCGAAGGCAAAATGAAAGATGCTGCAAAAAAAGGTAAATGTGGTGAAGGTAAATGCGGCGAAGGCAAAATGAAAGACGCCAGCAAAAAAGATAAAAAGTGTGGTGAATAATACCAAAGTATTTAATGGGTGAAATTTAATCAATAAAAAACGGGCTAAGCCCGTTTTTTTATTAATTAAATTTAGTTGAGTAGCTTCTATGCTCTAGCGATCAACATTACCAATGTAATAATAAACAGACCATTTAGACTTAAAGACGCCCGTACTTGGTACTAAGTGTGTTGAAATAGTTAGATCGTTAATTTCATTAACATACTCAGCCTTTAAACCATCATCGTGATTGCGTTTACTCTCTGTTAAACGCCAATCATCGCCTAAACACTGCTGAATAGTCTCTTTAGCGTTTTGATAGTATTTTTGTGCAGATTGCTGTTCAACTTCAATGGTGTTGCATGAATAGGTCGCATTATTCGCACCAAACGACCATATTTTACAGTTGTTACCAACTAAGTGATATTTAGCCTGCCAAATATTGCTTGCTCTTGATTTCACTTCACTTTGCTTTAATGTTTCAAAGTTAGTTTTATAAGCATTAGCTAGCATCGTTATTTTTTGACATGGGTTGGAGATAGGCGCTAACGTTTGCTCGGCAAGCGTATTTTGATTAACACAACCTGTAAGGAATGTGGCGGCAATTATTGTTGCATAACCAGCTAATCTTGAATGATTAAATGTTATAGAGTTCATATTTTTATTCATCGGTTCTATCCCGCTAACCTTATATAAGTGGTAAGCACGTATAGTACAAAAAATTCTTTTTATTTAATAGTTAAACCCTATTTGATAAGGACTTAATTCAATAACTTCTGTTTTTAACACGCCCTGTATACGAAGCTATGTAGCTGAAGGATTTAAAGACAGTAATTACATTGGAAAAGTGTGAGCTCATTAACAAAAAGTGTATAATATACACCTCACTTTTTTGTTTGGACAACCCCTTGACTAATAATGATATTTTACGACGCATCCGCTACACCTTTAATTTTAATGACAAAAAAATGGTGGAGCTTTTTGCGTTAGCTGAGCATACGGTTACCCGTGAGCACATTAGCCAATGGTTAAAGAAAGATAATGATAGCGATTTTGTTAGTTGTAGTGATACCGAATTGGCTATTTTTTTAAATGGTTTTATTAATGATAGGCGTGGTAAAAAGCCTGGT
Source organism: Colwellia asteriadis (assembly GCF_039523295.1). Lineage (NCBI taxonomy): Bacteria > Pseudomonadati > Pseudomonadota > Gammaproteobacteria > Alteromonadales > Colwelliaceae > Colwellia > Colwellia asteriadis. Next base: position 127,254 of record NZ_BAAAFA010000005.1, on the reverse strand, counting down.
CCTCAAATAGCGCCAGAAAAGCGAGTTACTAATAATATTATTTTAACTAAACTAAAAATAGCGTTAAACCTTCAAGCAGAAGATATTATTGAGTTACTAAACACTGTCGACTTTAGGCTAAGTAAGCCTGAATTAAGCGCTTTTGCGCGTAAGGTTGACCATAAACATTATCGTGAATGTAAAGATCAGGTAATTCGTAACTTTTTAAATGCAATTGATAAAAAATATCATGTAGCGAGAACAGAAAAAATACAGCAAAAACCTGTAGAGGGTGGAAGCAAAGCTAGCCAAAAGGTTGAACATAAGAAGTTTACTAAGAAAAAGCCGAATGAGCCCTTTGTAGAGGGGGCTAGGCCTAATGCTAGTACCATTTATCAAAACCCTAAGGTGTCTACAAATCCAACAACTGAGCCCAATAAAAATAATCGAAAAATATTAAAGCTTAAGTAAGTTGATATAAAAATTAGCCAAAGCGTGAACGTCATAATACCGAGCATCTATTTGGTGTTTTGCTAGTACGGCCTTTACTATATAAAACTAAGTTATTTTACATTATGCTTAACTTATTATTTTTAAAAAACGATGATCCAATTTTAGAGAAAACCTATGAATGACTTACAACTTGCACAGTTAACTCAATCTATTTTAACCATTCCTGATTACCCTAAAAAGGGCATTTTATTTCGAGATGTGACGAGCTTACTTGAAGATGCGCAAGCTTTTGCGCTGACTATGCAGTTGTTAACTGATAAATATAAAGATCAAGGGTTTACAAAAGTTGTAGGTACTGAAGCTAGAGGCTTTTTATTTGGTGCACCTTTAGCATTAGCATTAGGTATAGGGTTTGTACCCGTTCGCAAACCAGGAAAATTACCACGAGAAACTTATTCTCAACCTTATCAACTTGAATATGGCGAAGATATTTTAGAGATTCATCAAAATGCACTAACGAGTGATGATAAGGTATTAATAATTGATGACTTATTAGCAACTGGCGGTACTATTGAAGCAACCACTAAACTGATACGACGCGTTGGCGCTAAAGTGACTCACGCAGGTTTTGTCATATCACTGCCTGATTTAGGTGGTGAAGATCGTTTAACTGCAATGGAACTTGAAATATTTTCACTGATTCAATACGCAGGTGAATAGTAAAATATTTAGAAAATCATTTGGTTAACCTCTTTACATTTATCGAGCATTCAAGAAGACAATTATGAGTTATCAAGTACTGGCGAGAAAATGGCGTCCTAAAAATTTTCAAGAGTTAATGGGACAAGAGCATGTTGTTACTGTGCTCGCAAATGCTTTATCTCAGCAGCGTTTGCACCACGCCTACCTTTTTACAGGCACACGTGGTGTGGGTAAAACCACTATTGCTCGTATTTTTGCGAAAAGCTTGAATTGTGATATTGGGGTAACAGACAAGCCTTGTGGAAAATGTGATGCTTGTGTAGATATCGATCAAGGTCGCTTTATTGATTTACTTGAAATTGATGCCGCGTCAAAAACGAAAGTTGATGATACTCGTGAAATATTAGATAACGTTCAGTACGCCCCAACGCGAGGACGCTATAAAGTTTATCTGATTGATGAAGTACATATGCTTTCTAGGCACAGTTTTAATGCGTTATTGAAAACATTAGAAGAGCCGCCGGAACATGTTAAATTTATTTTAGCGACCACAGATCCACAAAAACTGCCAATAACCGTATTATCTCGGTGTTTACAGTTTCATTTAAAAGCACTTAATGTTGCTCAAATAGAAACGAAATTAACAGAAATTTTAAAATATGAAGAAGTCGCTCATGAAGCTGGCAGTTTAACCTTATTGGCTAAAGCGGCACGCGGTAGTATGCGCGACTCTTTAAGTTTAACAGATCAAGCCATTGCGCAAGGGCAGGGCAATATAACCTTAGCCAATATTCAGCAAATGCTGGGTGATATTGACCAAAATTGGATATTTAATATTGTTATTCACTTGTTAAAGCAAGACAGCCAAGGGTTAATGGCGCTTTCTCAAGAAATTGCAGCTTATGCACCAAGTTATAACCGATTATTTGCTGAGTTAATTCAACTTTTTCACCAAATAGCGTTAATGCAAGTAGTCGAAAAAAGTTTTACCTTGTCTATAGAGCAGCATTCCCTATTGAAAAAATTCAGTCAAGCAATGTCAGCAGAAGATGTGCAGTTATATTATCAAATATGTGTTAACGGCCGCAAAGATTTACCTTATGCTGCTGATGAGCAGGCAGCTTTTGATATGACACTATTACGCTTGTTAGCATTTAAGCCAATGCAGCGTAATGAATTAAAAAATAATGTTATTCAAGATGCGGTTAGTGATAATAGTGCCAATAGTGAAGCTCACTTTAATGAAGCAATGCTGTCATCAACTACTTTATCTGAGACTCAAGCTAATGAGTTTGATAATGAAAACCTCAATAGCGGTGTTATTAACGACGCTACGCCACAAAATTATACGGCGATTACTGATGCTAAAACCAATGATGAGCTAGCGGCTAGAAATATTACTAACAACGTAAGTGAGTTAGGTAAAGATACCAGTGAAAATATAAACGAAGATATAAACGAAGATAAACACGAGGCGGCACAAACTCTTGCGGCCGAAATGCTAGCGATTGAAACACAAGCTCAACAGCAACAAAATGAAAGTAACACTACCAGTCATGCACCGAGAGCGCCTTTACAAGATACAGCTTTGCCTTTTGATGATTCAGTAGCAGGTGCGACAACTGAAGTTCCTAGTGCAAGCGACTCTTTATCTAATAGTACTTCTTATGAGTCAACTGTTGGCGAAAGACAGAGTGAAGATAACAGCGAATTTCATCAACCACAGCTTGACAATGAGTCAGTTGAGTTGCCAGCCTCAGCAACGAGCGAAGCAATAACTCCCCAAAACGTAACTCCTGCTATTTCGGACACGCTAGCTGACAGTCCAATAAGCTCAGTGTTAGCGACTCGAAATATGTTACGTAGTCGAAAAAAGCAGTTGGAGAGTCAGGAAAAAAAGTCTGATGGCGCGAAAGAGCGTCAGATAACAGACCCAAAGCAGAGTAATGCGACAGAAAGTAACTCTGCTGAAAATTCAGCGACTAAACCAAGTGTTGCTATTCCTGAGCCAGAAGCGCCATATCAACCTGAAAGTATAGATCCCGCCGTTGTGCGTAAAGCAAATCAAGTGGATAAATGGGCGCATATGATAGACTCAATGCAGCTTACTGCGCGTATTCGTCAATTAGCGATTCATGCAACCATTAGTGATGAATCAACGGATGATAGTTTAATTCTTTTATTAGATCAGGCAACAAGTCACTTAAATACCGAAGTAGCACAGCAGCAGCTTCAATCCTCTATTAGTGAATTTTTATCTCGGCCAATTACCGTTACGTTAACGATTGTTGAAAGCACTGTTGCTGATCCTTTTCAAATACAATCTCATATTAATGATAAACGCTATGATTATGCCAAAGCATTATTAAAAGAAGATCCTGTTGTTATTGCGTTACAAGATAATTTTCAAGCAACATTAGATGAAGAAACTATAAATGCGCATTAGCTTTTAAAAGCATGTGGCTTTGGGTTAAAATAAGAATATTACCAAGTAAGAGTTTTACAGTAAGCTCTATTATACATTTGAATTATTGGAGAAAAGTATGAAAGGCGGTATGGGAAATTTAATGAAGCAAGCTCAACAGATGCAAGCTAAAATGGCAAAAGCACAAGAAGAGTTAGCAAATATGGAAGTTGTTGGTGAAGCTGGCGCTGGCATGGTTAAAGTAACGATGACAGGTAGCCATAGTGTACGTCGTGTTGAGCTTGATGAAAGCTTAATGGACGATGACAAAGACATGATTGAAGATTTATTAGCTGCAGCGGTAAATGATGCTGTACGTCGTGTTGAAGAACAAAGTAAAGAAAAAATGGGCTCAGTAACTGGCGGTATGCAATTACCACCAGGGATGAAAATGCCTTTTTAAGCTTTAAAATATTAACAGTAGATACAGTGTTATAATTTCAGCTGCTAAGTGAAACCTTCAAGTTAGCAGCTTCCTCCCTTTATTTAGACAACTTACCATGAAATTTAGCCCATTAGTTCAAGAGTTAATTGATTCCTTAAAATGTTTACCTGGTGTTGGTGCTAAGTCGGCTCAACGTATGGCGTTTCATTTACTTGAACGTAATCGTCGTGGCGGTAGCAAGTTAGCACATTCACTAAGTAAAGCGATGGTTGATGTTGGTCATTGTCAACAATGTCGAAACTTTACTGAGCATGAGTTATGTGAAATATGTCAAAGCCCTAAACGTCAATTAGCAACCACGTTATGTGTTGTTGAAAGCCCTGGAGATGTTCTTGCTATTGAACAAACAGGAGAGTTTACTGGCAAGTATTTTGTGTTAATGGGGCATTTATCGCCAATTGATGGTATTGGACCTGATGACTTAGGCTTAGACATTTTAGCTAAGCATTTTGCCAGCGGTCAGTTTGCCGAAGTTATTCTTGCGACAAACCCTACCGTGGAAGGTGAGGCGACGGCTCATTATATTGCTGACTTGGCTCAGGAGTATCAAATTAACATGTCTCGTATTGCTCACGGTGTTCCTGTTGGTGGTGAGCTTGAGTATGTTGATGGTAATACTTTATCTCATGCATTTTCAGGGCGAAAATCCTACCAGATGTAATGTGATAGTGAGCGAATAAAATTTAGCTTAAGTAGCTGTTTAGCTTAACTAGATTAGCCACCTGTAAATTTTACTTTAAAACCAGCTTGTTCTAATACTGTTTTAATGGTGTCACGTTGATCGCCTTGTACTTCGATAGTTTCGCCGACAACTGAGCCGCCCGTACCACAGGTTTTTTTGAGTTTTTTCGCTAAAGCTTTCAGTGGCTCTGCAGCTAAACCTAGCCCGCTGATCACGACAACGCCTTTTCCTTTTCTACCTTTGGTTTCGCGTCGTACTCTAGCAAAGCCATCGCTTGGGGTTACGGTTTTTGTGGCTGCTTTTTTTACACGACCACCATCGGTTGAATAAACCAAGTCAGAATCGCTAGAGCTGCTTTTATTAACGGCTTCTGTCGTTGCTGAATCAGGAGTTTTACCAAAAGCGTTAGCAAGATCACTTAGACTAGAAAAACTGTTTTTCATAAAAATCTCTATCGTTTTATATACACGTTAATAAAAATAAACCGCATGGGCTAAATGCCGATGCGGTTTATTGTATCAATATAAAATAAACGATGAAATAGCGTTTAACGATTGCTTCAATAGGCTAACCGAAACACTCGCATTAAAGTTTACTTTCTAGCTCTGGTAGTGCGTCGAATAAATCAGCAACAATACCGTAATCAGCTACTTGGAAGATTGGTGCTTCAGGATCTTTGTTGATTGCGACAATCACTTTAGAGTCTTTCATACCCGCTAAATGTTGAATCGCACCGCTAATACCTACAGCGATATAAAGATCAGGGGCAACGATTTTACCCGTTTGTCCCACTTGCATATCATTGGCAACAAAGCCCGCATCTACCGCCGCACGAGACGCACCAATAGCTGCGCCTAGCTTGTCCGCGATACCTTCAAGTAGCTTGAAGTTTTCACCGTTTTGCATACCGCGACCACCAGAAATAACAACATTGGCTGCGCCTAAGTCAGGGCGTTCAGATACGGTTAACTCATCACTCACATGACTTGAGTTACCTGCATCGTTACTGTTACTTATTGCAACTGCTTCACATTGACCATCAGTCGCTACCGCATCAAAACCTGTTGTTCTTACGGTAATTACTTTCTTTTCATCTAAGCTTTGTACGGTTGCAATAGCATTACCCGCATAAATAGGGCGTACAAAGGTATCTGCACTTTCAACCGCAATGATGTCAGAAATTTGTGTTACATCTAATAGGGCAGCAACACGAGGCATAAAGTTTTTTCCTGTTGTTAGTGCTGTCGCTAATATGTGTTGGTAGTCACTCGCTAGTTCAGTAACTAATAAGCTAACGTTTTCAGCAAGCTGGTGCTCAAAAGCGGCATTATCAGCAACTAATACTTGTTTAATACCATTAACTTTTGTCGCGGCATCGACAACGCTTTGACATTGAAAACCTGCGACTAATAAGGTGATATCTCCACCAATAGCTTGTGCTGCGGCAACGGTTTTTAAGGTTTCGTTTTTTAATGTGCTGTTATCATGCTCAGCGTAAACTAATATACTCATGAGATCACCTTGGCTTCATTTTTTAATTTTTCTACTAATTCATCAATACTTTCTACCACAATACCTGCTTGTCTAGTTGCTGGTGGCGTTACGCTCAATAACTTAGTGCGCGCTGATAAATTAAGCCCGAATTCGCTTGCTGGTTTAACATCTAACGGTTTACGTTTCGCTTTCATAATATTAGGTAATGAGGCGTATCGAGGTTCATTTAAGCGTAAATCGGTTGTAACAATCGCGGGTAAATTTAAGGCAAGAGTTTGTAAGCCACCGTCTACTTCACGTGTTACATTGACTTTGTCGCCATCAACAACAACTTTTGATGCAAAAGTCCCTTGTGGCATACCAGTAAGTGCGGCTAGCATTTGCCCTGTTTGATTATTATCACTGTCAATCGCTTGCTTACCAAGAATAACTAATTGAGGTTGTTCTTCTTCAACAATCTTTTGTAATAATTTAGCGATATTGAGTGAGTCTAAACTTTCATCGGTGTCTATTTGAATTGCACGATCAGCACCTAATGCTAAACCTGTACGCAGTTGCTCTTGGCATGATTTGTCACCAATTGACACGACAATAACTTCGCTCGCTACTCCCGCTTCTTTTAAGCGAATAGCTTCTTCAACAGCAATTTCACAAAAAGGATTAATAGCCATTTTTGTATTGGCTAAGTCTACATTTGAGTTGTCCGGTTTTACTCGAACTTTAACGTTATAATCAATAACGCGTTTTATCGGAACTAATACTTTCATGATAGCCTCTGATCTGGTTGGTAATATTCAGTTATTAGCTAAAAGATACAGTCGGTTTACGTCAACGTCAACGTAATCTTGGTGAAAACTTTTAAACTAAGTTACAATTGTTATTTATAAGAACTATAGCTGCTTGCTTGAGTTTAGGTTATAAGATACTATCAAACAGTTGTTTTAATATCAAACAACTGTTTTAATATTTGTTTAATTCTTTTAAATTCAATTAAATAAGCGAAATTATAATAATACTAGGAGAGCTTATGGAACGCGAATCAATGGATTTTGATGTTGTTATTGTTGGTGCTGGACCAGCAGGATTATCAGCAGCATGTCGTTTAATGCAACTTGCACAAGCACAGCAGCAAGAATTGATGGTTTGTGTGGTTGAAAAGGGCTCTGAAGTGGGAGCACATATTCTTTCTGGCGCGGTTTTTGAACCCACAGCGCTCAATGAGCTTTTTCCTGATTGGGCACAAAATAATGCCCCACTTAACACTAAAGTGGTTAGCGACGATATTTACTATTTAAATGATGAAGAGTCAGGGGTGAAGCTGCCTAACTTTGCCGTACCTAAAACCATGCACAATCATGATAATTATATTGTCAGTATGGGTAATGTTTGTCGCTGGCTTGCTGAGCAGGCAGAGCAGTTAGGCGTAGAAATATTCCCAGGGTTTCCAGCACAGAGTGTTATCTATAATGATGATGGCAGTGTGGGTGGTATTATCACTGGTGATATGGGCTTAGATGCAAATGGCGAAGAAAAAGACTCATTTACACCTGGAATGGAGCTTAGAGCAAAATATACAATTTTTGCGGAAGGTTGTAGAGGACATTTAGGTAAAGAGTTAATCGAGAAGTTTAATTTAACGAAAGACAGCTCACCACAACATTACGGTTTAGGTTTTAAAGAAATATGGGATATTGACCCAAGCTTACATCAAGAGGGGCTTGTAGTTCATACTGCAGGCTGGCCATTAGATAAAAAAACCAATGGTGGTGGGTATTTATACCATGCTGAAAACAACCAAGTGTTTGTTGGCTTAATTGTTGACTTAAATTACAGCAATCCACACTTAAATCCTTTTGAAGAATTTCAACGCTTCAAACATCACCCTAAAATTAGCCAATACCTTATTGATGGGAAACGTGTGTCTTATGGTGCACGCGCAATGGCTAAAGGTGGCTTTAATTCATTGCCTAAAATGACCATGCCTGGTGCGCTATTAGTTGGCTGTGACGCAGGTACAATTAACTTTGCTAAAATCAAAGGTAATCATACCGCCATGAAATCTGGCATGTTAGCAGCTGAAGCGGTAATTAATGATTTACTAAGTAGCGAAGGTATTGCTGAAGTTGGTGGTAAAGACTTAACTGGTTTTTATGATTTATATAAAAGTTCATGGTTATATGACGAGTTGTATAGTACGCGTAATTTTGGTCCAGCCATGCATAAATTTGGCACTTTCTTGGGCGGTGCTTACAATACCTTAGATCAAAATGTATTTTCAGGTAAGTTACCGTTTAACTTTAAAGATGACTCTATTGATAGTGAGCAATTAACATTAGCTAAAAATGCTCCCGTTATTAACTATCCTAAACCCGATAATAAATTAAGTTTTGATAGACTTTCATCGGTATTTTTGTCGAATACTAACCACGAAGAAGAACAGCCTTGCCACTTAAAACTCAATGATGTGTCATTACCCATTACGGTGAATTTAAGTCAATATAATGAGCCAGCACAGCGTTACTGTCCCGCAGGTGTTTATGAGATAGTTGAAGCTGAGCAGGAAAGTAAATTAGTCATTAATGCTCAAAACTGTATTCATTGTAAAACATGTGACATTAAAGATCCGAGCCAAAATATTACTTGGGTAACACCAGAAGGGGGCGGCGGTCCTAACTACCCAAATATGTAGTTTTTGAGTATTGGGAAATTTCACGTAATGCTAATGAGTTAACGTTAGCAATTACGTTTAATGATTAACTTCTACAGCAAACTAATTCTTAGTTTCAATGATGTTGTAAAGCGCTAGTTCAGGTATTACATTATGTAAATCATGTTCTATTTGATCTAGTGCCGTTAATTGCAAACAAAATAACGAAGCTTTTTCGTCAAGCGCTTTAGCACGTTGTGTAACCTCAAGTTGTAAACCTTGCTCAATGCCCGTTAAGCGTTGATCAAAAGTGGCAATACGCTGCTCACCGTTGCCGGTTTCATCGTGACTACCTTCTGCTAAGAGAGATTGCCCAACAGCTTTGAGTATTGTACCAATTGAGTTTGAAATAATTTCTTCAATTTCTTGTTCAAACTCGCCTGCAAACATTTCATCAAAATCGTTAAAGTCTTGAGGGGCAATATAGTAATTATTAGCGCTTTGGTTAAAGCGGGCACGAATACGCCACTTTAGCTCATCAAATTTGGCTTGTACTTTTTGTTGTGAACTACTATTTTCGCCGGTTAAGCCACCAATAACTTCATTCGCTGCTTTTAAACCTATATCTACGCCTTCAATAGCTATAGAGACCATCTCGGGCAATTGTTGACGAATACCCGCAGAAAATTGTGCAAGTAATTGCTGTTGTTCACTTGATAAGGCTAACTCTCTACCTTGAATAAAAAGTTGGTGCTCGTTATTAATTTGAACTTGCGTTTTACTTTGTTCGACAATACGAATGTGATTAGGGTCAATAATAACGCCATAATTAAAGTTTATTGCACACTCTTGTGCAAAAGCATTATGGCTCAGAAGATATAATGCTGATGTGATAAATAAGGTTTTAGACATTGAATACAATCGGTTAATTACCAGGAGAATTGACGATAGGGTCAATCACTATTTTTCGCTCTTTACAAATCATTCTACTTGGACCATATTCACGACGAGATCTATCATTGAAATCCCCAACAATCATTTCTACGCCATGATAAAGTTTTTCAGTCGCTTCAATATAAACACTATCTTTATAGTCTTGTAGTTTTTGCTCTACCGCTGCTTTCTGCTCGAGTATTTCTCCCATGCGTTTAGCATGCACTTGATAGCTAGCAACAACCTTGGCTAATAAGTCAGGCTTAGCCTTATCTTTAGGGAGTGCTTTGAGTTTATTCACCGCATTAAGCAGCTCTGTAGTTTTATCGGATTCAATATGCATTAAATCATCAATATCATTAATTTCATCTTTTAATTTATTAATTTTACGTTCGAAATTAATGTGGGTATTGCTTCCCGCAGGAGCGCCTATCATGCCAGCTTGAACTGACTTACCTATTTTTGTGTAACCGCCAATCAGCTTACCGTCAGCTTTTTCTGCTTTGCCAATCCATAACTTACCATTAACGTCTAATAAGCTGTGCAATAATTGGTTTTCAATACGAACATCTTGAGTACAGGTTATTTGAGCATACTGACAATATTTTGCGTAAATATTCCCTTTGGCATTAACACTTACACTCATAGTAACGTCAGTGACCTTGGTTTGCTCTATATCATGCTTACGGCCAATAATACCGCCAGAAATAGTAATGTCGCCACCAGACTCAATCATTGCCGACTCAACAAAGCCGCCCACGGTAATATCGCCACTAGCAATCACTTTCATTCCTTCTGTGACATCACCTTCAATAATTACGCTGCCAGTAAAGTTAATGTTACCCGTGGCAACAGAAACATTTTTAATTTTATAAACTTCGTCAACTTCCATCCCATTAGGGATCATTTTTGGCAAGCCGACTTTATTTGATAATAATACATTTTCATTTTTAGGACTGATGACAGTACCTTCTCCAGGAATAAGTTCAACGTCATTACCTGGTGATGGATCTAAGGTTGTTGCTGTTACTGTATAGCCTTCTCGCCCTTCTGATAATGGAATTTTTTTAATTAAGGGGTCGCCAACTTTAACACAAATAATATCCCCTAAATCTCGCATGTCGACGCTACCATCTTCGCGTTTTTTTGGCCTAAGAATACGTGCTTGTGCACTTTCAACTAAAGGTTTTATTTGCGCATCGTTACCATTAATAGGCAGTTTACCTAAGGCGATTTGTGCAGACACTTGTGTGTTAGAAGGCTCTTTAGCGGCTAACTGAGCAAGTTTTACAAGGTTCTCTTTGCTAAAGCCTTTTTTTACTCCAGCTTCTTGGGCGGCAGTTAAAATAGCTTTAGCGGTTAAGTGAGTACCACCTTGTGCGGTTGTTATTTCTGCTGAAGCTGACATTTCATCACTTTCAATGTTAATAATAATAGAAGCGTCAATTCGCTCTAGTACTTGATAACGTATCTCACGGCCTGATTGGCTTTCTTGAAGTGGCTTTAATACATCATTAAGTTCAGCTATAGCGTTGGTAATACTCGCGGTATTAATACGTAAATTATTAAATTCAGATGCGTTGATAAGCTCATTAATTGTTGCAGTAGAGATAGTATCTCCACCTTTAATTGGCTCTAGTAGTAAGTCAACATTATTTTTATCGTTGCTGATTAAGTGTGCTTTGGTCATTCATGTTGCTCCGCCTAATCGTTAAGTACAGCTGAGCCAAATAACGGTTAGGCATTTATTATTCTAATTATTAGTTAATGACTTGATTAAATATAATGATTTTGGTGAATTTTAATAAAGCTTTTTGTATCTACTTTGGTGTAATCAATTTTGTATTCAATACCATCAAGGGCTTGTACAAAGAGTAGTGTTTTTTCTTCACCAAAAAGTTCAGCAGAAGAAATATCAACGATATCCTGATAAGCTTTTTTCGCGATGGATCGCTTCTCAGGTATGTCACCTTTATAAATTCCAATGCCGCGATGGCTGATAATGACAACAGGGTTATCACCATTAATTATCAATAAGTCAAATTTTTTCACTTTGTGAATGACGGTATTACGACCACTAGTTATAAAATTTTTCTCTATCAAAATATGCTCCTGATACTAAATAATTAGTTATATTTTAATACGTTAAAGTTACGTCAGTATAAGCTAATTATGAATATTTTAGTTTAATATATAAAGAATTAATGAACTAAGCAATATTTGTGCTTTATTAATCAATTGACTTTTTTATATTAGTTCAATTTTTACAGATATTCCTAACTTATTGTGCTTAAGTTATTGCTTTGCTTGAAAAGCACGCTCTTTAATATAACAAGGCGTTTGTGTTGTCTTATTTAATTTTCTTCTGATGAGGTCTAAGGTAATATTGGCTGAGTAGTGCTGAAACTTTTGCCGAGTGTAAGGTAATAACAAACACTCACTTTGTATAGCTTTTTTACTGCCCCAAGCGATCCAAATCGTACCTACAGGTTTATCTTCACTGCCGCCATCGGGACCTGCAACACCTGAAACCGCAATAGCTAAATCAGCAGAAGATTTAGCTAACGCACCTTGTGCCATAGCCTCTACAACTTGTTGACTTACTGCGCCGTATTGTTCGATGAGTTTTGAAGGTACATCAAGCATTTCTGACTTAGCTTTATTACTATATGTTACATAACCAGCCTCAAAACAAGCTGAAGCGCCACTTACACTAGTAATTAAGCTTGCAATTAATCCACCGGTACATGATTCTGCGGTTGTGATTGTTAACTGCTTCTCGGTGAGTTTTTTCACTAAATGCTCAGCTAATGTAAAAGGTTTTTCTTTTACTTGTGCAATAAAATTATCGCCAAGTACCCTTAATAGCTTTTCTTGCCATAAATCTTTTAATTGAGTGGCTTCTTGGCTGTAAGTTGATAGTTTAACTTCAAGTAAAGGGCTACCCGCACGAAACCCTATTTCAATACTTTCGGGCCAATCGGGTAGTGCTTCATTGATGAGTTTTTGCAATGATGACTCGCCGATACCAAAGACTTGTAAACGAGTAACATCACAAATTAAATTATCGGGTAATTGTTGTTTAATATGCGGCTTTATTTGTTCTGCGAGCATGATTTTTAATTCACTTGGCACTCCGGGCGTGCAATAAACAATACAATTTTGAAAAATTAGGGAAAAGCCAACAGCGCTGCCGTTGCGATTGCTGATAATATCACAGCCTTTAGGGAGCATAGTTTGTTTTAAATTGGGCGCATTTAGTTCAGAGTTACGCTTATTACACCACGCAGTTACATGAGCGAGAGCTTCTGGATGCTCTGTTATGGTGGTATTTGTAGCTTTGGCTAAGGCTTGAGCAGTTAAGTCATCAATCGTTGGCCCTAAGCCACCATTAATAATTAAAATATCAGCTTGGTGAGTTATTGTTATTATTTCAGCAACCAGTAAATTGAGATCATCGGCAACCGTTGTTTTTTTACTAATGGTTAACCCCAGCTCTTTAAGCTCGTGAGCGATCATGGCGGAATTACTATCAACAATATCACCGGTCATTAATTCATTGCCGGTTAGCAAAAGTTGTACTTGGGGAGCTGACATTTTTATTCCTTTCTAATTATCTTGTAATCTGGGTTCAGATTACTTAACTATACATTGTTTTTATCATGGATAACCTAGATTGGCACTAGATTTTAGTTTACTCTACAGGTCTTTATATATCAGCAATGACTCCATTATGATGACAAAAACACCTAAGCAATATGCTCGCTCATTATTGTGTGGTTGTTGGTTTAGCACAAATACCACCAATGAAGGGCTAAAAAGTACCGAATATTCAGAGATTTTACCTGATGGTAGCTTTGAGTTTACTTTTTCTCGCTTTGATAGCAACAACCAGCTTATTGAAAAAGTTACTGAGCTAGGTGATTGGGGATTGGTAGGTGATATTCACTTTACAATTACTAAAGATGAAGTTATTGATGAGCAACTTTATGCTGCTGATTTGAATGATGAAGGTAACTATCAGGCGTATCGAGTATTACAGCTCAATCATCAAATTTTCGAATATCAACATATTCTCACGAATGAAACCTATATTATGCGGCGCGTTGTTGATAACATTGGGCATTGTTAATTTATAACCAAGTATTGGTTATTCTCCCCGAAAGCTAAAAACATTAAATATTAGAGAACGTAATGAAACGATTACAAGCAGCAAGTTTAATTACCGCAATTAAAACACCATATGATGACAAAGGTGAAATATGTTTAACAACTTATGATGCCTTAGTAGCCCAACAAATAGCTGCAGGCGTTGATGGTATTATTGTTGGCGGTACAACAGGTGAAGGGCACTTACTTAGCTGGGAAGAGCACATTATATTAATTGCTCACAGTGTTCATAAGTTTGGCAAAGACCTCATTATAGTAGGGAATACTGGAAGTAATAATACGCGTGAAGCTATCAAGGCAACCATTAACGGATTTTCTGTGGGTATGGATGCGGCATTACAAATAAACCCTTATTATGGCCGTACCTCTATGGTTGGGGTCAGTGAGCACTTTAAACAGTTATTAGCGATAGGGCCAGCATTTATTTACAATGTTCCTGGTCGTACTGGTCAAGATATTACACCAGATATTATTGAACCATTATCAAAGCATGAAAACTTTATTGGCGTAAAAGAGTGTGCGGGTAATGAACGTATTGCTTATTATGAAAAGCAAGGTATTGCTTGTTGGTCTGGTAATGATGATGAAAGTTATGTTGGACGACATACTCATGGCTCTCATGGCGTTATTTCTGTTACCTCAAATATTGTGCCTGGCTTGATGCGCCAATTAATGGATAAAGACAATTTAGCTGAAACAGCAAAGTTAAACCAACAACTTCAAGGGTTAATGCAATGGCTTTTTTGTGAGCCAAACCCTATTGCAATCAATACCACATTAATGATGACAGGCGCGGTACCAAAAAACTTCCGCTTACCGTATCAGGCGTTAACATTAGCGCAAAGACAGCAAGGTTTTGAGTTATTAAAGGTGTTAGAAACTAAAGCCTTGGTTGGCGATAGTTTATCGCTACTCGATGATAGCGACTTTAACTACTGTATTTAAGCTTAACGTGTAAATTACAATCACAGTAGTTTAATTGATGAACATAACGCCTCACCTATAAGTGGGGCGTTAACGTTTCAGGCAACTCAAAAAAGTATTCTTTATTAACTACAGGGGAGCCTTTAGCGAGTAAAGGGCAGTTAAAGCGTAAACTTACCGCACACAGCTGTAAATTTTGAGCTTCATCTTCGGTGGCCTTACCATGTAATCGATCACCAACCACTGGCATGCCGATGCTGGCGGCATGAATTCGAATTTGATGTTTACGACCGCTATCAATTTTTACTTCAATCAGTGATTGATCACGCGCTTGATCATAAGCCAAGCAGGTAAATGTACTGCGTGATTTTTTACCATCAATTGGCATCTCAATTATTTCGGGTTGCACTTTATTATTATGATTACCGTGCACAATAATATGATAGGTTTTTTCTAAGGCGTGGTGTTCAAACATTGCCGATAAGGCTCGGGCAGCTTTTTTAGTATGAGCAATTAATATTAACCCTGTTGCAGCTCTATCTAAACGATGAACAATAAAAGCAGGGCGCTCATCAGGTAAGTTAGTTTGTGCAAATCGAGCAATAGTACAATGATCACTCCATTTTGATCCCTGTGACAACATACCATAAGGTTTATACCAAACGCTGTAGTCGGTTAAGTCGGCGATTAAAAGAGCTTTGGGCACAGCGCTTGAAAGTACGTTGCGATTAAAGTAAAAATGAAGCTGATCACCAATATTTAGTATTTTTTTCACTCTGCGTAAGCGCTGTGTTTGCTTTTTGTTTTTTATGGGGGTTAACCACAAGGCTCCTTTCGATATTGCCTGTTTGATTTCTGTTTTTGATAAGCCAATCTTTGTTGATAAACATTGCGCTTCTAAGATATTAATAGCGCTACTGTTTTCTGAGGTTACGATAATGTGCCATTCAAACTTGTCATTATTGTCTGTGACGATGATAGGCGTAGTCTTTTGATGATTCATATGAGCGTTATTTACAGACATAAGTAATAGCGTAACAAGGATAATCTCCCTATTTTACTAGGTTTCTCTGCTTATCAAAGCTAAAATAAGCAAATAGTAAAATTAATTATCGATAAGTTGTTATACATAACAACTTATCGATTAAAGCCAAATAAAACCCATGAAGAGAAAATAATATGAACCGTGATGAAGTGCTTTTTCCTGAAGATGAAATAGGAAATACCTTATGGCAAATGCAGCAAAGTGGCGAAGATTTAACAATTGAGCGTGAAATAGAGTTTTCAGTGTTATTTCCAACGCAAGCGTTAGCACTACAGTTTGGGCAGTTGTTGTTAGAGAATAATCAAAAGCTGTCTTTTACTCCATTTGAAGCTAATGAGTCATTGCCTTGGGAAATAACGGCTTACCCTTGTATGCCGGCTAGT
The DNA here is from genome assembly GCF_039523295.1 of Colwellia asteriadis. Classification (NCBI taxonomy): domain Bacteria; kingdom Pseudomonadati; phylum Pseudomonadota; class Gammaproteobacteria; order Alteromonadales; family Colwelliaceae; genus Colwellia; species Colwellia asteriadis. The sequence goes on along the minus strand of NZ_BAAAFA010000005.1, from coordinate 110,933 downwards.
TATATCAATATTAGTGGTTATCGCGAACTATTAGAAACGAGTGCAGCTCCCTTGAAAGGGCAGTTTGATGGTATGTACTTTACGGCAGCTAAGTAACCTGAGTTCAGGTTAAGTAATATTGAGGTTATATGAGTATCGATCTTAAACAGTTTGCCGCTTTACAAAAAAATAGCAAAAACTCTTTCTTTGCCCAAAAAAAGCTATTGCAACAAGTTATGTCGGGAAAAACTGTACTTTGCGCTACATGTCAGCAACCTTTAAAATTACTAACACCAGCGCAAGCTGAGCCAACCGGTGTTAGCTGCGCTAAAGGTTGTACCGATATTGCCTTAGATTTTGCTTAAACCTATCAGCGTTTATAAAAAAGTAGCGATATCGGTTAAAGATTTTTTCACTTGGGCGTGCGCCGGTATGGTTGCATCTGCAGCAGGGTAGCCGGCAATAAGTAGCATATAAGCACGCTCGTTATCGCCGCGCTGACATACTTTATTTAAAAATGACATATGTTTTGGTGTGTGAGTTAAGGTGGTTAATCCTGCATTATGTAATGCCGTAATTAAAATTCCGGTCGCGATACCGACAGACTCGTGCACGTAGTAATTTGTTTTTTTATCTTCTTCATTGTCGGTATTAGTGATCCCGCCTTTCTTTTGGCTAAATATCGCAATTAGCCAAGGGGCATGCTCTAAATAAGGTTTATTGGCATCAGTTCCTAAATCTTTCAGTGCATTAAGCCACTCTTCTCCTGCGCGACCTTCGTAAAAACCACGTTCATGGTGCTCGGCTTGCTCTCTAATTTGCTTTTTTATCTCGGCAGAGCTCACGGCAACAAAATGCCAAGGTTGATGGTTAGCACCACTTGGTGCTGTACCAGCAGCCTTTAAGCAATTTTCAATAATTTCTTTACTTACTGGGCGATCACTAAAGCTGCGAATAGAATGGCGACGCTTTATGTCGTTATAAAAGCTTTGTGAGCGTTCAAGCATTTCTGCTTCTGGGTATTCAATGTAATCGCTAAGGGGAGAGCAGTCATGTTCCTGCATAAGGGAATGTCCTTTTTGTTTTAGTTATGATTATGCGCTCTTTACAATATTTTAACGACTTTCAAAAGGCAACAAAAAGACAATAAAAAACCGACAAACCTCAGAGAGGTTGTCGGTTCATTAATCTGATTAACGTATATTCAAAGTTAATCAGAACATCTTGAAGTTGATTAGGTTAGTTTCACGAAGGAAGCGCAGAGTTGCGTTAGTCAATACTCCGTACATCCTGTACTTCGCCTTACAGGCCGCCTTTGGAGTTCAAATTATTTCCCGAATAATTTGTGAATACTTCCCACGATGAAATTACCGTTAATAAAAAACCGGAAATCTCTTAACAGAAATTTTCCGGTTTAAATTTATTGTTCATTTTGCAGTTAGCTGCTCAAGGTTCAAAGAAGAAGGACGGAGTTGACGCATGTCAATGAGTACTTCTGATGTAGAACCTTGTTCAGCTAGCAATAAAATTAACCTATAAATGCGCGGGCGTTACGGAACATGCGCACCCAAGGCGAATCTTCACCCCAGCTATCTGGGTGCCAAGAGTTAGCAACTGTTCTAAATACACGCTCAGGATGTGGCATCATAATAGTTACGCGGCCATCGGTAGTGGTTAACGAGGTAATACCGTCAACTGAGCCGTTCGGGTTAGCTGGGTAGGTTTCAGTCACTTCACCGTAGTTATTTACATAACGCATTGAAACCGTACCTGAGTTGTTTGCTGCATCAATTGCTGCATCAGATTTAAACTCAGCATGACCTTCACCGTGAGATACGGCGATTGGCATACGTGAGCCTTCCATACCTTTAAATAATACAGATGGGCTTTCTTGAATTTCAACTAATGAGAAACGTGCTTCAAAACGCTCAGATTTGTTTTGTACAAAGTGAGGCCAGTGATCTGAGCCAGGAATGATGTCTTTCAAGTTAGACAGCATTTGACAACCATTACAAACACCTAATGAGAAAGTATCTTCACGTTCGAAGAAAGCTTTAAACATTGCACGGGCATTTTCATTAAATAAGATTGATTTCGCCCAACCTTCACCAGCACCAAGTACGTCACCGTAAGAGAAACCACCACAAGCAACTAAACCGTTAAAGTCGGCTAAATCAGCACGGCCAGATAAAATATCAGACATATGTACGTCAATAGCAACAAAGCCAGCACGATCAAATGCAGCCGCCATTTCTACATGAGAGTTAACACCTTGCTCACGTAAAATAGCAATACGTGGATTGTTACCACTAATCGCATCTTTAGCAATTAAATCAGCAACAATATCTTCGTTAATATCAAATGTTAACTCAGTGTTTAAACCTGGGTCTTCAGTATCAAACTTAACGTCATGCTCTTGCTGTGCACATTCTGGGTTATCACGAAGTGACTGCATTCTGTAAGTTGTTTGCGCCCACACTGTACGGTAGTAAGTACGAGAGTTTTCAAGTACCACTTCACCATCACGAGAGAAACGAATAGTATCTTCGTTGTTTAACGTACCAATATCAGTGCAATAATCTAAAATTCCGTGCTCAGCTAAAATAGCGTGAATAGCATCAACATCGTCTGCAGCAATTTGAATTACGGCGCCTAACTCTTCATTAAATAGTGTTGCTAAGTCGTCACTTGCACCGTTTGATAGTTTAGAAATATCAATATCAACACCTGTGTGACCAGCAAAAGCCATTTCAGTTACGGTTGTGAATAAACCACCATCAGAAATATCATGGTAAGCAATAAGCTTTTCAGCACGAACAAGTGCTTGCATGGCATTGAAGAAGCCTTTTAATACTTCTGCACTGTCAACGTCAGGTGTTTCATTACCAAGCTGTTTGTAAACTTGCGCTAAACATGAGCCACCTAAACGCTTTTTGCCTTTTGATAAATCAATAGCCACAAGACGCGTCTCTTTATTAGAGCCGCCTTTATCTGAACGTAGTTCAGGTGTTACTGTTTTACGGATATCTTCAACAACGCCAAAGGCAGTGATAACAAGAGAAAGAGGAGACGTTACTGATTTTTCAACACCGTTTTCTTCCCACTGTGTTTTCATTGACATTGAGTCTTTACCTACAGGAATAGTTAATCCTAGGGCAGGACAAAGCTCTTCACCAATGGCTTTAACGGCTTCATATAAACCGGCATCTTCACCTGGGTGACCCGCTGGCGACATCCAGTTAGCAGAAAGCTTAATGCGGTTTAGTCTATCACCGTCAGGACCTGCAATATCAGTACCGGCAATGTTAGTTAGTGACTCAGCTACCGCTAAACGCGCTGAAGCGCCAAAGTTTAATAACGCAACAGGTGTACGTTCACCAAGTGACATTGCTTCACCGTGGTATGAGTCTAAAGCTGAGGCGGTAACACCACAGTCAGCCACAGGAACCTGCCAAGGACCAACCATTTGATCACGGTTAACCATACCTGTTACCGAGCGATCGCCAATGGTAATAAGGAATGTTTTTTCAGCGACGGTTGGTAAGCTTAAAATTCTGTCGGCAGCGTCACTTAATGTAACGCCATTTAAATCTAGTGAGTCACCAACAGCTTTTGCTGAGACAACATCTTTAATGATTTTAGGCGTTTTACCTAAAAGTACATCTAATGGTAAATCGATTGGTGTATTAAGTGCTTTGTCATCAGCGAAATGTGAATCTGTTACGGTTAAGTGCTCTTCTTCTGTAGCACGGCCAACGACAGCAAATGGTGCACGTTCACGTTCACAAATGGCGGTAAATTGTGCTAATTGCTCATCTGAAACAGCTAATACATAACGTTCTTGAGATTCATTACACCAGATTTCATGAGGTGCCATGCTACGTTCATCGTTTGGTACGTTGCGTAGTTCAAAAACACCGCCACGACCGCCATCTGATACCAACTCAGGGAAGGCATTTGATAAACCACCAGCGCCAACATCATGAATAAATAAAATAGGGTTTTTATCACCTAGTTGCCAACATTTATCGATAACTTCCTGACAACGGCGTTCCATTTCTGGGTTTTCACGTTGTACCGAAGCAAAATCTAAATTTTCAGCCGATTGACCTGATGCCATTGAAGAAGCAGCACCGCCACCTAAACCAATGTTCATCGCTGGACCACCTAAAGCAATTAGGTTAGCGCCAACAACAATGTCACCTTTTTGTACGTGTTCATCGCGAATATTGCCTAAACCACCGGCAAGCATAATTGGCTTGTGGTAACCACGTACTTCTTTACCGTTGAATGAGTTAACTTCTTCTTCGTAAGTACGGAAATAACCAAGAATAGCAGGGCGACCAAATTCGTTGTTAAACGCTGCGCCACCTAACGGGCCTTCCATCATAATATCGAAAGCCGTTACAATACGACTTGGCTTACCAAAGTCAGTTTCCCACGGTTGAACAAATTCAGGAATACGTAAGTTAGATACTGAAAACCCTACTAAGCCTGCTTTAGGTTTTGAACCAACACCAGTAGCACCTTCATCACGAATTTCGCCACCTGAGCCAGTTGCAGCACCAGGGTAAGGAGAAATAGCGGTAGGGTGGTTGTGTGTTTCAACCTTCATTAATACTTGAATATCTTCATGGTTGTAGCCATAAACGTTAGTTTCAGGATTAGGGAAGAAACGACCGCCTTTATTACCCACCATTACTGCAGCGTTATCTTTATAAGCGCTTAGTACAAAGTCTGTATTAACTTCATGGGTGTTGCGGATCATTTTAAATAATGATTTTTCTTGCTTAACACCGTCTATAGTCCAGTCAGCGTTAAAAATTTTATGACGACAATGCTCAGAGTTTGCTTGAGCAAACATGTAAAGTTCAATATCGTGCGGGTTACGGCCTAGTTTAGTGAAGTTTTCAAACAAATAATTAACTTCATCGTCAGCTAAAGCTAAACCTAATTCAATATTGGCATTAATTAACGCTTCTTTACCACCACTTTCAATATCAATAGCGGTTAATTTGCCTGGCTCTGCGCTTGCGAATAATTGACTTGCTTGCGCGAAATCATTAAAAACACTTTCCATCATGCGATCATGAAGTAACGCATTTAACTGTACTTCTTGTGCTGTGGTTAATTGTGCACCGTTATCTAGGGTAATGTAATAAGCAATGCCGCGCTCTAAACGCACAACGCTATTTAAGCCACAGTTATGTGCTATATCGGTAGATTTTGATGACCAAGGTGAAATAGTACCCGGACGAGGGGTGACTAATAAGAACAAACCAACAGGTTGATGCTCTTCAATTGTTGGACCATAAGTAAGTAATTGCTGTAAAACGTTCTCTTCGCTAGTACTTAACTCTTGATTAAGCTGGGCGAAATGGGCAAATTCAGCATAAATATCGCTAACAGGCAGTTGTAACTGCTCACATTGAGCTAATAATTTTTTAACTCTAAAATCAGAAAGTGCTGGAGCGCCACGAAGGTTTTTAATCAACATCGTCATAGGGTAATCACCAAGTTTTATGTAAGGTTTTGATTAGTTTTTACTGTAAGCAAAGCTCGAGTTAACACTAACCGAAAATTTCGCGCGTATTATAGTTGAAAAATGCGCTTTTGTTAATGGAAAATGCATCGTAAATAACTAAGAAAAAAAAGTACTTGGCTAACAAAGCAATACACGACACAATTGCAGGATGAAAATACAGCTTTTACTAACAAAATTGTCGATTAAACTTCACTTAATTAGGCTAGCTAAGCGAGCATTTACCTTAATGTTTGCCTTTACTTTATTGATGCTGACTGGTTGTGATAAAGAAAATAAGTCAGCGAGCTTAACCCGTATTCTTGAACGTGGTTATATTAACGTAGGGACGATTTATGGGCCGACCAATTATTACCTGCATGCTGATGAAGTGATTGGTTTTGAATATGAACTGGCAAAAAAATACGCCGACTCAATTGGTGTTGAGCTAAAAATAGTACCAAGCTACAGTGTCGACGAATTATTTATTAAGCTTAATACTGGCGAAGTGGATGTGCTTGCTGCTGGTTTAGCTATAACAAATAAGCGCCATCAGCGCTTTCGTTTTGCGCCGAGTTATCAACATGTCAGTCAAAAGTTAGTCTTTAAGCAAGGTAAAGTCAGACCGAGAAAAGTCAGCGATCTTACCGGTAAGTTAATGGTAACTTCTGGTTCGAGCTATGTTGAAAACCTTGAGTATTTAAAATTTACTCATCAAGATCTTAATTGGTTAGAAACTAACGAATTTGATAGCGAAGAGCTACTTGTTAAGGTGCTCAACGAAGAGATTGATTATACGGTAATTGACAGTAATAGCTTAGCGATTAATCGCCGTTATTACCCAGAAATTAGTATTGGTTTTAGTATTCAGCAACCTGAGCCGTTAGCTTGGATGGTCAGTAAGCATAGTAAAGATGATCTGTTAGCGAGTCTCATTGAGTTTTTTGGTCAAGTTCATCATGACGGCACTTTACTTGCCTTAGATGATAAATATTACGGACACATCGAAGACTTTGACTATGTAGATACTCGTACTTTTATTAAAGCGATAGATAAAACACTACCTAAGTTTCAGCCCTTATTTGAAAAATATGCGCAAGACCTTGATTGGCGCTTACTCGCGGCCATTAGCTATCAAGAATCTCACTGGCGTCCTAAAGCACGCTCTCATACTGGGGTACGTGGCATGATGATGTTAACGTTAGCCACGGCAAAACAAATGGGAGTTGTCAGTCGCTTAGATACCGAGCAAAGTATTCGAGGTGGCGCTAAATACTTCAGGCGTATGATTAACAGAATACCAGACAGAATACCTTCACCAGACAGAGTTTGGTTTGCATTAGCCTCATATAATGTTGGCTTTGGGCATTTAAATGATGCGCGTATTATTACGCAGCGCCAAGGTGGCGATCCAGATCGCTGGGTTGAAGTAAAAAAACGCTTACCGTTATTACAACAGAAGAAATACTATAAAAATACTAAATATGGTTATGCGCGCGGTGAAGAGCCGGTACGTTATGTTGAAAACATTAGGCGTTATTACGATACTTTAACTTGGTTGGATGATAAGGCAAAAGCTGAGCAAGAGAAGTTATTGGAAGAAGCTGAGCGTGCGGTGACTATATCTGATAGCAGTAATAGCTCAGTCAATAGTGAAACGGTTAATAGCGAGCCATTAAAAAGTTCAACACAAGATGAAACAGGTAATGATGTTGAGGTAGAAACCAGGACGAATTAATTATCAGGTTACAAAATGTTTTTTAATTAAAGCCCTTTACAACACTGTGGTGAATAATCTGAGCTGTTTATTTTGACTTATGTCATAAAGTTGTCATAGTTGATTGGCATGATGAGCATATTGATATGAGCCTTTAACACTTATGGTATATTTTAGGTTTTTACATCAATAATTTATCTATTACTAATAATACCCAACTAGGTGATTAATATGAGAATTAAAAAACAGCTGCGTAGCAGTCATCGAAGAAAGCAGTTAAGTCGTCAACAACATAAAATGGTTAACCGTCGTCAATTTTACTTTAACCAAAGCACCCTTGAAGAAAACAACCATTAAATCTTGGTTAGCTTTACGCTAACGTTGATTTAGTGCGTTATTTGCGCCTCCTTTAACAGTTTTGTTAAGTTATTATACTCACACACTAGCTGAGTTATTAATGCCTTTGTTTCTACGCTTTTTGCTTCCTTCGCATATTTATTAAACTTCTTTGCTAAAGCCGATAGTTTTTTAGCACTAATATTGGCGGTCATCCCTTGTATTTTATGGCTGACTTCTTGTTGTTGAAGTAAATCATCTTTTGCTACGCTTTGCTCTAGTTCATTGATAAGACTAGGGGTTTCTTCAAGGAATAGTGCGAGTAACTTTTGTTGAATCGCGTCGTTGTAGGTTAGGCGTTTAGCAAAATCATCGCTATCCCAAGTTAAATCAATATTAGTATCTTGAGAGATATTATTGTTAGTAGTCTCATTGTCAGTGGGCACAGTATTTTGCTTTTGAGAGAGGAGTGCGGTTTTATCTTCTATTACTTCCTGTTCGGCCATAGGCGCTAAACTAATACTTTTCGGGTGATACTCGCCTAAGCCGTCATCAATAAATTGCGGCATAAGGTGCATTAAAATTTTCTCTTTTAATGAGACGGAATTAATTGGCTTACTAAGGTAATCTGTCATACCAGCAGCGAGACACTTTTCTTTGTCTCCGGCCATAGCGTTAGCAGTCATGGCAATAATCGTAATATCTTTATTGATTTCACCAGACTTACCTGAGCGAATTGCTTTGGTCGCTTGATAGCCGTCCATTTCTGGCATTTGGCAGTCCATCAGTACAATATTAAAAGGAGTATCTTCATTTGCTGCCTTTAATGACGCTAGTGCTTCTAGGCCATTAGCGGCTATATCGGGTGTAATACCTAAATCTTCAAGTATATGGCGGGCTACTTCTTGATTTATACGGTTATCTTCAACCAGTAGCAACCTACAGTGGGTTAGCTTTCTTATTTCATCATCAGTATTTTGTGTAATACTATTGTTTTCAATGTCTTGCAAATAGTGGTGAGTTATTAATGGTGTTTGCTCGTTCGAGGTTTCATTCTTAGCTAAACATAGTTGTAATGCTTTAAGTAAGTCTCCCGTCACCGCAGGTTTTGGGAAATAAGCGCTAAAACCACGGCTTGCAAAATAGCTGGCATCACCACGAGTTGCCATTGACGTCATCATAACGAGTTTAATATGAGCGAATTTAGGTGTTTCTGTTATTTTCTTAGCAAGCATAGCACCATTCATTTTAGGCATATGCATGTCTAAGAAAGCTATTTTTATTGGGGACTTTTCTTTACTTTTAACTCCAGCGGAAGAGCCTTCTTGCTCTAGTATTACCGATTGATTGAGTAATTGAAGTGCACTTTCGCCACTGTCAGCTTGATGCACATTTGCTCCCCACAACTCTAGTTGCTCTTTGAGTACAAGTAAGTTAGTTGTATTATCATCTACGATTAGAATTTCAGTATTGTTGATAGGGGTTGAGGGCATAACCTCATAAGCGTGATCTGACTCCGATAGCTCAATAGTGAAAGTAAATGTTGAACCTTTATTCAATGTACTCTCAACGCTAATATCACCATTCATCATGGTGCATAACTGCTTACAAATAGCTAATCCTAGGCCTGTACCGCCGTATTGCCTTGTAGTTGAAGCGTCAACTTGTGTGAATGACTCAAAAATAATAGCTACTTTTTTTTCTGGAATTCCTATGCCAGTATCAGTTACTTGGCATTGCAGAAGCAATTTATCACTATTTGCTTCTTTCTTGACTAAGGCTGCAGTAATAACAATTTCACCTTGCTGAGTAAACTTTATCGCATTGCTGGTGAGGTTATGTAAAATTTGTCTTATTCTACCAGGGTCGCCTTTGACATGGCTTTGCTCTATGCCTCTGTTATCTAAAATGATTTCTATATTTTTTTCTTGACCTTTTAATGCAATAGACTCAACAAACTCACCAAATAATTTTCTTAAATCAAAGTCAATAATTTCAAGATCTAATTTACCCGCTTCTACTTTTGAAAAATCAAGAATATCATTAAGTAAATTGAGTAGCGCCTCAGCGCTTGAGTTGGCTAAATTCACACGATGAAGCTGCTCGTCGCTTAACGGGTTGCGCTTGAGTAAACCTAGCATTCCTAAAATCCCATTCATTGGTGTGCGAATTTCATGGCTCATACTGGCTAAAAACTCTGCCTTGTGGCGCGTAGCTTCTTCAGCTATTTCTTTTGCCGCAATATGTTGACGCTCTACTTCTTTACGTTCTGTTACATCGAAATTAACACCAATAATTTGATTTGTTTCACCTGCATCATTTTGCTTGGTTAGCGCCATTGCTTTTATATATCTTATATTGCCATTGTCTTGAATTACTCTAAATTCATGCTCAAATGAACTTTTATTTTTAATGGCATTATTGATGGCGCTGACGGAATCTTCTAAGTCATCAGGGTGTACAGCACTTTTCCAATCTGTGATAGTGTTATTAAATTTGGTTTTGTCATAACCATAGATAATAAACATTTGATCATCCCACTCTAACCTATCGCTAAGAATGTCATATTGCCAAATACCAATATTTGCTGCATGAGTGGCTAAGCTCATTCTTTCATTCACTTCAATTAACTCTTTTTGATGAGCCTCTTTTTCAAGCTCAAGAAGGGCTTCTTTTGATGTATCACGAATTACACCCGTAAATATTATACCTTCTTCATTTTCGGCTTTTGATATCGCTAAGTGTATAGGGAACATCTCGCCTGATTTCTTCTTGGCGGTTAACTTTCGTCCAATACCAATAATACCTGCTAGGCCGGTAGCAAGATAATTCTTAATATATTCATCATGTTTAATGCTGTGATTTGTTGGCATTAATATACTAATGTTTTCTCCGACTACTTCGACTTCAGAATAGCCAAACATCAGCTGAGCAGCGGCATTGAATGAGGTAATGATGCCTTGCTCATTAATCGTAATAAATCCCTCTGCGGTACTATTAAAAATAGCGGTGATTTTGTTGGCTGCTTGCTTTGCTAATAAAGCTGAATGTTGTTGCTCTTTTAAAGCGCTTTGCATTTGAATAAGCAGGTTATGAAAACAACGTGCTAATACGCCCACTTCGCTGTTGCTATCTAGGGGGAGTTTTTGGACACTCGTGTTTTCTTCTAAGGCGCTAATGTTTTCGGTAATTTGCTGTAATGGCGTGGTTATTTTTTTAGCTAAGAATATGGCGATAACTAAAGTAACTAGGGCTAGTATTCCACCTATCAATATACTTTTAACTTTCAACGATTGTAACTTTAACTCTATTTCAGAAGTGTCTTTTAATACCAGTAAGTTAAGCGGGTGAGCACCACTGAATTTATTTAATGCTAAGTGGCGAAAGTGACCAAGATAGCTTTTGTTATCAATGTTCACACGAGTTAAAGACATTTCTGCTAAGTTATTTTCAACAACATTTTTTAAGCTAGGAAAATCATTTTGTAGTAAATGCCGCTCACCTAAATCAAACCCAAAGGTTTTAGTATTATCAGGATGATAAATGAAGTCTCCGGCTTGGTTGGTTAAATAAAAGGATAGTTGCCCCAACATTTTTTCTTTAAGGGTTAAAAAAAACTGATTAAAGTCGAGGTTAATAACAATTATGCCAAAAAACGCTTGTGTGCTTTCGTCAAACACAGGAGTAGCAATACGTAATACGGGTTTGAAAGGGAGCTCGATTCGACCATGGTTTTTTGCCAGCTCTATTTTAGAAAAGTAAACCTCCTCGTCACTTCGTTTCATTGTTGCTTGAAAGTAAGGACGAGTTAATTTTTCTTGTAATGCTTGTTCAGGAGTGATCTTTTGCGGTACATCACTGCGGACATTCGCTAGCTCTAAGCCATTGTTAGCTAAACCAATATAACGAACTTGGTAATAGTAATCTTTATGAGCAATAAACTCCGAGAATATTTGTTCTAACCTACTGCGCCACAATCGCGAGTTTTCTTTATTACTATTTTTTATCGCCGTTATCATCTCTTGAATAGGTGGTGTTTTACTTAAAAAAAGCGTATCTGAATAAGCTTGGCTATAAAGTTGCTCAATAATTGGCTCGACTAAGCTGGTTTCAATTGCTAACTCATGTTCAGTTTGTTTGGTTAATAACTTCTCTGTTTCAAAGTAGAAGAAAAAACTAATAAAAATAGTGGCAATTAATACAACTGCAAACGACATAATAGGTATTTGTTTACTAATAGGGTATTTAGCCCTACCTATCGTCAGTAGCTTTTCTGTATCGTTAGTAGATAGTTGTTGTTTTGATAACTGCATTTATATTATGTATTCGTGTGTTGTTTTTAGTTATTGTGGTTTGTTCGCAGTTATGCACAGGCAGCGCCATACATGCTCATAGAACTTATACAAGGTTAATCTTTATAAGTTAGCACAAGAAATAAGATTAGCTATCAATTACTTAAAAATAAATTACTTAGCGGTATTTTACACCGCTGGGGGAAGTTCGTTTACATGTCTTTGAGAGTAAAATAGCGGGTGAGTAACGTTGAAGCTCGAAGAGTGTGCGTGTTATTTTTTATTTTTAAGTGCTTTCTTCTCAGCACGTCTGCGTTTGAAAAAGTTTGACAATAATTGACTACATTCAGCTTGCATTACACCGATACTCGTTTCAATTTGATGATTAAGTTGTTCATTATTAGTGAGGTTTAAAGCGCTACCCGCTGAGCCTGTTTTTAAGTCAGGGCTGGCGCAAACTAAACGCTTTATTCTGCTGTGTACTAATAAACCAGCACACATAGGGCAGGGCTCTAATGTTACGTACAACGTGCAATCAATTAAACGGTAGTTGTTAAGCTGTTTTCCTGCTTCTCGTATCGCTAACATTTCAGCGTGTGCAGAGGGGTCGTTAGTCATAATTGACTGGTTAAACCCTCGGCCAATTATTTCTCCTTGGTACACGACAACCGCCCCTACAGGAATCTCATTATGTTGTTCGGCTTGTTGTGCTAATGCATAAGCTTGCTGCATAAAGTACACATCATCTTTTTCATGATTGTCACTAGCCACATTTAATGGTTTTTTATTTAATTCACTCATAAGAAAAGTTCTAATAAATCGTTTAAAAAACGTTGTCCGGTTTTGGTAACTTGCCAAAGTACTATGCCGTTGTGATTGCTAGACTCCATTAAGCCTTTTTGTTGCGCGATGAGTAAGGTTGGTTCAATGGTTTCAATACCTAGCCCGGTTGTATTTTGGTAGTCGATTACATTAAAGCTGGTATGTAGTCTGAGTTGGTTCATCATAAACTCAAACGGACGTTCACTTTTATCAACCTCAGTTAAATGATCAAGATGTTCACGGTGTTGATCAAGGTAGCCTTTCGGGTGTTTTACTTTAACGGTTCTATATATTTTTTGCGCTATGGTGTCGGTAACCTTACCGTGAGCACCACAACCAATACCTAAGTAATCACCAAACTGCCAATAGTTAAGATTATGTTGGCATTGATAACCTTTTTTAGCGTAGGCTGATATTTCATATTGAATATAACCCGCTTCGGTTAATAGTTTTACGCCTTGGTCTTGAATCTCCCAAAGAATATCGTCTTGTGGCAGCGTTGGCGGTTTAGAATGAAAAGCAGTATTAGGCTCTATGGTGAGTTGATACCACGATATATGGGTTGGATTAAGGCTAATCGCGGTTTTTAAATCATCTAATGCATTGTCTATAGATTGATTTGGTAAACCGTGCATTAAGTCTAAATTAAAGCTACTCACACCACACTTTGTCGCTAAATCGGCCGCTTTTTTCGCTTGATTACTGTCATGAATACGACCGAGCTTGATGAGCTTATCTGAGGCAAAACTTTGTACGCCAATAGATAAACGAGATACGCCGGCGTTAAAAAAACCAACAAACTTGTCTGCTTCAACCGTGCCGGGGTTCGCTTCTAAGGTTATTTCAATATCAGCTTTATGTGTAAAGCGGGCGAGTACTTGTGTTAACAAAGACTCAATCGCCTCTGGTGAAAACAAACTTGGGGTGCCGCCACCAATAAAAATAGAGTGCAAAGGGCGATCTGTTAAGTTAAAGCGTTGAATATCGGCATCTAAGTCTTCAATGAGTGCTCCAACATAAGCTTGCTCTGGAATAGTATTTTTCAGTGCGTGAGAATTAAAATCACAATAAGGGCACTTTTCAACACACCAAGGGATATGAATATATAAAGATAATGGTGGTGCTTTTAACATGAATAAAGAGCTCTTGAGGTTGTGAATGATTAATAACTTACTTTAAGCGCTGCACTAACTGCTGTAATGCTTGCCCGCGATGACTGAGTTTATTTTTAATATCTCGTGGTAACTGTGCAGAGGTCATTTGTAACTTTTCTTGGAAAAAAACGGGATCATAACCAAAACCTTGATCACCTTGTTTTTCACGGCAAATGCTTCCTTCCCAAACCCCATGACAAATAATAGGCGTTGGATCTTGTGCGTGTTTCATATAAACCAAAACACAATGAAAACGAGCACTGCGTTGATCATCAGGTGTATTTTCTAAAGCATTAAGCAGTTTATTTGTATTATCTTCATCTGTTACATTACCTTGAGTTATATCTTGTGCGTAACGCGCTGAATAAACTCCTGGCGCACCTTGTAAGGCATCAACTTCTAAACCTGAATCATCTGCTATTGCTGGTAAGCCAGTAATACTTGCAGCATGGCGGGCCTTAATAATAGCGTTTTCAACAAATGTAGTACCCGTTTCAGCAACGTCAGGCACATTAAAGTCACTTTGTGGCACAATGCTAATGCCTTGCTCAGCGAGTAATTGAGCTAACTCGTTTACTTTTCCTTGATTACCAGTAGCTAAAACGATTGTTGTCATAGTAGAAAGTACCTTACGTTAACGGGGCGTTTACTTATTACAGTTTGTACATTATAAATAGCTGAAAATTTTTATAAGTATATTTTCTAAGCGTATATTTAACATGCGTATAAATTAAAGCCGCTATTCTACCTTAGATGCCGCCTTATCGCGAAGCATTGTTAGCGATAAACAGAGTTGGTTAATGTGTATCATTCTTTTAATTTTATTAAAGTGTAATCTTGATGATACATTGCAAAAAATCTTAACGTGTCGTTGTTAAGAAGTCATACAAGCAGGTGATACGAGCACTGCGTTTTAAATCCTTATGATAAACAAACCAAATTGACTCATCTTTTTTAGGTAAATCTAAAGGTACAAGGCAAAGGGTAGGGTCTGTTAATGCTTGATATTTAGCTAAGGGACCAATGCCTACACCATTAATAATGGCTTGATAAATATCAGGAAAATTATTGCTTTGAAATGCAATTCTATCTTTATCTATGTGTCCAAGAACATATTGAACAAAGGGGATACGGTGCTTTTCAACAGAAGGTAATACCCATAAATGTTCATTCAGATCAGCAAGTGTTGCTGGTATGCCATATGTTTCAACATAGTCAGAACTTGCGTAATATTGAGTATTTAATGGCATCAATTCTTTGACAATTAAATCGACACCGTTTGGTCTAGGCCCAGCGCGTAACGAGATATGTGCTTCACCAGAGTCTAGGGCGATAATCGTATCGGTCGAGATCAGCTTAATACGAATGTTAGGGTATTCTTGTAAAAACAGCTTTAATTTCAAAGTAAGTACCGGAGAGTATGAACTTACAGTGGTAATTCTAAGCTCACCACTAATATCCCCTTCAACATGTTGGAGTTTGTTTTCTAAGCTAGCAAACTTAGCTAATAGCTCAGGCATTTCATCCATAAGAATAAAGCCCGCGTCGGTTAACTTATAACCTCGTTGATGACGAATAAAAAGCTTAACGTTTAGCGCTTGCTCTAGTTGGTTAATACGCCTTAGTACCGTTGAATGGTTAATATTTAGAGACTTACCAGCCTTGCTGAGGCTCCCATCAAGGGCTACTTGATATGCTGTTTTATAATCATCCCATGAAATATTCTTCATTTAAATTCTTTAGTTGTGCAAATATGCACAACAGTTTCGCATTTATAGTTATATTTTGCTAGCTATAACTTGGTTATGATATGGCAATGTAAACAACTCGGGATAAGGAGCGGGTATGTTAAAAAACTCACCAAATGGCTATGGTTTGATTGCAATTGTTATTCATTGGCTCATGGCAATTACGATATTTTCAGTTTTTGGCTTAGGTCTATATATGGTGGAGTTAACCTATTACGACACTTGGTATAAAGGCTCGTTAGATTTACATAAAAGCATTGGTATGACTTTATTTATAGTGCTATTACTGCGTATGGTTTGGCGCTTCGTTAATGTTACTCCACAAAGCGCAGACAATAATGCCAGTCGTTTTGAAAAGGGTCTTGCGCATTACGGACACATTTTTTTGTATATTTTAATGGCAGTATTAATGTTAAGTGGTTATTTAATTTCAACGGCTGATGGCCGAGCAATTGATGTATTTGGTGTTGTTTCAATACCCGCAATACCGTTTAGTTTTGAAAACCAAGAAGATATAGCCGGTGAGATTCATGAAATACTGGCTTGGGCACTTATTGTATTAAGTGCAGGGCATGCTTTAGCCGCACTTAAACATCATTTTATAAATAAAAATAATACCTTAGTGCGTATGCTTAAAGTACTACCCAGTAATAAATGCTTAAAGTAAGAGCAAAGTAAATAAACAGCAATGCCGTTAGTGTGAAATAGCACGTAACGATAAATTATTAATGCACAATCAATATACAACCAAACGAAAGGAAAACTTTATGAAAAATACAGTATTAGCAAGTGGCTTATTATTAAGTACGTTATTTAGTAGCGTGGTAGCACATAGTGTACAAGCGGCTGACTATAAGGTTGATGTAGAAGGCGCTCATGCTTTTGTTGAATTTAAAATTAAACATTTAGGCTATAGCTGGCTATTAGGAAGATTTAACCATTTTGACGGCGACTTTTCATATGATGCAAAGAGCCCTAACCAAGCGAAAATTAACATTGAAATTGACACTAACAGTATTGACTCTAATCATGCTGAACGTGATAAACACCTAAGAGGTAATGACTTTTTAGATGTTAAAAAATTTCCTAAGGCGACTTTTGTTAGTAAAAGCATCAAGTTTAGCGATGCTGAAAATGCGGTTGTAACAGGTGACTTTACGTTAAAAGGTGTCACTAAAACGATTTCATTTGATGTAGTAAAAGTGGGCGAAGGTCAAGATCCGTGGGGCGGTTACCGCGCTGGTTTTTCAGGGACAACTAGCTTGAAGTTGACAGACTATAATATTAGCTACAATTTAGGTCCAGCATCGACCCATGTTGAAATGGGCTTACACATTGAAGGTATAAGGCAGTAAGTAAAAAAAGCCCCTGTAATACCCTTATGGTGGAAGGGGTTTTTTTGTTTTTATTGTCCATTGCTACAAGTTAGTTAGCATTGGTCAGTATGGCTAAGGTAGCTACCTAAATAACTTACTTTATTTAGGTAGCTTTGCTCCTTGAGTTGTTGCTTTTATTACATCCTCTAACCGTCAAGCACCTTTTTCGTATACAAATATAATCCGCTCAAATGCATCCTCAAAAGTATACTTATTATCTTCTTTAAGTGGCGTTACTTGGCTGTAATTTAAACGACTTCTTGTTTAAAAAAAACATTTTACTTCAAATAAAAGTACTTTTTTAAGTTAACTAATTGTTATTAAAAATAATTATAGATGTTGGCTTATATGTAAACTCTCCGTAAGTTGAATACCCTTGTGCTACTATATTAGTAGCAACCTAGCTACTAATATAGTAGCATCGTTATTGTCGGTAATTTAATAACAGAGGAATATTATGTCGATCCCCATACCCGGAGAACAAGTTCGTGGCTCTAAAACAGGTAAACCTATTATGGCATTACTCGATTTATTGGGGCGTACATGGGCTTTAGGAGTTATATGGCAGCTCAGTAAAGGCAGTGCAACTTTTAGGGATTTGCAGCAGCGTTGTGAACAAATATCGCCGAGTTTATTAAACACACGTTTAAAAGAGTTAAAAGCCCTAAGCTTGGTTGAGTCAACCTCGTTAGGTTATCAACTAACACCGACGGGAGTTGAGCTATTCGCGATTATTACTCCATTAGGTCAATGGTCTGAGTATTGGGCGCAGCAAATAAATCAGGAAAAAGTAGATGATATATAGCAATATGCCTCTTGATAGGTGTACTAATCAACGTAAAAATAAGCGCTGGTTAACAGCTCAATTCAATCATCCTAATACCTTATTTTGTATTGTAAATAATGATATGGGGCTTTTTAGCTGCGACGAAAATAGCACCAAAGCGGTATATTTAACTCAACAGCAACTCAGTAACTTATCTCTGAGTAGTTGCATTTATTTAGGCAAGAAAATTGATACTAATGCGGGTAGCAGTGTAAACAGCAGTGCTGATAGTAGTAGAGCTAGCAATATAGTCAAAGAGTCCGATCAGTCTTTTTTCGCTGTTAACTTAGAGAGTTTACATTTTTCAACACAAGACAGCTTAGCTGTATTAGGACAATGGCAATCATTAAGACAAGTTACCGCTAATTTATCTGCTGCTGATGCCGCCATTCAAGCGTTAGCAAAAGCGTTAATACACTGGCATAACACTCACCAATATTGCGGAAAGTGCGGTAATATCAATCGTTCAACAGAGGCGGGACACGCGCGGCGCTGTAGTGAGTGTCGTAATATGTCATTCCCTCGTACGGATCCTGCGGTTATCATGCTCGTTGAACATCAATTTTCTGATGGTGTTGCCCGCTGTTTGTTGGGGCGACAAGCAAGCTGGAAAGCTGGCATGTATTCAACACTGGCAGGTTTTGTTGACCCTGGTGAGACCCTAGAAGAAGCGGTTATTAGAGAGGTTGGCGAAGAAACAAAGGTTGTGGTTAGCAACCCACAATATATTACCTCACAACCTTGGCCTTTTCCTGCTTCTATTATGCTCGGTTTTACAGCCGTTGCGACATCAACAGCAATAGATATTAGTGAAGATGATTTAGAAGATTGCCAGTGGTTTTCCCGAGAACAGCTCGATAATGTTCAAACCGGCAGTCGAGATTCTATTTCATCCTACTTAATTCATGCTTGGAAAAATAAAAAAATAGGTCAATATTAATGTGATTTCATGAGGAGTAAGTGAGAGTGGTAATGACAAATTGCTATTATCTCAGCTTAAAATTTGATACTGTTAATAAATACAGTGCTTTTGTTGTTGATTAACGTTATTTATTAAGCACTGCGTACTTTCTTCTATATAGGATCAAATCATGACATCTTCTGTTATGCAGCAATTATTGAGCTCCCCTTTATCACCATTCTTGTTTTGCGCATTATTTTTTATATTATCCATTGTGTTACTTTGCACAGTGCTCATCAAACAAAGTAGGCAACGTAATGAGCTAATAGCGTTATATAACCAACAACAACTCAATTGTCTTGAGTTAGTTAAACAATATGGACAAAGCGCCGAAGCTAATTTTTTACAACAGCTTGTACAAATTCAAGAAAAGCAAAAGTTGCAATTAGCGAATACTTTTGAGCAACAAATGGCTGATTTACGCATTAAGCTATTACGCCAGTTTAGTGAGCAAAAAGATCAACTGAACCAAAATCAAAATCAATCGCTTGACCAGTTATTACAACACCTTAATAGCGCAACACAAACCAATCGCGAAGAATTAGCAAAGTCATTAAGCCAAAGTAGCGAACAAATGACAAAACGTATTGATAGTCTTACCGAGTCAACCGACAAGCGTTTACAAGAAATTAGCGGTCAAGTAGAAAAACGCTTAAGTGAAGGTTTTGAAAAAACCACAAAAACCTTTAGTGATATTCTGCAGCGTTTGGCTTTGATTGATGACGCCCAGAAAAAAATTACAGAGCTTTCAAGTAATGTCGTGAGTTTACAAGAAGTGCTAAACGATAAACGCTCGCGCGGTGCTTTTGGTGAAGTGCAACTTAATAGCTTGATTCGCAATGTACTGCCTGAGCAAAGCTTCAAATTACAGCACACTTTATCAAATGGGAAAATTGCCGATTGCGTATTATTTTTACCAAAGCCTACTGGTAATGTGGTAGTGGACTCTAAATTTCCCCTTGAAAGTTACCGTAAAATGATGGACTTAGAGGTTGCGGAGTTAGATCGAAAAGTTGCAATGCGTCAGTTTAAACTTGATATTAAAAAGCATATTAATGACATTAGTGATAAATATTTAATTGATAATGAAACGGCTGATGGCGCCATTATGTTTATTCCCGCAGAAGCTATTTTTGCTGAAATTCACGGTCATCAAGCTGACTTAGTAGAATACGCGAATAAAAAACGCGTATGGATGGCATCGCCAACTACGTTAATGGCTATACTTACTACCGCAAGGTCGGTGTTAAAAGATGAAGCCACGCGTCAACAAATTCATATTATTCAAGCACACTTATCTGACTTAGGGCAAGATTTTAGCCGTTTTAAAAGTCGCTTTGCCAATTTAGCGAAACATATAGACCAAGCAGCGGTTGATGTGCAGCAAATTCATACTTCAGCGAATAAAATTTCCAACCGCTTTGAAAAAATAGAAAAGGTTGAGTTGACACCAAAGAATAGCAAAAGTTCTGAGTTAAAACTGGCTAAGCTGAGTCAGGGTGATTAACACCTGCTGAACTTACTAGCTTTGACGACAAGCTTAAAAACATACTGGTTAACTTACACTAGACGTTTTATACTGTTTCGTCTGATTTATCGAGAAAGTATTATAACAATGAATAAACTTAAAAATTCACTACTGGTTGGCACAACTGCGTTCATCGCTGTTATGTCAGGCACAGTATCGGCAAACTCTTTTGAAAAAAGCTACAACAGCATTAATGCTGAGCAACTAACCGAACATGTTCAAGTGTTATCTTCAGATAAGTTTGGTGGCAGAGCGCCGTCAAGTGAAGGTGAAACATTAACGCTTAACTACTTAACTGAGCAGTTCAAAGCGATTGGTTTTAAGCCAGGCAATGGTGACAGCTTTTTACAAGAAGTACCGTTAGTCTCAATTGAAGCCTCACCTGAAATGGTATTAAGTATTGGTGGTAAAGATTACCAGTACAAAACTGATATGGTGATGGGCAGCAGCCGTATTACAACCTTATCTGAATTGAAAAACTCTGATTTAGTATTTGTTGGTTACGGTATTAATGCGCCAGAATACAACTGGAATGATTATGAAGGCTTAGATGTTAAAGGTAAAACCGTGGTCATGCTAGTTAATGATCCTGGTTATGCTACACAAAACCCGGACTTATTTACCGGTAATGCTATGACTTATTACGGTCGCTGGACTTATAAGTATGAAGAAGCCAGCCGTCAAGGCGCAGAAGGCGCTATTGTTATCCACGAAACTGCTCCGGCGTCATACGGTTGGGATGTGGTAAGAAATTCTTGGTCTGGTCCACAGTTTGGTTTTCAACGTGATGATTTAAATAAAGGTCGTGTTGCTGTTGAAGGTTGGATTAATAGTGAAGTTGCCACAGAGTTATTTGCTAAAGCAGGTTTGAATTTCGAACAAGCGAAAGTAAAGGCGGCTCAAGGTGGATATAACGTTGATATGGGCAATTTAACAGCCTCTGTTACGGTAAAAAACACTATTAAAAAGTCAATCTCTAATAACTTTATTGCCACTTTACCGGGCAGTAAAAAAGCAGATGAACATATCATTTATACCGCGCATTGGGATCACTTAGGCACAGATTTGAGTAAAAAGGGCGATCAAATTTACAATGGGGCAGTTGATAATGCCACTGGTACTGCGGCATTAATTGAAGTGGCCGAAGCGTTTACTAAACTCGATAAACAGCCTGATCGTTCAATTACCTTTTTAGCGGTAACAGCAGAAGAACAGGGCTTACTTGGCTCTAAATTTTATGCAGCTAACCCAGTAATAGCACCGAAGAAAACGGTAGCTAATATTAATATGGATGCGTTAAATGTTAATGGTCGTAGTAAAGATGTCGCTGTTTATGGTTTAGGTCAATCAGAGCTTGATAATTACTTAACTAAAGCGGCTAAAAAGCAAAACCGTATTATTTCAGGTGATCCTCGTCCAGCCAGTGGCATTTATTACCGCTCAGATCACTTTGCCTTTGCCAGTGTTGGTATTCCAGCATTGTATGCAAAAGGTGGTAAACAAGCGGCAGATGCAAAAACTGCAGAGCTAAGAAAAACTTTAGATGCTAAGTTAGCCAAATGCTACCACGGTTTATGTGATGAGTACTCAAGTGATTGGGACTTGTCTGGGGCTGTAGAAGATATGCAGTTATTCTTTGATATCGGTTATGTGTTATCAAATAACGGTCAATGGCCACAATGGAGTAAAACTTCTGAATTTAAACGTTAAATTTAACGAAGAAGTTAGTAAAATAGCTGCTAGAGAAACCATTTTTTAAGCCGAGATCAGGTTAGCTAGCACTTATTATTACATTGATAAATAAAAAATCCTGCACGCATTTGCCTGCAGGATTTTTTATTACGAATTTTTAGCTAATACTTGCTTTAAGCTTTTCAGTAATAGCGTATCTAAAACCTCATTAGTAACCACTCTTGAAATCAGTAAAGCGATAAATACAGCGATAACCATTAGCACAATAGAATAGCCCCAAAGTAAGTAAGTGGCGGTATTGAGCAAGGCAATAAAGAAAATAGGAAAAGCAAAAGTAATTAACGTAAATGGGTTTATCACCCTGTTATCGATAACGTCATTACGTGCTTGTGATAGTAATGAAAATTGTTGATCTCGAGGTAAGCTTTTAATTTCATTAAAATAGTCGATGTATGCTTTAATGTTCATAATGTCCTTATTCTCTTCATCCGTTTAATTCATTGGCTCGGTAATTATTAGTTTATGTTTGATTGAATTCATAGCAGGGCGTACATTACGTTTTTGTGTTTTGCATTAAGATAAATACACAATCCCTATTATTTAAGATACACCCTCTAAAATTATGCTACTTCACTCATATAATGAGCTCGATTTCCAACCATTTAATCATATGAACTAAAAGCGAAAAAGTACAGATAGGCCTAAGTTTTTTGTGGCAATATGAGCTATTTCTGTAGTTTCATAATCTAATGAAAGAGCCACAGAATTATTAAAGGCGTATGCAATACCTAACCCTGTTGTGAGAGATACACCGGTATCTGACTTTTTTTGAGTATCAAGCTCGTTGGAGCTGTTAGTTAAAAAAGTAAAATCGTTATCCCATAATAAGGCACCTAAATGTGCTTTTAAAAATAAATTGTCTGTTATTGGGTAGGTGCCGACTGCTCGTATATCAAGACCCATTGTATCAAAGCTACCTTGGTGAAGTGTTTTCATGGTGCCATTTGCTTGTTCTTCGGTAACTGAGAAATTAGCGCTCCCAAATGATGCTAAAGCACCTTCTATTGCAAGGTAGCGATTAAACTGATGACCTGCAAATAGCTTCCAACCCGTTTTTGAGGTGCTTTCGTGGTATTCAAGCGGTGATAAAGCGCTAGTATCAACTTGAGGGTGAAAATTGATATCATCGTAACTACTATTTTGTAAGCTAACACCAAAGTATGTAAATTGATTTGCATTGTTGGCAAAGACGTTAAGTGATAAGCAACTTAGTGATGTAATAAGTATTGTTTTGAGAGATTTCATTTCTATCCTTGGAGTAAAATTAAGAGCTTGTCGTAGCATTAAATAAATGAGTATTGTAATTATACCTGGGCTTATATCTGGGCTTATATCTAGCGATATTTTGCTCAAAGAGCCTTTGGGTGACTATTACTGATAACCGCTAAATTTATAGCGGTTATCAGTATTGTTAATCTTATTGTTGAAAAGCAACGTGCACAAAAACAATGAGTAGTAATACCGGACAAATAAAGCGTAGGTAAAACCCTAATAGTTTCAGTTTAGGTTGTGCTTTAAGGGTTGCTAAATTGGTGAGTTTATTACCGCGTTGCCAAATCCAGCCAACCACAATGAAATAAAATAGCGACATTAAAGGCTGTAATATTGTCGTTAATATTTGAATCACTAAGCCAAAGAGTTGATCGAAAAATGCAATGAGTAGCATACTTGCGACAAAAACAATCGTCGAAATTATCCATGTTGCGCGTTTACGATTCATCTGTTTATCTTCAACTAAATACGCTACCGGAAGCTCTGTTGAAGAAATAGTCGAAGTTAATGCGGCAATAGCTAATAGCGCAAAAAAGGCAAAAGACACTAATAAACCACCTGTGCCCATTGAGCTAAATAGGGTCGGTAAAATATTAAAAATTAATTGTGCTTTGTCAATTAGCTTACCATCAGCGAAAACCTCTTGCCCGCCATGCTGAGCAACAAATAATGCCGGTATAATTAATAGTCCAGCAATAAAAGCGATAAAAGTATCGAGCAACGTTATTGAAATAACTAAGCCACCGAGGTTTTTGTCTTTAGGAATGTAAGAGCCGTAAGCCATCATCGCACCAACGCCAATAGCAAGTGAGAAAAAAGCTTGTCCCATTGCCGAGACAATTAATGTTGGCTCTGTTATTTGGCTGAAATCAGGTTGTAAGTATAAAGTTAAACCTGCTTGAGCGCCGTCTTGTTGTAAAATATAAACAATTAAGCCAAGTAGCATAACAAGCAGTAATGGCATTAGTCTGGCAGACCAACGTTCAATACCGCCATGTACACCTTGATGAACAATGGCAGCACTTAGCACGATAAAGATAGGGGTAAAAACAATATTACGTAATGTACTTGAGGTTGATAACCATTGAGCAATATCAGCTAAGCCGAGTAGTTGTGCAATTGAGGCCAACGCATGCGCTAACATCCAGCCTGCAACAATAGTGTAAAAACTTAGCATCATAATAGCGCCAATAATGCCAATAATACCGGCACCATGACCTATTTTTTTAAAGCGTTCGCCACAAGCTTTAGTTAGTGCTGAAACAGGGTTAGTTTGTGCTTGGTTACCAATATAAATTTCTGCATAAAGTGCTGGCAGTGCAAGTAAAAAAGTGACAATAAGGTAAACCACTAAAAAGGCACCACCGCCGTTATTTGCAGCTTGGGTTGGAAAACCCCAAATATTACCTAAACCAATAGCAGCTCCTGCGGCAGCAAGAATAAAACCAAGGCGAGAATGAAAAGAGTCGCGAGTTGTAGTGGAAGCCATAGAAATTAACTAAATTACTCAGTAGATGTTAAATTTTGGCAAAGCTTACCGAGATAAAAGACGCAGGGGAAGTTTTTTTTAGTTTTGTTACATTTTACTCGTAATTTGGTGAAATAAATTTATGATACAATCCTAGCCCGTTGCCGTGCATGTACGGTTAACCTTGTTCTGTTTTCATGTAGCTATATAAAACCCTTATGTCAGAAAATACTCTAAATTTTGAAATTATTCCGGTTACACCTTTTGCGCAAAATTGCACATTATTTTGGTGTAATGAAACGAAAAAAGCGGCTGTCGTTGATCCCGGTGGTGATATTGAAAAAATCATTGCTGCCATTACTCGTCATAAATTAACATTAGAGAAAATATTGTTAACCCATGCACACATTGATCATGCGGGTGCTACTACGGCACTCGCGGCACACTATAATGTAGCTATAGAAGGTCCCCATAAAGCCGATCAATTTTGGATCGACATTGTTGAGCAACAAAAAATGCAATTTGGTACGGCATTTTCTTATGCTCAGCCTTTTACGCCAAATCGTTTTTTATCACAAAATGATACCGTAAGCTTTGGCAATATTACCCTTGAAGTGTATTTTTGTCCTGGGCATACCCCAGGACATGTCGTTTTCTTTCATCGTCAATCTAAGTTAGCCCAAGTAGGCGATGTGTTATTTAGTGGCTCAATCGGCCGTACTGATTTTCCTCGAGGGGATCATGCCACGTTAGTTCACTCTATTCGTCATAACTTGTTTCCCTTAGGCGATGATGTTCGCTTTATTCCCGGTCACGGACCTATGAGCACCTTTGGTCATGAACGCCTAACAAACCCTCATGTTAGTGATCGTGCGGTAAATAGCCAAGTAAAAGGACAAACTCATGCCTAGTGTACTTATGAGTGTGCAACAGCAACTCATTCGAGTTAATAACAGTAAAGTATTTCAGTTTTTAGTTATTGCCGTCATTATTATTTCGGCGCTATTAATAGGCGCTAAGACTCACCGTATTAGTGAAAATGCATTGGCAATCTTATTAATGCTTGATGTTGGCGTAACTATTTTCTTTACTATAGAACTCTCTATTCGTTTCTTGGCAGATCCACAAAAGAAACAATTCTTTAAAAATGGCTGGAATATTTTTGACACTATTATAGTCATTGGCAGTTTAATTCCATCTGGTGGAACGGGCATTTTATTAGCACGTTTATTACGTGTTTTCAGAGTATTGCGTTTAGTTTCGATGATACCTGAGCTGCGAATACTGATTAACGCACTACTCAAAGCAATACCCCGTATGGGCTATATCGCTTTGTTAATGTTTGTTATTTTCTATATTTATGCCGCAATGGGCAGCATGTTCTTTAATAGAATTAATGAAGTATTGTGGGGCGATGTTTCTATCTCAATGTTAACGCTATTTCGTGTGGCAACATTTGAAGATTGGACCGATGTTATGTATGAAACCATGGCAGTGTATCCAATGAGTTGGATTTTCTACCTTACTTTCATCTTTTTAACCGCTTTCATTTTTTTAAATATGATGGTTGGTACCGTGTTAGAGGTGATGGGACAAGAGCATGAGTTATATCGTGCTGAACTTCATGGCGAGTCTCCAGAAGGGGCTGAGCCTGCAAGTCGTGCTCAAATTGAAAAATTAGAACATGAACTCGCAGAAATTAAAGCCTTGTTAGTGGCAAAAAGTACAACAACTGATGTGCTTAAAGAGCCGCGTTAACGTTACGTTGAGCGTGTTAGCGTTATTTACTTGTGTTACTTGCTTGTATTATTTCCTCTACAGGCGCTATTGGCTTTTGGTAATGATACGATCTAAATGATTAGCAAAGGTTTGACGGTCACTTTGACTCAGCGCCGCAGGTCCTCCAGTATTAACGCCACTGGCGCGCATAGTATCCATAAAGTCACGAATGTTTAAGCGTGACTTTATGTTTTCTTTGGTAAATAACTCACCACGCGGGCTTAAGGCCTGAGCCGACTTACCAATGACTTCATCAGCAAGCGGAATATCACTCGTGATCACTAAATCTCCCGCGGCTACTTTTTTTACAATTTCATCATCAGCAACATCAAAGCCACTACTAACTTGCATAAAACTAATAAAGGGAGAGGGAGGCACTTTTACATAATGGTTAGCGACTAAAGTGGTGCTAATTTTAGTGCGATTAGCCGCTTTAAATAAAATTTCTTTGATTACAACAGGACAAGCGTCCGCATCAACCCAAATCTTCATTGTTATATTGACCTTATTTATGCGTTACCTGATGGTATAAAATTAGTTAACCTGAGCTCGGCTTAATAAATGTTTCTCTAGCAGCTAATTTTCCTAACTTCTTCGTTAAATTTACTTGCAATAGGCCAGCTATTGACGCGAAATTCTCCTTGAATTAAGAAAAACTATCAAGCTAGCGATTCATAAAAGTAATTTTTGCTGATATTTCAATTTGTTAAATATCTCTTAAACCGAGTTCAGGTTAGTTAACCCGAGCTTAGGTTAGTTAATATGATACCCTAATCAACAGAGACTTTCTTATTTATGCGCCAAGTATTAAGTCAGTTTCTTCTTGAAGTATGATTAGTTAGCTCATGTTAGCAATATTTAACGGGCAAACATGGTTTGTTATAGCTATTAAGTTTCTTTATTAAATGCAGGTGATAATGCTCAATGAAAAATAGCGCAGAAATGAAAGCGATTAATAAGCAAGTTGAGCCCAAGCGACATTATGTGCAAATATGGCAAACGGTGCAGCGTATTCCTCAAGGTAAAGTGGCTTGTTATGGGCAGGTTGCCGATTTAGCTGGGCTACCCGGTAGAGCTCGATTAGTTGGGAAAGCACTCGGTTGTGTTCCCAAAGATGGTTGGCGAAATCAAAACGTGCCGTGGCAACGGGTAATTAACTCCCAAGGAAAAATCTCTTTTGCTACGGGGAGCGAGGCTTTTATTAAGCAGAAACAGTTATTGCAAGATGAGCAAGTAGTGGTAATAGGGGCTAGGATAAAATTAAAAGACTTTCAGTGGCAGCCTGATTTAGTTGAGTTACTATCTCTTGAGTTTTAATCACGTTATATAAAATGATAATCCCTCGTTAAGTATCAACAATATAAAAAAAGCATAAAAAAACAAGTACAAAGAACAAGTGTAAAAAAGCCCAGTAATTCACTGGGCTAAAAAACATTCAGGGAGATTTAAATAAAACCTAAACTCAGGCTAGTTAGTTTGACCGAGTAAGCTTTTGCCATTAATGGCAATTTTTCGAGGTTTTAGTGCTTCGGGTATCTCTCTTTCTAGATCGATATGAAGTAAACCATTTTTCATAAATGCACCGATGACTTTTACATGCTCACCGAGTTGAAATTTACGCTCAAAGTTGCGCTCGGCAATGCCTTGATGTAAAAATTTACGTGGTGCTTTTATCGTACTATCACCCTCTGTGCTTTGATTGTTTTCGTTACTATTATTCGCTTTAGTGCCAATAATAATTAAATGATTATCTTTTGATTCAATATCAATATCTTCTTCACTAAAGCCAGCTACAGCCATTGTAATTCGATATTGATCTTCTGCTAATAGTTCCACATTGTACGGAGGGTATGAAGATTGTTTGTCAGCTCTTGATGCTTTATCAATTAATCCAGCTAAGTGGTCAAAGCCAATAAATGAACGGTAAAGTGGGCTAAAATCTGTTGTAGTTCTCATAATAATTTATCCTAATAAATAGCAATAATGTAAACTAACCTTTCATAATGAACAGGTTGTAATGTATATGAAATCCCTTACGGCGACTTCATAATTAAAGATGGGATTAGGAATTTATTTTTCAAGGATGAAGTACAATAAAAATAAAAAAATTTCTATTGTACTGTTTTATATAGCTATTTAATTTTATTTTTATTGTTCTTCAGCTTCATCAAGCACAATAACAGGGGCAATGTTTTTAACTTTCGTTAATGCTTTATCATAATCAGGGTGTTGTGAAATATTTGCAACTAACTCTTTATAAGCAACCTTTCCTTGCTCATCAATAATGAAAATAGCACGTGTTAATAAACCCATATCTTTAATAAGTAAACCATAGGCTGCGCCAAAATCACGCCATACTGAATCAGATAACACTTTTACGGCATTAACCCCTTCGGCTTTGCAAAAGCGCTTTTGTGCGAACGGCAAGTCGTTGCTAATGGTTAGTATTGTAATATTTTGAGCTAGCTTGGCGGCTTCTTCATTAAAGCGTTTGGTTTGTAATGAGCAAACACCAGTATCTAAACTAGGTACTACTGAAATCAATAATGTTTGTCCTGCAAAGTCAGCCAGCTGAACTGGCGTAAAATTCTTATCAACGACTTTGAAGGCAGGGGCTTTTTCGCCAACATTAACTTGATTACCCAGTAAAGTAACAAACTTATCACCCGCTTTGACTAGGTCTTGGGTGGAAGCCAGTTCATTGGTGTTAAATGAATTAGCAAAGCTTGGTGAAACAAAAAAAATATTGCTTAATAATAAAGCACATACAGAAATCGTAGAGCGAGAAATTTTCATGATTAATTAAATTTGATGTGAATTTGTACCAAGTTTAACCGTTTAGAAACAAAAGTTCTATTTATAGTGCTTTCTCATTGTTTTTTTAGCGTGATACTCTATGGTTATGAATAGGAAGTAAGTTTCTTCTCTCGGTTTTGTTTCGTTTGTCAATTTGAGGATCAAGGTTCATATGACCACTAAGTTATTAATTTGTGATGATTCTAATATGGCGCGTAAACAAGTTGCGCGCTCTTTACCTGATGACTGGGATGTTGATATTAGTTTTGCTAATAATGGTGTTGAGGGAATCAAGGCCATTAAAGAAGGCAAAGGGGATGTATTATTACTTGACTTGAATATGCCAGAAATGGATGGTTATCAAGTGCTTGAAACTATTTTAAAAGAAGATCTACCAACCCTTACGATTGTTATTTCTGGAGACATACAGCCTGAAGCTCATGAGCGTGTTACCGCATTAGGTGCTTTAGATTTTATTCAAAAACCAGTAAATAAAGAAAAGCTTACCGAAGTATTGTTGTCTTATGGGGTATTTACCAAGCCAACATCAGATACTGAAAGCACAGCAGATAAACACCTTAGCGCTGCTCCTGCTGCGGCCGAGCAGTTAGAAAAAGTAGTTAATACTGAAAAGCCAGTTAACACTACAAAAGTTATAGAGCCGCTACATGTTGCTCCTGTTCCTGTAAGTCATGAGCAACCGCCTGAGGAAGTAGAAATTACTATGTCTTCAGATATGCGAGATTGTTACCAAGAAATTGCTAATGTTGCTATGGGACGAGCTGGTGATTTACTGGCAAGAATTTTAAATGTTTTTGTACAGCTGCCTATTCCTAATGTCAATTTTATTGAAGTTAGTGAGTTACGGATGGCGCTAAAAGATATTGAAAGTACTGAAAGTACTTCGGGTATTTGTCAGGGGTTTATTAGTGCTGGTATATCTGGAGAAGCATTATTAATTTTAAATGATTCGAGCTTTAAAGATGTTGCTTCATTAATGAATTATCATTATGAAGAAGATAAAAGTACAGAGTTAGAGTTATTGATGGACTTAGCGAATGTACTGATTGGCTCCTGTTTAAAAGGGGTGTCTGAGCAGCTTGATATTCAGTTTAGTCAAGGGCACCCAGAAGTACTCGGTCAGCATAGAAATATTTCGGATCTTATTGCCAATAATGCCAAAAAGTGGAAAAAAACACTCGCTATTGAAATTAGCTACAGTATTGAAAATTATCCAATTAAGTGTGATTTACTTTTACTGTTTACTGAAAAGTCGATGCAGACTTTAAACAACAAGTTAGCTTATTTAATTGAATAACACGGTGATGAGCATTGATAACATCTGTTCAGTTACCTATAGGAATGTGCTATGTCGTTAGAATCATCTCAGCTTAATGAACTACATTGGCTTATGGAAATGTTACATAACATTGATGTCGGTCTAGTGGTTTTAGACAGAGAGTATAAAATACAAATATTTAATGGTTTCATGGAGAATCACAGTGGTCTTTTACCTAGAGAAGTGAAAGGGCAATGTTTATTTGAATTGTTTAAAGAAATACCACAGGACTGGTTTGTTCGTAAAGCCGACTCTGTTTTTTTATTGAAAAATAAAGCGTTTACCATATGGGAGCAACGACCTTACTTATTTAAGTTTGATAGCTATCGTCCTGTTACGGGTAGTGCTGACTTTATGTATCAAAATACAACTTTTTTACCTTTGCTATCAGCAACAGGCGAGGTTAGTCATTTGTGCCTCATTGTGTATGATGTTACTGATAACGCAATGTATAAACAAAGCTTAGAGCAGGTAAGTCCTGAATCATTAACATAAAGTAGTTTGTTGGTATAAGTGAAATGGTAGCCATAATCTCTATAAAGGAGCTTATGGCTTTTTACTTTAAAAGTCGTTATTACAATTAACGTATTAAGTCAAGCAAGAGAGTTACTTTACTCGTTTTTCAACTGCTTTAGCACTTATCAACATAAAGGCAATAAGTAACCACAGTATTAATTGTGGCGCTTTACTGTATGGTGTTGCACCTTTAACTAGTGCTACTGTTGTTTTCAGTACCGCTTCTTCAAATTGAGGTAATATGGCGGTTACCTCACCTAAATGGTTGACAGTACCTGTTATGCCATTGTTGGTTGAGCGCACTAAAGGGCGACCAAATTCTAATGCACGCATACGTGCTATTTCAAAATGTTGGTGTGGACCGTGTGATTTACCAAACCAAGCATCGTTACTTACCGTTAATATGATGTCAGTTTTAGCCGTTAAATTAGCTGAAAGTTGGTGAGGAAAGGCAACTTCAAAACAATTAAGCGGTAATATTGAAAGCCCTTTAGCCATAATATTCGCTTGTACATAATCTCCGGATGAAAACGATGACATCGCTAAGTTAAATAGTGGCGCTATCGGCCTAAGGAAGTCTTCAAACGGAACAAA
The DNA here is from genome assembly GCF_039523295.1 of Colwellia asteriadis. NCBI lineage: Bacteria > Pseudomonadati > Pseudomonadota > Gammaproteobacteria > Alteromonadales > Colwelliaceae > Colwellia > Colwellia asteriadis. The sequence continues at coordinate 79,157 of NZ_BAAAFA010000005.1, read as the reverse complement.
CTCACCAATAGGTAATAAATGATGCTTGTAATAACGGTTACTATGGTTGTAATAATATCCCTGTTCATCGTCTTCATTCTTTTTACCTAAAACGACAATACCGTTGAAGTATTTTTTACTTTCAAAGTTGTAGTTAAGCAAACCGGTAATAATTGCGCTGTTATTCAGTAAAGCTGACCTATTTACTGTAGCTAAATAATCTTGTGCTGCAGGCTCAAGTGTAGGAATAGCAGATTCAGGCCAAACAATAATATCAGCATCGTAATTAGCCCGGGTTAAGTCTAAATATTTCAGCATGGTTGGCCATTCTTGCTCTGGTTTCCATTTAATTGCTTGGGCAATATTTCCTTGAACTAAAGCAATGGAGGTAGTTTTTCCTGATGGTGATATCCATTGTATGTTTGTAAGGAGTGTCGTTGTTAATGTCAGTACCGAAAGTACAATTAGCGGAGTGATTATAGGCTTTAATAATGCTGTTGAAGTGCTAGGGTTTAGCTGGTTTTCGCCGACTTTATTTTGTGCTAAATGCTGCTTTAATTTATAAGCGCTTAATGCCAAAGTAACATTAATCAATAAAATAAGCGCAGTAATCCCTACTTCACCAATAACGGGAGCAAAAACATTTAATGGACTATCTATTTGACTATAGCCGAGGGATAACCAAGGGAAGCCGGTCAAGACAACTGAGCGTAAGTACTCACAAAATAACCAAAGCGGAGGCAATAGCCATAAGTTGAGTTGTTTATTTGAAGAGAGTCGAGCGCTTAGGTAGGCGGCTAATGTAGGATATAGTGCTAGATACAAACACAGTAGCAACATTAACAATAAGGAAACAGCTAAGGGTAAACCACCAAATTGGTCAATGCTAACATGCACCCAGCTTATGCCGCTCGAAAACCAGCCGAGCGCAAAACAAAGCATGTATTTAGCCGATTTTTTTGGCGGTTGCTTATGAAGTTGATATAAAGCGATGCTTGGGAGGCATAATGCTAACCACCAAAGTGAAAAAGGTGCATAAGAAAAGACTAAGAAAAAACCAGCAAAGAAGCACAGCCAGTTAGTTTTATTAGTTATGTTTGCTTTAGCAACTAAAAGGCGTGATTTTTTTACCTGGTTAGTCACTCACTTTTCCACTGATTTGATGATTTTTATCAACGGTTACTTGTAACATTTGTGTTCTTCGGTTATCCGCGCTAACCACTTTAAACTCAAAGTTACCTAAGGCGATTGTTTCGCCTTTTTGTGGCATATGATTAAACTGGTGAAGAACGATACCACCAATGGTGTCTGCATCGGTTTCATCAAAATCACAGTTGAAATAAGCGTTAAAATCACCTAATTCAGTAAGAGAGCGAACTAAATAAACATTACTGGCTAGGTTTTTAATGTCCTCTATAATTTCATCGTCAGTTTCATCTTCGATTTCGCCAACGATTTGCTCAAGAATATCTTCAATGGTGATAACTCCTGAAACGCCACCATATTCATCTACTACTAACGCCATATGATAACGATTTGAACGAAACTCTTTTAAAAGCGGCTCTACCTTTTTACTTTCAGGAACAATAATGGCTGGTCTGATAATATCAGCTAAATTAAATTCTTCTTCGATAGAGTTAAAGCTAAAGGCCAATAAATCTTTTGCTAATAAAATACCATCAACGTGATCAATATCTTCATTAACTACCGGAAAACGAGAGTGACCCGAGTCTAAAATAATCGGTAAAAACTCATCTAAGCATTGGTTTCTATCGATAGTTACCATTTGCGAGCGAGGTATCATAATATCACGCACGCGCATTTCAGATACACCAAGTACCCCTTCAATCATTGATTTTGTTTCAGGGTTGATCAGATCTCTATCTTGAGCATCATTTAAGATGTCAAATAGCTCATCCTTGTTTTGTGGCTCTGGTGTGAATACTTGAATTATTTTATTCAAGAGTGATTTATTTGCGCCATTACTTGGCTGGGAGTTGTCGTCGCTCATAGAGCTTTTTGTATTCCTTTAATAATTATTGTTCTTCGTAGGGGTTGTTAATCCCAAGAGTGGCTAAAATTTTTATTTCTAATGATTCCATTTCTTCGGCTTCATCATCTCTTATATGATCAAAGCCAACTAAATGCAAGCAGCCATGAATGACTAAGTGCGCCCAATGATCAAATAGCGCTTTATTTTGCACGTTTGCTTCTTTTTTAACAATATCGCTGCAAATGATCAAATCACCAAGCAAGTTTAACTCAATTCCATCGGGTACCTCAAAAGGAAAAGACAGCACATTAGTGGGCTTATCTTTTTCACGGTATTGAAAGTTTAGTTGTTGGCTTTCAGTTACTTCAGCTAACCTGATCGTTAACTCAAAGGCTTGTTGCTGAGAATTATTTTCAGCAAGCTCGCTAAGTGCTGTATCAACCCATAATTGAAATTGCTCTTGGGTAGGCAATGCTTTTTCAGCGCAAGCAACTTGCAAGTCAATGGTGTTATGGACAATATTTGCCATTAATTAGTATCGCCATTACTGGATAACTGTTCACTGTTAATTTTTTTTGCTTGTTGCTCACGATTCAGCTTTTCACGGTTAAGTTTTTGATCATGAGACTCATACGCCTCTACAACGCGAGCAACGACAGGGTGGCGTACTACATCTTTTGATTGGAAGAAGTTAAAGCTAATACCATTAATATCTTGCAGCACCTCAATGGCGTGGCGTAAACCTGACATTTGATGTTTTGGTAAATCAACCTGAGTTATATCGCCAGTAATAACTGCGCGAGAGTTAAAGCCAATACGGGTTAGGAACATTTTCATTTGCTCAACCGTAGTGTTTTGACTTTCATCTAAAATAATAAAAGCATCGTTTAAGGTGCGACCGCGCATATAAGCTAATGGCGCAATTTCAATAACATTACGCTCAATAAGCTTTTCAACTTTTTCAAAACCTAACATCTCAAACAACGCATCGTAAAGAGGTCTTAGGTAGGGGTCTATTTTTTGTGATAAATCACCAGGTAAGAAACCAAGTTTTTCACCTGCTTCAACCGCTGGACGGGTTAATAAGATACGGCGAACTTCTTGGCGCTCTAATGCATCTACCGCACAAGCTACAGCCAAATATGTTTTACCGGTACCAGCAACACCAATACCAAAACTAATATCGTTAGTAATAATGTTTTGCACATAGCTTTGCTGGTTACCATTACGCGGCTTAACGACACCACGTTTGGTTTTGATAGTGATCATGTTGTCATAGTGAGCATCTAAATCTGCGGTATTATGCGCAGGTTTGTGGCTACTATCGCCATCATTAGTATCTTGCTCTAAACAATCAGCCTCTAAAATAGCTAAATGCACCATTTCAGGGGTAATAATTTTACCTTGGCCGTTTACTTCTTGGCTTTCAATATATAAGTCTTTTAATAACGCGACAACAGCTGTGCAATTTGACGGTTTACCAACAACGGTAAAATCACAACCACGATAACGTATTTCTACGCCTAGGCGGCGTTCAATGGTCTTTAAGTTATCGTCCATAGGGCCACATAAATTCGCTTGTCTGTGATTGTCTACCGGCGATAACGAAAAATGCTCGCTACTAAGTTTAGCGTGAGAAGCTGTCAAATTTTTATCCACTTTATAATGAGTTAATATTGGCTATATCGTTATTAAGGAGCGTAAGTACCAACACCTAAATCGTCTACATTTGACGGTTTAGCGTTGTGATGGTTATTCGCTAAGATATCAGCAGGGGAGTGTGCAATACGTAGCCCCATATCTTTTTCTTCACGAACTAGTTCACCACGTAGTGAGTTGGCGTAAACATCGGTAATTTTAACATCAACAAACTGACCTATTACGTGATGCGGTGCGACAAAGTTCACTGTGCGATTGTTTTCTGTTTTACCACGCAACTCCATCGGATTCTTCTTCGAAGGACCTTCTACCAGAATACGCTGTTCAGTATTTAGCATTTGTCTAGCAATACGTAAGGCTTGTTGTGTAATTCTGTCTTGCAAAATTTGTAAACGTTGCTTTTTCACATCATCGCTAATATCGTCAGGTAAATCTGCCGCTGGCGTACCTGGTCTTGCGCTGTAAATAAAGCTGAAACTTAAGTCAAAATCTACCGCTTTAATTAAGTCCATCGTTGCTTGGAAGTCTTCATCAGTTTCACCAGGGAAACCAATAATAAAATCAGAAGACATTGATAAATCAGGACGTGCTTTCTTTAATTTACGTACTTGAGATTTATATTCAAGCGCGGTATGACCACGTTTCATTTGCGTTAAAATACGATCACAGCCACTTTGTACTGGTAAATGTAGGTGATTTACTAATTCAGGTACATCGTTGTATGCATCAATAATGTCATCAGTAAACTCAACCGGGTGTGAGGTGGTATAACGAATGCGATCAATACCATCTATGGTTGCCACTAAACGAACTAAGTCGGCAAAGCGACAAATAGAATCATCATGCATAGCACCACGATAAGCATTTACGTTTTGGCCTAATAGATTAACTTCGCGTACGCCTTGCTCAGCAAGTTGTGCAATTTCATAAAGTACATCGTCCAATGGACGACTAACTTCTTCACCGCGTGTGTAAGGAACAACGCAGAAAGTACAATATTTACTGCAACCTTCCATAATTGATACGAATGCGCTCGCACCTTCAGCTGTAGGCTCAGGTAGACGGTCAAATTTTTCAATTTCAGGGAAGCTAACATCAACAATAGGACTACTGCTACGTTGCAGTTGATTTAGCATTTCAGGTAAACGGTGTAAGGTTTGTGGACCAAAAACCATATCAACAAATGGTGCACGCTGGCGAATAGCATCACCTTCTTGTGAAGCAACACAGCCACCAACGCCAATCAAAAGATCAGGTTTTTTATCTTTTAAGGTTTTCCAACGGCCAAGCTGATGGAATACTTTCTCTTGTGCTTTCTCTCGAATAGAGCAAGTGTTTAGTAAAATCACATCAGCATCTTCAGCTTCTTCAGCTAATGAGAAGCCATGGGTAGAGTCTAATAATTCTGCCATTTTTTGCGAGTCATACTCGTTCATTTGGCAACCCCAAGTTTTTATATATAGCTTTTTGCTCATTTACTTTACTCTTTTCGCACAAGTTAACACCAGGACAATGCTTGATTTAGCCTAGCACTGATAAAAGGATGCGTATTTTATATTAATTTAACAACGAATTCGACTTTATGTGTGTATCAATGCGTAAAAATCTTAATAGCACGATAAAATAACCTTGTATTGACCTAAAACAGCTTAGTGTGAGTTAAATAAGTCGAAATTCATTGGTGGCTTGCGTAGAATATTCGCCATCTAAATTTATCATTATGATGGATCTTTATCATGGAACATTTTGATTGTGTTGTTATTGGTGGTGGCATGGTTGGTGCGGCGAGTGCATTAACGCTTGCTCAGCTAGGTTTACGAGTTGCCGTGGTTGAAAAATATCAACCGAAAGCGTTTTCACCTACACAATCGGTTGATTTACGTGTTTCGGCTATTTCTTTGGCATCAGAAAATTTATTAACACAGCTAGGCGCGTGGTCACAAATAGCACAATGGCGTTTATGTCCTTATAAGCGTTTAGCTGTTTGGGAATGCGAAAATGCTTATACCGAGTTTAATGCGCTTAATATCGAGCAGACACATTTAGGGCACATCGTTGAAAATAGGTTAATACAATTAGCGTTATGGCAGCAAATGACTAGCAATCATAATATTCAGTTATATTGCCCAGAAAGTTTAACCTCATTAACGCAACAGAGCGATAAAGCAACTTTGGTATTAGAGCAAAGCACTATAACCGCTAACTTAGTGATTGGCGCTGACGGTGCTCAATCTAAAGTGCGTCAAATGTCTGGGATTGGTTTAACAGGCTGGGATTACCAGCAATCTGCCATGCTGATTAACGTTGAAACACAACATCCGCAACAAGATATTACTTGGCAGCAATATTTACCTGCAGGACCGATTGCTTTTTTACCTTTATCAACACCAACTACATGTGATGATAAAGGTGAAGTGAGCAATCAACAAATGTCAGGCCAAGCATCGTTAGTTTGGTACCATAACCGCGATGAGATAAAGCGTTTAAGTGCTTTATCTAACAAGCAGTTAACCCAAGAAATATTGAACACTTTTCCTGAGCGTTTAGGTAACGTTAATGTCATTGATAAAGGTGCTTTTGCTTTAACGCGTCGTCATGCTAATACTTATCAAAACAAACAAGTGCTGTTATTAGGCGATGCCGCGCATACTATCAACCCTATGGCAGGACAGGGCGTTAACTTAGGTTTCAAAGATGTCAAAGCGCTACACGAGGTTATTGCAAGTGCAATAGCACATAATGAATGCTGGTATGCACCCGAGGTGCTTGCACGTTATGAAACATTAAGACGTAACGATAACTTGTTAATGATGTCGACAATGGATGCGCTCTATACGGGCTTTAAACACCCATCGCCGTTGATTAAAGCGGCACGTAATTTAGCCTTGTTAGCAATTAACAAGGTGCCCGTAATTAATTCAACGGTAAAAAATAAAGCACTGGCTTATGCTTGTGGTATCTAATGGGTGCTTTTTTGACTAGAGTTCAGGGGTAGAGCACATACATTCTGAGCTCTTCATAAGTTAATAACGGCTAATCACTGATGAAAAGACTAAAGCTATATGACGCTAAGTTATATGGCTTTTTTATTGGGCGATATTTTGATTTTTAGTGTGAAGAGGCATGTTAAGAGGTAACTAAGCACTTTATTAAATACAATCGTTAACTAAAGATAATAAAAATAGCTATCAGAATATGATAATAAATTAGTAGTCTGAGGGGGGGGGGTAAAAAATACAGTAGTAATATATAATAAGATAAATGGTACGGGAGGAGAGACTTGAACTCTCACATCAAAGATACTGGAACCTAAATCCAGCGCGTCTACCAATTCCGCCACTCCCGCGCATTGGATTTCCACACTATTATACTAGTCGCTATCAGACGATAAAGAAAGTTTAAATAGAGTGGCAGGGGTAAGAGGATTTGAACCTCTGAATGACGGGATCAAAACCCGCTGCCTTACCGCTTGGCTATACCCCTGTTATGTCATTACTTTTTATCTAAGTTCACTAGGAAACTTAAATGGTGGCTACACCGGGATTTGAACCTGGGACCCCATCATTATGAGTGATGTGCTCTAACCAGCTGAGCTATGTAGCCTATATAATCTGTTATAAATAACAAAATTATTTTTGGTTAATTTAATAACCTTTAATCAAATGGTACGGGTCAAGAGACTTGAACTCTCACATCTTGCGATACTGGAACCTAAATCCAGCGCGTCTACCAATTCCGCCAAACCCGCGCATTGGATTTTCCATTCATATTGCAATGATTGCAGATATGAATGGCAGGGGTAAGAGGATTTGAACCTCTGAATGACGGGATCAAAACCCGCTGCCTTACCGCTTGGCTATACCCCTCCAGGGTCGTATTTACATTGTCCACTTTTATGAATAAAAGTGGCAGGGGTAAGAGGATTTGAACCTCTGAATGACGGGATCAAAACCCGCTGCCTTACCGCTTGGCTATACCCCTACAATGTATTTACTTTTTACTAGTGCAACTATGTTGCTTTGAAATGGTACGGGTCAAGAGACTTGAACTCTCACATCTTGCGATACTGGAACCTAAATCCAGCGCGTCTACCAATTCCGCCAAACCCGCATTACATTCAAACTTTTAAAGAGGTTTGAACTCTTTCTACTAAAAGTAGAATGGTGGCTACACCGGGATTTGAACCTGGGACCCCATCATTATGAGTGATGTGCTCTAACCAGCTGAGCTATGTAGCCTTACCAACCTGCTCTGCAGCAAGTGGCGCGTATTATGCTAATCTGCTTGGCTTACGTCAACCGTTTTTTTCGAAATTATTGTACTTTTTAATTGTTTGATTATTGCTTGTGCGATTTGGCGTATAACTACGCAATATTAAAGTAAAAACGCCTTAGTCTCATAATAAGAGTAAGGCGTTACTTTTACAGTGTGTTTTAGTTGTGTTAATTACGTTAGTTATCTTTCTTTTGCTTCTTCTGATAAATGAGCGGAGTATTTCGCCAGGTTTTCTATTTCAGGTTTAACGGTTTTTGCTGGTAACTTACCTATTATAAATTCACCTACTTCAAGTGCGTTAGACTTAGCAGCAAATATGAGTAAGTTGTCACCATTACACTCTAAGCCATCATATATATTGCGAATCTTTAATTTATTCTCTTTAAGAAATGAACGTAAACGGCTTTTATCATTGGCTTGAACATACTCACAAATACGTAATGACATACTTGTTGCCTGAGCTGGAGCTGACATCAATGATGCTGTGATGACTGCGACTGATAATAAAGTAATTGTTTTCATTGTTGTGCCTTATTTTTATGAGTTACGTTATGTAAACATTTAAAGTGTAGACCATTATTTTTTTAAAGATAAACTCAAATGAACAGTTTTATCACTTAGACTTTTATTAAACAGGAGGGCAAAAGGTGAGATTAGCAGATACAAAAAAGCTCATCATAAGATGAGCTTTGAAATGGATTACTTGTGGAAGTATTTAAACGTTAAATCGGAAATGAACCACATCGCCATCTTTTACACGGTAATCTTTACCTTCTAAGCGCCATTTACCTGCTTCTTTCGCACCAGACTCACCGTTAAATTCGATGAAGTCGTCAAAAGCAACAACTTCAGCACGGATGAAGCCTTTTTCAAAATCAGTATGAATAACGCCTGCAGCTTGTGGCGCAGTTGCGTTTTGTTTTACTGTCCAAGCGCGTACTTCTTTAACGCCAGCGGTAAAGTAGGTTTGTAAGTTTAATAAACCGTAACCTGAGTTAATAACACGGTTCAGGCCCGGCTCTTCTAAGCCCATTTCTGCCATAAATTCAACGCGGTCTTCATCATCCATTTCAGACAATTCACCTTCAATTTCAGCACAAACTGCAACAACAACAGCGCCTTCTTTATCAGCAATGGCTTGTACTACATCAAGAAATGGGTTGTTTTCAAATCCGTCATCATTAACGTTAGCAATGTACATGGTGGGCTTAATCGTTAAAAAGTTAAGATAAGCCACCGCTGCTTTTTCTTCTTTAGATAACTCTAAAGAGCGGATCATATTGCCATCTTCAACATGCTTTAAAATTTTCTCTAAAACAGGGATTTCAAACTTAGCGTCTTTATCGCCACCTTTAGCGCGTTTAGCTTGACGTTGAATAGCGCGCTCAGCAGTATCCATATCAGAAAGTGCTAGCTCAGTATTAATGACATCAATATCGTCAGCAGGGTCAATTTTATTCGCAACATGAATAATGTTGTCATTTTCAAAACAGCGAACTACGTGACCAATAGCGTCGGTCTCGCGAATGTTAGCTAAAAACTTATTGCCTAAACCTTCACCTTTTGATGCACCAGCAACTAAACCTGCAATATCAACAAACTCCATCGTGGTTGCTAAAACACGCTCAGGTTTAACGATAGCAGTTAATTGATCTAATCTTGGATCTGGTACAGGTACTACGCCAGTATTAGGCTCAATCGTACAAAAAGGGAAGTTGGCAGCTTCAATGCCCGCTTTAGTGAGTGCGTTAAATAATGTTGACTTACCAACGTTGGGTAAACCAACGATACCGCATTTGAATCCCATAACTTTTACCTGCTTATGTTAACGTGAAGTGTAATGTTGTAATAATAGCTGTTGTGGGGTGATGTAATGTTAAGTTGTCTTAGTGTATGAGATATTAATAAGTCATTTATTAATATAAGACGACTAACGTTGTAAATTACTCACCTTTAAAACTGTGCAAACGTTGTTGTGCTTTAACTAGGCCATCTTTTTGCCAAATGTCAAAGCAACGACTTGCTTCATCTATTGCTGCATCTATTAGTGCTTGTTCTGTTTGAGGTGCTTTACCTAAAACATGCCCCGTAACTTTATCTCTATGGCCAGGATGGCCGATACCGATACGTAAGCGAAAAAATTCTTTGTTGTTTGCCATGCGTGCAACAATGTCTTTCAAACCATTGTGTCCACCATGACCGCCGCCTTGTTTAATTTTTACTGTGCCGGGATCCATATCGAGTTCATCATGGGCTATTAGCATTTCTTCGACATTAATACGGAAAAAGTTGGCTAAAGGAGCAACAGCTTGACCACTGCGATTCATGAATGTTGTCGGGATGAGTAAATGAACAAGGTCATTACCAATGAGGCCCTTACCATATAAGCCAGCATATTTTTTTTCAGGGCGAAGTGCAATATTATGGCGCTGTGCTAGTTCTTCTACAAACCAAACACCTGCGTTATGGCGGGTTTTTGTATATTCGGGGCCAGGATTACCTAGCCCCGCAATTAATTTAATAGTCATTATTTATAATAAAGTTATAAATTGATAATACTATTATTCAGCTGCAGCTTCTTCTTCTTCTTCGTCACTTGCTTTGCCTTTAGGAGCATTAGCAGTAACAACAGCTAGATCGTGAGCTTCGCCTTTTGCTAACTCATCAGAAGTAACGCCCGCTGGGAATGTAACGTCTGATAAATGCAATGTTTGACCAAGAGTAAGATTAGCTAAGTCAACTTCGATGAACTCAGGTAAATCTTTTGGTAAACAAGTGATAGCAATTTCATTTACGTGGTGAGAAATGTTAGCACCAGTTTTAGCTGCAACATCTTCGTTAATGAAGTGAATTGGAGCGTTTGCTTGTACTTTATGAGCAGCATCGATACGCAAGAAATCTAAATGCATAACAACTTGCTTATACGGGTGACGTTGCATGTCTTTAATTAAACACTCAACTGGCTTACCAGCAATGTTTAATGTTAAAACTTGTGAGTAGAATGCTTCTTCTTGTTGAGCACGGAAAACGTTTTTGTGCTCTAAAGTTAAAGATACTGGCTCTTGGCCTTCACCGTAAAGGATTGCAGGAACTTTGTTCGCGTGACGTAGGCGGCGGCTCGCACCTTTCCCTAAATCAGTACGTACTTCAGCTTCTAAAGTTAATAAATCAGTCATTTTTAATACTCTTTCTTAGTGTTAAGTTTAAAACTTAAAAATTAATTCTTGTTTTTTGCGACCAAAAACAAGGAGGTATGCCTTATATTTAACAACCTAATTAGACTGTGAGCTAATAGGCTAGATAAAAAAGGCGCGAAATATTAACACTTAAGTTGCACAAAAGCTATGCATAATTTAATTGAGGGTTATTAATATAGTGATCTTTTTACTCTGTGCTATTAATACGGCACCATTAATAGTCTTATTACCTGACCTCGGGATAATAAGTTCATTAAAAACTGCTATTTTCACCACTAACCGTGTTGGACTGATTTGCAATAGACCTGCTATTGATACCTAAGTGCGCCTTACTAGCGCTGAAAGTTCTCAGCACGAGAAGGGAGTCTGAATTATTGTTTTTAATATGAGTATGTTATTAATTCTCTCAACCCGAGTTCAAGTTACCTAAAGGTAGTGACTAATTGATTTAATGGTGGGCATTTTTATTTTTGTACATTCGCTTATATAAACTGTGCTGGCAAGCGTTACGCCAAAGGTACTCTAACGGCCCTTGCTTAAAGTACTGTAAGTAGTAATGTGCAATAAGTATTTGAATTAAAGTAAAGCCACAGGCTATCAGGACATAATCGACTCTTTGAGCGCTCAGGTGAAAGCCCTGATGCCAAAACCGCAATAGCATCGCCATAGCGATAGATTGCAAAATATATAAACTAAAAGCGACTTTGCCGACATTAGATAATACGGCAATAATTTTGTTTTTATGATGACTTAGCTTAATGACAATATGAGCATAGATAAGCGCGACAAATATTGCTGAAGTGCTTGCTAAAATTGAAGATGTTTCATCAGTTAGTGCTGGAGAGTTAAGTAAAATGATAAAATCTATACAGATAAGGCTCAAAGCTGCGAGTGAAATAATAAACAGTTGTGATTGAGTAAATCCTCTTTTGAAGAAGCCAATACGATATAAAAAAGCGCCTAGCATCATCAAACCTGTAACCTGCCAATAAATAAACAAAGGTGAGGTTAATACAATAGAAATAGCAATTCCCCCTTGTATCCATAGTTGATTAAAGTAACCACTAAACCATAATTGATATAATTCATTATATTCTGTGGAGGCTCTGAGCATGGTTTGTTCATCGAGAAAGAAAACCAAAACTAATGTGATAGCAAGGGCTAAAGCGGCGCCTATGCTTAAAAATAAATAAGCTTTACGACGAAGTTTTTTGAGGGGGAGGTTAAGGGAGTTCAGTATAGATAAAGCACATACACTATAGAGTAATAGAATATCACCACCAAAAATAAAGATTCCATGCACTAGACCAAACAGCATTAACCAGTTCATTCGTATGGTTAAAAACGCTTTTGGTGAATATTTTTTCTTCTTATAGGCGTGGTGTTGTATGGCTAGGCCAGCACCAAATAATAAACAAAAAAGTGTTCTAAAGCGGCCGTCAATAAAAACACTATTCAATGCTTCAATTATAGTATCGGTAAACGGCTTAGGTGTTAGCTCGCCGTATCCCGTTATGATTGAACCATGAAAATATATGTTCATAAAAAGAATACCGAGAATCGCTACACCGCGTAATGCATCAATAGACTGGAGTCGCATTTATCATCCTTGTTGATTAGCTTACTTAACTAACCTGAGCTCGGCTTAACAAATGTTTCTCTAGCAACTACTTTTCCTAACTTCTTCGTTAAATTTACTTGCAATAGGCTAGCTATTGACGCGAAATTTGCCTTGAATTAAGAAAAACTATCAAGCTAGAGACTCATAAAAGTAATTTTTGCTTATATTTCAATTTGTTAAATATCTCTTAAACCGAGTTCAGGTTAACTAATATGTTTTGCTAGGCTGGTAAGTTAAGTTACCGAAAATTTCACTTTTTATTGTATTTCATTTTATTGGTCACATGCATGATTATTTTGATTAATAAATGTGAGCCTTTGTAAGTATCTGTTCATTACTAACCATTGCTGCTGGTAACTACTACAACTTGTTGATTTTCAATTAAGGTTATCGCTAAATAGCGGCAATAAAAAAGCAGCCACGAGGCTGCTTTATATAAACGGTTTGGTTTAAATAATGATTAACTAATTAAGCATTACTAATCAAACATTGCCGAGATAGACTCTTCGTTGCTTACACGACGAATAGCTTCACTCAACATACCGCTAAGTGTTAATTGACGAACCATTTTCAGCTCTTTAATTGCTGGCGATAATGGAATTGAGTCAGTAACAACCACTTCATCAATAACAGAGTTTCTTAGGTTTTCTGCAGCATTACCTGATAATACAGGGTGAGTTGCATAAGCAATTACACGCTTAGCGCCATGTGCTTTTAACGCTTCTGCCGCTTTTGCTAATGTGCCGCCAGTATCAATCATATCATCAACAATAATACAATCACGACCTTCAACATCACCAATAATATGCATTACTTGTGCAACATTCGCTTTAGGGCGACGTTTATCAATAATAGCAAGGTCGGCATCATCAAGTAGCTTAGCTACCGCACGTGCACGAACAACACCACCAATATCAGGAGAAACCACTACAGGGTTGTCTAATTCACGGTTTTGCATGTCGTCTAATAAAATTGGCGTACCAAAAGCATTATCAACAGGCACATCAAAAAAGCCTTGAATTTGTTCAGCGTGTAAATCAACCGTTAATACACGGTCAACACCAACGCTTGATAAAAAGTCTGCAACTACTTTTGCGGTAATTGGCACACGAGCACTACGTACACGTCTGTCTTGACGAGCGTAACCAAAATAAGGAATAACAGCAGTAATTCTGCCCGCTGATGCGCGACGCAACGCGTCAATCATCACAATTAATTCCATTAAGTTATTGTTGGTTGGAGCACACGTTGATTGAATAATAAAAACATCAGCACCACGGACGTTTTCATTAATTTCAACACTTATTTCACCATCACTAAAACTACCTACTTTAGCATCACCTAAAGGCATATAAAGGCGATTAGCAATTTTCTTGGCCAGTTCAGGGGTGGCATTACCCGCAAAAATCTTCATGTCAGGCACGGTCAGTTCCTCAGAAACTTTTGACATTAATATGATACTTGTAGAGTTAACAGGAGCGTTTTCTCATTAAGCGGTAAAACTACTTTTAATCGTTAGACTAGTAAAAGCACTAATGAGTAAAAATAGCTAATTGTTCTAAAATTTTTAATTGTTCGTCTTCAGTTTTTCAATAGTGAAGCATAATGGAGACTTATTAACTCCTCTGGCAACAAAAGAGGCTACGTTTTCAGGTAGCTTAGCTTGCAACGCACAGGCTTCATTATAACTGGAAAAGCGCGAAAAAATACAGGCGCCAGTTCCAGTCATTCTGGACGGTGCGTATTCTATCAACCAAGCCAGTAGCTTGGCAACCTCGCTATAGCTATTTATTACAACATCTTGACAATCATTATGGTACGGCGGACAAAATAAATCGTGGCTAAAATCGTTTAACTGTTGATTATTAACGGGCAATTTTTGCGTATCACGTGTTAATTTTTCATGAGTAAAAACGCTTTGGGTTGATATGCTGCATGCGGGTTTAGTAATTAAATACCAACACTCTTGTGGTAATGCAGGACTAAGTTGCTCACCAATGCCTTGAGCGAATGCGGCAAAGCCATGAATAAAAATAGGGACATCGGCACCTAAACTTAGTCCTAAGGTCGCTAGCTCCTTCGTTGATAAACCACATTGCCATAATAAATTGAGCGCAATTAATATTGTTGCCGCGTTAGAAGAACCACCACCTAAGCCGCCACCCATGGGTAATATTTTATTAAGGCTAATTTGTGCGCCATATTGAGATTTACTGGTTGCTTTTAATAACTTTGCCGCCTTTATGATCAGGTTGTCTTCGTTTTTTACGCCTATTATTGGCGTGAGCAAATCAATTTGTTCACTTTCGGTAGCGGTAATGCTTAAGGTATCGCCATAATCAAGAAATTGAAATAAGGTTTCAAGCTCGTGATAGCCATTATCACGGCGACCGACAATGTGTAAAAATAAGTTGATTTTAGCCGGAGACGGAAAATCAATTGGTGTATTTAAATAAGAAGAATGAGCTAGTGTCATAGGGTTACAGTAATATTATTTTGTGGTTATGTTGGGTTTAATTTTTAAATCAAGGGCGTTGGCTTTGCTCGGTATTTAATTGCCAGTCTTTAATTGACAACTTAATTAATAAGTCACCTTTGATAATAGTGAGCTTAGTCGCTAATAAATGGTTACCAAATTTTTTATAACTACCGTAACTTATTTCCCATAAACTTTGATCATAGGTGCTGGTTAGCTTACTGGGTAGTTGCGTTGCGTTATCATAATTGATGATGTCATTTTCTTGATAGGGTAGGCCCTTTACCCAAGAATTTAAGGCAACAATAGGAAGGGTAAGCCCAGTTAAAGAATATATCAGTAGTTGTAAGTTTGTGTCGTAATAGGTTTTACCGTCAAAGGTAAGTGCGTGAAGCCCTTCTTTAGAGGTCAATTGGAGAACATTAATACCTAAATAACTGGTTAAGTTTAATGCTTGTGTACGGTTATCTTCGTTAACTTGCCAAGATAAAGTAGCGCTATTGCGCTCATCTTTTTCAATAAAGGCGATTTTACCACTAATTTGCCATTGTGTGACTTGCGTTAATAATAACGTGCGATCGGTTGCACTATTATAAACTGAGGTCGCTTGAGACGATGGCTCACTTTTATCCGTTAACGTGCTACAACCTGACAAAGATAAGAGTAACAATGCAGGGAGTAAGAATGAATTACGTATTAGTGAATGGCTTCTTTGCAGAGTAGCTAAAGAAAATCCCATGTTATGATTTTTAAATGGGAGAGTTAGATAAGGCATCATCAAGAATTTTCTATAATTTAACAAATAATATAGAGACATTGGAACATAGCTATTTATGCAATTCAATATAAAGGCGTAGCGGTATTGTAAATAGAGATGTAACAACGCTAACAGGCATAATTACTTACCTTATTGAAATAAAATGAGTAATAAGTGAGCTAAATAGAGATAATTAAGCCACTTTTATTGTAGGTCTTTTATTTCAGATCATATTTATATCGTCAATATTGAGTTATACTAGCACAATCAATTAACGCTTTTCTTGTCGACATAGCGTGTTGTTAACTATTTGTCCTGATAAAATGTAGGTTTGTTACTTTGTCCATAGTTGCTGTTGGAATAAATCATAAAACTGCCCCTGTAGCGGTCAGAGAGAAAATATCTTTTAATCCAGATAAACTCTCTGTTGCCCTGCGTGAAATGTTAAATGCCGTGCAATGTCGCGAAGTAGCAATATTATCTACCTGTAATAGAACCGAACTTTATTTAGTACAAGACGGTGACTTTAATGCGACCCAAGAGCGTATTATTCAATGGTTAGAACACTTTCATAACGTTCCTGCTTCTACTATCCTCCCAAGCTTATATTGGCATAAAGACCAACAAGCCGTTAATCACATGATGCGCGTTGCTTGTGGGCTTGACTCACTTGTTTTAGGTGAACCGCAAATATTAGGACAAATGAAACAAGCATACAGCCAAGCAAAATCAGCAGGCTCTATGTCGTTAGTGATGGATAGGCTTTTCCAGCGCACTTTTGGTGTTGCTAAGCAAGTACGAACTGAAACTGAAATTGGTGCCAGTGCGGTGTCAGTAGCTTTTGCCTCTGTTAACTTAGCGAAACACATTTTTGCAAGTCTTGATAAAGCCAGAGTACTTTTAGTTGGTGCAGGCGAAACTATAGAGTTAGTGGCGAAACACCTCTATGAAAACAATGTGGGTAAAATTACCGTTGCTAATAGAACGATAGCACGTGCCGAAGGCATGGCTAATAAAATTGGTGCAGATGTTATTACCTTAGCGCAAATTCCTGAACATATTTGTGATGCCGATATTGTGATTAGTTCAACAGGCTCAACACTACCTTTAATTGGTAAAGGTATGGTTGAACAAGCTTTGTTAAAGCGTAAGCATAAACCTATTTTTATGGTAGATTTAGCGGTGCCACGTGATATAGAAGAACAAGTATCTGAGCTTGAAGATGTTTTTCTTTATACTGTTGATGACTTACAAAGCATTATTGCAAAAAACATTGAAAACCGTCGTAAAGCTGCAGTACAAGCCGAAAGCATTGTTAATGATCAATCTGACAATTTTATGTCGTGGTTACGCGGCTTAAACACCCAAGATACCGTGATTAGTTATCGAAAACAGTGTTTAGATGAACGTGATATTTTGTTAGAAAAGGCCTTGATTCAACTTAAAAGTGGTAAAAATTCAGAAGCGGTTGTTGCTGAATTAGCGACTAAGTTAACCAATAAGTTTATGCATGCTCCAACCAGTGCGCTTCAAACTGCAGCACAAGGCGGAGAGTTAGATAAGCTACTTTATTTACGTGATATTTTTGATATTGAGCCGCTCGACTAACGCTTATTCGTATAATTTTATAATCCCTCATTTTAACGCATCATATTACTGTGTTAGAATAGCGCCAATTTAGTTTTTCCTCATTTTAAAATAAGATTACTTTAATGAAACCGTCAGTTTATCAAAAGCTTGAAGCGTTAGTTGAACGCTTTGAGGAAGTGCAAGCTCTATTATCCGACCCTGAAACAATTGCTGATCAAGACAAGTTTCGTGCGTTATCTCAAGAATTTAAACAATTAGATGAAGTGACATCGGTTTTTAAATCGTATCAAAGCGCTGAAGAAAATTTCGCTACAGCGGAAATGATGCTAAAAGATGATGATCCAGATATGCGTGAAATGGCGCAAGATGAATATAAAGAAGCAAAGCAAGCGGTTAGTAGCTTAGCAGACGACTTACAAATATTATTATTACCTCGTGACCCTAATGACGATAACAACTGTTTTGTTGAGATTCGCGCTGGTGCTGGTGGTGATGAAGCGGCTATTTTTGCGGGTGATTTATTTAGAATGTACAGCCGATATGCTGAAAAGCAAGGTTGGAAAATCGAGGTGATGAATACCAATGAAAGTGAGCAGGGCGGCTATAAAGAATTGATTATGAAGGTAAACGGTGAAGGCGTTTATGGTCATATGAAATTTGAGTCAGGTGGTCACCGTGTACAGCGTGTGCCTGAAACTGAATCACAAGGGCGTGTTCATACATCGGCTTGTACCGTTGTGGTTATGCCTGAAATTCCTGAGTCTGAAGCAATTGAAATCAACAAAGCCGATTTAAAAGTTGATACTTTCCGAGCGTCAGGTGCTGGTGGTCAGCACGTTAACAAAACAGACTCGGCTATTCGTATTACCCATATTCCAACAGGCGTTGTTGTTGAGTGTCAAGATCAACGTTCTCAGCATAAAAACCGTGCGCAAGCTATGTCGGTATTACAAGCTCGTTTACAACAAGCAGAAGATGAAAAACGTCGCAGTGAAGAAGAGTCATCACGTCGTAACTTAGTTGCTAGTGGCGATCGCTCTGAACGTATTCGTACCTATAACTTCCCACAAGGAAGAATGAGCGATCATCGTATCAACTTAACGCTTTATCGCTTAAACGAAGTGATGGAAGGTAACCTTCAGTTAGTTATGGAGCCTATAATGCTCGAAAACCAAGCTGATTTACTTGCTGAGCTTGCCGAGCAAAACTAACCTGAAGGTTGTTTGTGATTTTATCGATTGAACACCTAATAGAGCATGGTCGAGCACAACTCGATTCATGCTCTGATAGCGCTAAACTTGATGCGCAACTGCTGTTATGTTTTGTGCTTGAAAAAGAACGCAGCTATTTATTAACTTGGCCTGACAAAATATTAAGCCAGGCACAATCTTCCCAATACCTTGAATTATTAGCACGGCGTATTAATGGTGAACCTATCGCCTATATTGTTGGCGTGAAAGAGTTTTGGTCATTACCTTTTTTTGTCTCTCCTGCAACCTTAATCCCTCGCCCTGACACTGAAATTCTTATTGAATTAGTGTTAACCCATTATGGTGAAAAACAAAACTTAAACTGTTTAGATTTAGGTACGGGAACCGGAGCTATTGCATTAGCGTTAGCATCAGAGTTACCAAGTTGGCATATTGATGCGATAGATTTTAGCTTTGACGCGGTTGCGTTAGCAAAACGTAACGCTAAAGCATTAGCACTTTCACAGGTTAATATTTACCAAAGTGACTGGTTTAGTAAAGTATCGCAAAGCACTTCTTTTGAGATCATAGTATCCAACCCGCCTTATATTGACGGTAATGATGAAAACCTCAGTGTTGGTGATGTGCGCTTTGAACCTAAGTCTGCGTTGGTGGCAAATGAACAAGGGTTAGGTGATATTGCTGATATCACGGCTAAAGCCGTTAATTATTTAGCACCTAATGGTGCGTTATTTTTTGAGCATGGTTTTGAGCAGGGTAAGGCTGTACGTAATATCTTACGAACGGCTGGTTTTAACGACATTGAAACGGTGAAAGACTTAAATGGCCACGATAGAATTACCTGGGGAAAGCTCAGTATTACCAGTAAAATATAACTCAGTTCATTGATGTTAAAGCCTTTTAATTTTGCCATAGCCACGCACTGATATAACATTAAGTACTATCAGTTAAACTGTTACATAGTTATACAGTTTAGCCAAATAAAGTAGGTAAACTTTACGTCGATTTACTAAATAAAACTAAAAATTACCGCTTGGTTTATCACTTCATAGGGAAAAACTAAGCCGATAAAAATATCTCCATCAAAAGAAAACTATTAAAGAGGGTACCCCATTGAAACATTTACATATGACACTCGCCGCAATTAGCGTACTGTTGTTCGCTTATCGTTTTTTATTGCTATTTATTAATCCGGATAAATTAAATAAAAAGTGGCTTAAAATTTCACCTCATGTTGTTGACACTTTGTTACTCAGTGTGGGGGTCGCATTAGCGATAAAGCTGCATTTTAACCCAATGGAACAAATGTGGTTAGCTGAAAAGCTACTCGCTATGGTTGCTTACATTTTTACCGCTTATTACACGCTTAAATTAGCACGTAATAAAGCAATGCGTGTCTTAGGTTTCTTAGGTGCTATTGGCTGGGTAATGTTAATAGTTCGTTTAGCGATGACTAGAGAAGCATTATTTTTTACCTAAATGAGTAAATAAAGTTGTTATGAATGAATTGTTAATTTCAGAAATAAAATCTGAAGATAAAGAGCTATTACAAAAACTTATTCTCATTGAAGAAGCTGTTTTTGGTGAGCAAGTGCATCAACAAAGTCGTTCATCAGTACAAGAGTTAGCAACTTCAAGTACTGATGCGTCACTTGATGTACTAGAAACTATTATTGATCAATGTGTTGCGGTAATTAATGAAATTGAATCACCGTTAGAGCGCGCCGAATGTTTGCTAAATGAATTGTATTTTCAGCATTTATTTATTGATTATGCTCAAGCTTCTTGGCCCTTAAGTGCTTATCATATCGCTAAAGGGCTGAAACAGCGTTTAATGTCGCCTATCGTAAAAGCGGCTATTGTCGCAGAAATTATTACTGCTTGTGGCTTTGATACTGACTTGGTGTTTGTACCAAATAAAATTATGGTGCGCTTATGCTGCGATGAACAATACGCGATTATTTTTGATGCAGTGACGGGAGAATCCCTTGATTGGACCGAGCTTGATCATCGTTTAGATGACTTATCTGGCGACCCTGGTGACGACAACTTAAAATCAGTAAATGATAAAATAGCTATTGTTGAATACCTAATCTCATTAAAAAGTGCATTAATTCGTGAGCAAGCCTTTGATAAAGCGTTGACATGTATTGATATTATTTTAGGACTAAACCCTGATGATCCTATTCTGCGCAGAGACCGAGGTTTTCTTTTACATCAACTTGATTGTTTCAAAGTTGCTGTAGATGACTACCGCTATTTTGTTGAGCAGTGTCCACAAGATCCAGCCGCTAAGATATTAAAAATTCAACTTGAAAAAATAGACGTACAAAATAATACGTTTCATTAATTTGTACGGAAAATGTTAAGGTAAGTTTATGCAAAACCCTGTGTTAGCTAGTACACCATTGATCACTAATGATGCTGTCGTATTGGGCTTATTAGCACTAATACTCGGTTTTGTATTTTTTTACTTCAAATAGTAAAAATACCTTATGTAAACGTTTCTATAAATACGTACCAGCACTTTACATCAGCATTAACAGCCCTAAGGAAGTTTAGGAAATATTATGACAATTACATCTGTAAAAATAAAAGATATCGACGTAGCAAATAATAAACCGTTTGTTTTGTTTGGTGGTATGAACGTATTAGAGTCGCGTGATTTAGCAATGACCATTGCTGAACATTATGTAGAGGTTACTCAAAAGTTGGGTATTCCCTATGTTTTTAAAGCCTCTTTTGATAAAGCGAACCGCTCATCGGTAAACTCCTATCGAGGTCCTGGTCTTGATGAAGGTTTAAAGATATTTGAAGAAATAAAAAACACCTTTAATGTTCCTATTATCACCGATGTACATGAGCCGTATCAGGCACAGCCAGTTAGTGAGGTGGTTGATGTTATACAGCTGCCAGCTTTTTTAGCACGTCAAACTGATCTCGTCGTTGCTATGGCTAAAACAGGGGCAATTATTAATGTTAAAAAACCTCAGTTTTTAGCGGCTCATGAAATGAAGCATATTATTACTAAGTTTGGTGAAGCGGGTAATGAAAATATTATTTTATGTGAACGTGGTAGTTGCTATGGTTACAATAACTTAGTGGTTGATATGTTAGCCATGGATGAAATGAAAAACTATGCCCCAGTTATTTTTGATGCGACACACGCTTTACAAAAACCTGGCGGACGAGCTGATAGTGCTGATGGTCGTCGTGCACAAGCAGCACAATTAGCTCGTAGTGGTATGGCTATTGGTATTGCCGGATTGTTTATTGAGGCGCACCCTGATCCGTCACAAGCGCGCTGTGATGGCCCTTGTGCGTTACCGTTAGATAAGTTAGCCCCATATTTAGCGCAAATGAAAGCAATTGATGATTTAGTTAAAGGTTTTGAGCCGTTAATTACAGGTTAATATTTGTAATAGTTACAGGTAATAACTAAAAAAGGAGACATATAAGTCTCCTTTTTTGATGTTAGTGTCAGATGTTACACTATTAATCCGCTGCAATTTCATTGCTGGTAATATTCATTGTCTTATTACGTTTAAGTTTCTGCTTTTTAATAGCAAAGCTATTATTTTCAACTTGCTGAGTGTAGTCTGTATCTAGCTTGATTGTTGCAAGTGATGATGCTACCGCTTCGTTAATAAGGTGTATGCTTGTTGGTTTAGTTGGCTCAGCTTTAACACGTTCAGTGGTTGGTACTGCTGCTATTGCACTTGTACTAAATATAAGGCCAGTGAGTAATGTAAGTAATGCGTTAGTTTTTTTCATGATATATGTTGTCCAGTAATTAACCTAATAATAAAACACGTTGTTTAGGTAGATTTCTTAGGACCTTTTCTCTGGCATAGCCCTTTGAAAGAAATACAGCGTATGGGTTGGGAGCACACACTATACTTAACTTTCAAAGAATGTTGAGATGATGTCCTTCATCTACAAGGTGTATATTACGTAAACAACACTAAAAATAAAAATGACTTAATTTAATGTTATTCATTAGAAAAACTAATGTAAAATTGATATGCTGTATTTCTAATTATTTATGCATTTATAATTGTAAATTCCTTGTTAATTTATAGGTGAACCTTGGCTAATAGACTACCGCCACTCAACGCATTGCGAGCATTTGAAGCTTCTGCAAGGCAATTAAGCTTTACGCGAGCTGCTGAAGAATTATTTGTGACGCAAGCTGCAATTAGTCATCAAATAAAAGCTTTGGAAGAGCATTTAGGCATTAAATTGTTTATGCGAAAAAACCGCTCACTGTTATTAACAGAAGAGGGACAATCATATTATCTCGACATTAAAGATATTTTTAATTCACTACATGAAGCAACAGAGCGTTTATTAGTGCGTGGCGCTAAAGGTGCCATCACCGTTAGTTCACAAGCAAGCTTTGCTATTCAATGGTTAGTACCACGCTTAAGTGCTTTTAATGCCTTACACGGTGATATTGATGTGCGAATTAAAGCGGTTGATCAAGCTGAAAACTCACTAACCGAAGATGTCGATATCGCCATTTATTATGGAAGGGGCAGCTGGCCCAATATTTATGCAGAAAAACTTCATACTGAATATTTAATTCCCGTGTGCTCCCCATTATTACTGCAAGAAAACGCCGCCAACGGTAAGCCGCCACTACTTACCTTAGAGGACTTATCTCATCATACCTTATTGCATGATACATCGCGTAAAGGCTGGAAACGTTGGTTTAAACAAGTAAACGTTAAAGGCGGTAATGTTAACCATGGGCCAATCTTTAGTCATTCAACTATGGTGTTGCAGGCTGCACTATATGGCCAAGGTGTTGCCTTGGCTTACAGCGTATTGGCCAAGCCAGATATTGATGCAGGGCGTTTGGTTTGTCCGTTTAATGATGTTTTAGTCAGTAAAAACTCTTACTTTATTGTTTGTCGAGAAGCGCAAAAAGATAATGGTAAAATAGCGGCTTTTAGACAGTGGATGCTTGACATGGTACGTGCAGAGCAAGAACAAATAACTGACGGACAAATTAATTAATGGATATGTTATCTATAGAAATGAGCAGCGAAGAAAGTACCGTTGATGGGGCTATTGCCAATGTTATTTTTGCTCATGGTGCTGGCGCTGATATGCATCATGAGTTTATGGTTGAAATGACACGTTTACTTAACCTAGCAAAAGTTAATGTATTACGCTTTAACTTTCCTTTTATGGATAAGCGTATTGCAACAGGGAAGCGTTACCCTCCCGATAGGATGCCAATATTACTTGCGTGCTACCAAGATGTTATTGATAAGTTCCTGCAAAGTTCATGCGCTCAAGATTTACCGCTTTTTATTGGCGGTAAATCTATGGGCTCTCGTGTTGCATGTACATTGGCTACTAATGTAGAGAATAAAGCTAAATTTTTAGGGGTTTTCTGTTTAGGCTATCCTTTTCATCCAGCGAAAAAGCCTGAAAAGTTACGCTTAGAGCCATTAATTGAAGGGAAATTACCTATATTGATTATACAAGGTGATAGAGATACTCTTGGTAGTCAAAGTGAAGTCATAAGCTATAACTTACCTGAGCACTGCCAAAGTGTTTTTTTAGCCGATGGTGATCATAGTTTAAAGCCACGAGTAAAGTCAGGTTTTAGCTATCAACATCATTTGCAAACAGCAGTCGATACACTTGTTACTTTTATTTTGGAACACAGCCATGTCTGCAAGTAATCATAACAATATCACCAACAATCATATTTTAATGCGCTCGATGATGATTTTTGTTGGTATCAGTGGTTGTTTTTCTGTACTATTCGGCGCTTGGTTAGCCCACGGTGGGCAAAGCTTAGCAAGTAATGTGCAGTCAAGTTTATCTACAGCACTGCAATATCAATTATTTCATACAATTACCTTACTTGTATGTTTGGTATGGGCGAAAATAAAACCGCCTTCTAAACCTGTTATCATCGCTTGTATTTGCTTTTTATTAGGCATTTTGTGTTTTAGTTGCACTATTTATATTAAATTAATTTTTGAAGTACCCTTATTAGGTAAGTTAACGCCTATTGGTGGTATGTCATTTGCGCTAGCGTGGTTAATGTTAGCGTTAGAAGGTAAGAATAACTTATGACCTCCATTGTATTATTTTGTCGCCCAGGCTTTGAGAAAGAGTGTGGCGCTGAAGTCCAAGAAAAAGCTGCTTGGAATGAAATCTACGGCTATTTAGAGCTAAAAAAGAATCAAGGCATTGTTCTTTTTCATCTACATGAAAGTGAACACGGTGAAGTTTTGATGAATAAAGTACCATTGAAGCGCCTTATTTTTGCTCGCCAATGGTTTGTTACGGTTACCGATATAATTGATTTACCTGACTATAATCGAGTAGAAGCGATCACTGAAGCTTTAGGTAATGAGTGGCAATATACCGATTTACGAATGGAAATGACAGATACTAATGATGGCAAAGAATTAAGTAAATTTTGTCGTAAGCTCTCTGTGCCGCTTCGCCAAGCATTACGAAAGAATAAGGTATTAACCGAAAAATCAAAAGCTACTGAGCAAGTTGATGACGACGGCGCTATTTTACATGCGCTTTTCTTTAGTGGTCAGCAAGTGATCTTAGGTTTCTCTTTAACGAGAAATAGCTCTCCTCATATCATGGGGATTCCTCGATTAAAGTTTCCAAGCCTTGCGCCAAGTCGCTCAACTTTAAAACTTGATGAAGCATTTCTTTATTTTATTCCTCGTGAAGAATGGGATACCCGTTTAACATCGGGTATGAATGCGGTTGATTTAGGCTCCGCACCAGGCGGTTGGACTTATCAACTCGTTCGCCGAGGTATGATGGTTACTGCGATTGATAACGGGCCAATGGCTGAGTCGCTAATGGAAACCGGGCAGGTTAAGCATAAAATGATGGATGGCTTTAAATACCTTCCTCAAAAGCAAAACGTATATTGGCTAGTTTGTGACATGATTGAAAAACCACAGCGTGTTGCTAAGTTAATGAGTGAATGGTTATTACATGGCTATTGTAAAGAGGCAATGTTTAACTTAAAGCTACCAATGAAAGGGCGCTACCAGCAGGTATCCGAAGACTTACAAGCAATTAAAGATGCTTTTAATAAGCATAACGTCAAATACGAGTTATACGCTAAGCATTTATATTATGACCGTGAAGAAGTCACCGTACACGCAAGATTACTATCACCGGCACCACTAATTGCAGTTGATCTATAGTTTTTGTATTAGTTGCTGATTCACTCAACGGTATTATCTGGATAACTAATCCACAAATATATAAATAAGCTATAAAAAAACGAGTAATAAATATTATATTTATTACTCGTTTTGATTTTAAAGAGTCACTGTTTTTTCTATAAAGGTAATATAAATAGATTACAGTCTTTCAAGTAAAGCTTCAGTAAAGTCAGTTGTACCGTGCGTACCACCTAAGTCCCCAGTTGTTCTATCACCTGATGCAATAACATCAGTAATGGCTGCTTTGATCTTTTGTGCTTTATCACTCATTCCTAAATATTCAAGCATTTGAATGGCAGCAAGAATAACAGACGTTGGGTTTGCTAAGTTTTTACCTGCAATATCTGGCGCACTCCCGTGAACAGCTTCAAAAATAGCACAATCTTCGCCAATGTTAGCACCTGGCGCCATACCTAAGCCGCCAACAAGGCCAGCACATAAGTCAGAAAGAATATCACCAAAAAGGTTAGTGGTTACAATAACGTCAAACTGCTCAGGGTTCATAACTAACTGCATACAGCAATTATCAACAATCATTTCACTTGATTCAATGTCAGGGTAGCGCTGTGCAACTTCGCGAGCAACTTTTAAGAATAAACCAGAGGTCGATTTTAAAATATTTGCTTTATGTACTGCGGTAACTTTTTTACGGCCTTCTTTACGTGCTGTTTCATAAGCAAATGTTAATATTTTTTCAGCACCTTCACGGGTAATAATACTTTTTGCTTCAGCTTCATTACCGTCTTCACTGGTGATTTGGCCTGCGCCAGAGTACATACCTTGAGTGTTTTCACGCACGGTTAAAATGTCAATATTTTCGTAACGTGCTTTGGTACCTTTAAATGAAATAACAGGGCGTAAATTTGCGTATAGTTTAAATTGCTTACGTAACGTTACATTGATTGAGGTAAAACCTTCGCCAACAGGAGTCGTTAAAGGGCCTTTAAGAGTCACTTTATTTTTAGCAATTAACTCAAGCGTTTCACTTGGCACTAATTCTCCGTGCTTTTCAAGCGCAGTTAGACCAGCATCTGCAAACTCATAGTCAAAATTACATCCTGCTTTATCTAACACCTTAATGGTTGCTTCGATAATACTTGGGCCAATGCCGTCGCCAGGGATAACTGTGATGGTCTGTTTAGTCATTAAATTCACCTTAATTGTGAGTTATAAGTAATCGATACTTATTTGTGTAAAGCTGATCTCTTTTGAGGTTGCATCTATTGGTTAGTGGGGAATTTCAGTTAGCGATGAGGTTTGTGCTTTAGGCAACTAACGACATTTAATACATCTTGCTATGGTGAAAATTAACTCACGATTATGAATGCAATATTGAAGCGTGATCAACCTTAGTATTTTATAGATAGAAAACACTTTCAATCGACTCAAGTTTTTAAGTCGTATAAAAGTGTTTTGTTAGTTGTTTTATACCATGTAAACTTTCTGTTTTCGAGCTTGAAAGTTTACATGGGTTAAGTCATGGCATGGTGCTGCTAATGCTTTCGACTCTATACAGTTATAGTAGAATCATTCAATTGGGCTAGCAAGGTGACTTTAGTCTAAGCGCTAAGTACTTTGCTGATAAGGCGTGATTATTTTCCAATTGTCGGGGTAGTTATTACCTAAACCTATTTCTTTTAAAACACCATCAATAAATAGTAAGAAGGTACACTCATCTTGGGTGGTAATACCGTCAGACTTTACATGTTGAGTTCTATAAAACATTACCTGAAAACGGGTGTCGTCGATTTGCTTAGCTTCTGTAATATCGGGGCTACCAAGCTCTTCTAAAGCATGTTCAAAGGTAAATTCATTCAGCTTTATTTTAGCAATAAACTGTCGATTATAAGCCTCTCTGTCGTCCCACTTCATTTGGTCTGGGCTATCGTCATAGAAAATGACCACTAACATAACAAAGACAAAATATGCAGCTAGAGCAAGTACGATGCGTGTGATTACTTTTTTATTCATGTTGAAAATACCGTAGTGACATTGTTAGCTAGTTAAGCTGTTGGGGCGATTAAGGAAATAATATTAGCATTATTTGGTGCTGAAGTTGAAGGTGGTGTTATGCGAATATCCTTAAGGTTGAAACCTAGAGGGATATCTTGTTGTAATGTTAGCAATTGGCGAGTTAACGTTATTTGTTCACTGCTTTCTTCGAGCTTCTTTTTAATCGTCGATTTTAAGTCGTCACTCATTAAAATATTTTTTAGTGAGCCGTATTCGTTAATTAAATTTGCGGCGGTTACTTGCCCAATACCTGCCACACCAGGTATTTTGTTGGTGTTATCACCAGTGAGCGTCCATAAATCCATTAACTGTGATGACTTTACATTAAACTTACTTTTAACATGAGTTTCATCTAAGTAACGACGGTTAAAGTAATCATAGACATGAATATTAGGGCTAAGTAGTGACAAAAAGCCTTTATCTGTTGAAATAATGGTGACTCTCTGACCATGCAACGCCATTTTAGTCGCTAATGTCGCAATAAGGTCGTCAGCTTCATCTTCGTCAGATGTCAGTGAATCAATACCTTCAGCCATAAAAGCATCTTGAATATGACTTAATTGATTGGCGAGTGATTCAGGCATTTTTTTTCTGCCTTTTTTGTAATCCGCATACAACTTATAGCGCCAACAAGGCTTTTGGCTGTCAAAAACCGCCAACCCATGGGTTGGGTTGTGTTCATTAATAATTTTATTTAAGGCCACCACACAGGCATTTTGAGTATTAAATAACACTTGTTGCTGAGTGTTATTTGATAACTCATCATTAGCACTGTTTTTAGTTAACATAAATGGCCGCTCTTGCACCGCATAAATACGACGAATTAAATTTAAAGCATCAATTAAGATTAAATGAGCGGACACCGATTACTCCTCTATAACGTTATAACAAGGGATATACTCAGTACCCGGTAGTTTCATACGTTGCTGCTCAACAAATGAAGCAAGTAGTTTATCCATTAATGTCATAATTTCTTTATCACCTGATATTTGAAAAGGACCAAGCTCTCGTATTGCTTTGATACCACCCGACTTTACATTACCGGCAACTATACCAGAAAAAACACGTCGTAAATTTGCCGCTAGTTCAGCCGTAGGCAGATCATGACTGATATTCAATGCTGCCATATTTGCATGGTTTGGCTCAAATGGGTGTTGAAAGTCGCTTTCTATTTCTAAAGACCAATTGAAATGGAACGAGTCACCTGTTGCTTTGCGATGTGTTAATACTTGCTCTAAACCTATTTTCATTTCACGGGCAACGGCAGGCGCATCGTTAATAATGATTTTATATAAAGATTGCGCTTTTTCACCTAATGTAGCACCAATAAAAGCGTGGATCTCTTTAAAGTAGGCTTTAGCACTAGCAGGGCCTGTTAAAATAATAGGCAGTTTTTGATCTTTATTCTTTTCATTAAGCATAATTCCTAAAATATACAGTAACTCTTCAGCAGTACCTGCGCCACCAGGAAAAATGATCAAGCCATGCGACATCCTAACAAAAGCTTCTAAGCGTTTTTCTATATCAGGCATTATCACTAATTCGTTAACAATAGGGTTTGGTGGCTCAGCAGCAATAATACTTGGCTCAGTTAAACCGATATAACGACCTGATTTATTTCGCTGTTTTGCATGGCCTATTGTCGCACCTTTCATTGGTCCTTTCATAGCACCAGGGCCACAACCAGTACAAATATTAAAAGCACGAAGCCCTAATTGATAACCAACATCTTTGGTATATTTATATTCATTATGACTAATTGAATGGCCGCCCCAACAGGTGATTAAATTAGGCTCAGTTTCAGGTAAAATAAGATTGGCATTACGCAGTATATCAAAGGTAGTGTCGGTAATATTTTCAGACGAAATAGGCATATTTAAGTAACGACTATTAATAAATAATATATCGCGCAATACTGCTGAAAGGTGCTCTCTAATACCACGAATTATTTTACCGTCTACAAAGGCGTGTAATGGTGGATTGTCTAAATCAATTTTTACGCCACGCTCTCGTCTGATGACTTCAATTTTAAATTTTTTATACTTTTGATAAATGGCTTCGGCATCATCGGTATTCGATCCCGCATTAAGTACCGCTAAAGAGCAGTTACGATAAAGCATGTAAAGCTCGCTGCTGGCAGATAATTGTAATTGGTCTACTTCAGCTTGTGAAAGTAAATTCATATTACCAACAGGGTTAAGTTGAATGTGCATAGAACCTCCTTTTATACGCGCCTTAATATTATTAAATGATTAGCGAGTATAGTTACTGTAATTACGCGTACATTACTTAGAATAAATAACTTGATTTTTACCTTGAGACTTTGCTTTATACATAGCTTCATCAGCACGTTCAAAAGCAAGATGGATATTATCATCGGTACGAATATGGGTGGCACCTATCGATAAGGTGATACTGACTTTATTGTTTTTAAACTTAAAAGGTAAGCGAGCAACTTGTTTATTAATTGTGTTTAATTCATTAATTAAATCAGTTTCTGCTGTTTGAGAGTAAATAAGTACAAACTCTTCACCGCCATAACGACCAACAAAAACATCCTTGGAAACATGTTTTTGAATCGTATTAGCAATCACTTGTAGCGTTTTATCGCCAGCGCTATGACCATAGGTATCATTAATTTTTTTGAAGTCATCAATATCAATAACGACTAAGGCTAATTCAAATGGGCGATGTTGAAAGCGAACCATTGCTTTAGCAAAGTAGTCATCAAATGCGGCACGATTAGCAAGCTTAGTCAAAGCGTCTTGCATGTTTTTGATTTGTTGCTCGGCAAGCTTTTCTTCAAACACACGGCTTTTCTCTTCTAGCTGAGCGACTTTTTCTGCCATTTTAGTGAGTTTTTGACTTAATGCTAATTGACTCTGTTGTTCTATTTTCGATTTGGCTTCTAAAGTTCCTGCGATTTTCTGCAATTTATCATTGATGTCTAATTTTACTTGATCAAGCGACAGTGCCTTTTCAACAGTACCCGTCATATCAACAAGTTGTTTTTGTAGTACAACATTAATTTTATCGTTGGCTAATTGCGAAGACTTTTGTGTTTCGAGCGTCTCTTTTACCGCTAACTGAACACTCGTTAAAGTATCACTAAGTGAGGTTAAAAAAGATTTAGCATTATTTTGTTCATTTTTGAACTCGGCAACAATGACATCAAATATTTCAAGGAAGTGGTTTACGATTTCCTTATTCGTTGTGTCGCCCATTAACTTTTTCTTAATTGCTAATAATTGATTGGTATGTGCTTGAGATAAGTTGAGAGCACTTAACGTTACGGAGATTTTTTCTAATAAACTTTCGTCTAACTCAAAAGTGGAGGCAGTATTACTATTGTTATCAGACGAGGTGTCTAATGTTGTTTGCGCTGAATCACCCGCATTGTTAGGTGTTGTTAATAAGCCATTTGTTGCTGTTTTTTCTTTAGCGCTCAAGGCATTTATATAAAACTCTAATAATTGGCTTAATAAAGGAACATATTGAATTAATGCATCTTTTGTACTTTTAGTTTCTGATAATAATTCACGTAAATTGCGTCGGAGGTCGTTGGGTAAACCATTAACCTTTTGTAAGCTCTCTCCGGCAATATTGAAGCGTTGATGCATTTGTGCAATATTTTTTTCGTTAGTTATTGCATGCTGTTGTAGTAGCTTTGTGATGATTGCGATACTGTTTTCAATGTCAGCTATCGGTGCGGATTTAGTAAATAAAACTCGTAATTTTGCCAAACGATTATCAAGCTCGAGATCGACCCCTTTAGAAACTAATGATAGTTTACTGATAAACTGAATAAGTAGTGTCGATTGAGTTTTGAAATCCTCTTCTAACGTTCTACGTGAGTCTATGGCGCTATCAAGTTTTTTTTGCAATGTGTCTAATTGCGCTTGTCCGACAGAGTTGTCATTCATAAAAAAAGCTTATCCTTAAAGTCCTAAATCTCTGTTTATTCTTTGGGTTTTATCTTGTTTTTCTTTGGAAAGTACTAAATGTTTTAAATTAATATCAAGTATTTATTCACACACATTCAACAGTATAAGACAAATTTAAGCACAAATGCTCTCTTTATTGTATGTCGGGGCAGAAAAAGTCATATTATTTTCTATCGCTACTATCTAATCGTATAAAATTGTTCCAATTAAGCTAGAATAATCATTATTTATCATGCCACCACTTAGGATTTTATTATGGTTTTATGTAAAAGCTTACTGTTCACCTTACTTCTTTATCTTATAGCGTTTAGTGCTAATGCTGAGGTTAATGTTACGATTAATATTGATAACCCTGAACACCACTTAGCAACAGTTCAGGTTCAGTTTAAAGCGTCTGAAACTAAGGATACACTCGTTTATTTACCTACATGGCGCACAGGTAGATATGAAATTTTAAATTTGGCTAACGGTATCAGAAAATTTTCAGCACAAGATGAGCAAGGTAATGCGCTTTTGTGGGAAAAAGTAAGTAAGGATAGTTGGCGAATAAATAACACCCAACATAAAAAGCTAACAGTAACCTACCAAGTTTATGCAAATCAATTAGGTAAAAGAACTCGCCATATTGATGATAGCCACGCCTTTATTGATAACTCGACCGTGGTGATGTATAGCGAAGAAAGTCGTCCGCAAAAACATATCGTGCAAATGGTAGTACCTAAAGCATGGCGCAGTGTTTCAGGGTTGGACTTTGGTGATAATCATCATCAATTTATCGCTAGCAATTACGATGTACTTGTTGATTCGCCTATTGAAAGCGGTATTAATCAATTTTTTGAATTTGAAGTTGATAATCGCCAATATGAATTAGTTATTTGGGGGGAGGGCAACTACGATACTCAAAAAATGTTACAGGATTTAACGGTAATGGTTGAGCAAAGTAAAAGCATTTGGCAAGGCTATCCATTTAAGCGTTATGTTTTTATGGTACACGCCACAAGTGGCGCTCGCGGTGCTACAGAGCATGTAAACTCAACCATTATTCAACGTTCTCGCTATAAATTTTCAGCAAGAAAAGACTATATTGGTTTTATTTCTACCGCCGCGCATGAATTTGTTCATACCTGGAATGTTAAGCAGTATCGCCCTGAAGGGCTTGTTCCTTATGATTATCAACAAGAGAACTACGACAACCTATTATGGCTTGCAGAAGGCTCAACCAGTTACCTGCAATACCAACTATTATTACGCGGTAAATTATTAACCAGTAAAGAGTTCTTTGAAGACTTAGCTAAACGTATTACCAAACATCAACATAAGCCAGGGCGAAATAGCCAAAGTATTGCACAAGCAGGCTTTGATGCATGGATTAATGAAAGCGGAGACTATGGTAATAATCATAGCGTTAATATCTATGCTGAGGGTTATTTGGCCTCTTGGTTACTCGACTTTGATATATTAAGTCGAACTAATTTAGCGAAAAGTTATCGGAATGTGCATAATCAGCTTTATCAACAGTTTAAAATACCTAAAAGTTACAATGAGAATGATATTTTGGCGATTTTAAACCAAGTGACCGGTGAAAATTACCAGCCATGGTGGCAGCAAAACATTACTGGTTTATTAGCCATAGATTTTGATGCGTTGTTAGCAAAAGCGGGTTTGCAAATGAGCTATGGTAAAGCTGGTGCTAAGTTAAAAACACAAATTTGGACAGGCCTGAAAACCGAGCAAGTTAATAGTGGTTTGAAAGTAACGCATGTCGAAAAGCATAGCCCTGCATGGGATGCTGGCTTTACCCTAGACGACATTATTATTGCTATTGATGGTTTGCGTTTAGTCGATAAAGATCTCACAACGCGCTTAGCTGATTTTAATGATGAGAATACCGTAGACATTAGCTTTTTTAGACGTGACGTATTAGCGAGTAAATCACTGGCTTTAGTTAAAAGGCCTAAAGATAAGTTAAAAGTAACTCCATTAGAGAATGCTAACGAGCAGCAAAAAGCATTTTTTACTCAGTGGACTGGGCTTGAGTTTCCTGAGGACAAAAAATAAATAAAACTTAATTGAGTAACTACAATTAAAAAATCCAACCTAATAAAGGTTGGATTTTTTGTTTAAGCTGTTTAAAACTAAAACTAAAACTAAAACTAAAACTAAAACTGCTCGACCATAAACGCTATTGGCGCAATGTTCTATTCGCTGGAGCCGATGTTAAATGGGTACTTCTAAAAGGGTTTATATCTAAACCGCCTCGACGCGTATAACGTGCAAAAACCGTAAGTTGCTCTAATTTTGCGTACTTTTGTAAATCACAAAAAATACGTTCAATACACTGTTCATGAAATTCATTATGTTGTCTAAATGAAATCAAGTATTTAAGTAACTGTGCGTGATTTAATGGAGCACCCTGATAACTAATATATACACTGGCCCAGTCTGGTTGGTTGGTGATTAAGCAGTTCGATTTGAGCAAATGGCTTACAAGCGTTTCATTTATACTAGGTTGGTCATTAGCCTCATGACTTGCTTGTATATTAGTTAACCACTGTGCATTGTATTGATATTCATCCATAGAAATATCTTCATTATCAATACAAATAAGTGAATTACTTGCCTGGTTAATGGCTAAGTTAGGGCAATCATCAACGCTAAAAAGGGCAACCGAAGCTTGCTCGCCAGCCGTATGTGATAAATCAGCAGCGAGAATTTTTTGTACTTGCTCCATTGATGAAAAACGGCTTTGGTTAAAACTATTTAAATACAGCTTAAATGATTTCGACTCAACTAAGTTAGGGCTCGTACAAGGGAACCTAAACTCGGCGACTGCAACCACAGGCTTGCCGTTGGTATTTAGCCAAGAAAGTTCATAACCGTACCAAACATCCTCACCAACAAAAGGTAATGTTGTGTCGGTTAATGATAAATCATCACGATTTAAACTCCGGGGTACTGCTTGCAGTAAATCTGGGTTATATTTACTGCTATATTGAGTTTCTTTCCCTAAAGTTAGCTCGCTTAATGCAGCTGATTTTTCATATTTGCTCATAAAAACTTCTACCGTTAACAATTATAGTATTATTTTAAAGGATCTTAGTCGTATATGACATCATCAAATACAACTTTAGCGCAAGCTGTACTTACATTTGCAGAGCAACATGTTGCTTTACATCAAGAGCGTAACAATAACGAATTACCCAGTACTGAATTTGATGAGCAGTGGTTGTCTCCCTGTATCAGTGAAAAATTGGCCGATGATCTTTGTAGTTGGCAGCCAATAGCCATTGCTAAGCTGGTAGAGCAGAAGGAAATAGCAAAACCGTTATCATTTAATAATGTTGAACAAGCGTTAGACTTAGTATTGCATCAAGATATTAAAACTTATTTTACAACCATCTTTAGTGACAGCATTGAAGCACAATGTGCCGATGGTAGCTTAACGTTATTGTTTGCTTGGAGTGAAGCTGACTTTGAACGACTACAAGAAAATATTATTGGTCATATCATGATGAAACAGCGTTTAAAACAAGCTGAAACGGTGTTTTTTGCTGTAACCGATGAAGAAGATATTATTATTTCACTTGATAATGAAACTGGTGAAGTGTGGGCAGAGAGAGTGGGTTGTAAACCTCATAAAAAAATTGCCGACTCATTAGCTGATTTATTTACTAATGTGTTAACAGTTAGTTAGTTTTGCCTTTACTATTACAGCCAATAAGGCAGTTTATGGAAAGGCGTTTGAGTGCTAAGCACTAAACGCCTTTACTTTATTTTAGCTCTTTAGTTAGCTCTGCTATCATTTGCTTCATTTCACTTAGCTCTTCTCTTATTTGCGTTAACTCATGACTTAGCGCTTTATTAATACTTATTTGAATTCGTTCTTCTAAAATAGCATTGCTGGTTGCGTCATCGTTTTCATGCTTTTTATTTTCTTGGGGAGTTGTCTGCGCAGGAGGAGCGATAAACTTAGGATCATGCTGCCAATTTTTTAGCGTTTTAATCAGCGTAGGTAAAGGAACTGGCTGACTTAACTTAGCCTTAACCAAAGCGACGGTTGGTTTTTTCCCGTCATTAGCAAGTTGATTGGCAAACATTAATATTTCATCAAAAATAGTCATGGCGTTTATTAATAATTACGTGATAAGCAATATAACCATATTTTAGTTAAAAAAGCTAAAATTGTTACATGCCTCTTTGAAGTTTTTTCAATAAATCCCTTAATATCAATGGTTTGTTTTTTGGCAACTTTTTTGCTTTTACTGAAAGTGTACTAACGATAACAACTATAAAAGGAATAACCATGAAAAAGACAGTACTTGTATTATTAGCTGCTACCCCCTTATTATTTTCGCTATCAGGCTGTGTTGTAAAAATTAATGATGACGGCATTAACCATGATTTTGTTGTTGATAGTGAAGACAGAGCTTATAAAAACCGTAAACACATTGCTGCGGTTAACTTAGGAGCCAGTATTGCTGATATTGAAGAAAAGCTTGGTGTTGCTGATTTTTCTGAGACGTATAGTGAAAATGAAAAAACAGTGAAAGTACTTTATTACCGAACCCAACGTAAACATAAAGATGGTTTAACCACTAAAGATGAATGTACCTATTTGCAATTTGTTAATGGTGAGCTAATTAAAACCGGTTATGGTGACGAGTTTAAAAAAAGCTAAATAGAGCTAAATTTAACGCGTAGCATAGTAGACAACTTAGTACGTGATTTTTACCCAACCTATGTGAAGCATCGCTATTTCAGTGATGCTTTTTTGTATGCGCTATTTGTAATTTCAATTGACCTGTTTTTAGTTATGCTGCTAAGGTGGAACTAATAAATATCAAGCTAATCCACCAGTAGAGTAGGAGTTATCATGACAGAAATGGAATCACCAGCAAGTGTTATAAGCAACAATGCTGACAGTGAAAGTGTTGATGTAAAAGCGAGTTACTTAAAAGCTGAAGACTTAAAGTTTGCTGCATCGCTTTTATACCAAGCGTACCATGATGACCCTGTTTTTCTTGATATATTCAATAGTGATAAAGAAGACTACGAGCAGCGTTTACGCGCGGCAATTCGAGAAGAATTAAACGCCTTTTGGCAAGCAAAGCAACCCATGGTCGGTTTATATTTAGGTGACACTATGGTTGGTGTTGCTTGTTTAAATAGTCCAGATGAGTCACTTAGCGTTAATCGCTTTTGGCATTGGCGTTTAAAAATGTTACTAAGTGCTGGTTATTTTAGTACCAAACAAATGATGCAAAAAGAACAAACAGTGCTCGAAGCTGTGCCATTAAAAACTTTTCATTTATTGTCATTTATTGCGGTGCATCCGTTACATCAGCAACACGGTTTTGGTCATTACTTAATGGCAGCGGTAAATACTGTGCTTGACGAGCATACTGATAGCGAAGGTGTTGCTGTTTATGCTACCTCAGGTAAGTTTAAAGCATTTTTCGAAAATGTTGGTTATGAGGTCATTAAAGAAGTAACTGTTGGTAATGTCTCTGGCTCTGTCATGGTACATTATCGTAATAACGAGTTAGTACAATAAGTTACTTAAACAGCAAAAGACAAGTTCATTATGTTTTTCATCGTTAGTTATCGAAGTAACTTATGCGTTTAACAGGCAAGCTACTAAAATGGAGCGAAGACAAGTGCTTTGGCTTTATTGTACCTAATGGTGGTGGCGATCATGTTTTCATTCATAAAAGTGCGTTTTCAAATAAAAAACGCACGCCTCAAGTTAATGACATTCTCACATTTTCGATAGCGAAAGATAAACAAGGGCGTTACTGCGCTGATAAGGCGACTTTTGCAGGCGAAAAGCCCGCAAGTCATGCAGAAAAGCATGTGAATAAGTTTTCGATTTATTTAGCCGTTTTATTTTTAGGGGCTATCTTAGTTGCGTTAATTTTTGGCTACTTACCAATAAATTTAGTATTACTTTATTTAGGCGCGAGTACGCTGTGCTTTGTTTCATATGCGCATGATAAAAACAAAGCAAAAAGGGGCGCTTGGCGCACCCCAGAAAGTACATTGCATTTGCTTGCACTGGCTGGCGGCTGGCCAGGAGCTGCTATTGCACAGCAAACCCTTAGGCATAAATCTAAAAAGGCTACATTTAGGTTTGTTTTTTGGTTAACGGTTATCATAAACATAAGCGCACTGTGTTGGTTAACATCTTTAAATCAAATGGATGAAAGTACTTCATTGCTCAAAATGCTATTTTCATAATTTTTCAGAAAAACTAGGTGACTATTAGTTAGAGCAATAACAGTTAGTTGTTTTCGGGAGTATTTGTAAAAACGGCTAGCAAGTAATTTAGCAGGGTAAATGCAATTGGCTAATTTTAGCCGCTTAGGGTTGTGTTATGTGTGTAGTCAGTTGGAGCACTCAATTATATACTTATAAATTTTAGGAGTTGAGATGAATAACAAAATTATTGGAATAGTCCTTATTATTGTGGGGGTTGCATTAGCTATGTGGGGTTACAATATTTATGATTCTGCTAGCTCACAAGTTACTCGAGCATTAAGTGGGGATACTCCTATTGAGGCTTGGGCGGGAATGGCTGGTGGCGTAATTGCCGTTATACTTGGTATTACAAGACTTAAATAATACCAATAAATGAACACGCAACAAGAGTTTAAAGTAGGCGTTAATAAGTGCAGATAGAAGTGTTTTATGTTATTTCAAATTTATCTGTTACGATAACTGTGTTTCGTTTAAACGGTTAACTGGAGGCTGTGATGAAAAAATGTCATAAAAAAGGTATCGGTTTAAGTTTACTATGGGCTTCTGCAATTTTGTCCTCTGCTATTCTTGACGCCCCGCAGCTATTAACGCTAATAATTTTGCCTGTGTTAGCCTATATGTCAGTAATGCTTATAAATAAAGACCATCAGTCTTAATGTTTGTATTTCAACGGTTTGATGTAAGTGGCACACTACAAGTGACAAAAAAGGACGTTAACAGTTAAGCGTCACTTTGCGGCGATAACCAATAAATTGTTTGTACTTAATAAGGCATTAATAATAAGGCATTAAATTTTTAGTGGATTTGAGCATGAATCAAATAAGAGGTTTTGCTTTTTCATTTGTAATAGTCATTATTACATTTGTAGTTTCAGCGATAGCTGCTGGTATCCTAGCTGATTTTATGGGAGTTTGGAAAAAACCAATAATTGGCTCAGTTGCGGCTTCTTTAGTGGTTTTATCTGGTTATATCACTGCGCCTAGTCACAAAACGAAAGTAGCAACTGCTTGGTTGATTGTTGGAGCTATTGCGGCTTTGATCTTATCGAGTACTTCGCCATACCCAGAAGATAAACCCACTTTATTTCCTTTATATGCGACTTATGCTAGTGGCTTTATTACGTTATTAATATGTATTATTTGGCATAAAAAACATAACCAATGAACCTCACAGAACCAATTTGGAATATCATTTTTTCTCGCGCTTCTAAAAGATCTACACTCACTTAAAACGTTATCGGCATATGTGCTATTTTTTTTGTAAGACATGTCTCACAGTGATGTGCGATATCATGGCAATTGTCGCTGTAAAATAG
Source organism: Colwellia asteriadis (assembly GCF_039523295.1). NCBI lineage: Bacteria > Pseudomonadati > Pseudomonadota > Gammaproteobacteria > Alteromonadales > Colwelliaceae > Colwellia > Colwellia asteriadis. Next base: position 39,640 of record NZ_BAAAFA010000005.1, on the reverse strand, counting down.
AAGCTTAATTATTTACTGTTATGATTTTAAAGGCTTTTTATTTTTTCATTGAAAGTTGCACTTATGTTACATCTAAATAATTTTATTCTGGTTACTACTAACCATAAATTTTAAGTGTAATATTAATCATGTCAGGAAGACATAGGGCAGGAAGCCTTAAAGCAATACGCTGTCATGGATGAGATAGTAGCTACGGGGATGTTGTTACTACAAATGGAAAATACTTGGAAAGTATAACGCTTAATGATTAAGCAAGGCAATAAAATGGATGCCAAGGATACTTCGGGACGAAGCAATAAGGATGTTACGGAATAGTAAACTTAAGGAAAACCTAAAGCAGGATGCTTTACTCATTTAGGTAACTAACTGAGACAGGTTTAAAGGAAGACTTTATGGATGAAGTCTAATAGCAGGACGCTATAGGGAAAGCTAAACAAGGATGTAGCTTGATAAGGATTATCAAGGTCAGGAAGACATAAGTTTAGGATGACTTACTTAGGGATATATATTTAAGGAGCTACAAGGATTGTATTCAAGGAAGAAATGAGAATATAAATATAAGTGCAGGATGCGCTATATAAGCTAGATACAGAAATGCGACTCTTTGAGTCGCATTTTTTTTATGTTTTTTCTGTGCTTTTGATATTAGTATGTTATTAAATATCTTAACCTAAGCTCTGGTTTTTAGGCCATGTTACCGTGATAACACTATGTTGATACTTTTCTCTAAAATAGCGCAACAATTACATCCATACCTGCGATCAGTTCATTTATTACTAATGGTACTTATTGTATTTTTAATTACGCAATTTATACCCGCTTTGAAAAGTGAAAGTATCGGTGATACTCATACCGTGTTGAGCTTTCTTTTATGTTTATGGTTGTTACTTGTTCATACTATTACGGTTGTATTTAATGATTTTCCTGATTTAACGGGTGAGCAAGCTTCACGCTTTAAACGCTATAAAATAAAGCTGCAGCGGGCAGGTTATTATATACTGGCGCTTGTTTTCACCTTACTAACACTAGTCATTACGTTCTTAACGTTTAGGTTGATTAATGTGCTATAGCGCATCAGTTTTGGGAAAAACATTTAGCCGATTAATCGTTGGTAGGTTTACGTATAGATAGCAAAAAGGAGTACCAAGACTCCTTTTTGCTGAGCTTAAAAAGTATTAACTAACCCTATTCAGGTTAACTACTTTTAGTCGCTGCTTTCATGTTTGTGACAAAACTATGTAGTTGAGTTAGCATCTGTTGATTGTCATGTAAATTATCTTCAATTATTTTAACCACAGCTGAGCCGCTAATAGCACCAGAAGCACCAGCGAGGAGCGCGGCTTTAACTTGCTCAGGAGTTGATATCCCAAAACCAATCACAGGTGGTGCTGCGCGATATTGTGTTAACGCAGCAATGAGGTTATCGGCTGCAGGTGCTGCTTGTGTTGACTGTACATTAACCCCTGTTACGCCAGCACGGCTTAACACATAGGTATAGCCACGTGAAAAAGAAGCGACTTCTTTTAATGTATCGCTACTAGCATTGGGGGGGGCAATAAAAATAGGCGCAATATTGTGTGCTAGTGCCGCTTTTCTAAACGGTAAGCTCTCTCTTATTGGTAAGTCGGCAATTAAAACCGAGTCAACGCCTGCTTCACTCATATCTCGATAAAAATTATCTATGCCACGAGCAAAAACAAGGTTGCCATACAATAGTAAACCAATAGGGATGTGTGGTGCATAGGCTCTAACTTGCTTAATTATTTCAATACAGCCGTCGGTATTCATACCAGCGCCTAAGGCACGTAATGCCGCCATTTGTATTGTTATGCCATCAGCACTTGGGTCTGAAAAAGGAATACCTAGCTCAAGCGCATCAGCACCGGCATCAATTAAGGTTTTAATCACCGCAAGTGATTGCTCTGCATTAGGATCACCAATGGTAACAAAAGGAATAAACGCTTTTTCATTTTTTTCGCGTAATGCTGAAAACGATGCTTGATAGCGACAAGTGGCATCATTATGTTGTGTTGAATTATTCATTACGCTTCACCTCTATGTTTTACGGCACCTTGCTCTGCTGTTTCAGGAGATAATATGGCATGCACATGAGCTAAATCTTTATCGCCTCGCCCTGATAAGTTAACCAAGTAAATAGTTTCTGTGGTTGCTTGCTCTGCCATTTTTAATGCTTGAGCCAGTGCGTGAGATGACTCTAGCGCAGGAATAATACCTTCGCTTTTAGCTAATGCTTGAAATGCATCAAGTGCTTCATCATCATTAATTGGCACATACTGTGCTCGACCGGTTTCTTTTAAGTAGGCATGTTGTGGGCCTACTGCGGGGTAATCAAGCCCAGCTGATATAGAGTAAGACTCTTCAATTTGTCCGTACTTATCTTGCATAATGTAAGTGTAATTACCATGCAACATACCTTTAGTGCCAGCAACTAGTGTTGCGCCATGCTCTTTGGTGTTAATGCCTTTACCACCGGCTTCAACGCCAATAAGCTTAACTCCTTCTTCATGAATAAAGTCATTGAACATACCAATAGCGTTAGAGCCTCCGCCTACCGCAGCAATAACGTAATCAGGTAAGCGACCTTCCTCTGCTAATAATTGTACTTTAGCTTCTTCGCCAATCATTTTTTGAAACTCGCGTACTATGGTTGGAAACGGGTGAGGGCCAGCTGCAGTACCGAGTAAGTAATGCGCTTTTTCGTAATTGGCAGACCAATCACGTAGTGCTTCATTAACGGCATCTTTTAAAGTACCAGAGCCTGCAGTTACAGGAATAACTTCAGCGCCCATTAACTTCATTCGAAATACATTAGGTTGTTGACGCTCGCAATCAACAGCGCCCATATACACTTTACATTTTAGCCCTAATAACGAGCAGGCAATTGCGGTTGCAACACCATGTTGACCAGCACCCGTTTCAGCAATGATTTCTGTTTTTCCCATGCGTTTTGCTAATAGGGCTTGACCTAATACTTGGTTAGTTTTGTGTGCACCACCGTGTAATAAATCTTCACGTTTTAAATAGATTTTTGCTAAAGGGTTTTTAACAATATTACGACAACAGGTTAATGGTGTTGGGCGACCAGCGTATTTAGTGAGTAAGTTATTGAACTCGGTTAAAAACTCTTCGTCAGTTTGCGATTCAATAAATGCTTGTTCAAGTTGCTCTAATGCCGGTACTAATAGTTCACCCACATACATGCCGCCAAACTCACCAAAATAGGCGGGTAGGGTTTCTTTAGGAATAGTGCTAGTTGCACCTGTGCTTTGGGTTTCTTGAGTCATCTTAATAATTCCTTATGCGCGAAAAAACTTGTTGTAGTTTTTCGTTTGATTTTACGCCAGGACTAGTTTCAACACCTGAGTTGATATCTAGGCCAAATAAATCTAAATGTGTTAACTGAGCTAGAGCTAAGTCAATATTATCGCTATTTAATCCACCGGCTAATAAACTGGTAGATAAGTCTTGTGTACTTTGTGCTAACACTTGCCAGTCAAACGCTTGTCCGCTACCTGGGCTTTTACCGTCTAACACATGATGAGGAACGGTCGCGTTTAGCGTGGGCACATCAGAGGTTACAGCGCTTGCTTGCCATATTTCACATAATTGGCAGTTATTGTCATTTAAAGCGGTTCGTAATGCTGCGATATAATGTTCATCTTCACTACCGTGTAGTTGAACAGCGCTTAAATTTAGGCTTTGAGCTAAATCAATGATCTCACTTGGTTCGTGATTCACAAATATACCCACATATTCAAGTTGTGGTTTGGCGTCAATAATGGCTAATGCTTGTGCTTTGTTAATGGCACGGGGTGATTTTTCAGCAAAAATTAATCCGCCATAACGTGCGCCTGCATTAGCAACATTTTCAATATCAGTGATATTAGTGAGACCACATACTTTGTTATTACCAAAAATGAGTTTTCGACAAGCTAAGTCAATGTCGTTAAATGGGTTGTTATCCATTGCCATTAACGAGCTGCCCACTAAAAATCCATCAACCGCAGGAGCAAGTTCTCGCACTTGCGCATTATTATAAATACCTGATTCTGAAATAATAATGCATTCATCAGGTAGGGTTGGCGCAAAGTCGAAGGTGCGGCTAATATCGGTACTTAAGTCACGTAAATCACGGTTGTTAATACCAATCATTTTAGCGCCTAAGGCAATAGCACGGTCTCGTTCTTCTTCATTCGATATTTCAGTCAGTACTGCTAAATTATATTGCGCTGCTACATTAGCGAGCGTGGTATATTCTTCATCAGACAACACACTTAACATCAGTAATACAGCATCAGCGCCGTAATGTCGGGCTAAATAAACCTGATAAGGGTCAATGAAAAAGTCTTTATTTAGTACGGGGCAAGTAACGGTTTGGGTCACTAAGGCTAAATAATCAAAGTTACCTTGAAAATACTTCTCATCGGTTAATACTGAAATAGCCGCGGCGTATTTATCATAAGTTTGGCAAATAGACTTCACATCAAAATCAGGACGAATAAGCCCTTTTGATGGTGATGCTTTTTTACACTCTAAAATAAACCCCGCTTCAGGTTTTTCTGGTGTACGTTTAAGCGCCGCATACATATCTTTGGTTGTTGGTTGAAGCGCATCTATAAAGCTGGCTAACGGCTTTGCTTTTTTTAAAGCGTCAATTTCAATACGCTTGTCTAGTACTATTTTTTCTAAAATATTTGCCATGTGCTTATTTCGCTCCCTCGGTCACTTGAGATTGGGCTGAATTTGATAAGTTAACCATTGCCATTAATGTATTTAAACCTTGGCCTGACGCTAAAACATTGCTTGCTAATTGTGCTGCAGCAGCTAAAGAGTCGGCTTTATCGTGTAAGTAGAGTAAAGCGGCACAGTTGATAATTACCGCAGCATTATGGGCGGCTTCTCCTTGTCCCGATAAAATGGCTTTAATTGTTTGGGCGTTCTCTTGTGGACTGCCACCTTTGATATCTTCCAATGAGTATTGTGCTAAACCAAAATCATCAGGAGAAAAACGGCGATGAATTAATCCACCTGCTTTTATTTCAATAGCTTGAGTCTCACCGTGTAAAGCTATTTCATCTAAACCACTACCATAAACAACAAAGGCACGTTTAACGCCGGTTAATAAAAGTGCTTGCGCGATAGGCTCTAATAACTCAGGCGTGTAAACACCGAGTAACATAATATCAGGCTTAGACGGGTTAACTAACGGTCCTAAAATATTAAATAGGGTACGAATTCCCATGCTTTTACGCACTGGCGCGGCATATTTAAAGCCAGAATGATAAGCGGGAGCATATAAAAAACATAAGTTGGTTTCGGTTAAACAGCTATTGGCTGTTTCAGGACTCATGTTTAGGTTTACACCAAACGCTTCAAGCAAGTCGGCAGAGCCAGACATACTTGAAACACTTCTATTACCGTGCTTTGCGACTTTAATGCCACAGGCGGCAGCTAAAATAGCGGCGGTAGTTGAAATGTTAATAGTGTTAGCGCCATCACCACCAGTACCAACACAGTCAGCTACGGTAATATTGCTATCCCGGTTTGGAAAAGAAGTAGCAGCCTCTCTAATTGCCATTGCAGCGCCGGCAATTTCAGCAGGTACTTCACCTTTTATTTTTAGCGCTGTTAATACACTGGCCAGTAAGGCGGGTTCAATATTTCCTTGGAGCACTTGCTCAAAAAAAGCAGTAGTTTGTGCTTGCGTTAAATTTTGACCATCGACTAAAGCCGCAAGTAGGTTATGCTGAGCCATGAGCTACCTCGTTATTCGTTTTAGTTAAAAAGGGGCTGTTAAGCGTGCTTTGCAAAGCTAATAAATGTTCAATGCTTTGTGCTAAAAGTGTACTACCAAAGGTGGTAAGAATAGACTCAGGGTGAAACTGAAACGCTAACACGGCGTCATCTTCATTACTAATTGCCATACACATATCTTGATAGTGAGCAATAACATTTAAGCTGGTAGGGATTTCTTTACCAACCAGTGAATGGTAACGGGCAACCGGTAATGGGTTTTGAATTCCTTTAAAGGCGCCACTTGCACTATGTTCAATATTTGAGGCTTTGCCATGAACAATTTCCTCAGCGCGATCAACTCTACCGCCGTAATGTTCGATTAGGGCTTGGTGACCTAAACAAATACCTAGCATGGGTATTTTACCTGCACATAAAGCAATAAGCGCCATTAAACAACCAGCGTTTTTAGGCTCTCCAGGGCCTGGAGATAACACTAACATTACGGGCTCACCGGTGTTTTTAGTATGTTCTAGCATTTTATGGTAAATGAAATCTGCGCTTAGGGTATTGCGATAAACGTTAAGCTCGAAACCTAAACAATGAAATTCATCAACTAAGTTATACGTGAACGAGTCAAGGTTATCGAGCATGAAAAGCTTAGTCATGAGCATGCTCCTTAGTAGGGGTCGTCGTGGTATTTTTTGAGCTAGCAACACTTTCTTGGTTGGCTAACTTAATGGCGTTAAGTACCGCTTGTGCTTTTTGTCTGGTTTCATTCGCTTCGCTGATAGGGTCTGAGTCATAAACAACGCCAGCGCCAGCTTGTACTTGCGCCATATTATTTTTAACAAACGCAGAACGAATAACAATACAGGTATCCATTTCACCAGTGCCGGTAAGGTAACCTACAGCGCCGCCATAACTGCCGCGTCGTTTGCCTTCCACTTCGCGTATTAATGACGTGGCTTTAACTTTAGGTGCGCCAGATAATGTGCCCATATTCATACAGGCTTGGTATGCGTGCAATGCGTCAAGCTCTGTTTGCAAAGTACCACAAACACGAGACACCAAATGCATAACATGAGAATAACGGTCTACTTTTAATAAATCGGCAACATAGCGCGTACCAGGCTGCGATACTCGGGCAATGTCATTACGTGCTAAATCAACAAGCATAATGTGCTCAGCGGATTCTTTTTTATCTTGGCGTAGTTCTAATTCAATACGGCTATCTAAGTCTAAAGAGATATTGCCTTGGCTATCAAAGCCACGTGAACGTGTACCTGCAATTGGGTAAATTTCAACTTGTCGGTTGCTTGATTGGTACTTTATGGCCGACTCTGGCGATGCACCAAAAATACAAAAATCACTGTCTTTAAGGTAGAACATGTAAGGGCTTGGGTTACTTAACTTTAACGCTTGATAAGCGGCAATCGGGTTATAACAAGGTAAAGTAAAAGTGCGAGAGGGCACTACTTGAAAAATATCACCGGCGCGGATGTTTTCTTTGAGTTTTTCAACAATTTGACAATAAGCATCATCACTAATATCAACGGTTAACTCAGGTACTGTCGTGTTTTCATCAACAACTTGATTAATCAATACGTTCAGAGATTTTACTTGCTCTGTTGAAATATCATGGCTTAAGGCCGCAGTTATTTGTGCTAAACGGGTTTTAATTTGTTGTTCGCATTGCTGGTTTAAGTCGCTGCTGTTAGCTGACTCGCTATTTGACGGCTGTTGGCTAAAAATATTACCGATTACTTCAGTACTTTGTTTTTCATGATCTATAACCACTAACGTTTCGGCTAAATAATAAACAAAGTCTGGGCAAGTATTTTCGCCCTCGTTAACCTCTGGTAAGTCTTCAGCAATTGCCATTAAATCAAAAGCAAAAGCGCCACCAAGAAATACAGCGAAAGGGTGGCTTTGGGCAGTAATGCATTGATTAAAGAGGCGTAAACTGTGTAATGAGTTGACCGCGTTTAAGCGCTCTTTTTCATCTAACTCGTTAGGTACAGCTGCAAAGGTAACAGTTAACGTTTGTTTGTTATTTGATAAGTGATTCTTAAGAATTGCATCGCCATAAGCTTGTAATTGTTGCTCGGCAAAAGCAATGGCAACTTGACCGTTTAAAGAAAGTGCTGAGAAGGTCACAGTATTACCATGACAAACTATTTTTACGGCGGCATCGGTTAATAATAAGCTCTTTAGTAAATGCTTTTTATCTATTTCAGCTGACTCGAGTAAAATATTATGATCTTTGTTGTGACATAATAATTGATAAACACTCAGTGGATCACTTTGATAGCGTGCGCTATCGGTAATGGTTTCTATATTCATGATATTTTTCTTCTAAATTATGTAAATTGGGGCGTTGTCATCCTGCATAAATTGGCAAAAGCCACCAAATAAACCATGTTTTTGTTTTGTTCATTGTTTTTCTCGTATTGTTATCGCTAATGCTAAAAAGTAAAAAACCCGCTAATAGGGCGGGTTTTTTGGTAATGTGTTTTATCTTATTTATAGATACACGCAATTATCACAACCCGTATTATGTTGAGTTATGCCACCACCATGTTGTCATTTTAATTGCTGTTTTCATCTAAGAATAACCTTTTGCTTGTATCTTTATAATGCACTTATCAGTAAACTTATAGGTACTGCCTAGAATCATCTAGATAAGCTTTAATTCCTATAGAAGACAATATTATGGCGCTACTGTCAACCATTGATTTCCCACATTTGATCATTGAAACCCAAGGCTATGCGCATAAACGTATTGATTTACATAGCCACACTAATTGCTCAGATGGCGGATTGTCGCCACAGAGCTTAATAGATAGGGCACAGAACTATCAAATTGATGTGCTAGCGATTACCGATCACGATACGGTAGCTGCACTTGATATAGCTGATAATTATATTGCAGAAAAAAATGTTCCACTAAAACTCATCCACGGTATTGAAATATCTACCGCGTGGCAAGGGTTTGAAATTCACATTGTTGGTTTGAATATCGATAAAAGCAACAACGAACTCACACAATTAATTAGCGACCAACAAGCGGCTCGTGAGTTACGTGCGACCACTATGGGTGAAAAACTCGCAAAATGTGGCTTTCCTAACATTTATGATGATGCTAAAGCATTGGCAGGCAAAGGCTCTATTACTCGCGCACACTTTGCTAAGGTGCTTTATCAGCAAGGCCATGTTAGTAATATGCAACAGGCATTTGACAAGTATATTGGTAAAAAAGGCTCTAAGGGACAGCGAGCTTACGTTAAACCTAACTGGTGTAGTATTGAAGAGGCGGTGCGTGTTATTCATGCCGCAGGCGGTACTGCGGTGATGGCGCATCCCATACGTTATGATTTATCGGCTAAGTGGCTCAGGCGCTTAATTGTTGACTTTACCCATGCCAATGGTGATGGCTTAGAGGTGGTTTTACCACAGATGTCACCTGAACAGCGAAAAAAAATGCTAGAATATTGTTTAGAATACAATTTATACGCATCGATGGGCTCTGATTTTCATTACCCAAGTAAGTGGAGTGATTTAGGGCGCAATTTAACTATGCCAGTGGGTGCTAAACCTATTTGGGCGCTATGGCATTAATGTTAATTTTACCGATAAATAATATGAAAGCAGTATTCGCGCTAATTATCATTAAAAAGAAAAGGAAACTATCATGAGTCAATTTTTTTATGTACATCCTGATAATCCGCAAGGGCGCTTAATGAAGCAAGCCGCAGAGATCATTAATCAGGGGGGCGTGGTGGTTTATCCTACCGATTCTGGCTATGCACTTGGCTGTCACTTAGGTGATAAAAAAGCACTAGAGCGACTTTGTCGTATTCGAGATATCGATAAAGAGCATAACTTTACTCTAGTCTGCAAAGACTTATCACAAATCTCAGAATATACGCGTGTTGATAATAGTGCTTTTAGGTTACTTAAAAACAATACTCCTGGAGCTTATACCTTTATTTTTAAAGGTAGCAAAGAAGTACCTAAGCGCTTGTTAAACCCAAAAAAGAAAACCATAGGTATTCGAGTTCCTAATAATACCATTGCACAAGCCTTGTTGAGTGAACTGGCAGAGCCTATAATGTCTACCAGTTTAATTATGCCAGGCCAAACTATGGCTGAGTTTGATCCTGAGCAAATACGAGATTTATTAGAACACAGTGTTGATTTAATTATTGATGGTGGTCATTTAGGTGAGCACCCAACTACAGTCATAGATTTTTCTAATGACGATATTGAAATTATTCGAGTTGGTGAGGGTGATCCGTCGCCGTTTGAATAACCTTATTCAACTATCGTATTGCGTTTTTCGCTCATTAAGGTGAGTGATTAGCAATACACCAATAAATGAGTCAGAAGTAAGCTTCAAGGGAGCCACTACTGACGTAATCGAGAAAATAGCATGGCTGTTGATAAGCAAAAAGCAAATAAAGATAACGCAAGTAAAAATAAAGCAGATAAAAACAACGCTGCTGATAACAAGTACGGCAAACGCGGCAGTGATAAAAACACTACCGCTAAAAAAGGTACTGTTAAAGGCGCGGCTAAAAAGTTAGTGGGAAAAAGTGGCCAACAAGGTAAAAAAGTTGCGCCAAAGCCAGTTAAGGTAAACTTTCAAACGGCTTCAAACACCGATTCAGAAAAAATTCAAAAAGTCCTCGCTCGAGCCGGTAAAGGCTCACGTCGTGAATTAGAAACAATGATAACCGAAGGCCGTGTCAGTGTTGACGGTAAATCAGCGTTTCTAGGCGATCGTATCAAAGGTACAGAGCAAATAAGAATTGATGGTCACTTAGTAAAACTAACGGCACAAAGTGATGATATTTGTCGCGTACTTATTTACAACAAACCTGAAGGTGAAATGTGTACGCGTAAAGACCCTGAAGGTCGACCTACGGTTTTTGATCGTCTGCCACCATTAGAAACTGGGCGCTGGGTTGCGGTTGGCCGTTTAGATATTAACACCTCGGGTATGCTGTTATTTACTACCGATGGTGAATTGGCAAACCGTTTAATGCACCCATCTCAAAAAGTAGAGCGTGAATACGCTGTACGTGTGTTTGGGGAAATTAACGAAGCGATGTTACAAACCTTACGAACAGGTGTTACTTTAGATGATGGTCCTGCACGTTTTCAAAAAATCACCTACCGTGGTGGTGAAGGCCGTAATCACTGGTTTCATGTAGTGTTATCTGAAGGACGTAACCGCGAAGTACGTCGTTTATGGGAGAGCCAAGAAGTACAGGTTAGCCGATTAATTCGTGTCCGTTATGGCGACATGGAAATGCAACGTCAACTGCCTTTAGGTGGTTGGAAAGAGCTTGGCTTAAAAGATGTAAACTATTATCGTAAGCTGGTTAACTTAACGCCTGAAACACAAAGTAAGGTAAAAGTTGACGAAAAAGCGATGGATAACGCTAAAAGTCGTCGTATTCGTCGCTCAGTTAAAAAGCATCAACAAAGACAAAGTCAAAGTACTCGTCGTCGCCATAAATAGCACTTTGTTAATTCTCATTATTACCATTAGAAATACTATTACATGCCTTATCAGTTAATTGAAAACCAACGCGAATTAAATGAATTATGTGAACAACTATCAGCGGCTCCATTGCTTGCTGTTGATACTGAGTTTGTTCGTACACGGACTTTGTACGCTAAGCTAGGACTGTTACAAGTATCTGATGGTAATGTGGTTGCTTTGATAGACCCGATCGCAATCGCCGATTTATCACCATTTTGGCAATTAATGCGTAATGAAAAAATAACTAAAGTGCTCCATGCTGGATCTGAAGATTTAGAAGTGTTTTTAACCTCAGGTAACTGTAAACCGGTTAACTTGATTGATAGCCAAATTATGATGTCATTTTTAGGGCATGGTCTATCTATGGGCTATGCTGCTATGGTTAAACACTTCCTTGATCTTGAACTTGATAAATCAGAATCACGAACCGATTGGACCAAAAGACCCTTAACAGCAAAGCAGTTATCTTATGCTGGCGCAGATGTTGAGCACTTGTTTGCCTTATACCCCAAGTTATTGGCAGCGTTAACGCAAGCGGGTTATGTAGAAATAGCCCAACAAGAAACGCAATCTTTAATTGAGAAGAAATTCACGCCTATTGATGATAGCCAGCTTTATCTTAATATGAAAATGAACTGGCGTTTAAATACCAAACAACTTAATACCTTAAAGTTTCTTTGTCAGTGGCGCTATCAACAAGCCAAAAGTCGTGACTTACCGTTAGGTTTTGTGGTGAAAGACACAACGTTAATGGCCGTGGCACAAAGTAACCCTGATAGTTTGCAAGCGATGCAAAAAATTGAAGGGGCTGAAGTACTTGATGTACGCCATCAAGGTAAGGCTATGTTGGCTGTGTTAAAACAAGCCGAGCACAGTGACGTTAATTCATACCCAGAAAAAATAAAGCGTTTAGATGACTACCCCGGTTACAAACAAATTTTTAAGAAAGTTAAAACCTTTATTACCCAGCAAAGTGAATTACATCATATTCCGCTTGAGTGCTTAGCCTCTAAAAAGCAAATAAATCAGTTTTTAACATGGCATTTCAACCTAAACCGTGCTCAAGAGCTAGAGTCCACTGTGGAATTGCTTAGTGGCTGGCGTAAAGCGTTAGTGGGTGAAGTGCTGATTAACTTTGCGAATAACCAGTTTAACGTCTAGTAAGCGACAATTTTGCTAAATATCTTTTAAACCTGGTTCAGGTTAAATAATGTATGCGAAACATTCGTCGAAACACTCGAGCAACATAACAGTTAAATTACATATTCCACCTAATAAATTCACTCTGCTTAACGTAGACTCTATTAGGCTGAAATATATTTACGATAAGCACTGAACATAAACAGATGCTCGTGATATATTTATCTCGTTAACTTACTTATCCGATATAGGTCTCCATTATGCTATGTGCAATTTATAAAAGCCCCAAAAAAGATCAAACTTACCTTTATGTTAAGTCACGAGATGACTTCTCTAGTGTGCCAGAAGCGCTCATGATTACTTTTGGCACACCACATTTAGTCACCTTAACTAACTTGGCCACTAAGAAGAAATTAGCGCTGGCTGACTTAGAGAAAGTAAAAAGTAGTCTTAACGAGCAAGGATATTATTTGCAACTTCCACCACCGAAGGAAGATTTACTAAAAACACATAAAGCGCAAATGACAGCTCAAAATGAATTAAGCACTAAGGAATGATGATGCGATTTAACCTAACTAAAATAAAACAAGCTTTAACGGCACTCGTTTTAGCAACCAGCGCCATGTCGACTCAAGCGTTAGCTGAAAAAAAAGAGCTAACAGAAGAGGGCTTTGCATTGTATGTTACCGAACTAAAAAATGAAGCGATTAAGCAAGGTTTTAGTGAAGCATTAGTTAATAATAGTTTTGCCGATGTTAAGTTTCATAAGCGAGCGGTCAAGGCAGACCGAAGCCAGCCTGAAAAAGTAGAAACCCTAGATACTTACTTACCAAAGCGCGTGCCGCAATGGAAAGTTGATAAAGCACGAACTTTGTATAAACAACATAAGGACTTGCTTAATGATGTTGCTGAAAAGTACAGTGTTCAGCCACGATTTATTGTTGCTTTATGGGGATTAGAAACAAATTTTGGTAGTTATACCGGCGGTTACAATGTTATTTCAGCGTTATCTACATTAGCGTATGAAGGGCGACGCGAAACCTTTTTTAAAAAGCAGCTTATGGCAGCATTAACAATACTTGATGAAGGACATATTAATATTGATAACATGAAAGGCTCTTGGGCTGGTGCTATGGGACAAAACCAATTTATGCCTACGTCATTTTTAAGTTACGCGGTTGATGGCGACGGTGACGGAAAGAAAGATATTTGGCAAAACCAAGCTGATATATTTGCGTCAATGGCCAATTACTTACAAAAAGAAGGTTGGAATGATGAGCTAACTTGGGGTCGACAAGTTAAATTGCCAGAAAACTTTGACACATCGTTAGCTATTCCTAGAAATACCGGTAGTCGTAAAAACTGGTTAAAAGCTTGGGGTGACAGTGAAAAAACCTTGAGTGAGTGGCAGGCATTAGGAATACGCCGTGTTGATGGTACTAACTTACCACATGTTGATATTAAAGCTGCATTGGTTTTTCCTGATGATGAAAATGGTCGAGTGTACTTAGCTTATGATAACTATAAGAGCTTAATGCATTGGAATTTATCATATTATTTTGTTAGCTCTGTTGGGCTTTTATCTGATCGTATCAAGTTCCCGCCCGTTCAGTAAACTGTTATAATAAAGGCATCCTGGAGCGATGCCTTTTTTTATGTCTGAATTTTATCTACTCAGATCATTAGGCTCTCGTACTATCTTTTGTCGAATATAACTTGAACTAATATCATGACTAATACCCAAGCAGAGCAACCTTTTTGGCAGCAAAAATCATTAAAAGAAATGACCAAGAGTGAATGGGAGTCATTATGTGACGGCTGTGGCAAATGCTGTTTAAACAAATTTATTGATGATGAAAGCGCTGAAGATGAAAACGAATTATTATCGACAGATCATATTAATGAAGGTGAGCAAGTATATTATTCAAACATTGCATGTCAGTTGCTTAATGAAAAGACTTGTCAGTGCTCTAAGTATGAAGCACGAACAGAATTAGTGCCTGAATGTATTCGGTTAACACCCAAAAATATTGAAGCGGTATTACTAATGCCACCCAGTTGTACTTATCGTCGTTTGCAAGAAGGGCGAGATATTCCATCATGGCACCCACTGTTACATAAAGGTAAAAAATCTGCCATGCATAAAGCGGGCATGTCGGTACGCGGTAAAATTCTAAAAGACGATGAAGTGAGACTTGAAGATTATGAGAATCACATTGTGACTTGGCCGCTTGATGATATTGACTAACTTATTTATAAATTAACTATGGTAATAATGCTCCAGGGCTAAAAGATAAGTATATTTTTTGTAAGCCCTGGTGATTGTTATCACTAAATTTAATGTCTAAATCTTTGTCTTTAAAGGAGTATTGCTCAAACTGTTTTATTAAACATGCATGACTTAATTCTTGTTCGCAACGTTTTGCAACCTCGGAAAATACATGGGCATTTATATAACCTTCTAGCTGCACTCTATTTAATTTATTTACTCCCGCTTTTGTCATATCATTTTTAAACCTTTGACAGATAGTCCACCGACATTCACTTGGATCGGGGAAAACCTCCGTTATCATCACACGGCTATTATATTTGAGCCGAGAGTATACTTCGTGACTGGCTATAAACGATAGGCTGGTAAACAGTACGTCAATTTTTTCTTGAGCGGCAGTGTTGATTAAGTGACTAAAGGGCTCGTAAGTACCAATAAAAATAACCGCATCAATAGGTTTTGTTTGTAGTTTTTTAATAACATGACTCATATCTCGAGTATTTCGCTGGTAACGAGCATTCACAACAGGCGTTATATTGTAGCGACTCAATTCTTTGTTTAAAGCTCGTTGAGCAGCTAAACCAAACTCGTCAGCTTGTATTACTAAAGCAATGTTTTTATAACGCTTTTTATTGATTAAATAGTCTATTTGGGTTTGTGCTTCCTGTAGGTAACTTGCTCTTAAATTAAAAATGTTTTCTTGAATTGGGCGGCGTAAAAAGTCAGCACCAGTAAATGGCATCAGGTAAGGTATACCGGTTTTTTTTAATATTGGGAAAATGGCATAGGATGTTGGTGTACCAACGTAACCAAATAAAGCAAATATTTGTTCTTGTTCTATGAAAGTCCTAGTATTAATTACCGTTAATTTAGGCTCATAATTATCATTTAAGCTAAGTAACTCAACCTGTTTCCCATTAATACCGCCTTGTAAGTTGAGTTGTTCAAAATAGGTTTGAGAGCCAAGGTATAACTCGGCTCCTAAGGATGCAACAGGGCCAGCTGTGGCATTAGACATGCCAAGCTTAACTTTAGTGTTGGCCAGCACCGTAGTACTAAAGCACATTATTATTGATAATATAATAGATGATTTGAACAACGTACTTCCTTTAACGACTCAACATAATCACGATAAAATATAATAAAAGCTGTATATACATATAATTAGATAATCTAAGTGTATAAGCCTAGGCGAAACATGCAAGTGAATTATCATTAAAATCAGAATACTCATCATAAGTTGAATATATAGCGGTAATGTTCACGATAATGATGAGGATTATAAGACTAACGTTACTATTTATATTATAATCGCCGCCATATTAAGCTTCACTATTGTAGCTTTGATTTTTGAACTTAGGTGATTTATGAGTGTTGATGCAATTGGCTTGTCGGCTAATTTATTAAAAGCAGTAAAAGCATGTGGTTATAAAAATTTAACCCCGATACAGCAACAAGCTATTCCTGTTATTCGTCAAGGTGTTGATGTTTTAGCGAGCGCCCAAACGGGAACAGGCAAAACAGCCGCTTTTAGTTTGCCTATTCTAGATGAAATAGCTAAAGCCAATAATGCGGCAAATAGCGCAGCTACTGAAAATGATAAAGTCGCGTCAGGGCAAGCTATTCGTGCGTTAATTTTAACGCCTACACGCGAACTTGCTAATCAAATTGCCGAAAATGTTAAAACCTTTAGTCAGTTCCTTCCAATTAGAAGTGGCGTTATTTATGGCGGCGGCAGAATGGCCTCGCAAACTAACATGCTTAAGCAAGGGCTCGATGTATTAATTGCCACGCCAGGTCGTTTGTTAGAGCATTTAACATTACGTAATGTTGACTTATCACAAGTGAAATTTTTAGTACTCGATGAAGCCGATAGAATGCTCGATATGGGCTTTTTAACGGATATTGAAAAGCTAATGGTGGCAATTAAACATAAGCATCAAACATTAATGTTCTCTGCAACATTTTCTGAACGTGTAAAATCACTCGCTAACCAGTTATTAGTAACACCTAAAACAATTAGTGTTGCTAAACAAAATACCACTTCAGGTAAAATTAAGCAGGCCGTTTATTGGGTAAGCGAAGCAAGAAAACGTGAATTATTATCTGAACTTATTGGCGTGAACAATTGGCAGCAAGTATTAGTTTTTGCAGGAACTAAAGAAAGTGCTAACACCTTAGCTAAAGAGCTAAAGCTTGATGGCATTAAAGCGGCGTTGTGCCATGGTGATAAAACACAAGGTGCGCGTAATAAAGCATTAGAGCAGTTTAAAGAAGGTCAAGTGAGAGTATTGGTTGCAACTGATGTTGCTGCTCGCGGTTTAGATATTGATGATTTAGCTTATGTGGTTAATTTCCACCTACCATTTTTAGCCGAGGATTATGTGCACCGTGTTGGCCGTACAGGCCGAGCAGGTAAATCTGGTACCGCTATTTCGCTAGTTAGCCCTAAAGATGAACGCTTCTTAGAAAATATTGAGTTACTTATAGAGCGCAAGTTTGAACGTATTATTGTGCCTGGTTATGAGTTTAACCGCACAGAAGCTGATGAATATCAGCAAGCAACGGTAAAAAAAGAGAGTAAAAATAGATACCGTGCTACTCAAGAAAAAAATCAAGGTATAGCGAAAAAAGAATTGAAGAAAAAAGGACAAGGTCGTGGAGCAAGTGCCACTAAATACAATAATAAAATAAAGAAAAAACGTTAAGTCTTCTACTATGATGCCAGTAATAACAGAAACCCCTTTTGATAAAAGACATTGTTGCTGGTTTTGTGGTGAGCCTAACTCAGGGGAGTTTACTTTCCCTGATGGAGAGCGCTCTGCTTTTAATTGCCCGCACGTTTTATTATCGGTTCCTAGCTGTGATGAGTGTAATAAAATAGCCAAAAGCGCGGCGGTACACTCTATTTGGCAAGTTAATCATTTTGTTAAAAGTAGCCTAATGGTTAGGTACAATAAACACTTAGCCATCGGCATTAATTGGACGGAAGAAGAGTTAGCTACCAGTGAGTTTGAGCATGGGAATTTTGCAGGCTTTGCTCGTAGTGCTTGGTTTGTTTACGAAGTCGCCAGAGGTAGAGTTAATTATCAAAGCTGGCCGCTAGTGATTGACGGAGTTGAATATTATGACAGTGAGCCTACTTTAACGTTTACTTTTGATGATGTGGTTTACCCTTCTTTAGATTATGCTATTAAGCATTACGCAAAAACATTTTTCATTGATCGGCATTACTTCAGTGCGGTGCTATATAAATTATCAAAAGGTGATATTACACCGCGCTATTTTGCGCAAACGGTGCGCTTTTGTCGCTTACTCGTCAATGCTTCTGCAACTGAACGGCAAGTTGCTTTTAAGCAATTGAGTTAGTATTTAGCCTGAACTTGGCTTAATAAATATTTCTCTAGCCGCTTTTTTCCTAATATTTAATATTTAATATTTAATATTTTAAGTTTTATAACTAGTTCGTGAATAATCTTATTTTAACGGGTGTCATTATTTACGAATAGTTTATACATCAATAAGCTAGATCACACTTAAGTGTTGTGCGGTATAAGCTTTCTTTCTATATAACGCTCTGTCAGCGCGCGCAAATATACTTTGTTCACTATCCGCTCTATTCATTAAGGTTGCGCCTAAGCTGCACCCCAAATTGTATTTACTTAACAATATATTCTCATGTAGTGCATTACTTACTCTGTGCTCAATAAGGTTGATTGCACTTTCATTAGCATTTTCAATCAATATCGCAAACTCATCACCACCAAAGCGAAATAAGCTATCTGAGTCACGGATACATAAACGTAAAATGTTTGAGAACTCAATCAGTACTTGATCGCCTACGGCATGGCCATAATTATCATTAATGGCTTTAAACTTGTTTAAATCACCTAACACTAAACCAACCACACTATGATGGCGATTTGCATTGTGCATAGCACGTTTGAGTTGCTCATCAAAATAGCGACGGTTGCCTAAGCCTGTTAGTGCATCTTGCATCGCTAATTGAATGGCGTCGTAATAGCTAATTGCATTCTTTAATGGATAAGACAAACATTGATGTAGTTTGTCTAGTATTTGAATGTTAATAAGGCTCATCGGTGTATTAATGGCATAAGTTAAGGTGCCAATATATGTGTCACTAATTTTTAAATCAAAACGATGTTCATACTTAGCCTTTTTACTGCCATCTAATGCTATGTTTACGGAGTAACTTTTAAAAAACAAACCACTGAAATCTAAATAGCGAGTAGCTTCAATAGAGAAATTATTGAGTAATGACGCTAAGTCTAATGTGGTATTAAATAATTCAACTAACGATAAAGTACGATCAGCACTAAAAAGCGCTTCATATGTTTGTTTAGCTGCTAGCTCATCGGCTGGTGATGTACTTAATGTTGAAAATGATGAAAACCTATTATCCAATACATTTAAAGTCTGCATGCATATACCTCTGGGTTCAGCTTTTATTCGTCAGGGTAACGCCAAGGTATTTATAATGGTGTTAATAATCTGACGTATTGAGTTAATAGTTGTAACCAAGCAAGCTTTAAGCCAATTTTAAAATATAAGCTAAAGCTAAAAGAATAATTTAGATGTGGCTTGTGTGTGATAACTTAAGTCATTGAAAAGTAATTTTGTTTGTGAGCTAAAATTTAGTATGTACCTGAAGCTATAGACTACAATATTAAGATGTTATTGGGTTTGTACTAACGTCAAATTATTAGTAAGTAGTAAGCGGCAATAGTTTGCCATAGGTTATTTTATGCCTATAACTACTATTTATTACGCGTATAGCTCTACGGATGAACATTTTTACAATATAACGAAAGGATAATACGTGAGCGGATATTTTGATATTTTAGCTATTTTAACTTGTGCCGTTTTTGTGGTCTGGCTATTTCGCCGCTTAAAGCTGCCAGCTATTCTCGCATATTTGGTTGCTGGTATGTTAGTGGGCCAATATGGTTTTAATATTGTTAATGATCAGAAAAGTTATGAACATTTTGCTGAGCTCGGTATTGTCTTTTTGTTGTTTACCCTTGGTCTTGAATTTTCATTACCCCGCCTAATCGCTATGCGACATATAGTGCTATCTGTTGGTAGTTTACAAGTTGTCCTATCGTTAATTGTTTTTATTCTTGCTGGGCTGTTCTTTGGGTTGAGTTTTGCGGGCGCTTTTGTGGTAGCTAGTGTATTAACATTATCATCAACTGCGATTGTTATTAGGCAGCTTAGTGAAAGTGGCGCAATGCAGCGTAAGTCAGGGCAGCTCTCTGTTGCGGTTTTACTTTTTCAAGATGTTGCTGTTGTTCCGTTATTAATTATTATTCCTATGTTGGCGCTTGATAGTCAGGGCTCTATGGTGTGGGCGTTATTGCTTGCCATGGTTAAAGGTGTTTTTGTCGTAGCGCTACTTTTACTTATCGGTAAATGGTTACTACCTAAAGTATTTAATATTATTGCGCAGGTGAGAACCGATGAGTTGTTTGTATTAACGACCCTGTTGGTCACTTTATTAGCTGCGGCTTTTACTCAATGGTTTGGCTTATCTATGGCTTTGGGGGCTTTTTTAGCAGGAATGATGCTAGGTGAGAGTGAATATAAACATCAACTTGAGGCTGATATAAGGCCGTATCGCGATATTTTACTCGGACTATTTTTCATTACCGTTGGGATGAAACTTGATGTTGGATTATTACTCTCTTCACCGCTGAGTTTATTAGGGCTAATTATTAGCTTTATGCTAATTAAAATATTGATTATTAAGTTCTTAGCAATGAGGGCAGGAGAGTCCGCTAAAGATGCTTGGGCGTCGGGTTTAATACTCGCTCAAATGGGGGAGTTTGGCTTTGTACTTATTGCCTTAGCCGATCAAAGCCAAATTTTATCATTACGTGAAGCGTCGATGTTATTAGGTGCTGGCGTACTGAGTATGGCTATTACACCTTATATGATAAATAATGCACGCGCTTGGTCATTATTTTTAAGCCAAGAAAAGTCACCCGATACTGAAGACTTAATACAGCTGCCTGAGCATTTTAGCCTTGAAAATCACGTGGTTATTTGTGGTTTTGGTCGTGTAGGGCAAACGGTTAGTCGTTTTTTAAAACAAGATAACATTGATTTTGTCGCTATTGACATAGACCCACTTAGAACAAGAAAAGCGCGAGAGGCGGGTGAGAAAGTATTATTTGGCTCCTCTCGACAAAGCGAAATACTTAATGCCGCCCACTTGACCAAAGCTAAGTTAGTAGTGATTGCTTTTGGTGAAGACAAGCAATCTTTAGAGGTAGTACAAAAAATAAGGTCTATGTCAGCAGATGTCCCTATTCTGGTCAGAACACGTAATGATGATCAACTTAATATACTACAAGCTGCTGGCGCTAATGAAGTGGTGCCCGAAAGCTTAGAAGGTAGTTTGATGTTAGTTTCACAAGTACTTTCGTTAACGGGTGTGCCTTTTTCTCGTATTATGCGCCGAGTACAGCACGAGCGCAAAAATCATTACAATCACCTTCATGGCTTTTTTCAAGGCGAACAAACAGATATGAGTTCAGCTGTCATAGATAGGGTTGAATTTGCTCATGCAATTCTAATTAACGAAGACTCCTTTGCGCAAGGGCAGTCTATTGAGGCACTTAACTTATCAGCCCAAAATATCCATGTTGTAAGTTTACGCCGAGAAAATAAAGAAATTGAAATGTCTGAAAGCCATACCATTTTACAAGCCCAAGATACACTGATTGTGCGCGGTAAGCCTAAAAGCATAGAGCAAGTAGAACGTTTTATTCAAAAAGGTCATTAAGCACAATAGGTGTATGATTTTATTGGTGATAAAATTCTAAAGGTCAAGGAATGCTCGTATAGAACTTTCTTTTTGCATTGCATCCTCAAAACCAAGTTTAATCAGCTCACTACAAAAATTTTTATCAAAGAGTAAATAACTCATAATACTTGAGTCAGACTCACTCTTAATACCTGAGCTTCTTAGTAGTAACCGAATCGAGAGCGGTAAATCTTGATAATAGTCGCTAGCAATTGCGTTAAAATTATGACTTGGGTTGACGACAAAACTGTCAATATGCTGCAACCCTTCATTTTTAGCGCGCACTTCTTGAGGAATGAGTTGTAAGGTTGCATTAATTCTCGACATTCTTTCAAGGTCGCTACTCATAGTGTCAGAAAATATAGAGTCGAGTAAGTGCCCTGCTACTGTTGCACCTGTTGGTGGGTGAGGGTTGTTTTCATTAGGGTGTATTAGTTCTTTTGGTTGTTCGACGCCAATAATAAATAATCGTTTAGCGCCTAAATGTATTGCAGGGCTTAACGGTGAAAGTTGATGTACAGACCCGTCACCAAAATATTGGTTTTTAATTTTTACTGATGGAAATACCATAGGAATAGCGGCCGAAGCCATTAAATGTTCAGTGTTTAATTGGCTTTTTTCACCTTTTCGTTTCACACGCGACCAAGGCTGTATATTATCCTTTCCTTGATAAAAGCTAATAGAATCGCCGTTACTATAGCTAGATGCCGTAACTGATAATGCAGATAATGTTCCTTGAAGTATATTTCTATCAATTCTCCTAAAGTCGATCAAGCGATTAAGTAAGTGTCTTAATGGTGCGTTATTTAATAAACTGTGTGATGATTTATTTGCGTAATCCGCCTGAAAGCTAGCCAGCATGCCATAAGCAATGTGACCATAAACCCTTGTTGGATCACAGTGATAAACTTGGGAAATATTAAAGTTTTTCCAAACCCATTCAAGCTTTTTAACCCCCAATTGAAAGCATGAGGTATAACAAGCAAGTGCTGTTGAGTTGATTGCTCCGGCTGATGTTCCACAAAGAATGGGGAAGGGACTTGGATGATTACGAGGCACAAATTTAGCGATAGCAGATAATACACCGACTTGATAAGCAGCGCGTGCACCACCGCCAGTTAATACTAGAGCATGTTGACTATGGTTTTTATTTCGTTTACTACTCATCGATTATTTTATTATTAACACTACCTAACTTCATTGTAAGTTGTAGATAAAAAAAAGCCAGCAAATGCTGGCTTTTTAAGTGACATAGAATTATTTACCAGTGAAACATTCTTATACTTTGTTACTACAAAACATTAACGTTTACTTGAAATAATTTTTAGCTACTAACACGATCGTTAGCAGCATCGATCAACGGTTGTGATCCTGTTTGAATAAGCGCTAAATTAGCTGATACAACTTTCTTTGGTAATTTTGAAATCATCAAAGAGCCAGTCTCTACTGAGCCTGACGTTGCTGCAAATTCTAACAAGTTCTGGCCATTACATTGAACGCCATCAAAAATACTACGTATTTTTAATTTATGAGACTTTAAAAAAGAACGCATACGTTTTTTGTCATCAGCAGCGACATAGTCGCATAAGCTTTGAGCTATATTAGCAGCCTGAGCTGTTGGTGCGTTAAATGTAAACGTTAATGTTAAAGCTGTAATGGTTGAAGCTAGTAATAATTTTTTCATTTTAATAACCTTAAATAATTGAGTTAATAAAAGAAAAAACCACAGGATGTACCCTTAACGAGGTAACTCCGCTGTCATAGGCTTAGCAGTATTACTAAACCCTTAGACCGGTGGTTTTGCGTAGCACGTTTTCGCGAGCCTTGCCTTTTCTTTGTCGAAGTTAAGTATCACTAAATTTTGCCGAAAATGCAAGTTTAGCGGATACTTAGCTCTTATTGAGTCTCATGTTTACTAAAATTTCATTTCAGGTATATTACCGTTTACGATGAGCTCACCTTCGGTTAATTTAATAATTTCTTCTACGGTAACGCCAGGTGCACGCTCAAGTAAATGAAACTTACCTTGTTTTATTTCAATAAAGGCAAGATCAGTAAGTACTTTTTTAATACAACCTTTACCGGTTAACGGTAAAGAGCAATTATTAAGCAGCTTAGATACACCATGCTTCGATGCGTGAGTCATAGTTACAATAATATTGTCTGCGCCTGCAACTAAATCCATAGCACCGCCCATGCCTTTAATTAGCTTTCCTGGGATCATGTAAGAAGCAATATTGCCATGAACATCAACTTCAAAAGCGCCTAGTACCGTTAAATCAACATGACCACCACGAATCATGGCAAATGACTCGGCAGAATCAAAAATAGAAGCACCTGTTGCCATAGTAACGGTTTGTTTGCCAGCATTGATTAAGTCTGCGTCAATTTCACCTTCTGTTGGGAATTGTCCCATACCCAGTAAACCGTTTTCAGACTGTAACATTACTTCAATACCTTTTGGCACAAAGTTAGCAACAAGTGTTGGGATACCAATGCCTAAGTTGACGTAATAACCGTCTTTTAATTCTTGGGCAACACGTTGAGCAATTTGCTCTCTTGATAAAGCCATGGTTATTCTCCCTGATGCTTTGGTTGGGCAGTTTCTGAGTCTGCTGGGCGAGTAGTACGTTGCTCAATGCGCTTTTCAAAACTGCCTTTAATCACACGATTAACGTAAATACCTGGAGTGTGAATTTGATCAGGGTCTAATTCACCTACTTCAACAATTTCTTCAACTTCAACTACCGTAATTTTACCCGCAGTCGCTGCTAATGGGTTAAAGTTACGTGCTGTTTTTCGAAAAACTAAATTGCCATACCTGTCGGCCTTCCATGCTTTAACAATAGCAAAGTCGCCAGTAATCGCTTCTTCTAAAATATAGTCTCGTCCGTTAAAGCTTCGCTCTTCTTTGCCTTCGGCTACTGGAGTGCCAACCCCTGTCGCTGTAAAAAATGCAGGAATACCAGCGCCGCCAGCACGCATTTTTTCAGCTAATGTTCCTTGTGGTGTTAATTCTACTTCTAATTCACCTGCCATCATTTGGCGTTCAAATTCGGCATTTTCACCAACATATGATGCAATAATTTTTTTTATTTGACGGTTAGGTAGGAGTACGCCTAACCCAAAGTCATCTACGCCACAGTTATTTGAAACCAAGGTTAAGCCTTTAGTTCCTTTACGCTTTATTTCGGCGATAAGGTTCTCTGGAATACCACATAAACCGAAACCGCCAGCAATAATGGTCATGTTATCGATTAACCCTGCCATGGCTTCTTCGTAGCTTGACACTACTTTGTCAAATCCTGCCATTTTTCTCTCCTGAGTAATTAGTTATGAACTCTATTTTATTGAGCTTTAGCTAGGTAGGCGTTAGATACTTTTGATATGGGGGCCTTACCTAGTTTATCGCTGATAAACCATCCTGCGCTGAGCAGTTTATTGAAATCTATATTTGATTCTATACCTAAACCATTTAATAGGTAGACAACATCTTCCGTTGCAACATTGCCAGAAGCGCCCTTAGCATAGGGACAGCCGCCTAAGCCTGCAATAGCCGAGTCAACGACATTTATACCAAGCTGAAGTGCTGCGTAAATGTTAGTTAACGCTTGGCCATAGGTATCATGAAAATGAACTGCTAGTTTAGCCATTGGTACACGTGCGCTAACTGCCTGTAACATCTTTGTTACACTCGCTGGTGTGCCTACACCTATAGTATCGCCAAGTGATACCTCATAGCAGCCTTTGTTGTATAAGGTTTGAGCAACCAAAGCGACGGCATCAGGGGAGATGTTTCCTTCGTATGGGCAACCTACAACACAAGAGACATAACCGCGTACTTTAATATTGGCATTTTTAGCGGCGGCTAATATTGGCTCAAAGCGTGTAATGCTTTCCTCAATTGAGCAATTAATGTTTTTTTGGCTAAAGCTTTCTGATGCTGCTGCAAATATTGCTACTTCATCAGCTCCCGCTGCCATTGCCGCTTCAAACCCTTTCATATTTGGTGTTAGTGCGGCATAAGTGACACTAGGTTTACGTGTTAATGTTTGAAAAACTTCAGTGGAAGTTGCCATTTGTGGCACCCATTTAGGTGATACAAAACTACCACTTTCTATATAACTCACACCTGCATCTGCAAGTTGAGTTATTAAAGAAACTTTATCTTGTGCTGAGATAGGAATAACTTCATTTTGCAAGCCATCACGTGGGCCTACCTCAACAATTTTAACGAATGTCGGTAATGTAGGTGAGCTGGTTTGAGTTATATCATTCATTATCAAAGCTCCTTGTTAGTAGGGCTGTTATCACTGCTAAAAGCAAGTAAAGCAGCACCACCATCAACCATATCTCCAGTGTTGAAAAATACTTCGTTAATGGTGCCATTGCAGGGAGCTTTAATGGTGTGTTCCATTTTCATGGCTTCCATAATCATTAATGGTTGATCTTTGGTAACATTATCTCCTGCGTTAACTAACACGCTGATTATAGTGCCATTCATTGGGGCATTTAAGCCGCCATGAACACTTGCTTCATTGCTTTGTCCACGATCGGCTACTACTTGGGTAAAGCTATATACGCCATCTTCTTGATATAAATTAAGGCTATTATCACTTTGTGCAATCACTGTTTGACTACGGTGACCATCAATAACAGCAATGATATTTTCACCCATTAATTCACCTTGGCAGATAAATTTTTGGCTTGTGTCACTGCTGTCACTTTGAATGTAGATTATAAAGTCGCGCTGCTCTGCTCGACTTTGTTGCTCAACATTAATATGAAATGTCTGCTCGTCATAGGCAAGCGTAAAACGGTGATGGTGTAGCTCGTTTAAACGCCAAGCATCGCTATGATGCCAAGGGGAGTGAGGGTCTGAGCTTTTTAAAGCGCTTTTCTTTGATTTTTGCGCGAGTGACAACACTAAAAATAATGCCGCAATGGGTAGTTTATGCGTTATTTTCATGCACTCATCGGTTGTCGTTGCTTGGTGAAAAATAGCACTCTGATTTTTTTCAATAAAGCCGGTATCAATTTGCTCTCGCTGAAATGCTTGCGTTGTCGCAACATTATATAAAAAGTCGATATTGGTAGTGACGCCATCAATGCGGTATTCTCTTAATGCTTTGGTTAGGCGTTGTAAGGCTTTAGCACGGCTCTCATCCCATACAATTAATTTAGCAATCATCGGGTCGTAAAAAACACTCACCTCATCGCCTTGCCTAACACCAGTATCAATACGCACATGCGAACTTTCTATTGGCGTTTTTAGTAGGTTTAATGTACCTGTGGCAGGAAGAAAGTCATTATTTGGGTCTTCAGCATAAATACGTGCCTCAAATGCATGGCCGTTCAGGGTTAGTTCTTGTTGTGATTTGGGGAGCTTCTCACCAGCGGCAACACGCAATTGCCATTCTACTAAATCTTGTCCAGAAATCATTTCTGTGACGGGATGCTCTACTTGCAAACGGGTATTCATTTCCATAAAGTAAAATGAGCCATCAATATCAAGTAAGAATTCCACAGTTCCTGCGCCTTGATAGCCAATAGCTTGCGCTGACTTTATTGCCGACTCACCCATTTGAGCGCGTAGTGCTTCGCTCATGTTAAATGCTGGTGCTTCTTCAATCACTTTTTGATGACGGCGTTGTACCGAACAGTCTCGCTCAAAGAGGTAAACAGCATTATTATGGTTATCACAAAACACTTGAATTTCTACATGACGAGGTTGGGTTAAGTACTTTTCAACCAGCATAGTATCATCGCCAAAAGATGACATTGCTTCACGTTTTGCTGCGGCAAAACCGTCACTAAATTCATTTTCAGACCAAACTTGTCGCATGCCTTTACCACCGCCGCCAGCGGTTGCTTTAAGTAGTACTGGATAACCCATGTCATCAGCTGCTTTTTTTAACACCCGTTCGTTTTGATCATCACCATGATAGCCAGGCACTAAAGGAACTTGTGCTTTTTCCATAATATTTTTAGCAGCAGATTTTGATCCCATCGCTTCAATGGCGCCAACAGGAGGACCAATAAAAGTAATGTTTTGCTCGCTACAAGCACGACAAAAATCACTGTTTTCAGATAAAAAACCGTAACCAGGATGAATGGCTTGGGCGCCTGTTTTTTTCGCAGCAGCAAGAACTTTATCGCCTAATAAGTAGCTCTCACGCGAAGGCGAGGGACCAAGGTAAATCGCTTCGTCTGCCATATGTACATGTAAAGCGTCTTTATCTGCATCAGAATAAACCGCAACCGTTAGAATTCCCATTTTTTTGGCGGTCTTAATAATTCGACAAGCAATTTCACCACGGTTGGCAATTAATATTTTAGTAAACATGAGGGTTATCCTTTGCTCTTATTTTCGGTAACAGGTGAGGTAATAGCGTGTTGCCATGCGGGTGCGCGTTTATCAAAAAAGGCACTTAAACCTTCTTGTCCTTCAGCAGAGACTCTTATTTTTGCGATACGCTCACTGGTGTCGGCAAGCAAATTGTTATTAATGGGCTGGTAAGCAACATCAAAAATAAGCTGTTTGGCTTGTGCCATGGCATCAGGGCCATTATTAAGCAGTTTTTTCACCATAGCATTTAGCGCATCGTTTAATAACTCAGGCTCTGTAACCTCATCAACCAAACCAAGCTGTAGTGCTTTGTCAGCAAAAAAGCGTTCGGCAGTTTGAAAGTAACGTCGCGATGCTTTAACCCCTATTGCGTTAATAACATAAGGACTGATGGTTGCGGGTATTAATCCTAGTTTGACTTCACTTAAACAAAAGCTGGCTTTATTACTTGCAATAGCAATGTCACAGCAGCTGACTAAACCAACAGCACCACCAAAAGCGGCTCCTTGTATTTTTGCAATGGTCGGTTGTGGTAAAAAGTTAAGCGTTTTTAACATGACGGCTAATTTATTGGCATCGTTTAAGTTATCTTCATAGCTATAGCTTGCCATTCGCTGCATCCACGCTAAATCAGCACCTGCGCTAAAGCTTTTACCGTTGGCTTGTAAAATAACCACGCGAATATCATCACGTTTTGCTATTTCACTAAAGGTGGCGGTTAATGTGGCAATAATGGTATCGTCAAAGGCATTATGCTTATCAGGGGTGTTTAACGTGACATAAGCGACGCCGCTGTCATCTACGCTAAACAGTACTGCACTTTCACCTTCGTTAGATATTTGATTTGCAATGTTATCAATCATTTTATTGTCCTCAACACTGATGAGCTAACCGATGTACATTCTGTTAGCTAAATCGGCGGTAACTTATTACATTCTGAAAATACCAAACTTGGTGTCTTCAATGGTTTTATTAAGCGCTGCAGAAATAGCTAAACCCAACACTTTACGTGTATCGGCAGGGTCAATAATACCGTCGTCCCATAAACGTGCTGAAGCATAATAAGGGTGACCTTGATGCTCGTAGTCATCAATAATAGGTTGCTTAAACGTTTGCTCTTGCTCTGCTGACCAAGACTCACCGAGTTTAGCTTTTTTATCGCGAGTGACTTGTGCCATAACACCAGCGGCTTGTTCGCCACCCATTACTGAAATACGCGCATTAGGCCACATAAATAAGAAGCGAGGATCATAAGCTCGACCACACATACCGTAATTACCCGCGCCAAAGCTACCACCAATTAGTAAGGTAAACTTAGGTACTTGAGCGGTTGCAACTGCGGTAACCATTTTAGCGCCATGCTTGGCAATACCACCAGATTCATACTGTTTACCCACCATAAAGCCGGTAATATTTTGTAAAAATACCAATGGAATTTTACGTTGTGCACAAAGTTGAATGAAATGAGCGCCTTTTTCGGCTGATTCACCAAAAAGCACGCCGTTATTTGCGACAATGCCAACACTATAACCGAATATTTTTGCAAAACCACAGACAAGGGTTGTGCCATACAACGCTTTAAACTCATCAAAATTACTGCCGTCAACTACTCGAGCAATAATTTCGCGGACATCGTAAGGTTGCTTCGTCTCTTTTGGGATAATGCCGTAGATTTCTTCGCATGCATAACTTGGCGCTTCTACACTATCTAATGCGTGCAGGTGCATATTAATAGGTTTAATGCGATTTAAATTTTTTACTGCAGCTCTTGCAATATCTAGTGCGTGGTGGTCGTTTTGAGCATAGTGATCAGTAACGCCAGAGGTACGACAATGCACATCAGCACCGCCTAAGTCTTCAGCGCTAACTTCTTCCCCCGTTGCTGCTTTTACTAGTGGTGGGCCAGCTAAAAAGATAGTGCCTTGCTCTTTAACAATAATTGACTCATCAGCCATGGCAGGAACATAAGCGCCACCGGCAGTACATGAACCCATGACTACGGCAATCTGTGGAATATTATTAGCAGACATATTTGCTTGATTGAAAAAAATACGACCAAAATGTTCTTTATCAGGGAAAACATCATCCTGATTGGGCAGGTTAGCACCGCCCGAGTCCACTAAATAAATACACGGTAGGTTATTCTCTTGAGCAATAGCTTGTGCTCTAAGGTGTTTTTTGACCGTAAGAGGGTAGTAAGTGCCGCCTTTGACGGTGGCGTCGTTGGCAACAATGACACACTCTTGTCCTGATACTCGACCAATGCCGGTAATAATGCCAGCAGCAGGTACATTATCGTCATACACTTTATAAGCGGCAAGTTGTGATAACTCTAGAAAAGCTGAACCTTCATCTAATAACGCATTAATGCGCTCGCGTGGTAATAGTTTACCCCGTTCCAAGTGGCGCTGACGACTGCGTTCACCACCACCTAATTTAATCTCACTGAGCTTATTGCGTAAATCATCAATTTGAGTTTGCATATGCGCAGCATTATCAGAAAACTCCTGACTTCGAATATTGATTTTTGAAATTATTTTTGCCACGGGAAAGCCCTATTATTTAATTGGTTTTATTAAAAAAAAATTACCTTAGTAATGATTACTTAACCTGCTCTCGGCTTAACAAATGTTTCTCTAGCAGCCATTTTTACTAACTTCTTTGTTAAATATCTCTTAAACCGAGTTTAGATTACTTAGATTCGTTGAATAATTCACGACCTATCAACATACGGCGAATTTCAGAAGTACCGGCACCTATTTCATATAGCTTAGCATCACGCAGTAAACGCGCGACTGGGAACTCATTGATATAACCGTTACCACCTAAAATTTGAATTGCATCAAGTGCCATTTTGGTCGCTAGCTCAGCACTATATAAAATAACGCCTGCTGCATCTTTACGTGTAGTTTCACCACGGTCACAAGCTTGTGCCACATTATATACGTAAGAGCGAGCGGCATTCATTTGGGTGTACATATCAGCAACTTTGCCCTGAATTAATTGAAACTCGCCAATGGATTGGCCAAATTGTTTTCGGTCGTGAATATAAGGAATAACGTTATCCATACAAGCGGTCATAATGCCCAATGGACCACCAGAAAGTACTACGCGTTCATAATCTAAGCCGCTCATAAGTACTTGCACGCCACGACCAACTTCTCCGAGAACATTTTCTTCAGGTACTTCACAGTCTTGGAAAACCAACTCACAGGTATTTGAACCACGCATACCTAATTTGTCTAATTTTTGATGGCGTGAAAAGCCAGGGTAATCACGCTCAACAATAAAAGCGGTCATGCCTTTTGAGCCAGCGTTAAGGTCTGTTTTGGCATAAATAACATAAGTGTGAGCGTCAGGGCCGTTAGTGATCCACATCTTATTACCATTGAGAACGTATTTATTGCCTTGCTTTACTGCACTAAGCTTCATGCTAACAACATCCGAGCCTGCGTTAGGCTCACTCATTGCTAGTGCGCCAATATGTTCACCAGAGCAAAGTTTTGGTAAGTATTTTTCTTTTTGTGCTTGGCTACCGTTGCGATTAATTTGGTTTACACAAAGGTTTGAATGCGCGCCATAGCTTAAACCTACCGAGGCACTGGCACGGCTTATTTCTTCAATGGCAATAACATGTTCCATATAGCCTAAACCGCTACCACCAAATTCTTCAGGCACGGTAATACCTAATAAGCCCATGTCTCCAAACTTACGCCATAAATCATTAGGAAACTCATTATCAATATCAATTTTTTCGGCACGAGGGGCTATTTCATCACGGGCAAATGCATTCACTTGGTCGCGAATCATATCGGCGGTTTCGCCTAAATTAAAATTAAGAGAGCTGTATCGTGAAATCATGGTGTTTCCTCATTTATGTTCTGTAAGCTTGTTATTTGTTATTTGTTATTTGTTATTTGTTATTTGTTATTTGTTATTTTCTAGTGATGATAAAATATCTTTACAGTTATTCTCTAAATCATCGAGTTCAATCAATACGGCGTTTATATCATCAAGCTGCTGTTTTAAATCAGATTTTTTGTCAGATATTAAAGACATAATGCTATTGAGTTGAGTTGCACTGGTTTTATCCACATCATAAAGCTCAAATAGTCGTCCTGTTTCAGCTAATGAAAACCCTAATCGTTTACCACGTAAAATCAGTTTAAGGCGAACTCTATCGCGTTGATTATAGATACGGGTTTGCCCTTTTCTTGAGGGGGCAATTAATCCTTGGTCTTCGTAAAAACGTATGCTGCGGGTAGTAATGTCAAATTCTTTTGATAAATCACTAATGGAATAGCTGAGCGAACTTATCTTTTTAGTCATCTACTTCTTCTCAAAAATTGTATTTATTGATTTATCTTATATGAAGTTTACGTTAACGTAAAGTTGTGCGGTGTTTTGTTAATAGAGATACTTAGTTTTTTAAGCTTGCTGTATTAATGCTGTGTTAGTTCTTAATTTTAGTGCTGTCTAGGGATAAGGTCAGACTAATGCTATATATTTTAAGCTATTGCTTGAGTTTTTAAGTTCAATCAACTTTACATTTAACTGTAATTATCTTCTTACAGTTTGGCTGAGAACAAAAGAATCTCTTAGTAAGTTTACGTTGGCGTAAAGCAGTGATTAAGTTAGTCTTGATTAAATCAGTATTTTTTATGTAACCTTTTTGTTGGAGAAAACAATGTCATTATCAGATCCTATCGTGATTGTTTCTGCGGTTAGAACCCCTATGGGGGGCTTTGGTGGGTGCTTATCTGCCGTTAGTGCACCTGAGTTGGGCGCAAGCGCAATTAAAGCCGCAGTAGCGCAAGCCAATATAGCGAATGATCAAGTTGATGAAGTGATAATGGGCTGTGTTTTACCTGCGGGTTTAAAGCAAGCACCTGCACGTCAAGCATCGATTGCTGCTGGTTTAGCGTTATCTACGGTATGTACCACCATAAATAAAGTGTGTGGCTCAGGCATGAAAGCGGCAATGCAAGCACATGATGCTTTATTAGCAGGCAGTATTGATGTTGCTGTTGCTGGCGGCATGGAAAGCATGAGTAATGCACCTTATCTATTACCTAATGCCAGAAGTGGAATGCGTATGGGGCATGGTCAAGTGCTCGATCATATGATGCTTGATGGCCTTGAAAATGCCTATGATGGTATTTCAATGGGCTGCTTTGCTCAAGAAACGGCTGATGCCTCAAACTTTACGCGTGAAGCCATGGATGAATTTGCGATTCGCTCTTTATCTCGTGCTAATGCGGCGATTGAAAGCGGTGCATTTAAAAATGAAGTGACCCCCGTTACGTTCATTGAGCGACGTAAAGAAGTCACAATTGATACCGATGAACAACCAGGTAATGCACGCCCTGATAAAATACCATCGCTACGCGCCGCTTTTAAAAAAGACGGCACTATAACTGCTGCTAACTCTAGCTCTATTTCAGATGGTGGTGCTGCTTTAGTGATGATGAAGTTATCTGAAGCAACAAAGCGTGGCTTAACACCGCTTTGTAAAGTAGTTGCCCATGCAACTCATGCTCAAGCGCCAAGCGAATTCACCGTAGCGCCAGTTGGCGCAATGACCAAAGTGCTTGCGAAAGCTAACTGGGAAACTTCAGAGGTAGATCTTTTTGAAATTAATGAAGCTTTTGCCATGGTAACTATGCTTGCTGTGAAAAACCTTTCGCTTGATATCAATAAAGTAAATGTTAATGGTGGAGCTTGTGCATTAGGTCATCCACTGGGCGCTAGTGGTGCTCGTATTATGGTTACATTAATTCATGCGCTTAAAAATAAAGCGTTAACTGAAGGTGGTAAGCCAAAAGGTGTTGCTTCTTTATGTATTGGTGGTGGTGAAGCAACAGCAATCGCATTAGAAGTTATGTAGTTACCAGTTATGTGGTATGGAGCAATTTATTTGTTAGAAGTATTTATTGATTAACGTTAACTGCGTGCTTTTTCTTTAACTTGAACCATACCACAAAGATGAATAACTACTTACTGAATATATGAATATGCTTTTAACGATAGGAATTATTGATGAACTTTGACTTAACACAAGACCAACAAATGTTTGCTGAAACGGCCAAACAGTTTAGTGACAGCGAACTATTACCTTACGCAGCCCAATGGGATCAAGAGCACTTTTTTCCCAGAGCAACTATTAGCAAAGCGGGTGAACTTGGCTTTTGTGGTCTATATGCGCCAGAAGAAGTCGGCGGCTTAGGATTGAGTAGATTAGATTCATCAATTATTTTTGAACAACTCGCCATGGGGTGTACCACTACCACAGCGATGTTAACTATTCATAACATGGCAACGTGGATGATTGCTACTTGGGGCACAAAAGCCGTTAAAGATACTTGGTGCGCTGAACTTGTCACGGGTGAAAAACTCGCTTCATATTGTTTAACTGAACCGGGTTCAGGCTCAGATGCCGCATCATTACGTACCAGTGCTAAAGCTGAAGGCGAACATTATATTATTAATGGTTCAAAAATGTTTATTTCAGGCGCTGGTGAAACTGACGTGTTAGTGGTTATGGTTCGCACCGGTGAAGCTGGGGCAAAAGGGGTGTCTGCCGTCGTTATTCCTGCAGATGCACCTGGGGTTATTTATGGCAAAGCAGAAGAGAAAATGGGCTGGAATGCCCAGCCAACCAAACAAATAACCTTTGATAATGTCAAAATACCTCGTGAAAACTTACTTGCTAATGAAGGCGATGGTTTTACTTTAGCCATGAAAGGACTTGATGGCGGTCGTATAAATATCGCGACTTGTTCTATTGGTACTGCGCAACAAGCACTCAATACTGCGATGTCTTACATGCAGGAACGTGAACAATTTGGCAAACCTATTGCCGCCTTTCAAGGTTTACAATTTAAATTAGCTGATATGGCTACTGAGCTTGTTGCAGCTAGACAACTTGTTAGGCTTGCAGCCTATAAATTGGATCAAAACGATGCTGAAAAAACCGCTTATTGTGCGATGGCAAAACGTTTTGCAACCGATATTGGTTTTCAAGTGTGTGATGCTGCATTACAAATTCACGGTGGCTATGGCTACATTAAAGAATACCCATTAGAGCGCCACTTTAGAGATGTACGTGTTCATCAGATTTTAGAAGGCACTAATGAAATTATGCGCGTTATTATTGCTCGTCGCTTATTAACGGAAGGAGCAGGGCAGCTGCTTTAGCTTTTTTTAGTATTTTTAGCGAAATAATTGCCTGCATATTTACCAAAAATTTAGGAGAAAAAGTTACATGTCTGAGTATTCATCACAATATTTAAAAGTAGAGGTTGTTGATCACACCGCAGTGGTTACCTTTAATAACCCTCCAGCACACACATGGACAGCACAAAGTTTAACTGATTTACGTGACTTGGTTTTAGCCTTAAATGAAGACAAAAATATTTATGCCTTGGTTTTAACGGGTGATGGTGAAAAGTTTTTTTCAGCGGGTGCAGACTTAAATGTTTTTGCCGATGGTGATAAACAAGTTGCTGCGCAGATGAGTAATATTTTTGGTCAAGCGTTTGAAACTTTATCTGACTTTAGAGGCGTTTCTATTTCAGCAATTAATGGCTACGCCATGGGCGGAGGTTTAGAAGTTGCGCTAGCATGTGATATTCGAATTGCTGAAGCGCATGCTGTTATGGCGTTGCCTGAAGCAACGGTAGGTTTATTACCTTGCGCTGGTGGTACACAAAATCTTGCATTACTTGTAGGAGAAGGTTGGACTAAGCGTATGATTTTATGTGGCGAGCGCCTTAATGCTGAAAAAGCATTATTGATCAATTTAGTTGAAGAAGTCGTTGCTCAAGGTGAAGGTAAAGCTAGTGCTCTTGCTCTTGCTGAAAAAGTTGCCAAACAGAGCCCAGTAGCGGTAACTGCTTGTAAGCAGTTAATTCAAAAAAATCGTGTTATGCCTATTAATCAGGCATTAGTACACGAACGTCAGGCTTTTGTTGATTTATTTGATTCACACGACCAAAAAGAGGGAGTGCAAGCCTTTCTCGAAAAACGAAAACCCGTTTGGCGAAATAAGTAGTACTGCTTATATACAATGCCAATAAAGCGTTGAGTAGTTGAAAGTACCGAAAAGCCAAAACTAGTAACATCAAATAGGAAAATTATGACGGACGTAGTTATATTTCAAGAGTTGAGCTGTGATAACGGAAAAAAAATAGGGGTTATTACACTTAACTCTCCCAAATCACTCAATGCACTTAGCGGTGAAATGATAGCATTACTTTACCCTAAGTTATTAAGCTGGCAGCAACAGCAAGATATTGCCGCGGTCTTTTTACAGGGTGAAGGAGAAAAAGCTTTTTGCGCAGGTGGCGATATTGTTCATTTATATCAGGCAATGAAAGAGCATGTTGCCACTCATGACGCGAATACAGCAACTGATCAATTAACGACGGATAATCACTTTTCTCCCATTATTACAGAATATTTTACGCAAGAATATCAACTAGACTTTTTAATCCATACCTTCAACAAGCCTTTTATTGTTTGGGGAAGTGGTATTGTTATGGGCGGAGGGCTAGGTTTAATGGCTGGTGCTAGCCATCGTGTGGTTACGGAAAGTTCACGTATTGCTATGCCTGAAATTAGCATCGGCTTATTCCCTGATGTCGGCGGAAGTTATTTTCTCAATAAAATGCCAGTAGGCTGTGGTTTGTTTTTAGCATTAACAGGTGCCTCTATTAATGCTGCGGATGCTAAATATTGCCAACTTGCCGATTATTTTATTGAACAGCAACATAAAGAAAACTTGCTTGAGCAACTTAAAATGATTAATTGGGGAGAAACTATTCCGCTTAATCACGATAAAACATCACAGCTTCTACAAGAGTTTGAGCAAAGTTGTGTAAACAAACTACCTAGCTCGCCTATAAAGTCACATCAAGCATTGATCAGCCAGCTTGTCGATAAAAGCACATTAATTGATATTGTTAGCGCTATTGATGCTATTGATAGCGATGATAAATGGTTAAGTCGCGCTCAACAGTCATTACAAAAAGGCAGTATGTTAAGTGCTCAATTAGCGTATTCGCAATTGCAGCGTGGTAAAGGTATGCCATTAGCCGACTGTTTTAAAATGGAGTTAAACTTAGCGGTAAAATGTGGTTATTTTGGCGAGTTTTTAGAAGGTGTACGCGCTTTATTAATCGACAAAGATAACACACCTCAATGGCGTTACTCATCGGTTGATTGTATTGAAAAATCCGTACTAGATTGGTTTTTTGACTCGGCTTGGTCAAAAGAAACACACCCACTGGCTAAATTAACCTAGTAGACGGTAAAACCAAAAAATTATTAAACATACAAGAGGTTAAAGGGAACATTATGGCGAATATTGCTTTTATCGGTTTAGGTAACATGGGTAGCCCAATGGCTATTAACTTAGTGAAAGCAGGCCACCAAGTCTGCGTGTTTGACTTGGCTGATGAGGCGGTAAGTAAAGTTGTTGCTGCTGGCGCGGTAACTAAAAAGACAGCTGCCGAGTGTGTTCAAAACGCACAGTTTATTATTTCTATGTTGCCTGCCGGTAAACATGTTGACGCGGTATATTTAACCGAAAAAACAGGACTTATTAATTATATAGAGCCAAACAGTTTAGTTATAGATTCATCAACTATTGATGCCGCTACTTCATGTAAAGTTGCCCAAGCGCTAGCTCAAAAAAAGATTGGTTTTGTTGATGCCCCGGTTTCAGGAGGCGTTGGTGGGGCTGTTGCAGGAACATTAAGTTTTATGGTTGGTGGTAGTTTAGCTGAGTTTGAACAAGCTAGCCCAATACTTGAAGCAATGGGAAAGA
Source organism: Colwellia asteriadis (assembly GCF_039523295.1). Lineage (NCBI taxonomy): Bacteria > Pseudomonadati > Pseudomonadota > Gammaproteobacteria > Alteromonadales > Colwelliaceae > Colwellia > Colwellia asteriadis. The sequence continues at coordinate 1,916 of NZ_BAAAFA010000005.1, read as the reverse complement.
ATATTTTTCATGCTGGTGAACATGGCGCTGGTCAAATAGCCAAAGCTTGCAACAATATGCTGCTATCAATATTAATGATTGGTACCAGTGAAGCATTACAGTTAGGTATGGCGAATGGCTTAGATCCTAAAGTCTTATCTAACATCATGAGTAAAAGCTCTGGCAGTAACTGGACCCTTGATGTTTATAACCCTTGTCCTGATGTTATGGATAATGTTCCTTCTTCAAATAACTATCAAGGCGGCTTTATGGTTGATTTAATGGCTAAAGATCTTGGTTTAGCGATGGAAACCGCGTTGGCAAGTCATTCATCAACCCCTTTGGGAGCCTTAGCTCGGAGTTTATACGCTATGCATGCCAATACAGGCAATGGCAGTAAAGATTTTTCCAGTATATTTAATGTATTCAATTTACCGAGCAAATAGTACTTATTAGACAATAGCGAGTATCTCATCTTATGAATTTAGAAAATAAAACAATTGTTATCACTGGTGGCGGTCAAGGCTTAGGGTTAACTATGGCGATTCATTTCGCAAAGTCAGGCGCTAATATTGCACTGATTGACTTAAATGAAGAGCAATTACAAGAAAGCGTTAAGCAAGTACATGCCGCAGGGCATGAAAATACTCAAGTAAGGTATTACCTTGCTAATGTAAGTCAGGAAACTGCAGTAGAAGAAGTGTTTAAGCAAATCAATCACGACTTTAATGGCATTGACGGATTAGTAAATAATGCAGGTATCTTGCGAGATGGTATGTTCGTAAAAGCTAAAGATGGCGTTGTCAGTAAAAAAATGTCATTAGAGAGCTTTCAATCGGTTATTGATGTCAATTTAACTGGCGTATTTTTATGTGGCCGTGAAGCTGCAGTGCATATGATAGAAGGAAATAAGTCAGGGGTGATTATCAATATGTCATCAATTGCCCGTGGTGGTAATATCGGACAAACTAACTATGCTGCTGCTAAAGCTGGTGTTGTTGCCATGACTACTACGTGGGCAAGGGAGCTTGGTAGGCACGGTATTCGTGTTGGAGCTATTGCACCAGGTGTTATACGTACTGCAATGACCGATGCTATGAAACCTGAAATGCGAGATAGACTGGAAAAAATGAAACCTGTAGGGCGGTTAGGTGAAGCAGAAGAAATAGCTCACACTGCAAAGTACATCTTTGAAAATGACTTTTTTACGGGCCGAGTTGTCGAAATTGATGGCGGCCTTTGTATGTAGCTAGCTACCTTTTAAGATAAACACTGCAAGTGAAGAGTGTTTTTTGAACAAAATACTCTTTTTTGTTTGTTAAATAAGCATTCAAAACAAAAAAATCATTAAAATGAAAATAACCCTTGCGCATTCAAGTTAGCTCTCTATAATGCGCTCCAGTTCCAAGGGGTTCAGCCAAAAAGAAGCCCGAAAGAACTGTTTTGATAGCTTATCTACTCGTATTATCGAATAAACAAGCCACTTAACGTTTACTTTTAAATGATTTTAAAATTAATTTGAAATTAAAGGTTGACATCAAAACTCGGAGGCGTATGATACGCATCCTGCTTCGGGGCTACGGCAACAAGCACGCTACTTACCAGTAGCGATGATAATGAGCGAATGTGACTCTTATCTTCTTCTTTAACAATTAGTTATCATGCAATTTGTGTGAACACTCACTTTATTGATGTTTTACTTAAGTTCTTAGCTTTTATAAGCGGAACAAAAAAACGCTTCAATGAATGATGTTCATGCAATATTATTTATAAGGTACGAATATATACTTATATATGTAATGCGATATCAACTTCTTTTATTAGGAATTGGTATCACGACAGAATTCATTGAGCAGCATCTTAGATGCACAAACGATTTTTAATTGAAGAGTTTGATCATGGCTCAGATTGAACGCTGGCGGCAGGCTTAACACATG